>DNND01000001.1 GCA_003488005.1 Blastocatellia bacterium | reverse complement strand
ACTCGTTCGAATTCCCGCTCCTGCAAAACTCGTAACAACGCAACCTGCGTCTCCGGTGGGAGTTCGCCAACTTCATCGAGGAAAATCGTTCCACCGTCAGCGGATTCAAAGCGTCCCAGCCGCCGCTGAAATGCTCCGGTGAAGGAGCCCTTTTCATGGCCGAAAAGCTCGGAGGTAACCAGCGCCGGCTGAATCGCCGCGCAGTTCACTCCAATGAAGGCGCGGGTCGAGCGCTTGGATAGATTGTGAATCGCGCGAGCAATCAATTCTTTTCCGGTGCCGGTCTCACCTAATATCAGAACTGTAGAATCAGTGGGAGCCACTTTTGAGACTTGCGCCAGCACCTGGCGCAGTCCTTCGGAAGAGCCAACGATTTCTTCGAACATCGAAGAGCGTTCGATTTCTTCGCGCAACACGAGATTTTCATTTTGCGTCCGTTCCTCATTGCGTTTGCGATCGTCAATGTCGGTGCCGGTTGCATACCAGCGCATGATTGCTCCGTGTTCATCCCGCAGCGGGTTGTATTGGATAAGAAACCAACGATACCGGCCATCTTTCCTGAGCGCCCGTTGTTCGAATTCAAACGGCAGGCCCCGTACCAGCGCCGCTTCCCGCTCGTCGTGCAGCCGTTCGAGATCTTCGGAATGGAAGATGCGCGCACGAAAGTCGGAAGAGATCACGTCGTCTATGGTGAGCCCGGTGTAGTCGAGGACCGCCTGGTTCGCATAGATCGGCACGCCGCTTGGATTTTGGACCATGATTGTCTGCGGGATGGCGTCGGTAATCCTGCGAATCTCACGCTCGTCTTCGCGTAGCTTCTCTTCCGCCCGCTTGCGGTCCTCGATGTCGGTATTGGTTCCATACCATCGGAGAATCTCGCCGGACTCTTCTTGCAAAGGTTGTACTCGGATGAGGAACCAGCGGTAGTCTCCATCGTGGCGACGAAGCCGCGCTTCGATCTCGCCTCCTGCTCCGGAAGCTAACAGCGCCCGCCACTGGTCCAGCCACCTAGGCAGGTCTTCGGGGTGGATTGCCACCTTACACCCCACTTGCTTCACCTCTTCTTGAGACAGACCCGTGTAGTCAGACCAGCGCTGGTTAACAAAATCGTTGGAGCCATCCGACAAGTTGCACCACGCCAGCGCTGGAATCGTGTCGATGATCTTTCGGAGCCGCGCCTCTGAGTCCCTCGATTGTCGTAGCGCTTGCTGGAGGTCCTGCTTGGAAGCATCGCCATTCTGTTTCTCTCCAGGCGTGACTACGAGTTTGTGAGACGCATCCACCATTTCTGCATCCGCCGTCAAAACTGTTTTGTGATCACGCTCCGGAGCCTTCATGACTTTCCCATCCTCTGCTGGGGCTAGTGTCATTAGCTGATGTACCCATGGTATCGCCTCCGGATATTCGTCGGCGTCGAAAACGAATTCTTGACCAAGATCGACGCTGTCTAGGATTGTATGATCGCCTTCCAGCGTCCAACGGTTCCTGTTTCCGTGACGACTGAGCGGGGAGCGCCCGTCTCTTGGGTAAAACCAGTTTGGTAGTTGCCACAGAGTTCTATTCCTTTGGTTAGGGCATGTCAGACGGAGTTGTTCGTTGTACCGTGCAAAGACTCCGCCGCCGTGAGTGTCGTGGTTGCGGCCATTCAGGATTAGTCGTGGTGTGGAAACGTAGACAGTGTTATCGATCCAATTACCTGAGGAAGAGGGTGGGTGGAAGTGATGATGATATTCGGCCCATCGCGGCACATGCGCAGTCGGTACACGAAGTATCCTGCCGATTTGCAACCAACCATAAATTACATGCAGATTGGGTGCGTTCCTCACATAGCGATATCTTTCGTTAATAATCTCTACTTCTCGAAACCATCCAAAAAATAAGAACAGATCGCCGAGAGTAACGCCTTGTCTTTCTAGGTGCGTTTGATCACCGCCAGCTTGACCGAAGAGCGGTTGCCATCCGCGAAGCCTCGGATATGCGGACCTTCTGAGATCTGGGTCAAGATGAGCAAAGTGGCCACGCCGTACGCGCTGCTTGGTCAGATCTTCGACAACATTACCGATGGACTCGTGATGTGCAGAGTTTATGTCGCCGTATGTGATCCCTGACGTTTCTGATAGATCGGGAATTGGTAATGGGACCAAAGTTCCATCTGGCAAAATAGGACTAGGTCGACCGCCGTTAACCGCATCGAACCCCTTTCTACTTAAGACAATCTTCATGTGCTATTAACAGTGGACGAGCCGCATAACGTTTGAGTTGGCCGGGCGCGGCGATTTGTTTCAACCTTCGTTTCATCCATCAATTGCGGAACACACCCCGCGCTCCGATCCAAACGATGTTGGGCGCGCGATCGAAAATTAGAGCGGATAGCTATACGCGACTTTCACTTCGCTAGATGGCCCTTATCGAGACGAACTGGGCGACTAGACCGAGAACTTTTCGGTTTTAGGGATACCGAAAGTGGTTTCATTTCACCCGCGATGACTTGAACCGTCTTTTGCGTCGGCTCGTAATAATCTTCCCAGCCATTGATTGGTGTAACGGTAATTGTAAGTTCAAGACCCTTTCGTTTCTCCCGCCAGACCCATCGACGAAGTACCCCGACGCTTGTTTCGGCGGATAGTTGAAACGTGCGATCCATTCGATCCGTTTGTCGAGAGATCTCTTTGGTTATTTGCTCAAGCACCTTCGCCGAGTTGCTCGGATCCTTAGCGGTGATTGTTACGGAGCAAGAGGGAGGATCGTCCGCGAAACTAGGGTCGTCTGGGGCAGCAGTCAGTTCCACAATGAGTTGTGCCTTTCCGGCTTTCTGCAAGTGGGTAACGGCCGCCTGTCCTTCTTTGAACACATACATATAGCTCTCCTTGACCATGAGGGCAGACTAGCGCCACAAACTGAGTACCTATCAGAACTGCTCAATCATACCTCCAAACGCGGAATTGACCCTCATCCGAGGGTCACCAAATCAGGACCACACATTTACCCCGCTTCCCGATTTTTCGGAATGAGTCAGGCCACAGAGACGGACGTTTTAGATTCAGCGTAATGCAACGGAACTGGAAGTGAGCCTCAAGTTGATCGGAGCAGCGCCAAAGGCGTGAAATGTAATAGCCCAGGGCAACGCCCTGGGTCAGCACGCGGATTTGTGTTTAAGCGCTGAAAGCGCGAAATGACGACTACGGAACCGAAACCGTGACATCAAGGCGCCGTCGCGATCATTACGCGCTTTCAGCGCTCGGGAATTTGATTGGCTTGTCACCTGGGCCGGTGGCCCAGGCTATTACATTTCGCGCCGTTGGCGCTGAGACCGGAGTTTTCACACAGGCTCGTCGGCGGGTTCCAAGGCCCAATGCAGTCCACGCCGATGCTCCAGGCTGAGTTTTCAGCAAATGCCGAAAAAGCGGCCCTAGGCTAAAACGAAAACGCTTGTGATTCAGCAGAATTACACGTGGCACTCTGCGTGCACCCGTTCACATCGGCACTTGAGAACAAACGAACGTGACCTTAAGAATCGAGAAAGATTCGGATGGACAGACGACGACGCTGAGGCTGATTGGCCGCATGCGGCGGGAGCATATACAAGAATTGAAAGCTCAAATAAAGGCCGGAGGACCGAACGTCACGCTCGACTTGAACGAAGTCAGTCTCGTCGACCTGGATGTCATTCGCTTTCTGGCAACATGTCAAACCGAAGGCATCTCCCTCGTCCATTGTTCTCGTTATATAAGCAACTGGGTCGCCAAAGAGCGGTTCCGAGGTCAATAGAATCCGCGGAGAATTCGTGAAGCTCGGCCTCGCGCCTGCCAAAAAATCCATGGAACGTTGCGCGAGAGTCATAGTGAGTGTGGATGCATCCGATGGGGAAACTGTTCGTGCTCGTGCAAGACTAGTGTAAAATACAGGAAACTTCTACAAACATTTTTCACTTGAAACGGAGGCAGTTATGTCAGACGACGATCCCCAATCGTGCCCGCCAGATCCTACCCGCCGCAAATTTCTTTTGACCACGGGAAGTAGTGTGGCAGCAAGCTTGGCAGCGTCGTATGTACCGGCGTTCGCGAATAGTTCTGCCGAAGAGAGCGACTCGGGTTCTCCTGGTACTGTGCCGAGTATCGAGGGCGCCGTCCCGATCAAGCTGCGCATTAACGGCAGGGACCACAACCTTCGCATCGATCCGCGGACGACGCTACTGGACTGTATTCGTGAGACGGTTGTGCTCACCGGCACGAAGAAGGGCTGCGACCATGGCCAATGCGGCGCATGCACAGTGCATGTGAATGGCAAGCGCGTGCTCTCCTGCCTCAACCTTGCCCTGATGCACGATGGACATGAGATCACGACCATCGAGGGACTCGGTACGCCGGAGGCGCTACATCCAATGCAAGCGGCTTTCCTTGCTTGCGACGGCTATCAATGCGGGTACTGTACGTCTGGGCAAATTATGTCGGCAGCGGCGCTACTTAACGAGCCGTGCGGTCCCGACGACGCAGCTGTGAAGGAACTAATGAGCGGCAACATCTGCCGCTGCGGTGCCTACGCCAATATCGTCGAAGCAATCCAGCAGGTTCGAAAACGAGCTTAAGAACGCAGAGCAGGAGGCAGCATGCATACCTTCGAATTCATCCGTCCAACAGACTCCGCGGCAGCCATCGCCGCCGCAGCACAATCGAAGACGGCGCAGCAGGGCGCGGACGTGCGATTCATGGGTGGCGGCACAACGCTGATCGACCTGATGAAGCTGAACGTGGAGACTCCCGCACGGGTGCTCGATATTAATCGCCTGCCACTCGACAAGATTGAACTCATGCCCGATGGTGGACTGAAGATCGGCGCCACAGTCCGCAACTCAGATCTAGCGTATGACGCCCGTGTGCAACGTGACTACGTTGTGCTGTCACAAGCGATCCTCAATGGCGCGTCGGCCCAGGTTCGCAACATGGCGACCGTTGCCGGGAACCTGCTGCAGCGCACACGCTGCATGTACTTCCGCGACACCGCGATGCCGTGCAACAAACGTGAACCCGGCAGCGGATGCCCGGCGATCACCGGTAGCAACCGAACGCTTGCTATTCTCGGTGCAAGCGAGCATTGCATAGCGACTAATCCATCAGACATGTGCGTGGCCATGGCGGCGCTGGAAGCAAAAATCCATGTCCAGGGTCCGAAAGGCCAACGCGTAATCGCGTTCGCTGATTTTCATCTCCTGCCGGGCAGCACGCCGCACCGCGAAACGGTGTTGGAGTCTGGCGACCTCATCACCCACGTCACTCTCCCGCCGCCCATCGCGGGAAGCAAGCAGCTCTATCTCAAGCTACGCGATCGCGCGTCTTACGAATTCGCTCTGGCATCGGCGGCGGTGGTACTCACAAGCAAGGGCGGCAAGATCACGCAAGCCCGTATCGCGCTCGGCGGGGTGGGTACAAAACCATGGCGGTCACAGGAAGCGGAAGCCGCACTGCACAACAAGCCAGCAAACGACGTGACTTTCCGGCAAGCTGCTGAGGCCGCGATGCGAGGGGCCAAGCCTCAGAGTGAGAACGGTTTCAAGATCGAACTGGCGAAACGATGCCTGACGCATGCTTTGCGCACGGCCGCTGCTAGCTGATTTTCAGGAGCAACCATGGCAACAACACAGCAAACACCTTCTCCGATCGGACGCGACACATTGCGCATAGATGGCCCGCGTAAAGTCACAGGCCTGGCGCAGTACACCTCAGATTTCAATTTCTCCGGAATGTTGTACGCCGTGCCGGTGGAAGCCACGATCGCGCATGGCAAGTTGCTCACGCTGGATACTTCGGCAGCAGGGAAGATGCCGGGTGTGCGTGCGGTTTTTCATCGCGGGAACATCGGCAGTATCTCTCGTTCCACTCCGGCGCCGGGCTTCGATCGCGTCTGCCTTGAGCGCCGGCCCCCATTCGAAGATGACGTGATCCGATACTACGGCCAGTACGTTGCTCTCGGTGTCGCCGAAACGTTCGAGGCCGCCAAGGCTGCAGCCGACGCAGTACGTGCGACGTACTCAAAAGAAAAACCCAATGTTGAATCTCATCTCCAAGCCGACGACGATCCTGACGTCGTTTTTACCGCGTACGGACCACAGGCACGACTGCAGAGCCACCGCGGCGATGCCGACGCCGCGTTCGGCAGTGCGCCCGTGAAGCTCGACGAAACTTACGTCACGCCGGCCGAAACGCACAATCCGCTCGAGCTGCACGCCACTACCGCGATCTGGGATGGACAGATGCTGACGCTGTACGACTCGACGCAAGGAGTGGTCAACCTGCGCGGCGTTCTGGCGCAGATGTTCGGGTTGCCTAAGGAGAATGTACGCGTCATCGCGAAGTTCCTCGGCTCTGGCTTCGGGGGCAAGCTCTATCCGTGGACGCACGTTTCGCTCGCCGCCGCAGCGGCACGTCAGTTAGGTAAACCGGTGAAGCTGGTCGTCAGCCGCAAGATGATGTTCCAGACCGTCGGACATCGCGCCCGCACGCAGCAACGCGTCCGTCTGGGTGCAACGCCTGATGGCAAACTTCTATCGCTGCAGCACGATTACATCTACCATATGTCGATGATCGACAATTACCACGAGGACTGCGGTGAAGCCACGCCGTTCCATTACAGCGTTCCCAACCTGCGCGTGACCTTCGGACGCGCGCGGCGCAACATCGGCGCCACCGCCGATATGCGTGGCCCCGGCGCTGTCCCCGGACTTTACGCCACCGAATCGGCGATGAACGAAATGGCCGATCAACTGAAGATCGATCCGGTGCGCTTCCGCCTCCTCAACGAGCCTAAAATTGACGAGTCACTCAACCTTCCATTTTCATCACGCCACTACGTGGAGTGCTTGAATGTTGGCGCGGAGAAATTCGGCTGGGCGAAACGCAACCCGGTCGCCGGCTCGATGAAGCGAGACGGCCTGATGCTGGGTTGGGGCATGGCGGGTGCGGCATGGGTAGCAGGCCGATTCGCAGCCGAAGCGAACATGCAATTGCGTGACGATGGCACCGTGCGCATTGCCTGCGCCACGCAGGACATCGGCACCGGCACGTATACGATCCTGGCGCAGCTCGCATCGGAGAAGACAGGAGTGCCAGTCAACCAGATCGAAGTTGATCTGGGGGACAGCGCGCTTCCGGATGGTCCGATCTCAGGCGGTTCGCTCGCCACGAGTTCAGTGATCCCGGCCGTCTTTAAGGCCGCCGACCAGGCGATCTCGTCGCTGATGATTGTAGCCGTCTCGACTCCCGGCTCACCTTTCCTCGGACACAAACCTGAAGATCTCGCTTTGGAAGGTGGTCGCATCTTCGTGAAAGCCGAGGGAGTCGCGAAAGGAGTTGCATTCGGCGAGGTGCTCCGCCAAGCGAATGTACGACTGGTTGCAGGCGGCGGCAGCTCTGAACAGACAGCTTTTACGCCGAACCCGAAGTTCTCCATGCATTCGTTCGGCTGTCACTTTGCCGAGGTCACCTGGCAACCAGAGATCGCTCGTTTGCGCGT
>DNND01000012.1 GCA_003488005.1 Blastocatellia bacterium | reverse complement strand
AAGAATTCGAATCAGGAATCTGAAATTTCAAATCTGAGATCTGAGATCGCAAACGTTGAAGTGCGGGGCGAGGCGTTCATTCCACGAAAAGTTTTCGAACGCATCAACGCTGAGCGTGAGGAACGGGACGAGCCGCGTTTTGCCAACCCGCGCAACGCAGCCGCAGGCACCATTCGCCAACTCGATCCTAAAATCACTGCCTCGCGGCGGCTCGAGATGTTCGCTTACGACCTGCTCGCCGGGGACCGAAAGCCGTTTGCCACACATTGGGCAGCGCTCGACTGGATGCAGCAGGCCGGGCTGCGCATCAATCCTGAGCGGGTTCTTTGCAAGTCGATTGATGAGGTCATCGCGTTCGCGAATCGGATGGAGGCAAAGCGGGACGAGCTGGATTATGAAATCGATGGGCTGGTGGTGAAGGTGAACTCAACCGCGCTACAAGACGAGTTTGGCACTACCAACAAGGCGCCGCGCTGGGCCATCGCCTACAAGTACGCCGCGCGTCAAGCGACTACGCAAGTGCTCTCGATCGTGGTTCAGGTGGGACGGACAGGCGCGCTGACGCCAGTAGCGAACCTCGAGCCCGTCGTGTTAGCCGGCACCACCGTGTCGCGCGCCACGCTGCATAACCCTGATGAAGTGAAGCGCCTGGGAATTCGTATCGGCGATTGGGTGCTAATCGAAAAAGGCGGCGACGTCATTCCCAAGGTGCTGAAAGTTATTGAGGCAAAGCGCACCGGCGCCGAGAAGATTTTTCGTATGCCCCGGAAATGTCCCGTCTGCGGCGGCGAGATTTCGCGACCAGAAGGCGAAGTGGTTTCGCGTTGTATCGCCGCGGATTGTCCGGCCCAACTCGAGGGCCGGCTGTTGCACTTCGCTTCGCGAAGAGCAATGCGCATTGAAGGTCTGGGCGAGTCGCTGGTGCATCAACTGGTCGAAAGCGGAAAGGTCCACGACGCCGGCGATCTTTACAGTCTTACTTTAGAAGACCTCGCCGGTCTCGAGCGAATGGCTAAAAAATCTGCTGCCAATTTGCTCGCGCAAATTGAGGCGAGCAAGCAGAAGGACCTGGCAAATCTTATCTATGCGCTGGGCCTGCGCCACGTTGGCGATCGCACGGCGACGACGCTGGCACGCCAGTTTGGTTCACTCGAAGCGTTGAGCAAGGCGACGGTTGAAGAACTCGACGACGTTCCCGAGATTGGTTTGACGGTGGCCCAAAGCGTGCGCGATTGGTTTGACGATCCAGGCAACCTGGCCTTATGCGAACGACTAGCGGCCGCCGGCGTGCGGACGAAAATGGAAAGAACCCGCCAGCAAACAGATGAAAGATTTGCCGGGAAGACTTTTGTTTTAACTGGAACGCTGGCAGATTTCACGCGCGATGAAGCGCGCGCGGCTATTGAATCTCGGGGCGGCCGCGTCAGCGGATCAGTTAGTAAGAAGACCGATTTTGTGGTTGCGGGTGAAGAAGCTGGATCGAAACTGGACAAGGCGACTGAGTTAGGGGTTACCGTGCTCGATGAGGAAGCGTTCAAGAAGATGCTAAGCTAGTCGCGGTGATTAGTATTAGTTCAATTTGATCTTATAGGTCCGAAGGACCGGTAGTCAGTAGCCCCGTCCGTTAGGGCGGGGACTTTATTTAGCTAGATGCGAGGCCCGAAGGGCCGGCACGAAAACTTGCGCACCTTCGGCGCTGGGGCAAGTAAACATACCTCTACCCCGCCCTAACGGACGGGGCTACTAACTACCGGTCCTTCGGACCTGGAACAGGCAAAGTTGAAATCGAACCGGCACTAGGTGATTACCGAACTTGAATTCTTAATAGGAAAGTAAAATGACATCAAAGCAAACTAACGATCAAAATCTTGAATTACTCTACACACTTTTTTGCGATGACGTGCGGCTGGAAGTGGGCAACAAGCTTTCGTTCATGGGCGTGTTTCAAAACATCATGGTGCAGCAGTTGCCAGTCTCGCTGATCAAGTTTGCTGTCGTGAATCATTGGCAAGGGCAGGGCACGCATCTTTCGGAAGTCAGAATCCTGACACCTGATCGACAGCACCCAATCGTCGTGTCACAGCCAACCAGTTTTGAAATAACACCGGGCGGCTTTGCCGATAACATCAGTTTCTTTGTTAACGTTACCTTTCCGGCAGCGGGGCAGTACTGGGTGCAGACGCTGATCAATTCGACCCTCTTCGATGAACAGCCGTTGACGGTCTCCGATGGGCGCGAGCCTTCGGCAGACAATTCCTCGCAGGCGGTCAACTAAGAACCGTAAATCGTGAATCGTAAATCGTGAATAACCGGGTGGCATGAAGTCAGTACCGCCTGCGGTAGCAGGTGGATTCTGCCCCCTGTTCAAATCAATGTCTGGCAAGTCTTTGAAACCGGAACAAGCAAGCATCCACCTGCTATCGCAGGCGGTACTGACCTCATGCCACCCAGTTCACGATTCACGATTTACGATTCACGATTTGCGCGCTTCTTCAGTACTCGATCCCGTACAGTTTTATCTTGAAGTTCAGCGTGGTGGGCTTGATGTGCAGTAGTCTGGCGGCGGCGGCTTGGTTTCGTCCGACGCGTTCGAGTGCGAGCTTTATTAGGCCAATCTCAAAGCGCGTGACCTCGTCGTAAAAGTCTATGCCTTCAGCGATGTTCATTGTTCGCAACTTATTTGATTCTTCGGTAAACGTCTTGTCCGAGGCCAACGTTTCGGCCTCTCTTACAAGTATGTGAGCCAAATCGGCGAGACGCTGGACGCGGTTGCCAGCCGGTCGCTCGGTCATCTTCAACGACAATGCCGCACTGGCCCTCAGCGAGCTTCGCTCCTGACGGCCCGGGTCCAATTGAGTTGAGTCAGCATATTCGGCTTTCATATTGTCCCCTTAACACAATATCCCTCGAGTGCGCTTACTGATAAGACACCGTGACAGTTGCCGATGTGACACCTTTTTGATCAAACGCGAGGGCTGCCGGAGGGTTCCAAAAAGAAAAGCGAGCCCGGTTTGGGCTCGCTTTATTGCTGACTAAAAGTGGTGCGGATGAGAGGACTTGAACCTCCACGATGTCACCATCACAGGCTTCTGAGACCTGCGCGTCTGCCAGTTCCGCCACATCCGCATGGGCAATGCATTATGCGAACGTGCTTAGAGCGTGTCAAGAAACGCTAATCTGTCGAGTTGGTTTGATGTCCGATAAGCTTTAGGAAGGTCTGATCAAGTAAGACGCATAGATCTGCTTCTGTCTTTCGACGCGTAGCGTCGGTGCGAATTTAGCCCGGCCTTTCAAGGCCGGGAAGCGGTTAAAAAAGTGTTCGCGTCGCGTAG
>DNND01000098.1:9398-10575 GCA_003488005.1 Blastocatellia bacterium | reverse complement strand
CGCTACGCGGGTTTTGGAAACGCTTAGCCGCATTGACTTGATAAGAGCTTCCTGAAGTCTATGCCACTCTATCAAACAAAGGCGCAGCAATCCGGATCGCAAATGTCGTTGCGGGCTCCAATCGAACCCAGAAATCGCCGCGGCCTTTCCGGATCGATGCGCTCCATTATCAACTCGCGGATCATTTCGATGAACAGCGGATGCGTGCCGGCTGTCGCCGCGCGTACCATGTTCAAGCCCAGCTCATCACACAGCGCCCTGGCTTCCGTATCGAGGTCGTAAATGATCTCCATGTGGTCCGAAACGAAACCGATGGGGGCAACGACGACATCGGTAACGCCAGCGGCGTGTAGTTCCCGCAAGTAGTCAAGAATATCCGAACCGAGCCACGGTTGCGCCGGTGAGCCGCTGCGACTTTGAAAGACGAGCCGCCATCGCTCGACGCCTAACGCGTCGGCGACGAGTCGGCTGGTTTCGCCGAGCTGTGCCTCGTAGTCGCAGTTTTTCGCCATCGAGTTGGGAATGCTGTGGGCGGTGAAAACAAGAGGCGCGTTGGCTCGTCGTTCGGCGGGAATCTTCTGAAACGCCGCGCGGATATTCTCAACATTTGCATCGACGAATAAGGGATGATTGTAAAATGCGCGGATTTTTTCCACGCGCGGCGCGTCTTCGCCGACGACAGCACGCGCCGCGGCAATGTTTTCCAGATACTGGCGACAACTCGAATACGAACTGTAAGCCGAAGTGACAAACGCCAGCGCGTTTTGTATCCCGTCGTCACGCATTTGCTTGAGCGTGTCAGGCAGCAGCGGATGCCAGTTGCGATTGCCAAAATAAATTGGGAGGCCCGGTCCCTTGGTAGCCAGCTCTTTTTTCAACGCGGCAATCAGTTGGCGGTTTTGTTCATTGATAGGACTAAGCCCGCCAAATAATTCGTAGTGTTTGGCCACCTGAAGCAGGCGCTCGCGCGGAACGTTTCTGCCGCGCAGCACATTTTCAAGGAAAGGAATTACATCGTCCATTCCTTCGGGCCCGCCAAAGGAGACGACGAGCAATGCATCGTAGGAAGAAGTCATTGAAGTAGGAGAGACATTAGGATCTCTGGTTAGGGCATTGAAAAGTTTGGATTGAGCCCGCGAAGCGCGGCGTCAGCATAAAGCCTGGGGTGGAGCGAAGC
>DNND01000098.1:0-9107 GCA_003488005.1 Blastocatellia bacterium | reverse complement strand
TGGAGCGAAGCGGAACCCCAGGATCATCGACCGTATGATGCAAGAGCCCGCGAAGCGGGCGAGAGCAATCGATTGATGAATAACTTGTACCCATTGCGCTGTCGCACGCTTCGCGCGCTCGGGCTTCTCATCTTAAACTAACCTGGGGTTGCGCTTCGCTCCACCCCAGGCTTTATGCCATCACCCGCTCCGCGGGTTTTGGAACGATACTAAGAAACACCGACTAAAGTCCGTGCTACTTCGAACTCATCTCGTGGACCATCTCAACCAGCGCTATCACATTCTCGACGGGTGTTTCCGGCAGGATGCCGTGACCAAGATTAAAGATGTGCCCGGGGCGGCCACCGGCTTGTTCAAGAATTGTCTTTGCTTGCCCGCGCAACTGTTCCCGGTTTGCAAACAGCGCCACCGGATCGAGGTTCCCCATCACTGCTTTATCGCGCCCAACCCGTTCCCAGCCGTCGTCCAAACGCACGCGCCAGTCAATGCCGATAACATTTCCGCCGGCTTCGCTGATCAGTTTCAGCAGCTCTCCGGTGCCGGTGCCAAAATGAATGACGGGTGTGTCTGAAGCGATGCCGGCAATGACGCTACGGGTGTGCGGCAAGACGTATTCCCGATAATCATCCGGACTGAGACAGCCAACCCATGAATCAAACAACTGCAAAGCCTGCGCGCCCGCGTCGACTTGCGCGTTGAGATATTTAACCAGGGCGCGCGAAATCAGCGACATCATTGCGTGCCAGGCGCCGCTGTCGTTGTACATCAACGACTTTGTCTGCACGTAGTTTTTCGAGCCGGCGCCTTCGACGATGTACGAAGCGAGTGTAAATGGCGCTCCTGCAAATCCGATTAAGGGAAGATCGTGGCGAAGAGCGCGACGCGTGTGGCGAATCGCCTCAAACACAAACTGAAGCGCGCCGACGCCTTCAATCTCAATCAGTCGATCGACGTCAGCGGCGGATCGCACCGGATTGTGAATTACCGGCCCATCTCCTTTAGTAAACTCGAGCTGCAAGCCCATCGGCTCCAGCGGCAGCAGAATGTCTGCGAAAATAATCGCCGCGTCCACACCCAACCGTTCCGCCGCAGTCACGGTCACTTCTGCCGCCAGCGCGGGCGTTTTGCACAATTCCAAAAAACCAACCCGCGCCCGAACGTCCCGATATTCCTGCATGTAACGGCCCGCCTGGCGCATCAGCCAGATAGGCGTAAACGGCACAGCTTCGCGCCGGCACGCGCGCATGAAGGAGCTATTCCGAAGAGCTTCGGTGGAATTTACGAGTGCTGGAGTTTCGCTCATGACTTCAGGATTTAAGAACTTTCGCACGCGCCTGCTCGTTCAAGCAGTGTCTCTCCGCAGTTGTTTTATTGAATCGGTGCCGTTGTTTTTGGTCGCAGTTCAGGATTCAGACTACAATAAAAAGGTAAAAAGCAGTTAGCCGATGGCTGGGGCCAAATGTCCGATAGACTTTTTAGTTTGTCGCGGCGTTACGACAACCTAAAGCTTATCGGATACTTGCGATAAAGTTGCCACAAGCGAGCCGGTTGCGGTGTTTGTTTCCTGAGAGCGGTTTTAAATGAGCGGACAAGCCAGAGCCTTAGTAAATTTGATGCCTGACGAAATCGCGACTGCAGCGCCTCCGCTCAGCTTCGATGAGGCTTTTACGCTTCATCACCGGGCCGTTTTTCGCACGGCGTGCTCGGTAGTTCGCGATGCGGCGTTGGCAGAGGATATTACGCAGGAAGTTTTTCTACGGCTCTATCGTAATCTTAATTCGAAGCCAGGCGAGGAGTTGTTGCGCGCCTGGCTTTTGCGTGTCACCTTGAACGTAGCGCGCAACACTATTCGCGGGAACACGCGATCGATGACGCGCGACAACGAATATCACAAGAATTCAACGCATGAAGGTTGGTTCGCGCCCGCGCCAGACGAGGATTACAGCCGTAACGTAGACATTGAACAAACGCGACGCGCGTTGGACAAGCTGAAAGAGCCGATGCGCAGTTGTTTGTTGCTGAGACATCAGGGACTCTCCTATCGTGAAATCGCCGACACGTTGGCGGTGAAAGAGACGAACGTCGGCAGTCTGGTCGCGCGCGGCCGGAAAGAGTTTGCCCGGGTGTACGGGAAAATCGGAGGCAAGGCATGAAAGAGTGTTTGCAAGAAGAAGTTCTGCAAAGTTATTTGGATGGAGAACTGCAGGACCGGCGCGTGGAGCAGGTGACTTCTCATCTCGCTTCCTGCATAAGCTGCAACGATCTTGCGCGACAATTGGAGCAGGAAAACAGCGTCCTGGCGGCTGCGCTTGCGCCTGAGTTTCAATCGGCCGTGCCGAGCGAGCGCTTGCGCCTGCGCATCGATGCCGCGATCGGATCAGCGCGCATCGAAGCAGCGGCGGACAAGGCGCCGGCCGGTAATGTTCGCGAATGGCTTTCGTCACTTTCCGATTTGTTTACGTTTAGACCGCAACGTGCACTTGGTTATGCAAGTTTGTTGTTGATAGTTGGCTTTGGTTTGATCATGGGCATGATGCGCTGGCAGACAGTGCCAACGTCCTCGACAGATTCGTTGGTCGCGACTGCTTCGCCGGCGCCCAGTCCGGAACCGACAACTGCGCCTCCGGCGACTAGCGCGCCGCCTTCGTCAGAACCGAACGGAACGAAGAGCACTGCTCCCAACGATCGCCGCCGGCGAGGCACTGGTTTAGCCGTCGTGCACACCGCCCCCCGGCCAATTGAGTCTGCCGCAAATCACGTCAAACTTTTGCCCGGCGAACGTAGTTACCTGCAAACGATTGCGCAGTTGGATTCGACCATCAAATCGGACAAAGGCAGGATGAAGCCGGACGTGCAGGCTGAATACCAACGCAATTTGGCTTTCGTGGATCGCACTCTGGCGGTAGCTCGAACTGCTGCCAAAAGTAATCCCAACGATCCCGATGCAACCGAATTCATGTTCTCGGCCTATCAAAGCAAAGTAGATTTGCTCAATACAGTTGCACAGGCTCGTGTGACCGACAAATAAGACTGAAGTATTAGTTGTACGTAATAATGAAGTTCAAAGTACTCATCATTAGTTTTCTTCTCTTGCTGCCCGCGAGCGTCGTCTATGCCGACGGGCATGGCCGGCCCGGGACTCAGAAGATTGAGCGATCAATTGCAGCCCTGCCTAATGTCGCGGTTTCAATTTGCGTCGACTCGGGAAATGTAACCGTGCGCGGGTGGGACAAGAATGAAGTGTTCGCTCGCTCAAGCGAAGTCGGCCGCATCGAGCTTAAAGGCGCCAACTCCGGTATGCCCTCGGGTGGCGCGGCAAAGGTTTTGGTTTGGCTTGTGGACAAGCACGTCGGCGTGGAAGAGAAGGGTGGCTGTGACGCTTTTGGCGATGTTGAACTGATGGTACCGCGCGGCGCAGCGCTTTACTTGCAAACGGGCGACGGCACGATTGATGTCAGCGACGTTGCCTCAATTTTTGCGCGCTCCGAGACGGGTGACATCCTGGTTAAGAAAGCAACGCATTCGGTGGAAGCGGTAAGTTTTAGCGGTGAGATTGCAGTTGCAAATTCAACCGGCCGCATCTTGATAAAATCCGTCAGCGGCGTACTCACTGCCGCAAACCTGCGCCCAAGCGATCAGAGCGATTGTTTTGAAGCCTCGACCATTAGCGGCGACATCGAGCTTAACGGAGTGGACCATCAACTCGTAACCGTGAAGACGGCGAATGGCAAGATTGATTTTTCCGGTCCCCTGGCCCATCAGGGACGATACAATTTCAATACGACGAGCAGCGACGTCACCTTGAGTTTGCCGGAGAATTCATCGTTCCGGCTCAACGCTCGCGTTGCCCGAGATCGTGAAGTAACTAGCGACTTTCCTTTGAACCTCACCATCGAAGATCCAGTGCCTGTCATGCCGAAGAAGACGCCTTCAGTTAATCCAGCGCCTCCGGCTCCGCCTGAGCCTGCCGCTCAGCCCGCCCCCAAGGCTGCTCCTAAGTCGAAGCAACCGGTAATCGTGGTGGTCGACCCGCAGGAGAAGACGATCAAACTAAAGCCGGTGGTCCTCAAAACGCTTTACAGCCTGCGGCGCATTAGTGCGGTGCATGGCAACGGCGATGCGCTAATCACTGTCGCGTCGTTCACGGGAACAATCCACCTAATCGATTCAGGAAACTAACCCTCGCTGTAGCAAATTGGGGTGTTCCGCACCTCCGTTTGTTGCAGGCCGGCGTTTGGTTAGGGCCTGGCGCCGAAGCTACCAGGTAATAAACGAAAATCACTGAATTTTCTGCCACAAACATTTTGCCGCTGGTGTTCTGGTACTAGAACGGCGAAACACGACTGATTGAAGAGAGAAAACATGTTGAATAAAGCACTTATAGCATCAATGACAATGGCGGCGGCGCTGGTCAGTTCGGGCAATTGGCCCGCGGCAGCAGGCTTGGCCGCGAAAGTGGACCAGTTAGCGGAACTGCGAAACTTTCTGCCCCAAGCCAGCGAAACCCCCGAGCTGGAACTGCAGCGCGAAGAAGTGCGCGAAGAGTTTCATCAAACTTATCCGTTGGCCGCGAACGGTCGCGTCAGCCTCGAAAACATTAATGGCGACATTCGCATAACGGTTGGGGATAGCAACGAAGTTCGGGTGAACGCCGTAAAGCGCGCCTACAACCCGCAGCGTTTGGCGGAAGCGAAGATTGACATTACCGCGACCACCGACGCGATAAGGATCAGAACGGACTATCCGAATCGCGAACAGAATTTCACTACCGAGGAAAGAGGTCGCTACAACAATCCCGCAACCGTCGATTACACGATTGTTGTCCCGCGGCAGGCACGGCTCGAGTCGATCGATTTGATTAATGGTTCGATGGACATTGATGGCGTCGAAGGCGATGTAAAAGCTTCTTCTGTAAACGGCCGGGTCGTCGCGCGTGGATTAAAAGGCGAAGCAAAGCTGAACACTGTGAATGGACCGGTGGACGTAACGTTTGCGCAGCTTGATCCAACCAAGCCGCTTTCGCTCGGATCGGTAAATGGACCTGTAGTCGTCGTGATTCCTTCAGACTCGAACGCGCTTGTTCGCGCCGAGACGATTCATGGCGCGATTCGGAACGACTTTGGACTGGCCGTTAAGGATGGCGAGTATGTGGGCCACTCGTTGTATGGGCAACTGGGCTCGGGCGGTTCGCGCATCAAGCTCGGCAATGTCAACGGCGGCATCACCATCAAGCGTGCCGATGATGGCCGGGCGCTAAGTCCCGCGCAAAGCCTGCTTTCCCAGAAAGACAAAGACAAGGACAAGGTGGGAGCTCACGGCTTATCTACCGACGAGTCGAGAGAGATTGATGAGAGCGCCCGCGCCATGGCGGATCAGGTGAGACGAGAAGCACTGGCGCAGGTCGATGTCGAGAAAATGAAGCAACAGATGACGCCTGAGATACAACGCGAAGTCGAACGCGCCATGCGCGAAGCGGAACGCGAGATTCAACAGGCGCAGCGAGAAGTGCAACGCGAAACGCAACGGCAACTGCGCGAGCAGGTACGCACAGTAAGTCGCAGCGAAGCTCGGGCCAGCGCTCGCGGTGCAGGCTCAAGCGATCGGTTTGTGGTGCAGGAATCGAATAGTTTTTCCGTGCCGGCGAATTCGCGCATAAACCTGGTCACCTACGATGGTCCGATTACGGTTCACGGTTGGGACAAGGCCGAAGTCATGTACAAGGCAACCAAGCATGGCGACGACGTAGAACAAATGAAGGAAGTCAGGATCGAAACCGATCAGCAGGGGCCCGCTGTTTCCGTGATTGCAAAATCTGATGACCATTCCGGTTGGGTTTCTCTCGACGTCTTCGTGCCGCGCAACTCGAGCGTTCACGTTTCGTCTGAAGACGGCCAATTGATTTTGCAAGGGGTAACCGGAGAGCTAACGCTGCGCACCGGTGACGGCGCGATTGAAGTAATCGATAGTCAAGGTCAACTAAAAGTCAGCAGCGGCGATGGCCATATTCGTATTGCAAACTTTGACGGGCAGGCCGATGCGCGCACCGGCGATGGCGCCATCACCCTCGATGGCCGTTTCAGCAGTTTGGCGGCTCGCACGGGGGACGGAGCGATTACGCTTTCCGTGGCGCCCGACTCAAATTTCACAATAGAAACAGATGCCGCAGGCGTCACCAACCAGGGCTTGACGATTACCGAAGACGTAGCGCCTTCGTCCCGGACCAAACGTTGGAAGGTTGGCCGGGGCGGCAATGTTTTTGTTCTCTACACCGGCGACGGCGCCATCGTCCTGCGACCACGATAGGCGAATAGTTTCATGAAACGGTTTGGATCCCCAGCCTGCTTTTTCCGGAACGAATTTTTATTTGCTCCGTCTAATACTTGCAGTCGCAGCCTCTTTCACGTCACTTCAGAAAAACGCACAGAGCATGGTTCTTAGTACTTCGAATCGATTGGGGAGAGATTCATGAAGGCCAGCCTACTTACCGTTGCGACGATAATTCTTTGCCTGACCACCATTCATTCGCAGACCCAACCACCACAAGCTGCTGCCTCGGCGACGCCGGCCGGATCACCTGAAGTTAAGGCTGCCGATCCCGGTATCTCGAACGCCACGCCTGCTGATGCTCCCGCCAATGCAAGGCCCGTGGGCGGCAAACCGGCACTACCTCCGGAAAAAACCAACCCAGTGAAATTGCCAACGTTCGCCAAGCCTCCCGTAATCGACGGCAAGCTTGACGACGAGGTATGGAAGAGCGCAGCCGTACTTAAAGACTTTTATCAGATTCAACCGGGCGACAATATTGCGCCGTCAAAGCCGACGGAAGTGATGCTTGGCCATGACGAGAGATTTCTTTATGTGGCCTTTCATTGCTTTGACGAGCCAGACAAAGTGCGCGCAAATATTCCGAAACGCGACGACATCTTTAACGATGACTACGTCGGCATTCTGTTCGACACCTTCAACGACAAACGCAAAGCGTACGAGTTTGACTTTAACCCGCTCGGTATCCAGGCCGACGGAATTTGGACGGACGGCGGAAACGAAGATTTTAGTCTCGACGTGGTGCTGCAATCGAAAGGCATGCTGACCAGCGATGGCTACACCGTCGAAGTCGCGATCCCGTTCAAGTCAATTCGCTATAACGGCGGCAAGGACACGCTCTGGGGCGCGCACTTCTGGCGGCGCATCAAGCGGTTCAATAACGAACTGGACATGTGGATGCCGATCTCGCGCGATGTTTCCAGTTGGTTGGCCCAGGCCGGTCATCTGACGGGCTTTGAAGGTATTTCCACTGAACGCACGCTGGAACTCATTCCCAGCCTGACAATTTCCGAAACAGGGAAACGAAAAGCGCCGGTGACGCTGGCGCAGATTGCCAAGGGCGGCAGATTCGTCAATGAACCAATCAAGTTAGATCCGGGATTAACCGGCAAGTACAGCATCACCTCAAAGGTCACGCTCGACTTTGCCGTCAATCCTGATTTCGCCCAGGTCGAATCAGATCAATTGGTCGTTACTGCAAACCAGCGATTCCCGATCTTCTTCGCAGAGAAGCGCCCTTTCTTTCTTGAAGGCATCGACATTTTCCAAACTCAAATTTTCGCCTATCACACGCGGTCCATTATCGATCCGGATTTCGCTGTGAAGCTGACGGGGAAAGTTAACCGCAACACGTTTGGTTTGATGCTGGCGTCTGACAACGGTCCCGGTAACTTCAGCGAAGAAGAGCGGCCGACCGCCAACCCGAGACTGCTGGACAAGAACGCCAGCGTTGGCATACTTCGACTGAAGCACGACATTGGCAAAGAGAACTCGTTCATTGGTTTTCTCGGCACGTACAAACGCTTTGTCGACAGCTACAACGAGCTGGGTGGTTTCGACGGCCGCTTTCAACTTGATAAGGTGACAACTCTTAGCTGGCAGTTTCTGGCCACGCATTCTCGTCATAACTTCTTCCTTCCTGAAGAAGGGCGGCGGCGCGACACCATAAAGAACGGGTTCATCTACGCCGTCGATTACAACAAGGACGCGCGTCACTTTGGCTACGACATTTCCGCCGTCGGTCGCACGCTTTACTACACCTCGGATCTCGGGTTCAATCGCCGCCCCAATAACAACTCCTACAACGGTTTTTTCCGCTATAACTCAGAACCGAAACCGAAAGCCTTCCTGGTTTCCTGGCGAGTTTACGATTCCATCAACACCGGCTTTGATTGGCAGGGCCGGGCTTTGTCCGACAACAACGAGTCGCAGATCCAATTTAATTTTCCGCGGCAAACCACCGTCGGGGTTGGAATGGACAAGGGTTACGAACGCGTGTTTGAAAGTGAGTTTGGACAAAAGCGTCCATCCGGATCGAACTGCGTGGTCCTTAACAACTGCACGTTCGCCGGCTATGACAACGAACGCTCGGCCTATAACCGTGGGCTTTACACCTTTGTGAGTTCCACAGTCAACAAGAAGGTTAACTTTAACTTTTTCCTCAATCGCCGTTGGGGTGACCTTGATTTCGATTTTGGCGGCGGCGACAAGTTTCCGCGCGTCAGTCCCGGTGCGATTGCCGCCAGGAAAGCAGCGGAAGATGGATTGTGCAATGGTAATACTCCGCCTCCTGTTTGTAATGCGCCGCTCGATCCCGGCCCCGGCGACTTCTTTCATTTCGACGGCGGTGTCAGTTATCAACCTACCGGCGCTCTGAATGCGACGCTCAGTTACACGCGCGAGCATCTAAAGCGTTACGACACTGACCGTGTGGCTTTCAGCGAGAACATTGTATCGCTGCGAACGACTTATCAGTTTTCACGTTTCCTCTTTGCGCGCGGCCGCATTGATTATGCGACGCTGGAATCGAGTGTGAAGGGCCAATTCTTATTAGGCTATACGCCTAACCCGGGAACTGCGTTCTACGTCGGCTATAACGATGACTTGAGTCGTAACGGCTTTAACCGTTTTTCGGGCGTACTCGAGCCGGGCTTCCGTCGCAACGGACGCGTCTTCTTCATCAAGATGTCGTACCTGTTCCGCAAGAGTTTTTAGTTTGGGAGCGTGAGGAATAATCCAGCCCCGGAATTCATCTCAGTGTCATGAGGTCAGTACCGCCTGCG
>DNND01000043.1:2111-9991 GCA_003488005.1 Blastocatellia bacterium | reverse complement strand
CGCGTCCAACGATTTGTTGGGCATCAGAGCATCTTCGCTGCCGTCATAAATTTTCTCCACTCACTTACGCATCGTGTCGCAATTTCAAGGGCCTTGTATTGCCGATTGTCGAATGTGACCAAAATCTCCGTTCCGATTGTAGCGTCTCTCTGTATTGGCGGCAGGTTTATCGAATAGGCATAATTAACTTTTGCTAACCTCATTCCCGATCGTGGTTTGTTGTCGAGGCCCGCATGCTTGAAAGAATTTCCAATGTCGACACAAAGCTTCAACATAGGCGAATTGTCGATGAAAGATTCAACCATTTTGGCATCAGATATCCTCGAGTCCTTTTTCAGATAATCCTTCAAGTTTTGGCATTCGATAAAAAACGCCCGATACAGATCCATTGGCTCAGGGTCGCCTATTACAAGATTGTTGCCCGGACGAAGCGCTATTTCTGTGATCTTCCTCAGACATCTGGTAACTCGTTGAAATTGGTCGAGAGAATCGAATGCTTTCATCTGATGCCCAACGGTTGAGTTGACCGGGCGGCGCGAATTATTCAAGCCTTGCCGGACCGGTGATGATGCAAAAACGCGCAACCGCCGCTCCGGTCCAACGAGTTGTTAGACGTCGCCGAAAGAAAGGAGCTAGGACTGAGCGATGGCTGACTCCTTCTCATCAGCGGCGGCTTTCGTCTTCTTTACAGTATCAATGAATCTCTTCCATAGTTCTTTTGCAGTCGATTCATCTACGTTGTAAAGAGCCATCAGCGCAGCAACCGCCTCTCGGTTATCGAGCTCGGCATCCAAAGAACGATCTTCGATCGCAGTATCGCCTTGTTCCAACATATGTATTACCCGGATTTCGCTTTGGCCGCCTTAGCCATCTTGTTTAGCTCTTCGTTCACAAAAGTTTTCAACTCTTGGCCTTCGAGGCCAATTGCATTCGTAAGCACTTTTTCCATTTGGAGTTTTAGCAGCTTTTCCGATCGAAACCTCTTCTTGACATCTTGTATCACCGAGTCACCCAATTTATACAAGAACGTAAGGCCAAAAATCACCAGTGCTATTGCAATGCCCCAAAAATCTATTGTCTCAAGAACCTCCTTGCGTTCGGGCGGCAAATCCAAGAACTTGAAAATATAGTGGAATAAGATCAACGCCCCAATAAGAAGAAGGAAAGCGAATACATGTTCGACTAAAGCCTTAAATACCTCTCTACCCTCATTCCACATTTCAACAAACCACCACCGAGTCTCATTCTCGCTGGGATGTTGAGTGTTAGGTTCCATTGAGTGCTCTTCCATATCAGAAGGCGCCGAACACTGGCCTTCAGTTGCGGCGCGATCAGCATTCAAGCTGAAGGGAAGAAGTTACCTGAGAAGCATGCTATCGCGCCATCTGCTGCAAGGTTGTTGAGTTGCGCTCTTAACGAAGGATTCAACTAAAGATCTTTGGGTTCGAGCCCTGTATGCTTGGCCATACGAGCGAGCATCTTCGGCCCAACCTCATCTTTGTCATGAAACGCGAAAACGACGTCGGGCGAACCCGGTCGAGTAAGTATCTTGTGAGAACTGGATTCGCGCTTGATATTCCAGCCGATACGGAGAAGTGCGGCGAGAACGCGCTTCGCTTTGGTTGATGACCATTGACTCATGCCGCGGCGAAGGAAATATTCACAAATTCAGGAGCTGTTTCCCCATGCTCGAGCCGGTCTGCCAGCACTCGCAGAGCCAGCGCCTGAGCCTTCGCGATCGCTTCATCAGAAGTACCGCCGTACGCAAGTACTCCAGGCATCTCAACCACTTCTGCCAGCCACCGACCATCTTCCTCTCGCTCATATTCGACTGTGAACGTCATCATTATTTCCTCAAGTGAATCGTACCACGACAGGCGACAGCGAAGCAGCCCAACGACGGCTTTCAGCTGCGGCGCGATCAGCATCCGAACTGAATGAAAGAAGCTACTTGAGAAACATGCCATGGCGCGGTTAGCTTCAAGGCCTTGTTGGGTTGGGCTTGACGGGGCAACTAACAATTAAAATAGCGAACAGGATTTTCAGTAAGCCTGACGGGCATACGCCGGTCAACATATTTCAGGCGGATGTCATCAGACGCGATTTGTCCAATAAACTCGGATCGCTTGTAGTTAAGTGCCGGCGATATATGTCTTCCCTGCGAGAGAAGTCTTTTACGCCAGTATTCCTTGGTTTCATTCCTTGCGGGAATGCATTGATGAATCTCGTAGACTTCTTTGATTATCCCTTGGTACACCGCGAAAAGATATCTGGCCCGAGCGGCGCGTTGAGCATCGAGACGCCATAATCCTCGAGTGCTGTTGTATAAATCTTCGTCGTTTCGTGCAAAAGGGAATTGCTGATGAATATTAATAGCGACGACCGGGTCATCGATCTCAACTCCCGAGAGATTCATCGTAACCATCCTCCTTGCGTTACTTGGAGCAACGTTTGAGTCAGTGGCGCGGGCGGTGACACGCAACCCGCGCCGGACGAAGTTAGTTGAGAAAAGCGCTATCCCGCGCTCACCTGCAACGATTTGTTGGGCGGCGGGTGAGGGTTGAGACAAGCTGCTTACGGCTGCTTCTCTACTTCATCGATTACGCTTTTTAGCTGTTCCTTTTTTCTTTCGCTTGTGGATGTTTCCAACAATTTACGCAACGCCGCAAGATGTGCCGTTTTCAATGCCTGCGCGAACGGTGTCGGAATATCAGGCTTGACACCCGTTCCCTCCCAATTCGTCCCGGTTGTAGGATTAATCGCGCGCCCCAGCGGGACGAAAATCATAAAATGTTCATTGACACGAAACTCTCTACCGGGATTAGCGCCCCCGGCACTGATTTCGCCGACGATCGTCGCCCGTTTCAAGCCTGAAGATTATAGGCGAAACTTTCTGGCGCGGAGAGGGTGCGTTTGCCCATCAAAATGTAAACAGGTTTGTCAACATAACGTTTGCCGGGTACATAAGGCAGGGTCCAAAATTGTTCGGTACGATTACCTTCTCTCCAATAAATTGAATGGAGATAAACAGGGGTGTCGCTAAAGAAGTAGCTGCTGATCAACTGAGCGGTGCCCGGCACGCCGCCGCCGTTATAGCGTAAATCAATGATGAGAGCATCTGTGTTAGCGAGGAATTGCATTGCGGCGATAGCGGTCTCGGCGCCAAGTTCGCTATTGACGAAGCCGTCCAGTTCCATATAGCCGACGTTTCCGTTCAAACGCTCGACTTTTTCAAAGCCGAAATTTATGGAACTTGCCATGCGGCGAAGTCTCTCGCGGTCTTCGGCCGACGGTTCTTTTTGATCTGTGCTTATCGGTATCAGGTCATAGCTGAAGCCAACTCCCAAATGCTTATCTTTAGCGATCTCGGCCAAATGCGTTGTGAGGGTCTGAGCCAAAACCGAACTGCTAGTGACTTTGTCATAGTCGCCTTTCTGCATTCGCATCCGAATTGAGTGTTCCATTCGCGCCGCAGTCTCCGGCAAAACATAAGATTCGTTAAGCCTGCTGAGAACGGCTTCGATTACCTGCGTGCGGGTTGCAGCATTGATAGGAAGGTCAGTTTGTTCGACTTGCGCTGGCGCCCTGGAATTGGCGGCGAGCAACAAAACGATCCCCAGCACAGTTACAGGCATAGCGATCGTCGACTTAATGTTCATTTATGCGATGGCCGCTTTGAAACTGTTCAGAGTTAATGCTGCTTCATATAGCACGCCTCAGCTGCGAAACCGTTCCAAACACTATGTCGCCAGGGTAGCCGCCCAATGCCTGAGTTGACGCGGCGGCGCGAATTCAATTAGTCGAAATAGCTATCAGCTGTCAGCTTTCAATCGCCGCTCGCGTCCAACGATTTGTTGGGTTGCGAATAAATAAGCCTCGGCATTTGGCGCTCTTGAAAGAACCGATTTGCTAATTCCGCGGCGCAATATAACTACGTCTTGCCTTGACTACCAATTTGCCTTGCGACTTTTCAATTAACGGCACGAGATCGAGCTTCAGCTTTCGCGTCGTCCCGTCGTGTTTTTTGTTTGTCGACACGAATGCCAGGTTGTAGCGGCTGCGCAGGTGGTCGATCAGCGTTTGAAAAGTCGTGCCTAGCTTTTCGGGTTTGTCAGACATCACTTCGCCACCCGTTTCATTCGCCAGATCTTGAATGTCTATGTAGTCCATGCCGGCGAGTTTGGTTACGCGCGTCGCCGCGATCAATTGTGCATTCTCCAGACCCCGGCCGATGACTTTGGGAAAGATGCCACAAACGACGCTGCCTGATTCGTAAATCGCCTGTATTGCGGATTTGTCCGACGGACCGTCCGGGCAATGGAAACGCCGCGACGCGCCGGTAAGCACAATCACCACGCGACGGCCCGCCGGATTGCTTGCCTTTTCCATGTAATCGGCGGCATCCGCGAATACACTGTTCAGGCAATGCTCACCGATTGCGGTTTGCTGCGGGATGTTATTAAGCGTGTTTTCGATCACCATCCGGTTGCGGCTGAACGGCTGTAGCAGAACGGTAAAGCTGGCATAGCCCATCACCGCAATCTCATCGACAGGTTTGAGACGATCGATAGCTTCACGCGCGGCGCGATGCACCTCATCCCCGTAAGGGTTAAGACAGCCGCCGCGATCGATGACCAGCATCACAGAAAGTGGCAGCTCGTCCTGGCTGAAGTGAGTGATCTCCTGCTTCGTTCCATCCTCGTAAATCTGGAAATCTTCTTGCTTCAAACCGCTCACTGCGGTGGCAGTTTTCTTATTTAGGACCAGCGCATCCACCTTAACCAAGTCAACGTCAACCTTTACCACGTCAACGCTCGGCGCGGGCGTTGGAGTGCTGCGCGCGTCGCTCGAGTTTTGGTTCGCCGCGACCGCGCCATTCGCCTTGACTCTTTTATCGGGCCTCTGCGAAGTGACGGATTTTCCAGGGTAAAAAAGAAAGGCCGCGAAGACGATCGAGGTGAATGGCAAAATAAGGAACAGTAGAGTCGGGTTTCGAGATCTCATTGGCTCTTCCTGATTCGATTTAAGGTATCCGTTAGAGGTTTCCCGGCGCCCTCATGTTGCCTATGGGCCTTCGTCGGATATGGTTGATGGATTCGCTGAACTCACCGCGGTTGCGCACTCCTGTTTAGGAAGACCAGCAACCCAACGGTTGAGTTGACGCGGCGCGCGAATTCATTCAAGCATCGCCGGACGAATCAAGTTGCGAAACACGCTCCCGCCGCTCGCGTCCAACGAATTGTTGGGTGGCGCCGTTGTTAGGAAACCTCTTCGAGATTGAAAGAGACGTGATAACGAACCAATTTAACGTTAAAGAGCGCTCGAGCTGCAAACACAACACGAGAATCAAACCCCGCCGCCACCAAGATTCCACGGACGTTTGATTCGTTCGCTGAAAGGCAACCGATGTATCCAAGTAGCTACCCGAGTGCGGCATCCTTGGCTTTACCCGCCTTCAATTCCACGACCACTAGGTGATTATTTGTGTCGCGCGCTAGAAGGTCGATTCGTCCGGCGTCAGTTTGTCGTTCGACGCCATTTTCGACGAGGGCAAGTCCCGATTCGATTTCATTCACCCGCGTGGCGAGGTACGCGTGTAAGTCCCGCTCTAGTGACACGGAAGCTTCGATGGAATCTTCAACCTCCGCTTCGATGCTTTCGTTGGTAGAGGGCGCGAAGCTTTCACCAGATAAACCAGGAACAGATATTTCGCCCGTTTTGATTTTTGATTTGTACCAAGCCCAATGAGTCTTTTGCCATTTACTGGTTGGGAAGTGTTGTCGCACAAGGGCAGTGAGCTTTTCGTAAGAAGGAAACTGTCCTTCCGCCATGGTCGTCTCGATTACGAGTTCTTTAATTGTGCGGTAGTAACTCATGTGAGTCTAAAGGATAAGCGACATAACGTTTGAGTTGACGCGGCGGCGCGAATTCAATCAAGCATCGCCGCACAGTTATAATGAACACGCTACCGCCGCGACGGGTAGGAGCGATGCTCTGGCGCGAGTCCGCTGCATGCCGTTTTTAGACGGCGTCGGACAATTCACGGGCCGCCTTGAGACTTATTTCTCGACCCGCTCCCAAACAACCTCCCAGGCCTGGACACCTTCCGGTAAATCTGCTGGCCGTAGTATTAGACGGTTCCCTGAAAGCGAGATGTATCGCTTGCGATCCGTGCCAGCCCGATTCGGAACTTTATCAAGCTCGATGTGATGAACAACATATTTCTCGGTTTCGTTGACTTCGTAAGTCCCGCAGTACGCAACCAAGCCTGCGAAGGCGCTGCGCAACTCATCCTCCTGAGGTGCGGCTTCAGACTTCCACTTTGGCCGATCCGGGTTGGCGATCATCGCACACATCTGTCCTGTCTCAGTGTAAATGATGTAGCCTCTGCCCCTTGGGCCTGTCTGCGGGTCTGGCCTGACTATCCCATCAGTCATCCGCTGGCTCGCTGAGACGAAGCGCCAGGTGCCGATCAACTTTGATCTTAAAGAACGTGGACTCTGTGGCGTTACTGGCGACAGAACTCCGCTCAGGAAGAGAATTGCAATCGCGAAAATACTCTTCTTGAGGTGGATAGCTATATTTCTTGTAATCAAGTTCTCCATAAATGGCTCTCTTGCGCTCGAGAAAGAAGCACAATGTGAGTTGACGCGCACCGAGCAATTTGCGAAACACGGTCCCGCGCTCGCGTCCAACGATTTGTTAGATTGCGCGGTGTGCCTCCTTAACTTCTGTTTTTCACCTCTGGTCCAAAATCATGACCCGCCGTGAATAATCAAACACGACCTTAAACCGGCGTAAGATCGCGTTGCCAATTAGCCCGCTAAAGTCGGGACTCGACAAAACTCCGTTCGTTGCTTGCGAAAACATCGTCATCGGGTTTTCGATCTTTAACTTCCCCAGGCGTATCTCTGCAAGTGTGCCGATTTGCGTTTGTGAATCTCCGCCGATTCCGCAGATGCTAAAGGGGGTGGTTTGATTAGGCGGGGGCAGCAACCTGTTTTGTGCAACAAAAGGACTGTTGAGGACAAGCGCTGTCGCTGAACCGGTGTCAATCATAAACAGACCATTGATCGAAGAGCGTCCGGATGCGGTAATTGGTGCTCGCATGTAGATATGCTTTTGCCTTACTTCAAACGGAATCCTCTCGCCCTTACCCTGGTAATGATAACTTTTTGGGTCGTAGAGATTGATTGATTTCGCCGCATAATCAATCTCGACAACAAAGAGTCTAAAAAACTCATCACCCAAAACACCGTCTATGGGTTGCTGTTCGTCCCCCTTCGCAGCCTGCGCACGCCAGGTTATTTTGCCTTTCAAATCCACATCTATCTTAGTCGAACATTCTTCTACGTTTTCCAATGAAAGGACCGCAAATTTCTCATGTGCAATCGTCACTCCGGGGAGAGTCAAAGAAATGTTTTCGGTAAAGAAAACATTAGCCAAGCCTTCTCCAACACCAGTCGTCTGTCCTGCCGGGTCTAGCTTCAGTCCGAGCGCTCGCGCGTTCCTAAGGTTGATGATAGTGCTTCCAATGCCGGTGTCTAAAAGAAACCATAGCGGCTTGGCATTATTCACGCTGACCTGAAGATAAACGTGATTGTTGTAGATTCTGAGCGGAAGGTTCAACGCGCTCTTGCCTGAAGCAAAGCGCACATCAGGCGCGCCCCCTAGTGAAACGGCGCAACAACTGATTATTAAGGAGATGGATAAGATAAACCGATACATGTATTGGAAGTAGCCTCCAGTTTGGACATCTTCAAAGTGCTTCATGTTACTTATCTATAAGCAATCTAACGGCTGCCTTCAGTTGCGACGCGCGATTAGCATTCAAGCTGAAGGAAAGAAGGTATTTATGAAACATGCTATCGCGCCGTCAG
>DNND01000043.1:1170-1795 GCA_003488005.1 Blastocatellia bacterium | reverse complement strand
GCGCCGTCAGCTGCAAGGCTTTGCTATGCGCTGCCGGCGTTCACGGGCGGCAAATCTTATTTTGTTCTTCGCTCTTGAGATGTTGGCTCTAATATTCGCGTCGTGTTCTCTGTGACACTCATTCGAGGCTCAATAAGCGCCTGCTCGCGCGGTGCGCCAAGTTCTTTCATCTCATCGCTCTCTAATTGAGACGCGCTCCGGGCTTCTTTGGCAAGACTATTCAGGCGTAATAACTGCCAGATGAGTACACCGTTAATTCCCAGCAATACCAGGAACATCAGTGCCATGAACAAAACAACGACTTCTCCGCCTAACTTAAATCCTTTCATCAGGGCCATCACGGCAACCATAATGCCAAGCACCGTAGCGGTGGCCATGACAATAGACCAAACAATTGACTCTATCGATTTTTCTAGTGACTTAGAATTACTACTGCCTTTGATAACACTCAAGTCAATCCCGCAACGATTGCAGTAGCTCATCTCATTTGTCAGTGCAGCACCGCAAGATGGGCAATACATGATAAGTTCACCTCTTGACTAACATACGATTCTGCGAGCCGTAGGTTCGCCAATATCGCTTGGGTGAAGAAGCACATAACACTGGCCTTCAGCTGCGGCGCGCG
>DNND01000043.1:0-802 GCA_003488005.1 Blastocatellia bacterium | reverse complement strand
CGTCAGCTGCAAGGCTTTGTTATGTGGCGCCTTTCGCTTTTTCAAGCAACTCTCCTGACATTCTTCGCCGCATTTCTCGGATGAATCCCTTTTCATCGCTTGTCCTGATAAGCATGACTAATTCAGGGTGCATGCCAACAAATGGGAAATCTTTGGGCACGTTACCGGAATGATTTGAGATTAGAAATAACCATTCATAACCGTATGCAAGGAAAAAATAGGCGTTAACGCCTCCGATCATTATTCTCTCCGGTGCATGAATAACGGTATCGGCACTTTTGGCTCCGTCGATTTTGACAACGGCAACGCGATATTTGCTGGGGGCTCCGGGATCTTCTGCTACAAGCATTGAGCGGATTCTTTCCGCATGCGGACCGAGATTAACATCGCCAAACATATGTAAGCTTGAAACATGAAACCGCCAGATCAATGATAGGCCGAAGAGTTTGAAGCGGGTGTAATCAAAATCAGGGATCACTACAAAGTGATTGTCAGGCGTGCGGAAATCCTCTGCCTTCCTCAAAACCGAAGCGGCATAAGTCTCGTAACGGCTGAACTGGGCCTCACATTCTTCACATAAAAGGTACTCTCTCAGGCCCTTCTCAAATAGTTTAGGCTTCTGTCGTGGATGAGTAGATAAAGAGACGAACCGATTGGTTTCATCGTAGGTTGGTTCGTAGAAGAACTCCGGAAAGATATGTGAGTGGGCAAGATCTTTTTCAACTAAACATAATTTGCAGATACCTAATTTCATATTTCTTACCGAAGAGGAAGACACATAACGCTGGCCTTCAGCTGCGGC
>DNND01000063.1:11164-12897 GCA_003488005.1 Blastocatellia bacterium | reverse complement strand
TCAAGGCCGGGAACGGTCAGGAAGGTGTTCGCGTCGCGTAGCGACGCTTGAAACCAGCCTGCACTCAATCGTCGCTACGCGACGAGAGCAAGGAAGAACCTAACCCCGGCGTTGAAACGCCGGGCTAAAATCGTACCGACGCTACGCGTCGAAGACTTGATCAGAGTTTCCTTTAGCTTGTCGTGAAGTTGCGACAAACTAAAGTCTGCCGACATGACTGTGCTGTATCATTAAAGCGCTGGCAAGAATCAAGGTTGGAACACGTGGACACACTCACAAAACAATTGCGCGCAATCGTAGGCGACGAGGCGGTGCGTTCCGAACCCGACGAATTGCTGGTCTACGAATGCGACGGACTGCCGCAACATAAATATCTGCCGCGCGCCGTTGTCTTTCCCAATTCGACTGAGCAAGTCTCCCACGTTTTGGCGTTGCTCGCGCGCGAGCAGGTTCCATTTACGCCACGCGGCGCCGGTACCGGACTGTCCGGCGGTGCGCTGGCTATGAATCAAGGTGTTGTCATTGAGTTGGCGCGCATGCGCCAGATACTCGAAATCGACGCGGTCAATCGTCTTGCCGTAGTTCAACCCGGCGTAGTTAACCTCCAAGTCTCGCGCGCAGTCGCGCATCTCGGTTTGCATTACGTCCCCGATCCCTCCAGCCAGCCGACTTGCACCATCGGTGGCAACATCGCGGAAAACGCCGGCGGTATTCATTGCTTGAAATATGGCACAACTACGGACCATGTGCTTGGCCTCAAGGTTGTGCTTGCCGGGGGCGCGGTCGTTGAACTCGGCGGCAGCGGCAGGGAACTGGCCGGTTACGATCTGCTGGGATTGTTCATTGGTTCGGAAGGAACGTTTGGCATCGCTACCGAAGCAACGCTGCGTCTGACGCCGATTCCGCCGGCGGTGAAGACGCTGCTCGCTGAGTTTGCCGAAGTAAACGATGCGAGCCATGCCGTCTCCGCGATCATTGCTGCCGGTGTAATGCCAGCCGCGCTGGAGATGATGGATCGCGAGATTATTCGCGCCGTCGAGGCGAGTGTGTTTGCTGCCGGGTTGCCGCCGGATGCGGGCGCGGCGTTGCTGATTGAACTGGATGGGATCGAAACTGGTCTTGATGAAGAGGCAGAACAAGTAACGGCAATCTGTATGGCGCATGGCGCGCGCGCTTGTCGCGGCGCCCGAGACGAAAACGAACGTAAGAAACTGTGGGCGGCGCGCAAAGGCGCGTTTGGCGCTATCGGTCGCATCTCCCCTGACTCGATGATTCAGGATGCGGTGGTGCCGCGCTCGCGCCTGCCGGAAGTGCTCGATGCGGCTTATCGCATTGCCGCGAAATACCAATTGCGAATTGCCAACGTGTTTCACGCCGGCGATGGCAATCTGCATCCGTTGATTTGCTTCGACTCGCGGTTTCCGGAGGAAGTGCAACGCGTTAAAGACGCCGGCCGTGAATTAATGGAAACCTGCGTGCGCGCGGGCGGCAGCATCACCGGCGAACATGGCGTAGGTTTGGATAAGCGCGAACTGTTGCCGTTGATCTTTTCCGAGAAAGACATGGAAACGATGTTGCTTGTGCGCGCGGCGTTCGATCCCTCGGGCTTAATGAATCCCGGCAAAATCATCCCGGTATTACGCGGTTGCGGCGAAGCCCGCGCCGTCGCAATTCCAAATGGAGCACATGAGGTATCAGGTTCAAGAGATTCACTGGGACCGCGGGCGTCCCGC
>DNND01000063.1:5678-10869 GCA_003488005.1 Blastocatellia bacterium | reverse complement strand
GACCGCGGGCGTCCCGCCCGCAACGTTCGCCAAACTCAATTCCAAAACATTTGACGTCGTCGCACAGACGTTTTGATTCTGCTATCGCCCGAGACTGTTTAGTCGGGATCGTCGGCGAAGAAAACGTCACCCCGTCTCCCCATTACCGTGTCTCCCCATCTCCTTTCCTCGTCACGCCCGGATCGATCGCGGAAGTCTGCGAAGTCATGAAGCTCGCCCACGGCGAGGGTTGGACCGTCATGCCCGCCGGCGCGATGACCTGGCTGCGTCCTGATAATTCGCTCTCCCCTAATCTTATAGTCAGCACCCGAAGACTCGATCGGATCATCGAACACGAACCGGCCGACCTGGTTGCAATCACTGAAGCAGGCGTAACACTGAAAGACTTTAACGCTCACCTTTCAATCAATCGCCAGTGGCTGCCAATCGATCCACCCGACGATGGCAGCGCGACAATCGGAGGAGTGGTTGCGACTGGATTAGGCGGCGCGCAGCAATTCGGCTATGGCCCACCGCGGCGGCACGTCATCGGCATGAAAGTGGTGCTGGCTGATGGCAGTTTGATAAAGGCCGGCTCGCGAGTGGTTAAGAACGTTGCCGGTTACGATTTGTGCAAGCTCTTCACCGGCAGTTATGGGACACTCGGCATAATCGTGGAAGTGAATTTCAAGCTGCGACCACTGCCGTTTGTTACGCGAACCGTCCTGGTTGGGGGCGCAGCCGAAGAACTTCTGCCGTTAGCTCAGCAGATTATCGCCGCGCCGTTATTTCCGGTTGCCGTCGAACTTTTTTCTCGTCGCCTGATGTCGCAAGTAACGGACGCAACGATGACCGAAGACTCTTTTCTGCTTATTCGGTTCGCCGGTTCCGAATCTGCTGTTGCGGCGCAAGTCGCGAGCGCGCGCGAACTCATCAAGACTGGCAACGACTCGAGGGTGATAGCAGAGGACGCGGTAATATGGACGATGTTGGCCGCGCTGCCGCTGCGATTTCCGGATGAGATCATGTGGCGAGTTGGGTTAAGACCAACCGAGGCTGCATCTTTCCTAACCGAAATGATTAAGACTTCGCCGGGTGAAATAATGTGGCACGCCGGCGTGGGCGACGGACGTATTCGCGTGATAGACGATAGCAATGCGCATGATGGTGACGCTCGCATCGATCGTTTGCGCGCAACTGCCGAAGCTTTGGGCGGCGCGATCATTATGGACTCCGGCAACAGCACATCCTCCGCGCCAACAAACAAAATACCTGCGTCTGAAATCATGAGCAGAATAAAACAGCACCTCGATCCGCGTAACGTGTTCACGTCCGGAAGATTTGTATGAATTAACCTTGCCGTGAGCCAGTCCATCATCTGGTTAGGCGAATAAACAAGCGATATGAAATCAAAGTGCACAGTTCATCGCGTCATCACTTTCGCCGTTGGCTTTGTTTTCTTACTTTCCACCTGTCCTCCGTTTTTCCAGCCGGCATCACCGACCGCACTGGCTGCATCGCGTCAGCCGGTACGCGCGCGCCACGGAATCGTGGCTGCAACCAATCAACTTGCCGCACGGCTTGGTGTTGAAGTTTTGCAGCGCGGTGGCAACGCGATTGATGCCGCTGTCGCTGTCGCGTTTGCGCTGGCAGTGACGCACCCGGCCGCCGGCAACCTTGGCGGCGGCGGCTTCATGATGGTCCGTTTGCGGAACGGAAAAACCACGGCGATCGATTACCGCGAAATGGCGCCAGCGGCAGCTACACGCAACATCTATCTCGATCAGCACGGCAATCTGATCAAAGGCGACGGCGGTTCGCTGCTCGGGTTTCGCGCGTCCGGAGTTCCCGGCACGGTTCGCGGCATGGAACTGGCGCTGAAAAAGTACGGATCAGGAAAATTAAGTTGGGCGCAACTGATAGAACCCGCGCGCCAGTTGGCCGCAAAGGGCTTTCCAGTTTCGCATGCATTGGCGAAAGCGCTGGCAAAGAAGAAACCGCAGTTTGAACTTTATGAAGACAGCAGAAAAATATTTCTCGACAACGGGAAAACTTATCAGGAAGGAGCTGTGTTTCGTCAGCCCGATCTCGCGGCGACGTTGGCGCGGCTCCAGCGAAATGGCGCGCGCGAATTTTACGAAGGCATGACTGCGCGCTTGATCGCCGCCGACATGAAGCGTCACAACGGTCTGATTACCCTGGCCGACTTGAAGGGCTACGTCGCAAAAGAGCGTAAGCCGGTGCGCGGCACTTATCGCGGCTACGAAGTCATTACCATGCCGCCGCCATCGTCGGGCGGAGTGGTACTGATCGAGATGTTGAATATTCTGGAAGGCTATGACCTGAAACAGATGGGCGCCGCATCTGCCGATCGTTATCACTTCATGGCCGAGGCAATGCGCCGCGCTTATGCAGATCGCGCCGAGTACCTGGGTGATGCCGATTTCGCCGCAGTTCCCGTAAGCGGATTGATCGATAAAAATTACGCGAAGAGGTTGCGGGCCACGATTAATCCGGAACATGCTTCAACCAGCGCTGAAATTCGTTTCGGCAACCCGCCGGGTTTGGAATCGGGATCGACCACGCACTTCACGATAGTCGATGCCGAGGGGAACGCAGTGGCGAACAGTTACACTTTGAACGATAGCTACGGCTCGAAAGTCGTCGCCAAAGGCACCGGGTTTTTGCTGAACAATGAAATGGATGATTTTTCAGCGAAGCCGGGAACGGCAAACTTGTACGGCTTAATCCAGGGAGAACGAAATGCGATTGCGCCGCACAAGCGCCCGCTCTCCGCGATGACGCCGACTTTCGTGCTGCGACGCGACGGCTCGTTATGGTTCGCGCTTGGTTCACCCGGCGGAGCCACGATCATCAACACCGTGCTGCAGATCATTACCAACATCATTGACTATGACATGAACCTGCAACAGGCGATCGATGCGCCGCGCATACATAATCAGTGGTTGCCGGATGAAGTGGCTTATGAACCTTACGCGCTTTCGGAAGACACGCTGCGTATTCTCACGTTGCGCGGTCACATCCTTCGCATCCGGACTGATGCAGGATGGACCGACGGCGACGGCTACATGGGCGATGCGGCTGGAGTGATGATTGAAGAGAAGACGGGAATGCGTTTGGGCGCGACCGATCCGCGCCGGAGTGATGGACTGGCGCTCGGGTACTGACCCTTGTAAGGGCTTGAGCTGGTTATGGAATCATCAAATGAGATTTTGATTCGTCTAAGTCGAAAGTATGAATTGCAGGAGAGTAGGTTCGTAACAAATCTTCGATCCTCTTCACCGTGCAATTGCCAACCCTTAACCAGATGAATTTCGGCGGGGACCCATCCAGAAGGCTTCGCTGCTGAAAGTCGGAATCTTTCGAGACGATTGCATACCCGCGAAGCTTTGCGTATTGCCAAATGTCGAGGTCACTTGCATCCCTCAAACCGACCTCTCTTATGTGAATGCTTTCGGGGTAAATGTCAGACAGCAGTTTTGGCAGCCGCGGGGAGACGTTCTGATCAAATAGCAGTTTCATGTTCTGGAATCGTTGCGAGTTTTCGCTCTCGGTCGGCGGCAAATGCCAAGCAGGCTTTGATATCGTCTGCGGTGAGATCTGGGAAGTCCGCAAGGATTTCTTCTTCGCTCATTCCGCCGGCCAAATACTCCAGAACGTCAGTGACGGTCATCCGCGTTCCGCGAATGGTAGGTTTGCCGCTGCGCTTGCCCGGTTCAATGGTGATGATCTTGCTATAATCCATACGTTGAATGATAACAAAAGCAAACCATCTTGCAAGATAATCTGAGCACACCAGCACTTACAGCAGCACTTGGGGGCGAGGAAGATAAGCTGCTCGCCTGCATTCACTGTGGCCTGTGTCTCGAGGCCTGTCCCACCTACGTCATTACCGGCGACGAGAATGATGGACCACGCGGGCGTCTCTACCTGATGCGCGCCGTCGGTGAAGGAAAACTGTCAAACGAGTCGCGCGCTTTTGAGCGGCATATCGATCGTTGCCTCGGTTGCCGAGCGTGCGAGCAGGTGTGTCCCGCCGGCGTCGAGTATGGCCAACTGCTCGAGGCTGCACGCGCCGAGTTGTTCAGTTCGGCAACCCAGCGGGGTTTTAGTTACAAAGCGTTGCGCTTTGCGCTCAAGCACGTTTGGTTGCAGCCGGCGCGTTTGAAATTTGCTTTTGCCGTGGCGCGTTTCATTCGTGACAGCGGCGTGGCGAGTTTGCTCTTAAAGAGTGGCGTGGCGCGAATCGTCTCGCGTCGTTTTGAATTCGGCCTCGCGTTGTTGCAAAGCTCGGGCCCAGAAAACGGCCTGCCACACGAGCTAGATGGAAAGCAGGCAAATAAGACACCGCCTGTTTCGGGGCCATCGAGCAACGCGGCGCCACAGACTAAAGTCTGTGCCACTAAGAACAGGGCAATGCTTTTTACTGGCTGTGTTGGCGAAGGGTTGTTCTCGCGAGTCAACAAAGCTACGGTCCGAGTGCTGGGTGTGAACGGCATCGACACGATTGTTCCCGACGAACAAGTTTGTTGCGGCGCGCTGCACGCACACGCTGGAGATCTCGCCGGCGCTCGCATCCTCGCCCGGCAAAACATCAAAGCGTTTTCAGTTAATGAGGAATTGCCGATCGTGACTAACGCGGGTGGTTGCGGCGCAATGCTGTCATCTTATGGCCACTTGCTCAGCGGCGATGAAACATTCGCCGCTGCTGCGCGTACATTCAGCGAACGAATTCGTGACATCAGTCAGCAATTAAAGTTGGTTGGCACCAAAACCGGAGCGAGCGTTCCAACTGGACCAATAACTTACGACGCTTCCTGTCATTTACTTTACGGCCAACACGCTGGCGAGGCGCCTCTCGAAATGCTGGCCGCCGTTTCAAAATTAAACTTTGCCCGCCTCGAAGGTTCGGACCGATGCTGCGGTGGCGCCGGCATCTACAATCTTCTCGAACCAGACTTGTCGCGCGAAGTGTTGGCAGAAAAACTCGCAAACATTCGGGCCTCAGGCGCGCAGGTCCTCGCCACTGGAAATCCCGGCTGCCAAATGCAGATCGGCGCCGGTGCATTTTTGGCGGGCTTGAATTTGAGAACTTGCCATCCGGTTGAGTTGCTCGACGAATCGTACGCGCAGGCCGGGATGTACAATCAGGATTGAGGTGGCACAGACTAAAGGAACCTCTGATTAAGTA
>DNND01000063.1:5178-5308 GCA_003488005.1 Blastocatellia bacterium | reverse complement strand
CCGGCCTTTCAAGGCCGGGATCACGTTCTTCGTTGCTCTCGTCGGGTAGCGACGATTGAGTATCAACTGGTTTCAAGCGTCGCCACGCGACGCGAACGCGTTCCTGGCCGTTCCCGGCCTTAAAAGGCCG
>DNND01000063.1:1060-4846 GCA_003488005.1 Blastocatellia bacterium | reverse complement strand
GCCGGGCTAAAGTCGTACCGACGCTACGCGTCGAAGACTTGAGTGAAGTTTCCTTTAGTCTGTGTTGGCCAGCAGCCAAAGACTAAAGTCTGTGCCACTGAATTTAGTCTGTGACGCCAGCGAATCACAGACTGAAGTCTGTTCCACTAACTACAAAAGAAAACTCACCGAAAAGGAACTCCCCAAATGAGCGTTAGCCCTGCCACCGTAGTTTTGCGAAACGTTACCAAGCGTTTCGCTGACTTCACGGCCGTCAGTGATCTTAGCCTCGAAGTTCGCGCCGGCCGCATTTTCGGACTGCTTGGTCCAAATGGCGCCGGCAAGACCACGACGATCCGTATGATCGTCAATATCTTCGCTCCAGATACAGGCACGGTTGAACTATTCGGTAAGAGAATCACCCCGGCGACTCAGGATCGAATTGGTTATCTTCCCGAAGAACGCGGGCTTTACAAGAAAATGAAGGTTGGCGATCAACTCCGGTTTTTTGCGGAGTTGAAGAATGTCGACGGCAAAGAGGCGGACACTCGCATTGATCGCTGGCTGGCGCGACTGAAACTTTCGGAATGGAAGACGAAGAAATCCAGCGAGCTTTCGAAAGGAATGCAGCAGAAAGTCCAGTTCATAACTACCGTGTTGCATGAACCGGACCTCCTCATTCTGGACGAGCCATTCTCCGGATTGGATCCCGTAAACGTCGATCTGCTCAAGCAGATAGTCCTCGAACTGAAACAAGCAGGAAAGACAATCATTTTTTCCACTCATCAGATGGAAGTCGCGGAAAAAATTTGTGACGACATTTGTTTGATTAATCGTTCGCGCAAAGTTCTGGAGGGCAGTATTCGCGAAGTAAAAAGAAGCTTTGCGCGAAACGCGGTTTCGCTGCGAATATCGGGCGGTGAAGCAGTCCTCGCCGATCGTTCGCTCGTCAGCAAGCTCGACCATCACAGCGATGGAGTTGAGGCCCTGCTTGCCGACCAGGTAAACGGACAGGAATTGTTACGTCAGCTGCTCAGCTCGGGAGCAACTGTAGAAAAGTTCGAGATGGTTGAGCCAAGCCTGCACGACATTTTCATTGAAAAGGTTACGGAGATCGCATGAGAAAATTTCTCGCGGTGGTGAAGCGCGAATACTGGCAACGAGTGCGGACCAAGTTTTTCGCCGTTATGACTGTGCTTGGTCCGGTGCTGCTGGTTGTATTTACAATTGTTCCGGGCCTGCTAGCCGGCTACAAGGCCGGACATGACACGCGCATAGCGATTGTCGACCAGACAGATGGCAAGCTCTATGCGTCCATCCGTAGCTCGCTGCTCAAACAGGATCGCGGCGACGAGGACGACAGTAGTCCGGATGTTGCCGAAGCATTGAACTCAAATACTCGAGATGGAATGCAGAAGATTAGGCGATCCTTGGGTAGTTTTTTTGTCGAACAGGTCAACGCCGGAGGACGTCCACTGGCAGACATCAAAAGGGAACTGAACGCGCGCATTGGCCACGATGAGTTGGAGGGTTATCTGGTTATTCCACCCGACATTTTGCAAAACAGCCGCAGCAAGGTGACGTACTACGGCCGGAACGTAAGTGACGAGATAACGCGCAGACAGATTGAAGACCGGCTGAATCGAGCCGTAAGACGCGAGCGACTGATCGCCAACGGAGTTAAGGAACAGGACGTTGAAGAACTGTCAAAGCCGATTGGCATGACTACTTATCCGGTGAATGAGAAAGGTGAAGAAGGCACGGAGGACTCGCGCGTCGGCTTTGCTATGGTCTTCGTCGTCGCGTTCATAATTTACATTACTGTGCTGTTGTATGGACAGGTAGTTTTGGGCGCAATCGTAGAAGAGAAAGAGACGCGGATTGCTGAAATTCTTTTTTCATCCGTTCGCTCTACTACTCTAATGCTGGGAAAGTTGATTGGCGTATCGCTGGTGGCTCTGACCCAAATGGGAATCTGGGTTTTGGCTTTCGGTCTACTCTCTGTTTTCGGGGTTGGCTGGCTCGCAGCGCAGGGAGTCAATATTTCAAGCATCGGCCTGCCTCACTTGCCCGCTTTGTTTTTTGTTTACTTCTTTCTGTTTTTTATGCTCGGCTACTTCGTTTTTGCCGCAATCTACGTGTTCATTGGATCCATGGTGACAACTACTCAAGAGGGCGGCCAGATGGCGATGCCGGTTGTGTTCTTGTTAGTGGCGGCGTTGTTGATGGCCTCGCCGGTGCTTCGTAGTCCAAACTCGTCATTCGCTTTCTGGGTTTCGATGTTCCCGTTCTTCTCGCCAATTACGATGCTGGTGCGCATCGTTTCGCAGACTCCGCCGCTGTGGCAGATATTATTGTCTTTAACTATCGGCGCCGCGACAGTTGTGTTGTTACTGTGGCTGGCCTCGCGAATTTATCGCATCGGCATGTTGATGTACGGCAAGAAAGCGTCCATTCCTGAAGTGATGCGTTGGATTAGGCAAAGCTAAGAATTTCGAAATTCGAATTTCGGATTTCGAATTTGGGAACCAGCTACCACTATCTGCTTGACTGAGGAACTACTGCGAAAGTCGCTATAAGTCTTTTTGCAAAGCGGCAAGAATTCCAAAACATTCGCAAATCCGAAATCCGAAATCCGAAATTTCAAGATGCCCGTCGAAGTTGAAAAAAAGTACCGGCTCACAGCGAAACAACGCGACGAAGTTCGCGCGCGCTTGCCGCAGCTCGGGGCGAAATGCGAAGGCGAAGAGTTTGAAGTAAACACTCTCTACGCTGGCGACGCAGTCGAACTTAATCAGGCCGTATTGCGATTGCGGCGGATCGACGATCGCGCGCTGCTCACTTACAAAGAGCGTGTGGGAACGCGGACAGATATTAAGGAACAACTGGAATTCGAAACCGGCATTGCAAATCCCGAGGCGATTGAGTTCATTCTCGAGGCGCTGGGATATTATCCGGCGCTTGTTTATGAAAAGCGCAGGGAAACCTGGCGTATCGATGATATCGAGATCGTAGTCGATGAGTTGCCGTTTGGTCTGTTCATGGAAATCGAAGGCGAAGAGCAAGGCATTAACGATATTGAAAACCGACTGGCCATCAAGCGCCTTGCTGCCGAACCGCTGACCTACCCGCGCCTGACCATGAAGCACGGTACGAATGTCGCCGGAGTAATTGAAGCGCGATTCGAACCGCAAAAATAAAAGCGGCCTCGCCTTTGATAGCGAAGCCGCCTTGCATGACAGACATTCCGGTCTGTCTTTTTTTTGAGTCGGAGCAAGGACGGGACAGACACGAATGACTGTCCTACCTGGATTACATTCCCATGCCACTCATTCCGCCCATGCCACCCGGCATCGCCGGACTTCCTTTGTCGTCGTCTGGAAGTTCGGAAACCATTGCTTCCGTGGTCAGCATGAGGCCAGCAATGGACGCGGCATTCTGCAATGCGGTGCGCGTTACCTTCGCCGGATCGATGACGCCCGCTTTCACGAGGTCACCATACTCTTCGGTCTGAGCGTTGAAGCCAAAGTTTTCGCCCTTGTCGGCGCGAACTCTTTCAACCACAACCGCACCCTCTTTGCCGGCGTTCTGAACGATCTGGCGCAACGGCTCTTCAAGCGCACGACGCACGATGTTCACGCCGATTTGCTCGTCGGAATCGCCTTCGCCGGGTTTGTTAGTCAGGAACTTGTCGAGTACTTTCGCAGCGCGAACCAAGGCGACGCCGCCGCCCGGAACAATTCCTTCCTCAACCGCAGCGCGCGTGGCATGCATGGCATCTTCAACGCGGGCCTTCTTTTCCTTCAT
>DNND01000063.1:558-760 GCA_003488005.1 Blastocatellia bacterium | reverse complement strand
TTTTCCTTCATCTCGGTTTCGGTAGCTGCACCGACCTTGATGACAGCAACGCCGCCAACCAATTTCGCGAGACGCTCTTGCAGTTTCTCGCGATCATAGTCGGAAGAGGTTTCCTCAATCTGAGCGCGCAAAGTCTTGACGCGGCCCTCGATGTCGGAGTGCTTGCCGTTGCCTTCAACGATCGTCGTGTTGTCCTTGTCGA
>DNND01000063.1:0-263 GCA_003488005.1 Blastocatellia bacterium | reverse complement strand
GTGTTGTCCTTGTCGATGGTGATCTTCTTAGCGCGACCGAGGTCCTCGATCTTTACGTTCTCGAGCTTGATGCCCAGGTCTTCGCTAATCACTTTGCCGCCGGTCAGGATGGCGATGTCTTCGAGCATTGCTTTGCGACGATCGCCAAAACCGGGAGCCTTAACGGCCGCAATGTTCAGCGTGCCGCGCAGCTTGTTCACAACCAGGGTGGCCAACGCTTCGCCTTCAACATCTTCGGCAATGATCAGCATCGGCTTGCCCAT
>DNND01000143.1:37428-56443 GCA_003488005.1 Blastocatellia bacterium | reverse complement strand
CCTGGGGCGATGCCCCAGGCTTTTGCATTTCGCGCCTTTGGCGCTGAGAGCATCAAGACGACTGAAGTTCGGCAACGTGGCGGCGCACAGTTTCGCCCAATATTTGCAGGTTGTAGCCACCTTCCAGGCAGGAAACAATGCGTCCCTGACAATCGCTTGCGGCCCACTGTTTCACACTCTTGGTGAGCGCCACAAAATCATCGTCTTTCAACAGTAGCTGCCCGAGTGGATCGCCATTGTGTGAATCAAAGCCGGCAGAAATCATGATCAGATCTGGTTTGAATTTACTACTGATGTCCTCCAGCGCCGCCTCAAACATACGCTTATGTTCCAACGCCGGCGTACCGGCACGCAATGGCTGGTTCAACGTATAGCCGGCGCCACGCGCAATCCCCGTTTCGCCTCGCGAGCCCGTGCCCGGATACCAGGGATACTGATGCATTGAAAAAAAGAAGACACTCGGATCGTCATAGAAAATACCTTGAGTTCCGTTTCCATGATGCACGTCCCAATCGATGATGGCGACACGCTCAATCTCGGGGTAATGGTTCTGCGCGTAACGTGCAGCAACGGCGACGTTGTTGAAGAGACAAAAACCCATCGCTCGCTCGGACGTGGCGTGATGCCCCGGCGGCCGCACCGGAACAAACGCGTTCGCGGCTTTGCCCTGCATGATGAGATCAATCGCTTCACAGGCGGCGCCGGTCCCGCGTAAGGCCGCGTCAAGCGAGCGCATCGATACGACTGTGTCGGCATCAAGATATCCAGTTCCCTCGCTGACTACCCGTTCGATCTGCTTGTAAAGCTGTGGCGTATGACACGCCTGAACGTCACCCTTCGGCGCCTTGCGGGCCTCGACTTCGAGCAGCGTAGGCCACAATTGCGCATCATCGCGAAGCGCCTTCATCACGACGCTGTAACGCGAAGCCGATTCTGGATGCCCTGGTCCAGTGTCGTGCTCGTGGAATAGCGGATGATGAACAATTGCTGTGGCCATGGCTCGTAAATCGTAAATCGTAAATCGTGAATAGTAAAACCGCGCAGTTCCTGACTCCTAAATAGAAACGTCTAACGACAAAGCTGCCGGGAGGTGCCACTTCCCGCCTTCCCACGACGATTCACGATTTACGATTTACGATTCACGATTTACGAACTCTCCCGCTGTGTCTTGAATCTCAGCAACGAGTAACGGCCTAAGACTGAAAAGCATACGCGTTCGTTTCCTCACAGCTTCTGCGGAATATAAAATCGCCTTTGAAACGGGGTATTTCCTCAACCTTTCGACCCATTCAAGATGACCTGAGGAACCACCCAGGTGGGGAATGCAGATTGCTCCTATCGCTTTCACAGGCTTGGTTTCGAAATCATCCGGCCAACGAACACGAATAAGAACAGGAGAAATTCAAATGGCATACGACGATGAGCAAGCGCGGCGAAGCAGGGTGGTCGTGGAAACCCCAACTTCCAGACGCGAAGTTACGCAGACGGACACCGTTCGCAACGATCGCGATCGCGGCGGCATCTCCGGAGCAACGGTGGGAATAATCGTGGTGGTGGCAATCGCGCTGATAACGATCGTCGTTCTGTTTCTGATGAACGGACAACAGACGGATACGACCAATGCGAACCTCGCTGAGCAACAGCCGGTGGCCCAACAACCGGTGATCGTGCAACAACCAGCGCAGCAGCAACCGCCTGTTATCATTCAACAACCGGCGCCGGCAGGCCAGCCTCCGGTGGTCATAAATCAACCCGCACCCGCAGGCGCTTCGGCACCGGTTAATACTTCCAACGACGGCCCCATTCAGACGGCCATCGACAAAAAGATTAGCGACGATCCTAATCTATCGACCTTAGGAATTACAGCCACTGTGCTTGATGGCAAGGTTACGGTGACGGGGACGGTGAAGAGCGAGGGGCTCAAGTCCCAAATCGACAGAATGCTGCGGGCAATCAAAGGTGTGAAGCAGGTCGATAATCAGCTAATCGTGATGAGCTGACGCCCTAAGAAATTTAGCCGCGGATGAACGCGAATTCACGCGGATAAGCAAAGAGGGCTTGAACTGCCAGTCGAGATTTTAATTTCGTTCTCTTTGTTTCTTATCCGCGTGAATCTGCGTTAATCTGCGGCTAATTTCTCTTTAGTACCCCTCGGTGTGCTGTCGCAGCCATTCGTCAAGCTCTTCCTCAGTAGGCTCGCGACCCAACTCTTGTCGCAAGCGCTCGTGCAGAAACTCATGCTCGGCGCGAGCGGTATCGTTCAGTCCGTTGGATTCTTTATCCGTCGACTCGTCTTTAGAACTCATAAACTCGAATCTCCGCTGTCTCGATTGAAGTTTCGATTGTAAGATTTGCATTCTCGCCTGTCACCACCAGCCGTCGCCGATCGCCATTGGCAAAAAAGTTCACCTCAGTAATTACACATTCGACCTGCGGCTGCGTTAAGTGTCGCAGTTGTTCGGCATGCAGTTTATGCGCCAGCAAAGCGTCGATGTCGGCTTGGATCTCGCTGCGCGTTTGGTCGCTCACCGCAAGCTCTGCCGTCGCGACTGGATGCGGCAGTAACCCCATCTCGCCATCGACGAACATGCTCCAGACGAACCCGATGTCGAGCAGCACATGCAGCACCTCATCAAGAATAAAGTACCCAATCACAGTCGCGCCTATCACATGTGCAATCACATGATCCTGGTGCGTGTTCGTCTCTTTTCCTGCCCAGTCTTCGGTCATTGCGCTATCTGAACGTTCATTATTTGAAGCGAGTTCGCCATTTCATCAGGTGCAGGCTTATGAACAAAACAAAAACACCCACCCGCTACCGCAGGCGGTACTGACCTCATGAGACCAGATCGCATTCGGGGTCATAGCGTCGAGCAACACCGCGGCACGCGTAGAAAAGAATGAAGATTTTTTAACCGGGGGATTGGTCGGGGGTGAATCAGGATCAAGCGCGGCCACAAGTGAGGAGGTTACATCTTTGCCGGCGCTCGTTCAAATCTATTCTACGTAATGTTGGGCGAGCTGCGTTTGCAGTTGGTCCGGCACCGACTTCCAACTTGCCAGGCAGAGTTCATGCGTCGCAAAGTCGGACAAGTGCATCCGCAGCACGCGCCAATGTTGCCTTGCCGCTTCATAACTCCAGCGATAAATCGGTCCATTGCCGCGCCGGCTGTAAAAGAGCTCGACATCATGCGCCGCTTTGTCTACGAGCTGAGTGTAAACGCGGATTCCATTCGTTGCTGCCATGTTTTTCCGAAGTTACCTGGAAGTAATGCAAACTGTTAGTTTGCGTTCATCCGTAAAAGTGCAACTAAAAATCGACAATCGCCCGATGATCTTTGTGACCGATGTTGTGAATACTTCCCGGCAGTTCAGCAGCGCCGTCATCGAGCATTACCGTACCGTCGCTGTTAACCCGCGTGAAAGGAACCAGGCCACGTTTCACTTCTTCAAGCGCGATGCTTGTGTGGCGGTGTCTCTTCTTGTCGGTTTCAATGCGCGGCTTTGAACCATGCAAAAGTTGTTTGGCTCGCAAACCAGCCACAATGATCAAACGAAACCTTGAATCGATGCCCGGCCATGTGCCTTCATTTGCCACGCCCGTTAAAGGTTCACTATCGGTTTTCTTAGTACCAGCCATTTGATTTTTTTCTCGAGCTTTCCAATCGCTTTCGACTTGCTGACATCTTTAGACTAGAGCAGGAATTTGGCGCCGATGAAAAGTGTGCCCAGGGCGAATGCGGCCATCACGCCCAGTTGCAGCCAATTCATTGCCGACTTTTTGCAGTTCGAACAACGAAGTTTCCAGAATGGCAAAATTCGCCCGCAGTGTTCACACGAAGAAATCATCACAGCAGTCTCTCTACTTAGCAGTCGTATGACCGTTCCGCATGACGCCCGCCAACTCCTTATGATCCAGGGCGCGTCCGCGGTTCAGTTTCATTAACGGATCCTCAACCAGCCAGAAACAGGCTTTGCCGCCATCCGTCGTCGTCAAATTCTTAAAGGCCGACTCATCAAGCAACACCGGTCTGAAACATTCCATCCCAGTCTCACGCGATCGCGCTACCATGGCAGCGGCGCTATTGTGAAATACCGGCACGCGAAAATTTCCATTATCGTCGAGCGCAAACCAGTCGCCGTTGGCGCGCCGCATCGCAAACAAGTTGCTCATTGCAGTTTCGCCTTGGAGGATAAATGGTTAGCGACGGGCGCGAAGGTGATGTGCAAATCGTCATCACTGTCGTGGCGCAGGAAAACGGAAAACACCAGAAAGCCTATGAAGCACGCAAACACAGCCATCACAATCGCCAGCAACAGATGCATTCCACCGCCGTCAGCATTCGTAAGCCCGCTTGCATCTTTGAAGGTGACATACGCGTAAAATTGCCAAACCCCGATTGCGGCAACCACAACCAGGCCGGCAATGGATGCCATTACATTTTTAAAATTCTTTGTTGCGTAACTCATTATGCTTAGCTCCAACCCCGCGGTTTTGGGAAAATCGATTTAATCGTGCCTCGCTTGCGACCAGCTTTTGAAACTTCGCTGATGCGACCGCCGTGCAAACGAGCGGCGCTCGGGCTCAGACCAGGCTCCCGTTGCAACCACACCAAGCGTCAGCCTTCGGTCGTCGGATTGATCTTCTACCTGCCAGTTATTGATGAAGTTCCAGTGTGAAACCTCAGCCGGGACGTTGGCCGCGGCGGTGGCATTTGCGTAGACCGGAATCATTGATTCCTGCGGTTGTACACTGGAATATTCGTTTCTGAAACGGCGAAGAATCAGCCATGAAGCGATAGCCAAACTTTCAACCACGGTAATTAGCAGGACAATTTTCATAGGTAAGACTCCGCCACCCGGTCCTAAACGAAAAAGAGCTTTGACTCCTTGACCCTCAGGACGTGGTTTTCAAAGCTGACAAGCGCGTCTGCCTCGTTTTCGTAAACATCGAAAATCGTCAGCAGTTTCGTCACCGCCATCAATTCCCGAAGTGTTTCCGTCAATTGCACGAGTTTGATCTCGCCGCCCTTGTTGAACACCGTGATGTGACTGGAAATCAGTTCACCAAGCCCGCTCGAATCGATGTGCGTAACGCCGGCAAGGTTCAGAAGAATCAAAAGCTTCTCTTCCTGAACCAACGAGCGAAACGCCCGGTGCAGAGATACCGTTGCGCCGCCGACACGTACGCGACCTTTCAGATCGAGGATAGTTACATCTCCGACCTGGCGCTCTTTGATATAGAGATTAATCACCGGTCCTCGGAATTATTGGGCTATGTACTTCAGGTGGTCTGGAGAATTCCAGAGAAGCTGAGAAAGGAGTAAGCAGACTCGATTCCTTTAAAGTTTACGGTACTAAGCGATATGTGTCAACTGTGGAATATATCTCGCATAGACAATATCTTTCACATGTGGTAAATATGAACACTCATGCGAGGGACAACATCATGATTGAGATTAGAGTGAATGAATTGTTGGGTGGTCACGGCAAATCCTTCTATTGGCTGGCCAAGGAAACCGGTATTAGCCATACCACGCTTTGGCGTCTAAAAAAGGGCAAAGCGCTGGGGATTAATTTCGATACGCTCGAAAAGCTTTGTGACGCGCTGAACTGTCAAACCGGCGAAATCCTCGCGCTGGCGAATGATAAGAAGGCCGACAAGAGTCGACAAACCAGAAAGAAGAAAAAATGATTGGCACCGCTGAAAAACCTTTTACGATTAGATTTCTCGAGAGCGAGTCAGATGTTCATTTGGAGTTGACCAACGCAACGGATCACTCGCTCAAAGGCGTTGAAGTGTTGACCGTGTTTTTGAAAGACGAGGAGACTCCCGGTGGCGGTCCTTCGCAAGCCCACATTAAGTTCGAGGCGCTCAGCCAGGTACGTGCCAAAGAGAACGTTGTGCTCTCTCACAAAACCTGGATCAATGGAAAAGTAGTTGCCGCCGCTCAAGATCAATTGCAGCGGCTTAGAGTTGTAGCCGGCGCGGTCAGGCCTTATGTTCTCGACATTTCCTGGCAGGACACCGAAGGCAAGGCGCGCTTTCAACGAATACCAGTCGGCCACTGATGCAGATTGAGGCCGGCGTTCCACGTCAAGCCTTCAAGAAAGAAGTCCCTGTTGAAAGTTTGTGAATTCTGCCTGCAATTCCGTGAAGACGGCACTTGTATGCTCGGGTTGCCGCTACCGAAGACGATGACCTGTCGTGAGTTTGGTCCGGCACTGGAAAAGTTTTGTTCGGACCGGAAGGACTTCGTTGATCCGAAACAGATCATGCAGATGGCCACATACTTTGGAATCAAGGGGCCGGAACTTAAGAAAGTTAAGCAGATGGCCGCCCGCGAACAGAACGCTCCGCTTTAAAGATTCAGACAACTCTAAACAACAACACGGATCCCGCAAAACCAACGGCTTAACCTAACAGGCAATTGTCTCGCGCAGATCCGTGCCTTGTTTCTTTCCCGGTAACCTTAGTTCCCGTTCAACCCATCGTAATAACCGTTCTCATAGCCCGCACGATAGTAACGCTGATACAGTCCACGATCTCCCAGCCTTGAGCTGTAATCAGTCGTGGCGTTCTGGTACGCGCTATTGTTGCGGAAGTCGCCATTGCGATTGCGGTTGCGATCGTTGCGTCCCTGCTTGATGCCTTCGTTGTAGCCGGCGTTCAGCGCCGTCTGCCGCAGGTCGTTATTACCGCCGTAATTTTCGTATTGACCCCAATTGCGGCCGTGGCGATTCGGATTATTGTTCCAATCTCCATTGTTGTTGCGGTTCCGATCGCGGTTACGGTTGCGATTGTTGTTGTTGTAGGGATCATTGTTGTTGTAGGGATCGTAGCCTACGCCTTGCGGGTTAAAGCCGTCATTGAATCCGGTTTGGTAAGCCTCGCGGAAATACCGTTGATACAATCCACGATCGCCAAGACGTGAACTGTAATCCCTGGTGGCTTTTCGGTAAGCACTTTGGTTCTGATAGTCGTTGGAATTGCGGCCCCTCTGTCGCGCCGCCGTTCCGTCCTTCAGACCCTCGTTGTAGCCCGCGTTCAGCGCTGTCTGGCGTAAATCAAACGAGCCGCCATAATTGCCATAGTTATCCCAATTGCGACCGCGTCGATTTTGATTTCGGTAGCGGTCATCCTGCGGATACTGAGCCTGGGCCGTCAGGCTGAAACCGGCGCCGGCAAACAGCATCAGGAATGCAAACATTCCCGCGCCTATCCATTTCTGTGTACGATTTGTTTTCATAAGATTCTCCTATGGGCGGTGAAGAGCAACTGCCGTGCCTTGGAGAGATCGGAAGACATATCAGGAAAAAACGGCCCGGTTGCCGAAATCTTGCCCTATTCAGTGTACGCTTCGTTCAACTTGCGGAAGTGATAGCCCATTGCCGCCAGGCGCATCGAAGCGGCAAATTGTTCGCGATGCTTTGCGGCAGTTGCGAAGAAGCGCCAGAACTCCCTGCGCTCGCGATCTAGTACGCCCAACTTGAGCAGCAGCCGCACAAAAGAAGCAAGATCTCGAAACAGCCGTACCTCCTTGGGATCCCAATTGGGCACCGGCGTTCGTTTCAACGAATCGAGCGCGCGCTGGTAATACTCCTTCGGGTTGTAAATCGTGCGCATGATCGACTGGTAACCGGCAACCAGGCGGGCCGCGTCCATTTTCGGCACAAAGTTTAACGAGCAGTTCGTATTGTTGCCGGTACTCTCACCCAGCAAGCGTCCTTCTTTTTCCAGTCGTCGCCAAAGCTGAGTGTCGGGCAGCGCGGTCAGCAATCCAACCATCGCCAGCGGAATTGCGCTCTCTCGAATGAAGTTGATTTGCCGTTCAAAGATGTCGTCCGGGTCGTTATCGAATCCAACAATGAAGCCGGCCATGACTTCCATGCCATGGTTCTGAATCTTCTTGACTGACTCGAGCAGGTTGCCGCGATTCTGTGATTTTTGCGCTTCCTTAAGGCTCTCTTCCGCCGGAGTTTCAATTCCCAGAAAAACGCGCGTGAACCCGGCGCGTTGCATATCGCAGAGCAGTTCCGTGTCGTCGGCGAGATTCACGCTTGCTTCCGTCAAGAGCGAAAAAGGATGGCCATGCTCTTCCTGCCAGGCGGCCAGGTGTGGTAAGAGGAGCCGCACATTTTTTTTGTTACCGATAAAGTTGTCGTCAACTATAAAAACCGTGCCGCGCCAACCAAGCTGCAACAGCGCATCCAACTCCGCAAGAATCTGTTGATTACTCTTGGTGCGCGGAACGCGGCCGTAAATTTCGATGATGTCGCAGAACTCGCAGTTGAAAGGACAGCCGCGCGAGTATTGCACCGACATCGAGCTGTAATGCTTGAGGTCGGCGAGATGAAAGTCAGCCACCGGCGTCAGCGCAAGTGGCGGCCGCTCAACTGCCTTATAGGAACGCTGCGGACTTCCCTGCTCCAGGTCTTCAATGAACTGCGGCAGAGTCGTTTCAGCTTCGCCAAGAAAGATGTGGTCCACGTCCGGCAAGTCTTCGATTGTCGTCGTCACATATGGACCACCCAGCGCAATTCGTTTGCCCATCGCTCGACAACGCTCAACGACAGCGTGCACCGATTCTTTTTGCACGAGCATACCTGTAATAAAAACCATGTCTGCCCACTGAATATCCGAAGCTTTCAGCGTCCGCACATTTAAGTCGACCAAACGGCGTTCCCATTGTTTCGGCAACATCGCCGACACAGTCAGCAGTCCGAGTGGCGGAAATGCGCACCGCTTGCGCTCGAACGGCAGCGCATGGCGAAAACTCCAGTAGGTATCAGGAAACTCCGGATTAACTAATAGAACCTTCAAGTTTGACCTCCAAGGCGAACCGCGTTAACCACTTTTTTTTCGTTGAAAAGGGGAAGCTCATCCTAGTCCCAAAGGCTACGGACTGAGGTAATATTTACGTAACAATTAAAATCGCACCGATCGGGACTCGTTTGGAACACACAAATTCCATAATTGCTTGCGCCGCAGATGAAGGCAAAATCGCGCTGGATTGCTAGAATCGCTGCGCCCGGGTGGAAAATGCAAGATTGCCGGCTGACAAAGACAAACCGTGCGGAGGGTTCGCTGGATGAACGATACCGAAAAACCGATTGATGAAGTTATCGAGATGAGTAATCTGGACATTGCGAAGCTTAACTTCGCGCCCGATTCGCATTGGTCCGCCATGAGCGACACCGACCACTTCGTTCAGTTCTACGAAACGGACGGGTTTCTGTTGAATTCGTTAAGCGGCTTCATCGGTTCCGCAATTAGGTCCAATGATGCCGCAATTGTAATTGCGACTGAGGCACATCGCGCCGGCCTCGACGAATTACTTCTTGCAAACGGTTTGGATTTAACTGAGGCCAGAGCTAACGGCCAGTATCTCTCGCTCGACGCGTCCGACACGCTGGCGCAGTTCATGGTGGATGGTGCGCCGGAACCAACACGCTTCAAGAAAGTAATAGGCGGCATCATTGCCAGTGTGACTGACGGGCGCCAGCGCGTGCGTGCGTTTGGCGAGATGGTCGCGCTGCTTTGGGCGGAAGGTAACTATTCGGGAGCTATCCGCCTCGAGGAACTCTGGAACGAATTACAGAACGCACACTCGTTTTCGCTTTTCTGCGCTTATCCGATGAACGGATTTGCCGGCGAGCAATTTGTCGCTTCGCATGGTGATGTCTGTACGGCCCACTCGCGCGTCATTCCCACGGAGAGCTATCCCGGAGTGTCGGATCCTGATGCGCGTCTGCGCGCGATTGTGCAACTGCAACAGAAAGCAAAATCCCTCGAAAAAGAAATTCAGGAAAGGGCCCGCGCTGAAGAGGCACTGCGCGCGGCTCTGGTGCGCGAGCAGATGGCCCGCTCGGAAGCGCAGGTCGCCAATCGAATGAAGGATGAGTTCCTGGCGACTGTCTCACACGAACTGAGAACGCCGCTGAACGCGATTATCGGCTGGTCGCATCTGCTTCGCAGCGGACGGCTTGATGAAGCCACAATTGCCAGAGCTGTAGAAACTATCGATCGCAACGCCAAATCACAGGCACAGCTTATTGAAGACATTCTCGACGTTTCGCGCATGATCACCGGGAAGTTAAAACTGAATAACGAGCCGGTGGATTTGTCAGCGGTGATCAATGCGGCAATTGATTCGGTGCAGTTAGCTGCCGACGCCAAAGACATTCATCTGGCGGTGACGCTGGATCCGTCGGCACGGCACACGATTGGTGATTCCAACCGCCTGCAGCAGGTCGTTTGGAACTTGCTGGCAAACGCGATCAAATTCACTCCCGAAGGTGGACATATTGACGTACAGGTCGAGCGGGCCGGACGTTTTGCGCGGCTTTGCGTGAGCGACTCGGGACACGGCATCAGTGCGGAATTCCTGCCTTTTATTTTCGATCGTTTCCGCCAAGCCGACGGTACCAGCACGCGCGAACACGGCGGCTTGGGTTTAGGTCTTTCAATTGTGCGCCAGCTGGTTGAGCTTCATGGCGGCACCATAAAAGCTGAGAGCGCAGGGGCCGGCAAAGGCGCGACTTTCATCATCAAGTTGCCGCTGGCTCCCTCGCATAAAGGCAGTTCGCGGCGCGAAGGCGTCAGCGGACGTCTCGCATCGAAGCGTGAGGCCGCCACCGTTTCGGTTGTGCCGCGGCTCGACGGCGTGCGCGTGCTACTGGTTGATGATGATCCCGACACCCTCCAGATCCTGAGTGTGATGCTCGAAGAAGCGAAAGCATCAGTCCAAATTGCAGCATCGGTCCGCGAAGCGTTTGAGGTGCTTGAATGGTATACGCCTGACGTCGTGGTTTCGGATCTGGCAATGCCGGACGAAGATGGTTATTCCCTTATCAGCAAACTACGGCAAGCTGAAAAAGGTAACGAGCGCCAGATTCCTGCCGTCGCGCTCACCTCGTACGTTCGTGTTGAGGATAGAACCCGAGCGCTATCTGCCGGCTTCAATGTTTTTGTTCCAAAACCAGTGCAACCTGAGGAGTTGGTTACAGCGGTCGCTAATCTCGCCGAACCGGCGGTCGACAACTAGTTCAACTCGTCTTCCCATATTCGCCGCTCTTTATTTCCCAGAAAACAAAAAGGATTCAGCGCAATCGATGACGATCGCTCGTCACTGACTGCGCTGAACCCTTTGCAGCTTGCGACTCCCGACAAAGCCGCCTGCCACTTTCGTTACCGCCTGACCGTAGGCGTCGCTGCGGTCCAGACCCGCACTGGGCCAAGACTCAAGTTGATGGTCTTGACGATGTAAGTTCCGGATTGAGTTACCGGCGCACTGATTACTGCTACGCCGTTGACGCTATCAGCTATCTGTAAAACTGACCCGGACGGACTAATCAGCACCAGCTTTATCGGCAAGTCGTTTGCGGAGACTGCAGCTACCGAAATAGCAGTCGTTCCATTATCAACTGGCTGATTGTGGCTGGACTCTCCGCCGCCGCGCACTTCCTGGTCGCCAGAGTCGGTGTTGCCCGGGCTCGTAGTTGGTGGTGGTCCGCTCGGGAGTGCGTTTTCCAAACAGAAGCCATCTACGTAGACGGCATCAGTCATGTTCTTTATCTCCAGCTTGTGTTGACCCGCAGCCAGATTGGCGAATTCCAGTTTGGATCCGAAGACCGGATTATTCTGCGACCCGGAATTGCCCTTATAGCTAACCGTCTTTGCCACGCCATCAAGGACGACGCTGGCGCTGCCGCCTTTGGTGCTGGTGGCGTAGTAGTAAGTCAACTTTCCTTTCTTGCCGGCGGGAACCGTAAAGGTCAGGCTGGCTGAATGGGTGGAAGACTTGCCGTTGTGATAGCGGAAATGTCCCGCGCTCGCGGCCGCGGAGTTCAGCGTGTGCCAACCTTCCGAATATGCAATCGCGGAATTATCGTCCTCGAGACAGTTCGTCACCGGCGCCGCGTTCACGGTGATGCCTACCGGCGCTGAAACCGTGCTGGCGTGACCATTGTCCGTAGCCTTCGCGGTTAGAGAATAACTACCTACACCAACTCCGTTCCACTGGAAGCTATACGGTGCGGTTGTGTCTTCACCGAGCTTGGTGTCGCCCTGGAAGAATTCCACCTTAGAGATGGTGCCGTCGCTATCAGCAGCGGTCGCATTGATAGTGATGTTGGCTGGCGAATTAAAGGTGGCGCCATTTGCCGGAGAAGTAATACTAACGGTTGGCGGCGTATTGCAGACCGCCCAGTTAGCGCCGGCAAAACCGTAGTCAGGCGCGCGCTCGACTGGCGTCACAAAATAAACTGCTATCTCGCTCGAAAATACCAGGGCGTACGGCTCGATGACCGCCGGCAAATCCAAAAGATCCGTCACCGGAATTGTTGGATTGCCTAACGCGCTGACCGGCACATTTACGGTCAGTGTTCCGTTTGGTCCGGTGGTGGTTGTGCCGGTAGCTGTTGTTGAACTGCCGACAAAAGAATTCCCTGCCTGGTCGTACTCGCCATAGCTGTAGGCAACGGTTCCCGTAACATCGGTTCCCACTTCAGTCGCGAAACCTTTTGTAGTGATTGTTCCGTCCGCATTCTTCTTGGCCTGCGTCCAGATAACACGGTAGTTGGCGCCCAGCGTTCCGGCTGGTGGCGTCGTGGAAAAATCTTTAACAGTGATCGTAGCGCTGATCGATTGCTTGTCGGGACTAAGGGCAAACGAAACCTTGCTGATGTCGAGTTGGTCCGCTCCACCGACCGCCGGCAATACTGTGTTGTAGACATCGCCGGTTGAGTCGGTAATAACGTTGCCATCGCAAGAAAGGCTGGCCGGCGGCGGCAACGGTTTCGTCGGCGGTTCAGCAACTGGACCCGCAGGATCATAACTGGCGAACATGCGCTTGCCGCCCGTCTGCCGCGCAATCACAGCCTTCGCTGTGTAGTCATTACTGGCAGGCAGTCCATACGAACGCAGTCCTGTAATGCACGCATGACTGACGCAGCCGTCTTCATAACCAACCAGCACGCGGCCTTCTTTGTCGATATCGGCGCCGAAAAAGTCGAGCAGGTTGCGACAGAAACCATTGGCCGAGCCGCACACTGGACCACGCTGAACTGGATCATTCGGCGTGGCATTCTGTGTCCACCAGGTTTTGCCGCCATCGAATGTGGTTGAGATGTAAAGATACCAGACCGCTTCAAAGCCCGGTTGGTCATAGTCGCCGCCCGCGGTCGTCGTTCCAAAAAATGCAACCGCTGCACGATCGCCATCGCCGGAGACGGCCGCATGGAAAAGACTATTGTTAATTCCCAACTGCGAGCCCAAATCCTGATCGTTGACCCAGGTCACGCCCTTGTCGTGCGAGACGGCCACGCGCGAGTGGCCATCCCCGGCCTGGTACGCAAAATAGACTGTGCCGTCGGATCCAACTGCTACTGAAGGATCGCGATCGGGTTTAGTAGTCGCCTGTTCGAGCGTGCGAATCTGCCAGGTGATGCCGTTGTCTTCCGAAACCAGCAACGCAGGCTTTCCGCCAACGTGCACGAGGCTCGTAGGATCGCCATGACAGGCCCGGTTAGGAACATAGGCGGTGCCATCGGCGCCAATTTTTATGTGTCCATGCAAGCCGCCGCAGTCGGCGAGTGAATACATGGGAACGGCTGGGCCAAACGTCCTGCCGCCATCAAGACTAAGCGAGCAAACCGCATCGGCGATTGACTGTGAACAATACCAAACGCCGTTGGGATAAAGAGGATTGACACCGGTCGGCAGCGGCGCGTGGTATGGACCACCGCCAATTGTCTGGTGGTCGATTCCTGAAGGCGCGCCAGAGCCTTCACTCGGCGTGAAAGTGCGTCCGTCATCGTCGGTAAACTCCGCGGTAGAACCGCCGGGTGTCTGGCCCAACTCCTGTGAAACAAACGTGCGGCCGGTTCGCGAATCAGTAAACAGAATTGGATCGCCGTAAGCGCGCGGCGCAGTCGCAACAGTCAGCGGCGCTTTTTCCCAATTGATCTTCGCCGGGAATGTCGTGTCGTTAAAGCTGGCGCGCAACATGTACGACAGGAAGCCGCCAAAGTAATTGACCGTGCCGCCGTTGGGAATGCCGCCATTGACTTGCTCGCTCTTCCAATTCACACCGATTGACGGCTCGCCGGCAAAGTCAGCAACTCCCGGCGGCGTCAGATAGCTATAAAACCTGGGCGTGCCTACAGGTTCAGTCGCAGTCGAAGGCGTGGGCGTCGGAGTCGGCGAAGGTGGCGCTGGAACCAGTTCCACGCTGGCCGTTGCCTGATACTGATCCGCGGACGTCGCAGTCCAATAGACCACGTGCACTGCAAAAGTTCCCGTGCCAATGTTTGCTCGAGCAGGGTTAAGATCTGCATCCTCTTTTTGCAGAATGCCATTGGTCGCGCCATTGCCCGAATCCGCGACTACTGGTCCATTGAGATCACCTTTGTGAATGTAGAGATCGTAATCCTGCGCCGGTACCGTCCAGCCCAAATGAACGTGCACCAGTTTGTTGGCTGCTACCCAGTCGGCAGGTGTGCCCGCGATTGTCAACGTAAACGTGTCACAAGTAACGCCCTCAATACACATGTCTTCCGAGCTAATCAGTCCCCCGACAAGGTCCCCCGTCGCGCCCCCCGCTACGGCAGTACCTTGCCAGTTAAGCGCCGAGGAAGTTGTTGTCAATGTTCCCGAAGTCGGGTTCGACGCGTGCACGCTTGGCAACGCTACAAACGCGACGCTCAATAACGCCAGAACACAAACCAAAGTAATCAACACGCCAAACGAATTCAGCGCGCGACACGAGATGAGCTTGGAGAATAACGACGCCGCGGGTGCGGTCTGGTTATTTCTATTCGAGGCGTTAAAGCGACGGTTACGTTTTTGAGTCGGTTCCATTGTTGAGCAACTCCTTTGGAGCGGCGAAAAAAAGGATGGTGGTACGGACGCGCCGGACGGCCGTGCCACAAAGGTTAATCAGCAAGTGCTAAGCAATACTCCACGCTTCACACTTTATTTATAAGGGCTTGAGAAATTCTTGAGTCAGACTTGAGGCGCGATACGGACAGCTGGAATCAGCAGGTTATTGAGTAAAAACCGCGGAAACATTTCCCGTTTGCAACACTTGGGTCCGTTAGACAGCGACCGCTCTCAGCACAAAAAAAGGCGTCTGCGCGAACGCAAACGCCTTAACCAAAACCGACATCGCAATTAATAGCGGCGGCGATGTCGTCTACGTAGTTTGTAGGTATAGAGTGCGCCGCTGCCTGCACCCGCGCCAGCTCCAATCAGCGCGCCCTTCTTACCACCAACAATACCGCCGATCCCGGCGCCTGCGACCGTCGTTCCGGCAACTGTAAGCTTGTCACGGTGTTTCTGCCAAAAACTGCGGTGGCGACGAACGCGAACGCGCCGTCTTGTTACAGTTTGGGCCGATACAACCGGCTGTATCGACAAAATCGGCTCCATCACGAAGACCAAGGTTAGCAACATCGCAACTATTGCCAGCGACCGCTTCACCTTTTTTAATGCATTATTAGTATTCATTCAATTCCCCTTTCGAATCTCGATTCACCTTTACTGGGAGCAAGCTGCATGCCCTTGCCGAAGGCCTTTTTTGCTGTGTTTTTCCGTAGTTCCTGCTGAACTCCCGTACTTATAAAGTTCATTGTCAGCCGAGAGCGTACCAACTTAGGGCCAGCCAGTGCTATCAACTATCCGCGTCCAGCCCCGTTAATCGCTTCTTACGGCTCAGGGGCGAATGACCAGATAGATCGCCAGCGCCGCGACAATGAGTGCCATCCAAAGCAAGATTGAACCAAGCTTTTTTGTCTCGTCCCTTACGCCGTTTTCACCTGCCGATGTGCGCACTTGGGTCAGGCATAGGGCGGCAAAGCGGATGTACACCAGAGGTACCAGAAAGACTGCGGCGAAACATAATATTACGCGTGGATCTCCGTAGCTGACGCCAGTCTTGCCCAGCTGAAAGAGAAATACCGGGCCGAAAGCCAGCGAAAGGCAGGTTAATGCCGTAACCGCTACTACGAATGGGGACTTTGCGAATTTCACCCATTGATTGGAAAGCTTCACTTCAACATTCTCCATAGTAATCTCCTTATCTAGATTGCCCGGACATAATCCCTCTCTGACCTTATAGGCAAACCCGCCGGTTTACTATTGATGTGCCCTCAAGCAACACCAATCGCACACACGGCAGCCAGCTAATGAAGTCGAACCTGATTGGAAATCGGTATAAGTTGCTCTTTTCCGCGGCGGCTAAGAAAGGTGAATACGGACTCGTTTGGTGGGCGAGTCGTTTCGATAGGGTACAAGGCACTATCAACCTTTTTCGTGTGAGTGTCAATGCTCCCGCGTCTGCAGGAACTGGAGCGATGAGGCCTTTTTTTGTACGTAATGAAAACCTTGAAAGCAGCCTGATCTGAGGGTAGCCCTGTTGCCTCTGCGAGGTTGGTTCATCTCCAGTATAAGAAAAAGCCTCCGACGAAAATATTCGCCGGAGGCTTTTCTTAGTCGCAGTTATTTGCGAGTGATGGATTAGTAGCGCGAACCACCACCGCCGAAACCACCACCGCCGCCGCCGTTGCGATTTTCGCGCGGCTTGGCTTCGTTGACCTTCAGCGTGCGCCCGGCCAATTCTGTGCCGTTAAACTGCGCAATCGCTGCGTCGCCTTCTTCTTTGGTCTGCATTTCGACGAAGCCAAAGCCGCGTGAGCGACCGGTTTCGCGATCTTCGATCAAAGAGACGCTTTGGACTGTGCCCGCTTTCGCGAACAGTGTTTCGAGGTCGTTGCTCGACGTTTCAAACGCGAGGTTACCAACATAAAGTTTCGTAGTCATTTTTCTTTTACCTTTCCCCTTTGGGAACAGAAGCCACGGAATCCAGCCGATGCATTTTCATTGGAGGCCCGTCAGATTTGAGGGTTGCATTGCCGATCGCGGCAAGCACTGTGCTCATCTCTGGCGTGGGACCGCCTCAGACTGATAGATAGACACTTTGGAACTTCTTAAACTTGAGCTTGTTGAATTTATTATCAGGTGATCTGGAAAGTGCCAGAGGAGCTGAGAGCGGAGTAAGCTGAACTCGGTTCGACACCCACCCTACGCTATGCCTCCCCATATGTCAAATGCAGGATATGTTTTGGATGGGGAATACTCTTGAAAAGCGCTCTATTCCAAGCGGGTCTTCCAATAACCAGGCCGTCGTTGTTGGTGCATGACGGCAGCGAGGAAAATTCGATCGAGCTGTATTTCGTAAAGAATTGTGAACGGGAAACCGGACACAAGCCGCTTGCGTATATTGGCTCGTGATTGGACCTGCTTCAGGATTTTGCTCGATCCGGCGGGTTGTGTTTTCCACTGCTGTGAGGAAATCGGCGCCCAGACCTCTAGATTTTTCCTCGTAGAAGCGCGCCGACTCGATCATTTCCTGATGCGCTTCGGGATGAAAAATTGCCTTCATCCCTTGAGGATTTCGCGCGCGGTTCGAAATGCTTCATCCGAGTCAATACCCTCAACACTCCCACTGCGCAGTTCTTCGAGCCGTCGCTCAGCTTCTGCAAACCACAATGCTTCCGTATCAGTTTCTACCTCATCGTCAATGGTTGAAACCAGCCGCTGCGCAAGTTGCACACGATCTCTCAACGGGAGTTTCATCGCATCGGCCGTGAGTTCGTCTAAGTTGTTGCTCATGATGAAAGAAGGATAGCAGAAGGCATGCTAACCAATAAAGTTTTCTCCACGACCGTAAGCGCTGCACTTGTAGGTCATTTAGCGTGAGCAGCTTTAGCCTTTGGGCGAACATATCGTACTAACTGCCAACCGAGAATCAGAGCCAGGATCATCCCGACAATTACCCAACTGAGGTTCCCCAATATTTCCGCTATGTACTGGACGCGATTGCTGAACGCATAGCCGATGCCGACGTAAAGAGCCACCCAAAGAATTTCGCCGAGCACGTCCCAAAGCAGAAAGCGGCGCCAGGGATAGCGGGCGATGCCGCTGGCGACGTTCACCCATGGACCAAACGCAGTTATTAACCAGCGGCTAAAGAAAATGCCCGCGCCACTCCATCGTTTGGTTAACGCCTCAGCTTCTTTGATTTTGTTTTCGACGCCGATTCTGCGACCGAGTCGATCGACCAAACCTCGACCACCCCAACGGGATAAGCCATAAGCGATTTGATCGCCCAGCACGGCGCCCACGCTGCCTGCCGCGACTACCTGCCAGAGTTTCATCTCGCCTTGCTCAACAAAGGAACCAGCGGCCACCAGCATCAAGCTAATGGGAAAAGGGATGCCGACGGAGCAAATCAAAATCACGCCAAACAGAACCGGCAGGCCATACACCAGAAACGCCGCCAGCACTTGATCGGTTAAATTCATGGCGAGCGCCCCAGGTTTGGGCCCCTATCGAAAGGAGGCGGTGGACCAGGAGGTGGGTAAGGCGGACGCGAATGAACAATAGCGTCTTGCAGCTTGTCAATCACCTCATCAACCGACCGGTTCTGCGCGCGTGCGATTTCTCTGATTGGCCGCCGGTCAGGTTGGAGAGGCAGGCCGAGCGCCTGATGCAACACCCAAGGCGGCACGCTATACGAATGCGCGATGTAACCAAGATTCATCCAGGGCCGAATTGGTTCGTCCTGGTGATAGTGCCAATAGATGGCGCGTCGCACCGTGCGCACTGCAAAGAAGGCGGTGAAAGACACAACCAGCGCAAACGCCAGCACGACCAACCACTGTCGCGAGTCAAGTTTTTTCATTTCCGGAAGACAAAGCATAACGCCTTAGAGTCGTATCGCGAAGAGTTCTTGCACAAAAATTGGCGTATGACTGGGGCGGCTAGAACCATTCACAGGAATTGGGAAGCACTAATCACGCGAGCGATCTCATTAGCACCGTGGCTTCAGCCCGGTGATGAAGAAGCGTCCACTGCTTAACCGTTTTAACGGTTTATCGAGCACGCTGGAAACCGTTAAAACGGTTGGACCGTTCATGACACTGGCGGAGGTCACCGGGCTGAAGCCACGGT
>DNND01000143.1:19747-37119 GCA_003488005.1 Blastocatellia bacterium | reverse complement strand
GTGCTAATGAGATCGCTCCGCGTCGAACCGTCGTCGGGCTTTTTGTGCAAACCTTATCAGGAGTCGGCGAGCTGGCCTTATGCCGAAGCTTCCGCTTGGCCGTACATCTGTACGAAATCATGCAGCAGAGATCCTTTGCTTGATGTTCATTCAGAGCTGCTTTCAGTGCCGAACGCGGTTTTGTACTATGCTGTCATCAATGGATCTAGAGTTCATGAGATTTGGCCTTGCGGCTTTTGTGACGCTGCTGGTTGTCGTCGACCCGCCGGGCGTGGTGCCGATATACGTCGCGCTGACAAGCAGCGAGCAACCGGCGCGGCGCCGCAAAATTCTTATCCGCGCGGTGCTGATCGCGTTTGGCGTAGCGATATTTTTTCTAATTGCAGGACGCGCCGTGCTTGCGTATCTTGGCGTGACGGTCCATGCCTTTTCGATCAGCGGTGGAATACTGCTCTTCGTCGCGGCGATGCCGATGTTGTTTGGAAATCGCGGCGGCTTGCAATCGCCCGAACCAAAAGAACAAGGATCGGTTGGTGAAGATATTTCTGTCTTTCCGTTGGCGATGCCGATGCTCTCCGGCCCGGGCACGATTGCCACCATCCTGCTGCTCACTTCGCAAGCCGGTGGCGACATGCAAAAGTTGATCGCGATCGGCGTGGCCATCGGCATCGTGTTCCTGGTTTCGTTTGTGGTGCTTTACCTGGGTGCGCGTTTGATTGGGTTGGTCGGTGAAGGTGGAGTTCACATCGCCACGCGCGTGATGGGCATCGTGCTCGCCGCGCTCGCCGTGCAATACGTGCTCAACGGCATTACCGGTTATTACCAACTGTTAAGAGGCCATTAGTCTCCGGCTTTGCAAGCCGCGGAGAATCGCCCTGCTTCCAACTCCGAACCGCATACGGGCGTTGGACCCAACTATTTACGATTTACGATTCACGATTTACGTTTACTTGCTTCGTTTGTCGAACGAATGGCGATAGAACGTGTGGTGATCGTAACTTCCGTAAGGATCGAAGTAAGGATGATAAGGTCGTCCGAACGGACCAAAGGTTGAGAATGGACGAGTCGGTTCAATCGGACGCTGCGGCTCGAACGCGATGGGGCGCACTACGAAGACACTCCGTCGATGATTCCGCCGCGAACGTTGCTTCGCCGCTGCGGTTGTCCCCGCCAGCAACAGTATGCTCGTCAGAAGTAATGCCGCCAGAATCAATCCAACGATTTTGCGAAACAGGCTCCTGTGCATAATCCACCTCCTGAACACCTCAGATCATAGTCACTTCAGCGCTATGATGTGTTGCGATGTTGATGCCGGAACGTGGATAAACAGCAACGATCACTTTGCGGCACTATTGCATTTTGGTGAACCCTCTCTCTACAAAAAGCCCCCGGCGAAGTAATTCACCGGGGGCTCTCGTCACTCCGTAGTGCTGGGGGAATTTGAAGGGACTACATATCCATGCCGCCAGACATCGCACCCGGCTTGTCATCCTGCGGTAACTCCGAAATCAGGGCCTCGGTCGTCAGCATCAAGCCCGCGATTGATGCGGCGTTCTGTAACGCGCAACGCGTTACTTTCGCGGGATCGATGATCCCCGCCGCCACCATGTCCTCAAAGGTTTCCGTTTCCGCGTTGTAACCGAAGTTCGGATCTTTGTTAGAGCGAACTTTCTCGACAATCACCGCGCCTTCCTGGCCGGCGTTCTGAACGATCTGACGCAGAGGCTCTTCCAATGCACGTCTGATGATGTTTACACCGATCTGCTCATCCGGATCGCCGGTAGTTTCTCCGTCTTCATCTGTCTCGAAGACTTTAAACTTGTCCAACGCTTTGGCTGCGCGAATCAACGCCACCCCACCACCCGCCACGATACCCTCTTCAACCGCCGCGCGAGTCGCGTGCATCGCGTCTTCAACGCGTGCCTTCTTCTCTTTCAGTTCGGTTTCGGTGGCCGCACCAACGCGAATGACTGCCACGCCGCCAACGAGTTTCGCGAGACGCTCTTGCAGTTTCTCGCGGTCATAGTCTGACGAGCTGTCTTCGATTTGCGCCTTCAGCGTTTTCACGCGGCCTCTTAAATCGTCCGTATTGCCGCCGCCGTCGATGATGATCGTATTGTCTTTATCGATGGTGACCTTTTTGGCACGTCCCAGGTCTTCAACCTTGACGTTCTCGAGTTTGATGCCGAGGTCTTCACTGATGACTTTGCCACCGGTCAGGACCGCAATGTCCTGCAACAACTCTTTGCGTCGATCGCCAAAGCCCGGCGCTTTGACTGCGGCCACGTTGATCGTGCCGCGCAGCTTGTTCACCACCAACGTCGCGAGCGCTTCGCCGTCAACGTCTTCGGCGACAATCAGAATCGGCTTACCCAACTTGGCGACCTGTTCAAGAATCGGCAGCAAGTCTCTCATCGAAGAAATCTTCTTTTCGCTTAACAGAATGACCGGATTCTCAAGCACCGCTTCCATCTTGGTCGTGTCGGTAATGAAGTAAGGCGAGAGGTAGCCGCGATCAAACTGCATGCCTTCGACAAACTCTAGATCCGTATCCATCGTCTTTGCGTCTTCAACCGTAATCACGCCGTCTTTGCCAACCTTGCTCATCGCTTCGGCAATCAAGGCGCCGATCGTTGCGTCGCCGTTGGCCGAAATCGTGCCCACTTGCGCGATCATGTCGCCGGCAACTGGTTTGGACATTTTCTTGATTGCGGCAGTGGCGCGCTCAACTGCTTTGTCGATGCCGCGCTTCAAGGCCATCGGATTTGCGCCGGCAGCAACCGTCTTAACGCCTTCGCGGTAAATCGCCTGGGCCAGGACGGTTGCGGTGGTGGTACCGTCGCCGGCAACGTCACTGGTCTTGGATGCCACTTCGCGCACCATCTGCGCGCCCATGTTCTCGGTCGCATCTTTCAGGTCAATCTCTTTCGCCACGGTCACGCCGTCTTTGGTGATCGTCGGGCTGCCATAAGACCTGCCAAGAACGACGTTGCGTCCTTTCGGACCGAGCGTGATTTTTACTGCGTCGGCAAGTTGATTAACGCCGCGTAGAATTGCAGCACGTGACTCTTCGCCATGTGTTATTTGCTTTGCCATAATTTTTTTATCTTTCTCCGATTTGAACTTGTAAAGCAAACTATTAGTTTGCGATCGTGGATCCCATCCGATGTGGCTTGAATGCTTCGGTTCCGTCAGCAAACTAACCCGGGGTCCCCGCGCGGGCAGCCCGCGTGGGGTGGTAGTAGTTTGCTTTACACAAAACCTACTTGCTCTTCTTGCCGCCGGCAGCCGCACCAGCGCGTGCGATGATTCCGAGAATCTCGTCCTCGCGCATGATCAAAAGCTCTTCGCCGTCGATCTTGATTTCCGAACTGCTGTACTTACCAAACAGGACGCGGTCGCCTTTTTTAACATCGAGAGGCTGGCGCGTTCCGTCTTCTTTGTATTTCCCTTCGCCGACTGCGATTACTTCGCCCTCCTGGGGTTTTTCTTTCGCGCTGTCGGGGATGATAATGCCGCCGCGGATTTGTTCGCCTTCATCGATACGCTTCACGATCACGCGGTCATGTAGAGGTGTAATGTTCGTTGTCATAATCTGATTGTTTTTCCTTCGGCTTTGCTGCCTGCCGTCTGCCGACTGCCATCTGCTGACTGAGCTGGCGACGCACGACGCCCTGAACTTCTTGTAAGTGAGCTGTGAATTATCAGTTGATCTGGAAGATCCAGATTGGTGCTGAGAAGGGAGTAAGCTGGACTCGGTTCGCCACCACGTTACGCTGCTGTCCCGTATATGTCAAATGCAGGATATATTTTGCATCGGGAATAGGCTGGCTTTGGTCTTTGGGCGTTGCTATTTGGTCGCGTGTTACCGCGCGTGCTTCGAGTACACAAGGTTCAAAGACCCAAGACCATCGCCTTGCGATTCACAATTCACGATTTACCCTGCGACACCGGTGTCGGATGGTTACTGCATAAGACAGATTTTGATCGCCCGCAATCGTCTCACTCGAGCCAGTTCTCCGCCCTCCGCTGCAATTTTTGCGTCCCGCAAGTGGCATCCTCATTGCTCTGATGCTTCGCGCTTTTTCAAAAACAGCGAGGCGGATGGGGGCTAACAGTCAGTCCAGCCACCCGTCCAACGCCGCAACAAAAATGGAGACCAACGATGAAAACCTACTTGACTTGCTTACTCGCGAGCGCACTCTTGCTCGCCACTGTCTCTCTGCCAGTTGCCGCCCAACAGGCCAACGCCGAAACAGTCGAAACAATCAGAATCAGGATTGCCAAGCTGGGAGTTGGTGAGAAGGCAAAGGCGACAGTGACTCAAAAAGATGGCACGAAATCGAAGGGCTACATCGCTCAGGCCGGCGACGATGACTTTGTGCTGCGGGATCGAAAGACGGACGCGCCGGCGACTATCCGCTACGTCGACGTGGCGAAAGTTGAGAGCAACAGAGGCCATTCAACGGCGCGGAATATTGCCATCGGGGTTGGCATAGGCGTAGGAGCTTTTCTCGCCATCGTCGCGATTACCCTCGCACACCTTGATTGAGATTCAGAGTCTACCCGCCCATCAACGAACCTAGCTCGCTCAGAAGCAATTGTCATTTACTTACTGCGCGTCGCGGCGGCTCTGCCGTCTGATGTGCGGAAGGCCTATGGCCTTCCGGCTAACTTCTAAATGATGCGGGGCTACGCCTCACTTTAGGAGCGCAGTCTAATCGACTTATCTTTTCGATTCACGATTTACGATTTACGAGTCGAGACCATTCACGACTTACGGAAGCAGATTTGTGGTCCGTTCAGTCACGCTCGCCTGTTCATAACGCGGAGGAAGCTCGTTGGTCTCCGGCGACTTGAGAATCTCAATCGGCGCGGACGGTGCCGAGCGGATCGTGAGCCCCGCGAGGATACGGCCAACGCCGCTGAGTGCTGGAATCAATCCCACTAGCCAAATGATGTGAACCACCGAAGGAATTTCAAACGGAGCCTGGGCAGCGATATCTGGCGGCAATTTCAAAACGAGAGAAGCAGAAAGAAAGTAGAGGAAGATCATCAGGCCAATCCCGCTGAAGAGTGAGACGACTCCGTGAACAATATGATTCTCCCTGCGTTCGCGTGCACTCTTCTCTTTTTTCTGAAGCCGCTGCTCGCTGCCCCAGGATTTTATTTTTGCAAGTGAACCGGAGTTCCGGATGATCTCGTGATTCATTTGCTCGAGGGCGCGTGAGATTTCATCCGAAACCTGGTCCATCTTTAGGCTCTTCATCATCTCTTTGATCTTCGGCAGCGGGCCACGATCGCTGCGCGCGATGGCCTCGCTGAGCGAAACCGCTTTGCCAATCACTTTCAGATTGGCGCCACAGGATCGGCAATACTGCAAGTCCGAGGATGATTCAGTTCCGCATTGGGGACAGTACATAGTTTCGTTCGTGGTCAGTTGTCTGTGACCGGTCAGTTGTCAGTGGTCAGTTGTCAGTTTGTTATCGGACGTTGAGGGCGACCCTTGTCTGTTTCGCGGCTTTGCCGCCTTCCATGCAGAAAGGCTCTGCCTTCCGGGCCAGGATATTAATTCCTGAGGCTTTGCCTCCGTTTGCATTGAAGGGTTTTCGACAAGCGTAATTGTCTTCCATCACCGGTCGTTGTTCAACTACGACAGGCTGGCTTCACTTGTTCACTCGAAACGCTGAAACGCGAACAATGATGAAAGACAACAACCAAGCAACAATCCTCTCAGGCCTTTTTCCAGAATATGGACTAAGATAAGGTCTATGAAAATCCTACGCATGCTCGCCACCGCAACAATTCTGTCGGCCATCGTCGCTCTTTCTGCTCAGGCGCAGGGCACACGCCCCGGCGCTCCTGTGACGCCGCCCGTGCGACCCACAGCCACGACCGCGACCGGCACAACGCCTGCCAACGTGGCCGTGCCGGACAGCAAGATCGCGTTTGTCGACACAGAAGCTTTCGGTGATGAGAAAGCCGGCATCGCGCGTTTCGTTGCCGCGCTGCGCACCGTCCAGCGCGAATTCAAGCCGAAGCAGGATGAGATGCTGCTCATTCAAACCAAATTGCAACAACTCGCCAAAGACATCGATACGCTGAGCAAGTCTGCCGTCGTCGACCCTAAGAGTATCCAGGCGAAGCAGGACGAGGGTGCGCGGCTTGAGCGCGAGTTTAAGTATAAGAAAGAAGACTACGACGCGACCATGCAGAAGCGTTATCGCGAGATCGTTGGTCCGGTTTCGAACGACATCGGCAGAGAACTTGACGTGTTTGCAACTCAGCACGGGATTACTTTGGTGCTGGATGTGAGCAAGCTGGTGCCGGCGATTCTTTCTGCCAAAAATGAAATGGACATCACCGTGCCCTTCATCGCGTACTACAACGCAAAGAACCCCGCGACTGCGGCGGCGGCGCCGAGATAAAGAACAGTCGTAAATCGTGAATCGTAAATCGTGAAGATTGCATCGTTAATCGTGAATCGTAAGGAGTGAGAGAACACGTTCGATACCTCGCAGGTTGGGAAGGGTGGCTTGCCCCCGCTCTTCTTTACGATTTACGATCACGATTCACGATCCCGCACGGCTCTGCCGTCTGATGTGCGGAAGGCCTATGGCCTTCCGCTGAACTTCTAAAATGAATTTGGGCTGCGCCCTTAATTGAGGGCGCAGCCCCATTTTTTTGAGAAGCCGGACGGAAGGGCCCAGCCTTCCGCACACCAGACGGCACAGCCGCCTCTTCGTTACCAAGAGCCGCTTTTCATCTATTCACGATTCACGATTCACGATTTACGAATTTGAGCGCCACGCCATTCATGCAATAGCGCAAACCGGTCGGCTTTGGCCCATCTTCAAAAACATGCCCGAGATGCGAGTCGCAGCGCGCGCACAAAACTTCGGTGCGCGTTTCGAACAGACTCTTATCAACCACTTCCTGCACGCACTCTTTATCAATCGGCTCGTAAAAACTCGGCCAGCCAGTGCCCGAATCAAACTTCGCCTTCGAACTAAACACCGGCAACTCACACGCCACGCATTCGAAGATTCCCTGCTCGTGAATGTCATTGAGCGGACTTGAAAAAGGCCTTTCCGTTCCCTTCTCCCGCGCCACACTGTACTGGTCAGGAGTAAGAATCTGTTTCCACTCTGCATCTGTCTTAGTCACTTTTTTGATTCCTTTGGCTTTGGCAGTTCGGTCATTAGCATTTCCATTCACAATCGCATTTCCCTCAGCAATCAGATTTCCGGCTGCGGCGGAATTTCCAGTCGCATAATGATTGCCCGCTGGCATCAGCACTCCCGCCAACCCGGTAAATTTGGATAACGCAGCAAACGCCCCTACCGCGCCTACCGTTGAAAGAAAATAACGTCTGCTCATAGCTGTAGTTTCATCAACTCTGTTTTAGAGGGCCCAGTACATGGAACTAGAATGGGAGGCAATCGAATTCATAGGCTACAGTCTGTACGGTTCGCTAGTTCACCGAGGACGATGGGTCATCCACGACCTGACTGGACGTCGGCCGCTCCTCGCCTGCGTGCTCTTCGATCTTAAACGGGACGCGCAATAAGCGATCCTTTAGTAACTTGATTGTATTGGGGTCCAAAGCCGACGATTTTCGATGAGCCTGCCACTCGGCAATGGCATCATAGGTGCAATGGCGGAAATAGTTCAGAGCCCCTTCTGTTCCCTCAATTTGACCCCAATATGGGTGAGCCGTGTTCACAATTACAACAATCTCACTTGACCTAGTTGAATCGGTAAGCACATACGGATCGTTCGGGGACATGTCACCGTCGATGTAAAGTTTGACGGCGATTCCGCCAACATCAGCCCTCAGGGTCTCGACTCGGGTCTCCACCACCGATCGTGTAATCCTCCCTACAGCCTCAGCGATTACCTCCTTGGGCGGCAGACTCTCATCGAGTTGGATTTCGTCTACCATCTCAGGTGACATAAGTTCTTTTTTAAGTTCGTCAATCGCGGCACTCGTCTCAAGTTCATTTGGCCCACGCTGATCGTCTTGTGATTTCCGATATTCCTTCGCATATTCTTTATAGTTTGCGCAATTCGCCAAGAGTCCCTTTTCAACTTCCTCTTCTTGATCACCGAGCCATAAGATGTCGTCTTTTGTGTGCGTAACGTCAAATTCATCGAGATGTATCTCCCCAACCAAGCGTTGATTCACAAGGTCGTTTGATCCTTGCAGCTGTCCATAGAGTTTCTGTGGCCTCCAAGAATCCGGCCAACCCTTTATGACGCGACCAAAATGAATCACCGAGAATCCCGCATCTGCGCGGCTTCCTCTTCGTAAGATTCCTACCCACCCATAGACACGTTTCCCGTCCACGAGAAAATCGAAATTCTTTTTATACTTCGAGCCGTCGGCAGCATCGAGCAATTTGTCGTCCAGTTCCTCCCAAGACAGTGTCGAACCCTGCCACTCAAGGGTTAGCACATTGTTACGAAAGTCTTCACGGTACATTGACCGCAAGAAATCCTTAATTTTCCCTTGAGTTCTGCCATGAAATTTTTGGTTGTGGTTTTTGATCTCGACTATCGTATAGTGGTCCTCTGCTGGTCTACCCTCAATTCGAGTGTACGGAAGCTCATTTTCTCCGGACGCAATCTTCTCAACATTTACAGTGATCGAATGCTCTACAGTTTCACCAAGTCTCTTTGTTTTCACGGTCCATTCATTGCCGATCCAACAAGCGGACGTCTTAAGACCCATTCCGTATTTTGAACGTCCAGATGTGTTGGCTGGCGGTAGTGCAACGTGCAAGGCGCGCTCTAACTCTTCGTAAGACATCCCCAATGCATTATCGGACACGCGGAGGAAACCTCCATCCAAATCTTTTTCATATACTATCGAGACGTTTAGAGTTTCTTTGTTTGAAGCCCACGCAGCATCCAATTCGACTTTGTGGTCAAAGTAATTCTGGGTGGAGTTGTCAACAAATTCTGCGATTGCGTGCCAAGGTGTATAGGAGAGTCGCTTATATGAAGTTATTGCATCTAGTCCAATTTTTAGTTCCAACGGCATAGAATTCTCCTCTTTGTAGCCCTAATTGCGTAGGGCTTGCAGTACTAAACATCCGTCACTATCTCGCAAGAGCTCATAGTTACATTCAGAAGACAGGGGATTAAGTTTCATAGGTGATAGCCAAACTTTGTTCTTCGCATCAACACGTTCCCACTCAGTGAGGAAATCATTGAATCTAATGTTTATCTTCTCTCCGGCTTGTACCCCAAGGCCCGCGGGGGATTCAACTCGCAGAAACCTGGGAATCAAAGACTCGACGACACAAATTGAAATTATTTCTCGTGGTTCAGATGGATGCTTCCCATTTACTCGGAAGATGTGCTTGTTCCTTTGTGAACGAAAGATTTCAAACGTGGCGACAATACAGTCATGCATCTCCAGCGGCTTTATCCAGGTTGGCTTTGGTGTGTTGACTAGAACTAACACTCGAGGGGCTTTCCCCTTCATCATATCGAACACTTGGGTCGAATCAAGCTGATCGCATTCCTTGCATAAAGCAAGGGCCTCACTCTCCCCATATGTCGCTCTCGAGAGTTTTCGCACTTGTGGTTCTACGTGGCCACTAAGATCATGGACCCCTCTTTCAACCTCGACGATCCACCATTCTCGATAACCCTTATGAATAAGCGCCAGATCGGCTTTAGCTGATCCTTCCTCACTGTGGACCAATACCTTAAAGGGAACGAGGTAATACTGTGGGTATATGAAGTTGGCTTGCTGGAGGATAATTTGCTCAATGTCTCGTTCATACAAAGCGGCCGGTGAAAGCTCTTCGTACCATTCTCCATCGATGAGAATCTTAGCCATCTTTGTACCTTTTGCCGGAAAACCAAGTTACGGAGGCTACCCCCTCAAGCCGTTTCGACTCGGCGAGTAATCGTTGCTCTTCGTGTTCAGTCGCGTACAGAGTGTAAACAGTTGCCAACGACTTTCCTTCTGAAGGTCGCAGAGCACGCCCCAACCGCTGGATCCGTTGTCTTTGACTAGCCGAGGAGCTCGCAATGACGGCAACTGAGATTTGCGGGACATTGATCCCTTCGTCCAAAGCACGACAGGAAACCAAAACATCAAATACTCCTCGTCTAAACAGCCGCAGATTATCACGCCGCACCATGGGGCCAACTTTGGAGTGATAAATCGTCACAGCATGGTGCCGACGCTCTAATACGCTGGCTAGTGAATCTGCGGCGCTAACTCTTTCATGAAACACAATCGAGCGCGTGCCACGATGTTTTTCAATCAGTTTCGCCGCTACCGGAATTCTCATGGCTGCAGTCGCAGCAACGGCAGCTCGTTCTTGCAATAGGCGCTTCACGTACACTTCGCTACTGACCGTTAGCTCGGAACGCTTTACGGCGATTGAAATTCGCTTACTGAGCTTCGAATATTTGGCACGCTCATCCGGAAGTAAGTCAATCCGTACATTTACAAGCTCAAAAGGGCTGATCACTCCATCCCTCGAAGCTTGAACATAATCATAACGATAGATTACCTCACCCAGAATAGGCGCCACCTTATCTTCAAATCCCTCGTCATACTCTCGCTCGGGAGTCGCTGAGAGACCTAGTGACGCCCTAAAACATCCTTGTAATGCCCTTGAGTTTTCTGGGCTCCCAGCGCGATGGCATTCGTCCACTATCAAGAACGTCTCCCGTTCGGCCGCGATTTTTGCAGATGCCCAACGTGCGGTATTGAGCACTACCAGATTCACGAGACTTGGTTTGTTTGGTTTCTCTTGTCCAGAATAGCAGGCAAGGTCCTGTTCCGGTATTCGAAGGTCCTCTCTGAGACTGACGTACCATTGATCCAACAAGCTGATTGTTGGAACAATGATCAAGAAACGTCCGGAGGGATATTTCTCACGAAATGCAAGCATGCAAAGAAAAGCGAAGATCGTCTTGCCTCCGCCGGTAACCACGCTAACAACTCCTTGTTGTTTGGGTTTCCAGAGTTCAAGAGCGTCTGTCTGCCATTTGCGTGGCTCTACATTAAGAGTCCAAGGTCTATCCGTAAGTCTTTCCCTCCGGCGTTTCGTTTGGGTAACGGTGAGAATCGACCGCGTGAGGCTTTAAGATATTCTCGGTTCGGTTCAATAGATAACCAACGTCGTCCTAGCGTCTCAGCTGCGTGCCCGGTGGTATTGCTTCCCGCAAAAGGATCGAAAACGAGATCATCACCCAAAGTCAAAAACTTTATGAAAAACTCGGGTAATCCCGGGGGCATTCTAGCCGGATGCGGTTGGATTAACCTCTTACGGCAATACTCTAAATACTGAGACGTCGCTTGTGTGTTAGCAAGAGTAATGACATTCGAAGGAATTGCCCCTTTATTATTGCGTAAGAATGATTTCGATCCAATGTGGTGTTCCGAGGGACGCTTACCCGCATTGTATTTTTTTGACTTCAATAGTTTTTGCATTGCATCGCTGTATTCCTTGAGCACTCTCCGATTGCTGGCTTTGGGGCGATCTGTCTTTGCCATCCACCAAAGATGTGTATATGAATCCTTCAGCCTTATGCGTTCAATGTTTACCCATTGTGCGGGACCTGGAAGACGTGCAGGGTTATAGTAAATAAATTGTTGACAGAGAACGAAGCGACCTCTCTCAAGAAATTGAAGCAGAGCACGTAAGGCCAAAGTGGACATTATCGGGCGACCGCTCTCCCAAGAGTTGCCGACCTCCATTACTATTGAGCCGCGCCGCTTCAGCAAATCGCGAAAGAGAGGAGCAAAGTCGGCAAGCCAATCAACATAGTCCTGCCCATTACGGTTGCCATACTTTTTCTTTCGGTTTAGCGGAAAGGGTGGCGAGGTAAAGATCAGATCAATCTTATTTTTTAGCGATTTTGCGTGAGAAGAGTCAAGGAGATCTTCCGCACTGCCGAGGACACACACACCTTTGTCGGTGCGATACGATAAATGCATTGCGGGTTAGCCATCCCTGAGCTTTTACGGGAAGTATAACTTCCTAAGAAAAAAAATAAATCCGAACAGGCAAAAATCGCTTCGAAGAAGAATTAAGCCATGGGCAATCACTTACATTTCGAGTAGCCACAATCGCGGCAGAAGTCGCAGCCGGAGGCATGCTCCAATTGGCCGTGGCATTCGGGGCAGATGCCGATCATGTTGGACATGATGGCGCCGACCGGAGAAGAGTGCTGAGTGCTGAGTACTGAGTGCTGAGTTTTACCAAGCGCGCGCGCGGAGTCGGGCAACTGCTGCACGCGGCGGTTGGTGATCATGATGCATTCGGCAACTGCCTGTTCCGGCGAAGTCAACAAGCGCTCGTTGAACCAGACCGCGTGTGTGCCGGTCACTTTGTTCAAGCTGTAAGCAACTTCCGCAGCGTCGAAACCACCGCGCAGCATCTTGGACGCGAGCAAGCCCACGCCGCCCGAGATTGGACCAGTAGCAAACACTTCCTGAATCATCTTGCCATCGTGATTGACCGTGACGTAGAGGTTCTGCCCGTCAAATGGAATCTGCCAAGTGGCGCCGCTCAACTCGCGCGGCCGCTCGATGCGAATGGCCTCGATCTGCGCTTGAGTCTGAACCCGCGGCGCTGGGCCGATGCCTTCTGGCTGGTTGGAAGCAATGGTGTCTGCTTGGATTTGTTGTCGCGCGGCGACCTCGGCGTCCGCGCCGATGGGCGCAATGATCGCCGCATCAGCATGAGTCGCCGGCGGCTCATCCAAAACTTCGACGATCGCTTCGGGATTGCAGGCCAACTCGCTGCTCACTGTTAAGTTCGGCGCGCCCGGCAAGTCCGAAGCCTTCATCGAAGTCAACACCTGATTGTCACGCGAGCCGTCGCGGTAGTAACTAACAGCTTTGCAACCAAGTTGACGTCCCAATCGATAAAGCTTATCGACTGATTCAACACTGTCGTTGACCGCGCCGTTGCAAGTCTTCGAAACGCTGTTGTCGACATTGCGCTGCGCTGCTGCCAACACATGCACGTGCTGCTCGGCGCTGATGTTCATCGCCGAGATGAAATGCGGCGGCAGTTCGCTTTCATGTTCGCAAACGTAATCGGCTGCTTTGTCGATAGATTCCTTCTCAGTTTGATCCACTTCAATGCCCAACGCCTGGGCCGCGAGGGTGTGCACATAGGTCCGCGTGCCCAACGTATCTTTGCGCACATAGGCCCAGGAGAAGTTTGGCTCGATCCCGCTCGACGTTTCCGCAACCAGCGAGATGGTGCCGGTCGGAGCAATCGTGGTCACTTCATAGTTGCGCGGCGTCAGTTTTACATCGCGCGAAATGCCGATCTGGTTGTAAAGAAAATCTTCGTAAGCTTCGCGGTTCAGTTCAAACTCCGGAAACACGCCCTTCTCCGCGCCCAGCTTGATACTCGCGTTCCACGACTCGCGACGAATGAAGCCCATCATCTCTTCCATCAAGTCGATTGATTCGGGCGTGCCGTAAGTAACTTTCAAATTCAAGCAGAGATCGGCAAAGCCCATGACGCCGAGGCCCACTGGCCGCGTGCGCGAGACGACATCCTGGATTTCCGGCAGCGGCCAGGCGCAGGTGTCGATAACGTTGTCGAGAAAGCGCGTGCAGAGATGCGTCACTTCGCGCAGGCGATCCCAATCGACGCGCTTTTCCGGATCGTAAAACTTGGCGAGGTCGATCGAACCGAGATTGCACGAGTTTGAGAAATGCAGAAACTGCTCGCCGCAGGGGTTGCACGAATAGATCGGGCCCATCGACTTCATCATGTGGTTGTGACGATTCACTTCATCGATGAACGCTATGCCCGGCTCGGCATACTTGTGAGCGCTGGCGACGATGCGGTTCCAAATGTCGGGCGCGTAAACCATGCCCGGCCGCGGCGCTTCCTCAATAGTGCAGCCGCTGAGGTCCGCGGTCTCGAAAGCCAGCTTGTCTGGGAAAGTTACGGTTGTTCCATCAGGCCGACGGTAGAGCACGTAGTCCTCGAAATCGCGTACCGGATCCTTAATGGAATCCGTCCAGGGTTCGCCGTCAAACTCGAGCTGGAACCATTCGTTCTCGTCAACCGCCTTCAGAAACTTGTCGGTAACGTTGACCGAAATGTTGAAATTAGTCAGCGAGTGCTGATCGTTCTTTGCATGAATGAAGCGCAGGATATCCGGATGGGTAACGCGCATCATGCCCATGTTGGCGCCGCGACGCACGCCTCCCTGCTTCACAACGTCAGTAACCTGATTGACGATGTTCATGAACGAGACTGGACCGGAAGCAACGCCGCGAGTTGAACCAACCAACGCGCCCGAGGGACGCAGGAATTCATAAGTCATGCCCGTGCCGCCGCCGGTTTGATGAATCGTCGCCGCCGCCTTGGCGTGGTCCATGATGCCGGTTATCGAGTCAGGCACATCAAGCACAAAGCAGGCAGCAAGCTGGCCATTCGTTTTGCCGGCGTTTACCAGGCAAGGCGTGTTGGGAACAAACTCGCGCGCCAGCATCACGTCGCTCATGCTATTAAAAAATAAATCCCGCTTCTCACCGTCTTTTTCCGCAGCCGAAACATGACCCACCACGCGGCGAACGATATCCGGCCACTCTTCGAGCGCGCGTCCCTTCGCATCTTTCAGCGAATAGCGCTTGCTGATTACACGCTTGGCGTTCAGTCCCAGCGGCTGAGTTTTCCGCCGTGTGGTCGGAGCCGGAGTGGTGGCTGGAGATGCGTTTGCTGCGGGGGTTTGTTTGCCTATGGCTGCGCTCATTCTAATCTGCCTTTCTCGTGCCCGGGGTAACACCAGCACGAGCAATTTCTGCGAGTTTCAAAGACGGTTCTACGGCTACATTATAGTAGACGCAGCTGCTCTTATCATGTGTAGCGGATACTTCGGTTGGCTTTGTGCGAAGCGAAAAATTCAGGTGGAGAGCAGTTTCAGGGGCCTGCCGCTGCTCCAAGTCAACCCGCCTCGTCCTCAAGCGCAGCGGAATATACTCCTTTGAAAGTCGGATGTCAATATGTAGTGGTCATCTTTTTTTTCAATGCATTATAGTGTATTTATTGAGGCGCTACGTTAAGTTCTAAACTACTGATTAGCGGTCGTTTTGAGGCGCTCAGCGCGGGGGAAAGGGGACAGTTTTGTGACGCTACCACGCTCCAATCGCAGCGATACTAGAAAAATATTTGGCGGGATGCTGTCAGTAATCATGACCGGGCGCTATCCGCAGATTACACCGATTATGAAAACAGGAAACAAGGCCCCAGCCATTAAACATCCGGCATTATTTCCGACTGTTTATCTATTGTCTGACTCTCTTATTTAATCTGTGAAATCTGCGGAATCTGCGGATGGTTATGCTAGTTATTTCGAGGAGCCGCTGTTCAGCAGGAGCTCATAATTGCCGATGGTGCGATTGTGAGTATCGAGTGCGGCAAAGGTGTCTGAGGTTTCTTCCAGCATCTGTTTGGTCATGGCGATCGAATCGCTCAGTTGTTCAAAGTCGAGCGCAGAGACCCGTTCGGGCGTCGGCAAAGTAACAACCTGATCGTTGACTAAACCAAAGAAGTTTTCGATCGACTGCAACTGGCCTTCAACCAGTTTCACCGAACGCTCGATGTCCTGAAAAGCCGCTACTCGCCTTCTGAGAATCTCGACATTTGACTGTTGGATGCGTCGCTCGCGATCGTCCCGGGAAACCTGGACGGAGCGTTCAGCCTGCACAAGCTGGTTCTGCACAGCCTGGCGATTTATAGATCGAAGATGGTGTTTGCGGCGGCGGTAAACATCAAGCAGGTCGACGAAATCTTCCCAACGTTGATCCAGGCTTTGAATGTTTTGCGGGACCTGTTTGGTGCCGGTGAACTTTTTGTAGTTCGAATAAATCTGGTTCTTCATCCAACGCAGGTATTCCACGGCTTCGCGCTCGCGCGGATCGAAAAGCTTGATCGAGGCTTCGCGTTGCTGGTCACGCTGTTTGAGCAGGCGTTGCTTCTCGCGGCGATCGACGAGACGGCGATAAAATGAGCTGGCTGGCACGGTTGCTAAGTAAGCTGTTTCGGCGACCAGGGCTCCGGCGAGAACTGTTACGTCCTGAGCAAAAGCGGCAATTGCCGCAAAGCTCGCCAGACCCCAGAAATTCAGAGGCTCCTTAAACGCCTCTTTCAAATACTTGTAATCAAACTTGGGGAACTCGGCCATAAAACTTGAACTATCGAGTACAACGCTTCTTCAGTGCCTTAATCGGACGCAACAACGTTACCGAGTTCCAATCTAATTCCTGCTCGCTCCGCTCTCACCTTCGGCGGGGAGCGCCTGGGGCGCGGCGCTACCGGAAGCCGCCGGCAACAACCCCATCTCGCGTTTGTAAGCAAGCAGTTTGTCCTGCAGTTGCATGTCCATTGCTTCGCGTTCGATGTCCTGCATCTGATTGTCTACAGATGCCGAACCGAGCTGCAACTTTGCCTCGGCAGCCGCGGCCCGCCGATCGATCTTGTCGCGCATTTCATTGAAGGTCGAGGCATCGTCGCCAATCTGGAATGATTCCATGGTGGCGGCCAATTGTTCCTGCAGCCGCGCTTGCTTTGATTGATTGATCAACTGCATCGCTTCGGCGGTGCGCCGCTGCATTTGCAATACGTAATTGTCGCGGGCCTTAAGCGCCTGTGCCGACGCGAGCGTCGCATGCTCAAGCTGCTGACTCGTTTTCTGCAGATCCATCTGCGCCTGTCCCAACTGGCCGATGTAGGCGGTAGCGATATCATCGCGGCCCAGCTTCACCGAAGCTTTGATTTTCGAATCCAGATCAACGACCTGGGTTTCCAGGCGTTCTTTGTTTTTCGCCAGCAGTTTTTCGGTAGCCATCACCTGCGCCACGGAATTGTTGAGTTCCGGCACGCGGTCGCGCATGTCGCGAATCGTTTGCTGAAGTATGAGCTCGGGATTCTCGGTTGATTCGATGATGCCGCCAAACAGCGCGCGCACCGAGCGTTTGATTCTGCTAAGGAGTCCCATTTTTCACCGATCCTCTAGCGATTGGATGTTAGATCGTTTTTGCCAAAAACCCCTGCACGGCTACAGGCTGAACCCGCCCGCCTTAACTTCTGGCCGTCCGCATATGTTTGTACGATGAATAATTGCGAAGGGTTCAAAATACGACTGCCAAATGAAGGTGGAGTATAGCAGTTGAGCTGCATTCGCTTCCAGAACGGGCAGATTCGGCCACTAATGCAGTTTGGGAGTGAGGTCAGTACCACCACGCGGTAGCGGATGGGTCCTTGCCTTGCCACTGCCGATTCGATTCTTTGATTTACTGGTGACAAGCAAGTCTTGGCCCGTCAAAACCACCCCGTTGGCATTCCGAAGAACCCACCCGCTACCGC
>DNND01000143.1:0-19428 GCA_003488005.1 Blastocatellia bacterium | reverse complement strand
GCGTGGTGGTACTGACTTCATTCCCCAACTGCACCATTGCCCGGACTTGCGCCCGGCGTGCCAGCGGGGCGGGAATAAAGCCAACGAGTGAACTCTACCCACCGGCTTGTTGATGCGGCTCAAAACGTCCGATGTCGCGCCGGTATTGTTTCCCCGGCCAGTTAATCCGATCTACTGCTTCGTAGCACCGGGCCAAGGCGGCATCCAAGGTCGGTTGCCACGCCGTGATTCCCAGGACCCGCCCACCAGCGGTTACCAGCTCGCCTCTTTCCGACCAGGATGTTCCCGCATGAAAGACCTGCAAAGCCGGGCCGACAATGACGCGATCCAACCCCGCGATTAGCGCCCCCGTCTGGTACGCGGCGGGATAACCGCCACTCGCCAGGACCACGCAAGCAGACGAGCCTGCCCGCCAACGAACGTCAACGTCTCGTAGCCGACCATCCACCAGCGCCTGGAAAATTTCGACCAGATCAGATTCGAGTCTGATCAGAATTGCCTGCGTTTCCGGATCGCCGAAGCGTACGTTGTACTCCAGCACCTTTGGCCCAGCGGCAGTTAGCATCAAGCCGATGAACAACACGCCGCGAAACGGAAAGCCTTCTTTGACCGCGCCGTTGAGAGTCGGCTCAACAACTTCGCGGACGATCTGTTCCACTGTTTCGCCGTCAATGATAGATGCATCTGTTATCGCCCCCATGCCTCCGGTGTTTGGACCAGTGTCGTTTTCTCCAATTCGTTTATGATCGCGCGCTGCAGGCATAAGCGCGTAATCCTGACCATCGGCGAAAAGAAGAACTGAGACTTCTCGTCCTTCAAGTGCTTCTTCGATCAAAATCCGACTTGCAGATTCCTGAGCGACCACGCTTCCGCTCGAGAGTTCAACGATTGCGCGTTCAGCTTCAGCACGCGAGCGCGCGACAATCACGCCCTTACCGGCGGCAAGCCCGTCTGCTTTAACGACCACCGGCGCATTCGTATCACCAAATCTAGCGCTTCGAACGGCGGCCAGGGCTTCGTCACGCGAATGCGCAACGACATAGTCAGCCGTCGGAAGCGCATGACGTTGCATGAAATCTTTTGCAAACGCTTTACTCGATTCCAGGCGCGCTGCTGCTTGCGACGGTCCGACAATTTTCAACCCGCCGCTTTGAAATTCGTCAACGATGCCGTTGGCCAAAGGGACTTCCGGACCAACAATGGTCAGGTCGATCGCATTCGATCGCGCAAACTCCCTTAGCGCAAAATGATCGTCAGCAGAGATATTTACGCATTCCCCTAGTGACGCAATTCCCGCATTGCCGGGCGCGCAATAAACCTTCAACGGCGACGCAGAATTCTGTTTTAGCGCCCAAATCAAGGCATGCTCGCGGCCTCCGGAACCTATCACCAGGATTTTCATCGCCTAATTATCGCCCAGTTCGTTTATGACCAGGTATTCCTTCCAACGGCCACTTGTTTTTTACCTTGACACATTTTCGCCATAGTTATACTTTTTTCGCACTGCTTGCCTGTTCGAGGTAGCCGACGCTCACCCCGATGCTCGCCAGGAAAGAACAGCGGCTCCTTCAAGATAACGGATAACACCGCTTCCAAGTGGCCTTGCCAATCGTGGGATCGAACGACCTCGGGAGAGCAACCATGCAAGAACAAGATCAAGTCGGTAGTTTGACAACCAGTTCCGAACATCCCGATCGCAGCATTAAATGCGTAGATTGCGGCGAGAACTTCATTTGGACTTCAGGCGAGCAAGCTTTCTTCCATGACAAAGGCTTAAAGAACGAACCCAAGCGTTGCAAGCCGTGCAAGCAAGCGAAGAATGAAAGACTGGCTGCCATCACCGCCGCGCAAACTTCCGGCGTGCGACAACGCATTGAAGTCTCAGTTCAATGCGCCCAATGCGGTCAACAGACTACGGTTCCCTTTTATCCTTCTCAAGGCCGCCCAGTTTATTGCCGCTCGTGTTTTCTCGCCGGACGAACCGGTGAAGCTGAAGCCGCCAGCAATTAATTAGCAAATTTCGCCGCTAATTCCAATTCACAACTAACTGCCGGCTCACGTATTTTCTCGTTTTGCATTTGATGAGAGTTTGCGAACCTATTTTTCCAGATGATAGGGCACGCTGGTGACGATGACGCCTTTCTTGAAAAGCAGTGCTCCTTTAAGCATAAGTGAACTCTGATTGTGCAGCAGGTGTTGCCACCACTTAGCCGGCACAAACTCCGGCAGCACTACTGTCACCATATCATTGTCATGCTTTCGTTCCAGCCGCGCGATGTAACGAAGCAGAGGACGCGTAAGTTCGCGATAAGGCGACGGCAGCACCACTAGTTTCACTCCAGCCCCCCAACGCTCCCACTTCTCACGTAACTTCGCGGTGGCCTCCTCATCGAAATCCACATAGACCGCTTGCACATGGTCGGGAGCGATCGACTTGGCATATTGCAGCGCGCCGACGACTCCCCGATGTATGCCGGAGATCGGCACGATTACTGTGTGATGAAGCGGACGAATCTCCCCCAGTCCTTCCGTCGAGAGCTGTCTGGCTACGACCGTATAGTGTTTGTGAATGGCGCGAAACATGAGGACGAGTAGCGGAACGACTACTACCACTATCCACGCGCCGTGGATGAACTTGGTAGCGATGAAGACGCAGAGCACGATAAAGGTAGCGACGGCGCCTACCGCATTAATTGCGATGGATTTTTTCCAGTGTGTGCTGTTTGTTACCTCATCCGTGACAAAGGTGGAGCCGCGTTGCGCAGACGCTTCCAGCTCGGCATCCGGCAAGGTTTCTGTGTCGACAGTACTCTGAGTGAAGTGAATGTCGTCTTCGGCCCTTCTCCGCGGTTTCTTTTTCTTCGGCGACTGCGCACGCACTCTGAGCCAGTGGCGAACCATCCCCGACTGCGAAAGAGTGAATGAGAGGAAAACTCCCACGGCATAGAGAGGAATGAGCCGGCTTGTGTCGCCACCAAACGCAATGACAAGCACGCTGGCAAAGATGGCCAACATCACAATGCCATTTGAGAAAACCAGCTTATCGCCACGCGTGGCAAACTGGCGCGGCAGAAACCGGTCACGAGCCAATAAACTACCGAGCCGCGGGAAGTCTGCAAATGAAGTATTCGCGGCCAGCACGAGAATCAACGCAGTCGTTATCTGCACAACGTAGTAGAACCAGGCCAGTGGCCCTGTGAACATGATGCGCGCGAACTGCGAAATGACAGTTTCACTGGCGTGCGGATGAACTCCATAAAGATAAGCCAGGACGCTCGTACCGAGGAACATCACCGTTAGCAGTATGGCCATCCAAACGAGTGTCGTAGCCGCATTCTTCGCCTCCGGCTTTTTGAATGCAGGGACCCCGTTCGAGATCGCTTCGATACCTGTGAGCGCAGCACAGCCGTTAGAAAAAGCCCCGAGCAACAAAAAGAGGGTCAAAGGCTGAAGCTTGTATCCTTCCGCTATCTTGATCTGTTCGGGAGCCGGAATAGGGGCCGCACCACCATAGGTGTAATAGCTGAAGAGCCCATAACCAATCATGAAGAGAAAGCTGACGAGGAAGGCATAGGTGGGCGCGGCGAAAAGGCTGCCCGATTCCCGCACGCCACGTAAGTTGGCAACAGCAATGAAGGTTATGAAAATCAGACAAAGAAGAACCTTGTGATGGTCCAGCCAGGCGTAGCGTGTTCCCTGGACCATGGACGTTATGGCGGCCACTCCGGCGGCGATTGAAACGGCAACAGTCAGAACATAGTCAACCAGTAGTGACGCGCCGGCAACAAGGCCTGCATTTGTGCCCAGGTTTTCTTTGGCAACTATGTACGCACCACCGCCCGATGGGTAGGCGTGAATCGTTTGCCGGTAGCTGATTGCGACGATGACAAGAAGCAAGGCAATCCCGAGAGAGATCGGGACCACGTACTTAAACGCGCCTGCCTGGCCGTAAGCTGCGGCAACGGCCAGCACGAGCAGGATTTCCTCAGTGGCATAGGCGGTGGAAGAAAGCGCATCGGAAGAAAAGACTGCCAGCGCTGTCTTTTTCGTAAGCCGCTCGTGAGCCGCTTGTTCAGTCCTAAGTGCCCGGCCGATGATGAAACGTTTGAGTTCTGCTGCCACGATTATTGTTCTCCCGGTAAATATTCAATGACTCTGCAAAGCACGCTAGCCCGCGGTAGCGGGTGACAGCGCTACCGCGGGCTTGGAGCCTGCCAACGTGCTGCCATCGGTAGATCGTCACGGTCGACGTCTTTGACTATGAGTCTTCTGGTCGGAGGGACCTTCCCTTCCTGCCATAAGTAATCGCTCAACAGTCGTTGCGCCTGCCCGGCCCGATCTCGATGCGGCTTCCCGCGCCGACCACGACGCGCGGGACAAGTGACGAGAACTTGTTAACCGAAGCGGAATCAGTTGGCTTCAAGCTGACGTCGAGCTCGGCGTAAACTTTGCCGCGATCAAGCACATCCGTGGTAGGCACATTAAAGATGGTTTGTTGGGCGTGAAGCGCGGCCGGGGCCAACAAGGCTACGCCGGTAATCGTCGCGATGATGGCAACCTGGGCCAGAACTGCGGCGCCGCGTTGATGGGGATCGTGAAGTGCTTTCTCTTTCCCGCGCTCTGCCCAGTCTAAGCAGAAACCGGCAAAGAGGATTAGCGGAATAGCAGCAATCAAAAGCGCGGTACCAGCAGCGTGTACCCAGCGATGAATTTCAGCCCCCGCGATCCATGCGAACGCGGTCAACAAGCTGCCCACCAACGCCGCTACGATTCCTGCAAGAAAGCAAAGCGTTCCGCCCGCTGCTTCCCACTTACTTAAACGGTTTTGATTGATTACCTTTCTCATACCAATAGATTTACGCTCGGTCGCATAAGAAAGGGGTAAGCAGTTAATAAAAAGTTCGTAAGGATTTGAGAGGGAGCAGTGAGCGGTGAATGCAAACCGCGAGTGGAAATCTTCGCGGCTTCGCCGCTCTCCGTGCGGAAAGGCTCTGCCTTTCCGACGTTTTTCCATTACATCTTCATTAGGCTCCGCCTAATGAATCTGAGGCGTAGCCTCCAGGAATCGAGAAAGGGTCAACGGTAAGGCAGAGCCTTACCGCAAGGGGGGCGGCAAAGCCGCGTGGAGTCTTCGGACTTGTTTGCTAGATCCCGGGATCGAATCGGTAGCCTATCCAGGGCTCAGTGAGAATGTATTTAGGATTGGCAGGATCGGTCTCGAGCTTTTTACGCAACTGACCGATGAAGACTCTGAGGTACTCGGTTTGTTCGGTGTAATTGCCGCCCCAGACAGCGCCCAGCAGCTTGTGATGTGTGAGCACGGCGCCAGGGTGCTGGACCATAAAGAGCAGTAGTTCGAACTCTTTGGGTGTTAGATGGATCTCGCGGTCTTTGACGGTGGTTTTGTGTTTTTCGGGATCAACTTTGAAATCGCCGACCTCAATGAGTGACGACTCGGTAGCTGCTCGGGGTGACATCCGTCTCAGCGCCGCTCGTATTCGCGCAAGCAACTCATCCATCCCGAACGGCTTGGTTACATAGTCGTCAGCTCCCGCATCCAATGCCTCCACCTTAATCGACTCTTCGCTTTTTACGGAAAGCACGATTATCGGAACTTCGGAAACCAGCCGAACGCGACGACAGAATTCCAATCCGCCGACATTTGGCATTGAGAGATCCGTGATCACCAACGCGGGGTGCCAATCATTGAAAAGGTCCAGACCAGCTTCACCGTCCGCGGCAACGCGTACATCGAAACCATGCGTCGAGAGACCAGTACGCATCACTCGACCAATCTGTGGTTCGTCGTCAACGATCAGGATCCGTTGTTTGTCTGGCATCTGGTTTATCGCTGGCTCTGTTCGCTGTTGCCTTCAACATCTCCTGTAGGCAATAAGACCACCACTCGTGTTCCCGTTGAGTCGTCGACGTTTTCAATCCAGATCCGTCCGCCATGGGCCTCAACAATTCCCTTGGCGATTGCCAAACCCATCCCTGTTCCAGGTTTGTGCCCTGACAAATCGCCATCGCGCATCGCACGAAAGAATTTATCAAATACTCGCTCGCGTAATTCTGCGGGTATTCCGGGTCCTTGATCTTCAATCGTCAACTGGACCATGTCTTGTTGTCCAGGTTGTGCGGCCAGCCGAATGACACTGCCTAGCGGAGAGTACTTCGCTGCGTTTTCAAGCAGCACATAAATGACCTCCGCGACAGCACGTTCATCGACCCTAACGGAGGGCAGCTCATCAAAAAGGTGCAATTGAACATGATGGTTTTTTGTCAGCGGACTGGCGCGTTTCATCGCCGCGGCAACAATCTCCTCAAGCGAGCCCCATTCGCGATGCAATTGCATTTCACCGGCCTCGATTCGCGCCAGTGCCATCAGATCTTCGATAAACCTGTCGAGCCGGTCCGCCTCCTCATTGATAACTTCCAGCATCTCTTGCCGGCCTTCTTCACCCAGCGGGGCTGAATCGTCCTCGTTCTTACTCAAGCGGTGGTCATCAAGAAGCGTAGTCACTGACGCTTTGATTGATGTTAGCGGGGTACGCAGGTCGTGCGTCACCGCATCAAGCAAAGCCGATTTCAATCGCTCGCTCTGTTTCAGCGCCTTAGCCTGACTGGACTGCTCGAAGGTATCTTGCAACTCATGATAAAGCCGCTCGATCTCTTGTTGCGCAGCAGTGGCTTCGTCAGCTCGGAGCTTTGCGCGCGATGAGAGTTGGCCGGCAGTCATCGCAGTGACCAGGAAAGCAAGCAGTGCAATCCAATTTTCAGGGTGGGCAATGTGAAAAGTGCCGACGGGTGGAAGAAAGAAGAAGTTGAAGCAAGCCGCGCCCAGCAAAGAAGCCAACACCGCAGGTTTCGGTCCCCAGGCGGTTGCGACAAAAAGAATAATGAGCAAGAACGCCAGGGCTACTGTGGTCGGATTAATACGGCTTCCAAGCGCTCTAAGCGCAGCGGTAGCAGTAGCGATCACGACTACTGCTGCGATGTAGCCAAGGAGTTTTCTACCGCCGAGCGCTTTCCACACGAGATGATTGTAAGGCTACTGGCTGGAGGATCGATAATACGCTCGTGGAACCAACTGAGCGTTCGGGAAACTCAAAGCATACGGGGACCGCAGGCGTCTCGCCCGCCTCAAACCGCGCATTCACTCAAGCAAGGGTTGAGTAGGTCCTCCCAGGCAAAGTGGCATTCCACGATGGCGGGCGAGACGCCCGCGGTCCCAGTACGAAGTAGAACTTTCAGCCGCCAACGTGGACGATGGGACGTCTTTCCGGATTTTTTTCCGCCTGTCGCAAGACTTCATGGGTCACCGGAGCAGTATCACCCTCGCCAAACGCAATGTACTTCAGCAGGTAGGACAAGGGATTTCCTTCGCTCCATCCAAAGTAGACGTGCGGCAGCTTTCCGGTTTCATCGCGCAGAAAGAGAAGAAAGGCAGCAATTGCATTCGGCACCGCCGGCGAAACTGCTCGCAAGACGCGATGGCCGTCAACCTTTTCGCCACGAATATGCAGGACGCCGGAGAATTCGGAAGCATCGCCGGGTGTTACTTCAAAAAATAGGATTGGTTCGCCGGGAGGAATGTGGTTGTCAGTTCGTTTCTCGCGTTCCTTGATCTCATATTCCTGCGCGTCGCCCGTGTCGAGGCGATTGGCTATGATGCGCACGGTGCCGGCCGCGGCTTTGCGCACAAACTCGCGCGCGAGGTCATCTAATTCTATCCGCTCCACTCTCAGCTCCGTCGAACGCCATACCCGCGAAAACAGCGAAGCCGTGATTATTGCCAGAATGAAAAATGAGGCGATCTTAATTCCCTCAGGTCGCTCATGAATGTTTTGTATCGTCGTATAGGCGAAGACAATGGCGATCAGCAGAAACGGAATCCAGTTTTGTCCTCTACGGCGCATTGCCAGGGTTACGGCGACGGCCGCCGAAGTCATCAACACCAATACGCCGGTAGCATAAGCGCCGCCTTGCGCATCAACATCGGCGTTGAAGATCAACGTCACGGCGATGGCAATTAGCGTGAAAACAAGTGCCAGCGGTCGAGTGGCCTGGGCCCATTGTGGCGCCATTCCGTAACGTGGCAAATAACGCGGAACTATATTCAACAACCCCGCCATTGCGGAGGCGCCGGCGAACCACAAAATCGCTATCGTGCTCAGGTCGTAGGCGCTGCCGAATATATCGCCGAAGAAATGATGGGCCAGGTACGCCAGCGCGCGTCCGTTCGCCTCGCCGCCAACCTGGAATTTGTCCGGCGGAATCATCATCGTCGTCACCAAACTACTGGTGATCAGAAACACGCTCATGATTAGTGCTGCCGTGCGCAGCAGCCGACGCGTGTTTTTTATACGCCCCTCGAGCAATTGATGCGTGCGCGGTTGTGGCGGCCGGCCGGTGCGCGTTACATGAATGTCTTCCCAGTCAGCTTCGGTCAGATCTTCATCGCCTTTAACTAATGGCATGACGGCCACACCGGTCTCAAAACCCGATAGGCCCAGTGCAAGTTTGGGAAAAAGAATGAGCGAGATGCCAACGACCAGCCAGGCGTTACCGTGCACTGAGGGATGATGTATCAACGCCTGTTTCCATTCAGGAAAGTAGTGAGGATGCGTCAGTAGCTGGAACATACCAAAACCAATCACGACGAGATTCAACAGCAGGTATACGCCTACCAGAATCACCGCAATACCAATAGCTTCTTTAAAGCCTCGCAGGAAAATCCCACCGAGCAGAGCAACCAACACCAGCGTAACTCCGACCTGATGTTTCATTAGCTCGGGTGTAAATGGATTTTCAATAATATGAGCAGTAGCGTCAGCCGCGGAGAGCGTGATGGTGATAATGAAATCTGTGGCAACGAAGCCGAGCAGGACCAGGACAAACAGTTTGCCTTTCCAGCGCGACAGCAAATGCTCCAGCATCGAGATGGAGCCCTCGCCGTGCGGACTCTCCTGTGCGACTCGACTGTAGATTGGCAAGGCCCCGAGCAGGGTGAGAAGAATAAGAATTAATGTTGCAATGGGTGAGAGCGCACCCGCCGCCAGAAAGGCGATGCCGGGTTGATAGCCGAGCGTCGAAAAGTAATCGACGCCCGTCAAACACATCACCTTCCACCAGGGATGTTGCTTATGAGAACCGGGCTGATCGTCGTTTGAGGCCGACTGCCTGCCGCCCTTATATAACCAGAGCTTGAAATTTCGCCTTGTTCGATCGAGAAGAGCCATCCTAATCGTCAAGCACAATACGCATCGTGCTTTCGACTTCTCCAGCCGCAGTTGGAAACTCGCGGAATTCTACGCTGATTCGATCCGGCGTCAAGTACATTTAGACAGAGCGACATCAATGAATTCAAGATCACGCGCAAAAAAAGCGGGCGGGGACCTCCCACAGTCCCCACCCTAAGGCCACGTGTCCTCACCCCACGCGACCACTTCGTCCACCGGGGAGGTGAACGCAGGCGGATTATGCAACAGACGGATTAAAGTTTCAACCGCATCTTAGATTCAAAAAACAAGAAAATAGACGGCGTCAAAACTGTGATTTGGTTTGGTAATAAGGATGGTGATCGAGCGCTATTTTGACTTGCTGAGTTGGGGCGTTATGCCGCTACCGATCGCGGCAGAATCGTCGATGCGAGGAGCGTCACCCGACTGCTTTTCGCCGTGATGTAAATCAGAAACCGCAACGACTATGAGCAAAGCGGTGACACCGAGAGTGGCAAGGATGTAAAGCAAAGCCGACATCTCGTAATACATCATTACTATGACGCCGATAGCCAGCACCGCAGTCCAAAGAAAGGTAAAGGTCTTTCGCCGGCGGCGATCGCCCGCCGCGTTTCTGCGTTTCATTCCTTACTCCTAAGCCGTTCAGCGAATCGTGATAGGGTGCTCAACCGTTTTCAGTCTCGTAAGCAAACTGCGTTTGCGATGGTTAAAAAGAGTGCCCGAACAACTTGAAAACACCAGGCGCTGCTGGCGAATCGTCCGCAAACTCACAGTTTGCTTTACACAATTGCCAACCAGTCCATTGCCGACTAGTAGATCACTCTGTTCGCAATGCCGGTCCCGCCCTGAGTGAACATCGTGCTCAGGCTTCCTGACACTGCGCCAATCAGCGTCTGTCCGATTCTGCTGGGTGAAAATATTCCCGCTTCCGGAACTTCAATTATGTCGAACGCCTGCAGGAAAAAATCGGGCTTCTGATTTTTCTTGATCGCGGAATAGTCAACGCGGATCATTTCCTGGTCAGTAGCGCCCGGTTTCTGCCGGTAAATTCGCACATCGCTGAGCTTTGCTTCTTTTCGCGCGCCACCCACCATCGCCAAAGCTCGGGTAAGAGTGAGTTGGTCGCGCAGGAAAATTCCTTGCGGCGCAATCACGCTTCCAGTGACGTAGACCGGTTCTGCTTCTGTTACCAAAACATAATCGCCCGGCCGGATTACCGGATTCGCCGAAACTTTTCCCGTTCGCAATTCAGAAATCTTTACGAGTTCGAAAGGAACCTTGGTGCCGTCGATAGGCGCCGCGAGGGCTTCTTCACCGGGCTGCGGACACATCAGCGGTTCAGTGTGCAGAATCTGAATCGTGCCCGAGGCGCGCTCGGTGAATCCCCCCGAGACCACCACCAGTTCGTTCAACCTGATCTTGCGCTGCATCTGTACACGCGTCGGTTGTCTGACCGCGCCGAAGACAGTCGCAGGTTGGCGGCTCTTGCGCTCAGAGATTCGAACACTGACCTGAGGATTTTTAAGGTACTTTGCGTAAGCCTTGGTAATGTCCTTTTGCACGTCCTTGTCGGTTCGGCACTTTGCCGGAATTGGAGATTCAAGGAACGGCAACGAACTGATGTTTCCGTCACTATCAACCTCGACAATCGCGTTGAGATCCGGCTGGGCGAAGACTCTCACGTCCAACGCGTCGCCCGGACCCAACAGGTAATTCCGAATTCCCTGGTTATCCACGCCCGGCTGTTCTGAGGTAGTCGAGGCGCGTGAAGGTCCGTCCTGTCCGGCAGCGCTTTGCGACTCCTGCGTCAGAACCAAACCAGGAAACGTGAGACTGAGTGCGATTGCAACTAATGCGAAACTTCTTTTCATAGGAACCTCGAAATTACTAAAACTGAGTGAATGGACCTTATCAAGATGTTATTCAGGCATTGAACGATGCCTAAAAAACCTGTGTGTCCCGTCGGCCGGCAAACCCGAAACTCTTTCCGATTCCGCTATACGCGGGCCTTTTTTGCGCCTTTCTTACTTGGGCGGTTTACTGTTCCGGGAACGGCAAAACCAGTGAAAAGCAAGTTGCAATGATTACACAAAAGATAGTGGATGCCAACCAAACGGAGGATCAAAGGAGTGGGCTTGTATCCCTTCCGAATTCGCGAACTACGACATTTTGGACATCTCTGAGAGATCATTTCCCGCAAGCTCCTTTAGAGATATTACTGCGTCGATCTTTCATTACTTCCGTTTTTCCGGGCGTTAAGCTGGGACTGCAACGATTCTATTTCGCGCGCGATGCGTTCGGCGCCGGGGATGCGAATTTCATCCTTGACCGTTTCCCGGTTCAGGTAAAAAAGCGCATCCTTGTATCGTTCAATGGCCCGGCGATAATGGCCCTTGAACGCCGAGCGTTCTGCGAGTTCAACCCAATGAGCAACCTTTACCGACGCAATGAACTCGCGTATTGCCACACTTGATTCGTTAAGATCGGCTTCTTCCGGATAAAACTTCTGGGCCGATTCCAGACAATGCAGCGCGCGATTTGCCGCCTCAATTTTATCCGAGGTGCGCGAACGCTGCTGCGCCTCGTAAGTCAGCGATCGCGAAGAATTCCTGGCCCATGTCAGCAGGTGATGCTTTTGCAAAGTTCGCACCCGCTCCTGCCCTGCCTTAACCGCCATACGCTTGTCGCCCGGAAAATTATTTGACTTGAGCGCTTCATCCGTAGTTGCCAGATATTCCTGGCAGAGTTGAAACACCTCGAAGTGAGACTCGGCACTCGATCCGCTATCGGCTTCTTCCGATCGTTTTTGAATAACACGCGACGCCGCGGACAATATTGCCGAAGTGCTGGTCTTGCTGGATGAAGAACGCTTGTGTTCGCCGCTGGAACGAAGCGAAGGATCGCTACCGTGTTCGAGCAAATATTTGGTCCAGGCGCGACGCATCACCACCTCGCGAGCCGACAACGCCACCAACAAAACAACACTGGCAGCGAGTCCCGCGGGAATCCAGGGTGCTTCGTCACCGCCGCTTATAAGCATCCACCACAATCCAAAGAACAACGCGAGGGCCGCGACAAAGGCGCCCGCCAGATACCCAACACTCGAAGGCATCCGCGCTCGTGACGAACGACGCCGCGAGGTTTCCGCCGCGCCGTGCGCCTGAGCACGCGGAGCTTTCGCAAAAAAATCGTCCGCTGAGTTGTTACTCAAATTCGTTACTCGTCAGGAGATACGACTAAAATGTTATTACAAACTTAACGGTTGATCATGTCGGGAGGGTAATCCGGGGCACGAGCCCTGTTGAATAAAGCATAATAGTCGGCTTTTTACTAACTGGCTGTCAATATATGATGACGGTCAAACAAGAAGAAACCCTTCTTTAATAAAGAAAGCAGAGTGAAAAAACTTATGGACCGAGAATTTGCGGAAAAGAATTTGTTCATTACCGGGGCGACGTCCGGAATCGGCAGAGCGACCGCGTTGCGTTTTGCGCAGGCGGGCGCCAATGTTGCCGCCGTGGGCCGTAATGAAACTGAGCTAAAAAGTCTCGAGCAGGACCTGCGTGATTTGGATGTTCGCTGTGTGACGATCTCCGCCGATCTGGCTCGCGATGATTCGGCCGACATTGCGTTGGCCCAGGCCGTCGAGGTGCTTGGCGGCATAGACATTTTGGTGAATGCCGCGGGACACATCTCCAACGGCACAATTGAAACCACCACCACGGAAGCGTGGGATGCGATGCTCAATATTAATTTGCGGTCCGTCTTTCTACTGATGCAAAAAGCGCTGCCCAGTCTCATCGAGCGGCGCGGCAACATCGTAAATGTTTCAAGCGTGACTGGCCTGCGCGCGTTTCCCGGCGTCCTGGCGTACTGTGTTTCCAAGGCGGCTCTGGACCAGCTAACGCGTTGCGCCGCGCTGGAACTGGCCGCAAAGGGAGTTCGCGTAAACGCGGTAAATCCCGGCGTGGTGATAACCGAAATACATAAACGCGGCGGCATGAACAGCGAGCAATATGCGGCTTTCCTCGAGCACTCCAAAAGCACGCACCCTTTAGGAAGAGTCGGCAAGCCGGAGGAAATTGCCGATTTGATTGCCTTCCTGGCATCGGACCGGGCCTCGTGGATCACCGGTGCCAGCTACTCGATCGATGGCGGCCGCGCCCAGACTTGTGCCAGGTGAATTGGCGGACGCAACCAAAAAGCTCGCGCTAAAAACCCTGTCTGTATATACTCTGCCGAAATTAATTCGTCGTTAGGTCAGCGAACCTGGATTGATAAAAGTCTTTTTAGAAGTCGGCCACAACGGCTTCGCCAGCTTGCAGTCTGAATCGAATCTCAGGAAGGACTATTCTAATGATGAATGATCCCCGCGCCGTAGCTGCAGCAAATTCAGTCCCGCCTTTGCGTTTGAAGCCTAACGCCAGCAAGAGCATCTTCAAGATAATTTTTGGGATCACAGCAGCTCTCGTGGCTTTGCTGCTCGGGCTTATCGTCCTCCTGTTAATCGGCGTTGAGACCGGTCTGGTGCCCTTGTTGATTGGCCTGATTTCGGCAACCTTGCCGGTGCCGCTCTATTTGATGCTGGTGCTTTGGATTGATCGCTACGAGGCTGAGCCGCTTTGGATGCTGGCTACCGCATTTTTCTGGGGCGCGTTTGTAGCGGTGTTCTTTGCTTATCTAATCAACACCGCCAGCGCCATGGTTGTGACCGGTCTGACCAACGACGTTCGCGCCGGCGCCTCGTTTGGCGCAGTGATTTCCGCACCTATCGTCGAGGAAAGCGCGAAGGCTTTAATTCTCTTCATCTTTTTCTTTGCGAAGAAGGATGAATTCGATGGCGTGATTGATGGCATTGTTTACGCAGCCATGGTCGGTCTTGGTTTTGCGATGACGGAAAACATTCAGTACTACGGTCGTGCGGTGCTGCAGGCAGGCGGTGCGGGACTGGGATTAGTATTTTTCATCCGCGGAGCGCTGGCGCCTTTTTCACATCCTATGTTCACCAGCCTGACCGGCATTGGTCTTGGCCTGGCGCGGCAATCGCGAAATACCCTGGTCAAGATCATCGCGCCCCTCTTCGGGTTGGCCGCCGCGATCTGCATGCACAGTATCTGGAATGGTTCTGCAGTCATCTTTGGCCCCGGCGGTTTCATACTCGCCTATCTCCTGATCATGGTGCCGGCATTCTTCATCATGTTCGTGGTAATCGCACTGGCGCTGAGACGTGAAGGTCAAATCGTGCGCGAGTATCTTACTCCCGACTTTCAAAGTGGTTTGATAAACCCGCAGGAGTACAAGCAACTTGGCTCGATCTTTGGACGCATGGGCGCATCGTACGGCGCCTTTTCTCGTGGTGGCGTTCGCGGTTGGCAAACTTGCCGTCAATTGAACCAGACGGCGAGCGAGCTCGCTTTCCACCGCGCTCGTCTGGCGCGCGGCGTTGCGGTAAGGGATGCAGCCGAACGCGAAGCCGCCTATCGCGTGGCTATGGAAGATTTGCTGAAACAATTGCGCGGCGGCAGCAAATGAAGCACGCACAAAGTACGTCCGTTTTTGCGGTCGTTGCCTTATACTAGCTAAATACTAAACTCGGCGGCTGCAGTTTCGCCGCGAATAAACCCCCGTGAAAATTCAACTCTTACCCAGCACCTTTGACGACCACGGTCACGCAACCCACGAACAGCGTCTCACTTGTTTTCTTATCGACGAGCGTGTGGCCGTGGACGCGGGCAGCATTGCGCTGGCACTGACCGCGGAACAACGAGAGAACGTGCGCGACATCATCGTGACTCATCCCCACATGGACCACATTGCCAGCTTGCCAATCTTCATCGACGACCTGTTCCCGGCCCTCAAACAGCCGGTGCGAATCTATGCAACTCCCGAAGTTATCGAACTTCTGGAACGCGACATATTCAATTGGAACGTTTACCCGCGATTTTCAGAATTGAAAAACGACTATGGTCCGGTTATGGAGTATGTGCCCATCCCCGCGGGCAAGGAATTCAAGGTGGCCCATCTGACGGTTACGGCGGTCGCCGTTAATCATATCGTGCCCACGATCGGATTGATGATTTCGGATGGAACCAGCACCGTGGCTTTTAGTTCCGACACTGCGGAGACTGAAGAATTCTGGACGCTCATCAATCGTTCGCCGCGCATGAATGCAATCTTGATTGAAGCTTCGTTTCCCGACTCAATGGCAGAACTCGCCGAGGTCACCCGCCACTTTACGCCTGCTTCGTTGGGACGAGAGCTCGGCAAACTAACTCACAATGGTCTCGACATTCTGGCCGTGCACATCAAGCCTTCATATCGTCAGACAGTAATCGACGAACTCAACGCTTTGAACATCAAGGGCCTCGGCGTGATGGAGCCGGGCCGAAATTATCACTGGTAAGTTTAATAAGACGGTGTCGGGGTTTGAGACTAGAGAGCCTCGAATTCGTTTCGCGCATGTTCGCCGGCGACTTCCTGTAAGGTCACTCGGCCGCTGGGCAGCAGTACTTTCACTCGCGCGGTACGGGCCTCGCGATCGCGGCCGGGCATCAATTCAGCTCTGAACGTGACCGTCATTCCGGGCCGCGCCCAAACGTTAGCTGAGTTTTCCGATGTTCGTTGTTGCTTTGGCTTCACTTTCTTCTTCCTGCCAACATAAGCGCCGGCCGCGCCCACTGCTCCCGCAGCCAGCGCCAACCCGCCCAGAACGCGCTTGGTACCTTTTCTCATTGATTAATGATTAATGCGACACCGGCTCGCACAACGGATCCAATCGCGCAGTAATCGTGGGTAGACCACTCAGCGACTTCTCGGCGTTCATTTGTGTGAAGTGTGCCCACTCGGGCGGAACGTTAGCCTCGGCGAAGACTGCCTCGACCGGACACTCGGGAACACAGGCATCACAGTCGATGCAGGTTTCCGGATTGATGTGCAGCATGTCGTCGTCGAGGTGGAAAGCTTCGACCGGACAGACAAGCGCGCAATCCGTGTAGCGACAGTTCACGCAAGGTTCAGCAACCACGTACGTCATTCAGTAATGACCTCCTAAAGTAAGACAGACATTCCTGTCTGTCCTTGTCAATTTAATCGCACAATATATATTAAGCACGAAACTCGAACTTTTGAAAGATCAGAAAAGAAACATCCGCATACTACGCAGATTTCGGTTTGATGTCCGATGAGCTTTAGCTTGTCGTCGACGCCGCGACAAACTAAAAGTTTATCGGACATAAGAATCTGTGTAATCGGCGTAATCTGCGGATAGCAGTTCTGACGTGACGCAACGACCGGAAGATCCGCCGGTTCTATTTACGATTCACGATTTTTCGGCTCATGCCAGGTGTGATCAGGCTTACCACCGGAAAAATCGTAGAAGACGAAATCGACATCCGCCAGCATCTTTGCCAGCAGAATGATTTGACCTGTATGCATCGAGAAGTGTTCGGTCACATGAAGAATTGCCGCCAGCGCCGTTGTCATCGTTCCCTGAATCTGAAACTGTTCGAGCAGCCGGGTAGCATCAAAACTCTCGAGCGTTCGATCGATGTCGGTCACCGCTTTCTTGAGGTGGGCAAGTAATTCATCGCGCGGGACAAGGCGCCTTTCGGCAAACTCCGCATCGCGTTGTCGTTCGTCAGGTTCAGCGCCTAGCCCGGAAACAATCCATTGCCGAGCATTGCCCGAGACGTGCAGAATGAGATTTCCGATGCTGTTGGATTTGTCATTCGCGCGCCACCAAATCTGTTCATCGGTTAACTGCTCAAGACAGCGCTCAATCTTCGGCAGATACTCTTCACGTAGCAGGTAGCGTGCCTCAGAAATTAATTCTGCTGAAACCTTTGGATCCGCTTGCTGGACTGGTGTTGTCATATCTGAGAAAACTTGGAAGGGCCCCTAAACCAGCGGATCTAAGTTGCATCCTCGTCAACAATCAATTCGGGTTTCTGTTTATGTTTTGCTTTCCTGCCGGCCGGTCTCGCCTTCTCTTCCGGCTTCGCGTGACTCAGCGGATGGCCAGGCGGAGCCACAGGTTTTCTAATACTGTCAAAAATAACTCCAGCGGCTTGCCTGGACTTACGCTTTCGAGAAGTTTTCTTCGGCATATAGCCGCTTCCTCGTGGTGAAGATTGACGCTTTTGCGCGGATGCTATCGCTGCCGCCGGGCGCTGTCAATGCTTTGCGGATAGGGTACATGCAGTTTGATTTGAGGCACCGGTTGTCGCAGCGAGGCGACCCAGATTTTTGCTTAATTCAAGAAGTGTTTTAAGCAAGCGCACACCCATCCGCTACCGCAGACGGTACTGACTCACTGCCACTGCGAGGCATTTGGTTGAGGCCGGCATCAGTACCGAGAAAACTGCACGCAAAGATGCATCGAGAGCTTCGATGGAATCTCGACGCGTTAACGGCATTAACGGGGTTTAAAAAGCGGGCTGGTTAAGCTTCGCTGGGACGAGGATCTTTCGTGAGCAGGGTTTTGATGGCTTCGGCTGTTTCGAGACGGCGTTTCTGCTGCACCTCGTTAACCCAATTGGTCACTGTCTGGACGATTTCACGCGCGGTATCGCGCGGCACGTTCTTCCGGGGCACCACCTTCGTACGGCGCGTGCGGTCCTCTTTTTTCACTATTCGAATGGTCTTTTTTTCGGACATTTCCGCTAACCTTTAATATTTCCTTTTAAACTACTGTTTCCTTTAAAACGATCTTTTCCGAAGAGAGTTCCCAAAATTCGTTTCCCTTGCAGGAACGGTCACCACCTCGTCGGCTTGCACTACAACTAGCAAAACTCAAGCCACACTCTGGCAGATTGATCACTTTAAGTCGAATGCCGCTTCTCAATGATCCGGGGTTAAGGCCCCGGATGATTCGTCGGGCGAGGGTGCGACTTCAAAAAGTACATTCTTCAGCCGGCGTGTACGGGTTGTCTAACTTCAGCTCATTTTTCATTGTTACCTTCGCTTGGCGGGTTGCCATGTCAAGCTGCCAAATCCTTTTTTGCGTCGCGTAAATCAAAACGCACAATCCCACCACGGCGCCCGCGTTGACCCACTTCAAACCGCCAATCATATGTTTCGTGCCAAATTTAATCAGCAGCGCGTTGACGACGATCAGCGCCAACCGAAATTCCGTAGGTCCGAATTTCAAGTAACTTATTTTGAGTTTGTCCGTCGCCGAGAATGCCAGAAACGTGCTGAAGTCAAAGGCCGCAAACAGCGCCAACATCAACAGCAGTTGAAACCGCGAACGCTCAGGCAGAATGAACGCATAGCCGATCAGGATCGAGCATAAGAAGACATAGTCCAGCAGGTGGTCCATGTAATAACCCCAGCGGACAAGTCCGGTGTTGCGATACTTGCCGACCTTGCCATCGTAGTGATCGGTTACCCATTGCAGAAAGATCATTAACGACACTAGCCACAGCCAGCGAAGATTCCGGGCCGCGAGAGCGCTGAACACCAGAATCAGCAGCGACCAAACCAGCGTCAGCATGGTCAGGTGCTGTGTCTCGATCCAGCTCGGAATCCGCGGTATGACAAGCGGCGCCAGTCGCCGCTCCAGCGGAGAGAGAAATGAATTATTTGTCTTATGCGCGCCGGCGAACTCTTGTGTTTCGATCATAAATACACCCCTGCCCATTTATTCTTATACCGGTAGAGCAAGGCACAGGCCACGATTTGCTGCGATTTAGACTTACCTGTCGTGCTTTTCTGTTGAGGTTTTTAGGCGCGGTCGGCAACCGACCTACCCGGCAATTTCGTCTCGTATTTCTTTAGACGGATTTTTGCGACAGGAGGTTGCGCTCAGATGAAAACTACTGATTGCGAACTGGGAATATCAAAACGGCGGCGACAGCTCTTACACGCCAGCATGTCGTCGATGCGCACCATGTAGTCGCGAGACTTTTGAAAGCGCGCGCGATCCTGTTCGTTTGCGCCGCGCGGGGCTTGTTGTTTCTTCGTTCGCCTAAGCCAGCGCACTTCATACTCGGTGCGTTCGCGACAGTGAGGACAACTGAAGGTTGCCTTTTTCAGTTCCTGCTTTTCGTTAAAAAAATCTTGTTCGTTCATTTCGTTACCATAGGGTTTTTGGTTTTGCTCTTTGATCTTTGATCTTCGCGGATTCAACTTGGACGTGCAACAGAACCTTGTTTGTCACTTCGCCCCAGCGGGGCGAGATGTTTAT
>DNND01000023.1:6423-6621 GCA_003488005.1 Blastocatellia bacterium | reverse complement strand
GAAGGAAAGGTGACGGTGTTTCGCGCCACGTTTCTTCCCGGCGCAAACATTCGCGGCTCAGGCTGCATCTTGTCAACGGCGATTGCAGCGGGACTAGGTAAAGGAACGTCGTTGCAGGAGTCAGTCAGGCAAGCCAAAGATTTTGTGCTGAATAAACTTCGCGACGCCAAACAAAGTCAGAACCGCGAGCGGTAGCGA
>DNND01000023.1:0-6129 GCA_003488005.1 Blastocatellia bacterium | reverse complement strand
CAGAACCGCGAGCGGTAGCGACCGGGTCCCAGTGCCGTAGGCACCGAACGTTTATAGAAACAGATTCCGGCTAGAAACTTTTCGGGGCGAAACGAAATGCTGCATTTCGTTTCGCCCCGAAAGACCGTTCTGATGGGCCTAATCTATGAACATCTGGCCGCTACGCGGCCGTTCGCGCTACTCGCTCATTGCGGGCGAGACGCCCGCGATCCCAGTAAGCAGGTTTATTCTTCGATCGTCACGCGCTCCATCTTCACTTCCGATGTTGGCTTGTCGTTACGATCCGTTTGGCTGGTTGCAATCGCGTCCACGATATCAAGGCCATCCGTTACGCGTCCAAAAATCGTGTAGCTCGGCGGCAGCGGGTAATCGGCATGCATGATGAAAAACTGCGAGCCGTTTGTGTTCGGCCCGGCATTGGCCATCGCCACGATGCCTTTCTTGTAACCGCGCTGGTACACCGCCGACGAAGCATCAATCTCGTCGTTAAATTTTCCGCCCCACGCGGATTGGCCGCCGCTTCCGGTGCCGGTCGGATCGCCGCCCTGAATCATGAAGCCTTTGATCACGCGATGAAAAATCACACCATCGTAATAACCTTTTTCGGCGAGCGTAATAAAGTTTTCAGTCGTCTTGGGCGCGTCTGATTCGTAAAGCTCGACGCGAATGGTGCCCTTGTTAGTTTGAATGGCGGCGGTGCGATTTGGCATCTTAGTCCTCTTCATTGAGTTGATCGATTGAATAACCAAGATACTTCGTCGCCGCGCATTTGTCACATGGGTTGGTCTTCGCACAAAAACTCGTGAGGGCGAAAGCGAACCCCGCTACATTAGGCGGCACTGACCTCATCGCGCCAGACATGTGTGCACTAAGTGCAAAAACGAAGCATCCACCCGCTACCGCAGGCGGTACTGACCTCATCAGGCGGGACCGGAGTGACTACCGGCGGCAGACTCACCCGCTACCGCACGTGGTACTGACTCCATACCATTAAGATGCGAGCAATGATGTCAGTACCGCCTGCGGTAGCGGGTGGATGCTTGTCTGGTTCTTAGTGGCCTGGTGTCAATACCGCCGGTGGGTGCTTAACGCTGCAAAGATTCTGCAGCCGCAGTGACGATCGTTGATAGCTTCGCAGTGCAAATACGATTGGGTAGTTATGCACTTGACGCAAAATAAACACCTAAGCATGATTGCACAACAGACCATCAATGTCGGGAATTTGATACTGTCTTGAAAGGTGATCTTGCCTAATGTCTCAGTCTTCCGATCCCCCTAATCCCAAGCCTGTTAAGGAAACGCCTCCTCCTCTAGCTGAGCGATCACACGCAGACCCTGAAGCGTTTTCAGAGTCCACCCAGGAGACTATCGCGAAACGCTTGGAGGAAATCTCCGGTTTTTTCTCAAGCCGACAGGTGGCAGACAATGCATTCAAACAAGCGGTGGATGAGGCGCTACCGCGCAACCCGGATCTAGTCCACCCTAACAATATTATCCAGCCTTCATCGCGGTTGCTTGCTCGTTATCGAATCTTTCACTTGCTCGCGAATCATCCAAAGATTTCGGGTTGGAGTGGCTTGGCGGTGGCAGTAGCGGCGATAGGGTTTGAATTGAGTGGTGCGGCGTGGTTAGCTGCATTTTGCTTTTTTGTGTCATGGGCTATCTGGGCTTTAGGTATTTACTTCTCTACTTGGTGGGAAAAACAGCCACGACTAGCGGCCGCAACCGCGGTTCTAATCGGCGTTGGCTCAGGATTGTTTTGGTGGTCGTATCGGCCTGTATCACAAACCTCAGCGGAGCAAATCGCAGAAGAGGTCTGGAAGAAAGCACCCCCAATACTCACTTCGTCGCCAACTGTCTCGCAAACCTCTCCCATCTTTCACTTACGCCATCAGGGTGCTTTTGTCCTCGCCACCTTTCCTCAGCCGCTTCTGTATAAATACAACGCAGGACAAGCGACGTTTTTTGCCCCGATCGGTCTCGCCTTGAACCTTCAGGTAACTAACAATAAATCCATCAAGACAAAGATCGTGGAATATGCTGCCGATATACAAACACCCGATGGATGGTTCCGAGTCCTAAGTATGCCGATGGTTCCTTCTCACGATATATATTTCCTAAATGATTACGATATTCGCCACGGTTTTAAGACGAATGGCTTCAGACCGATATTTGATTCTGCTGTACTCAACAAGACATTAGACCCAGGCGAGCCGGTAGAAGGATGGATGTTTTTTGAATGGCCTCTTGAACTGCGGCACAAGACAATTGTAGTAAGCAAGATAAAGATAACTATCAAGAATTCGTTAGAAGAGACAACGGAAACTGTATTTGATAATGATGCGGCACCTCCGGATCGCGGCGTGAGTCAACTTGATCAAGGAGGCGGACTTGGGAGAGGAGAAGCAGAGCCAGAGATCGATCTGAGCAATGTCACCATCAAACCACTACGTAACTAGATACGCAGCATCCGTGCTCCACCTGCCAGCAATCCATTGCCGTAGTATCATTCCCTCCGTTGCAATCCTTCGAGAGTTCCCCCAGGAAAGGCCCTTAATCAATGAACGTTACGCATCTTGAATGCGCCCTTTGCCATCTGAAACACGAGGCACGGCGGTTGCTCAACCTTTGTCGTGAATGCGGAAAACCGCTGCTGGTCCGTTATGACCTATGGCAAGCGGCGCGCACGTTGACAAGAGAATCATTGCCGGGAAGGCGCGCCGATCTTTGGCGCTATCGCGAAGTCCTGCCGGTTGAGAACGACGAGAACATTGTTTCGCTGGGCGAGGGCTGGACGCCATTGTTGCGAGCAAAGAATTTAGGAAAACAAATTGGAATCGATCAGCTTTACATCAAAGACGAGTCGCAAAATCCGACGCAGAGTTTCAAGGCTCGAGGCATGTCGGCGGCGGTCTCGATGGCAAAGGAACTTGGCGCGAACAAACTCGCCGTCCCTTCAGCCGGCAACGCAGCCGGAGCGCTCGCTGCTTACGCTGCCCGCGCCGGCCTTGAGTGCTTTATCTTCATGCCCGACGACACGCCACGCGCTAATGTGATTGAGTGTGAACAGACCGGCGCGCACGTTACGTTGCTGGCGGGGTTGATTACGGACTGTGGCGCGGAGGTCGCGCGGCGCAAAGACGCAGAAGGTTGGTTTGACGTTTCTACTTTGAAAGAACCTTATCGCGTCGAAGGCAAGAAGACGCTCGGTTACGAGCTGGCGGAACAATTTAATTGGGAACTGCCGGACGTGATTATTTATCCAACCGGCGGCGGCACTGGATTAATAGGCATGTGGAAAGCGTTCGCGGAAATGGAAGAGATGGGCTGGATCGATTCGCGCCGGCCGCGGATGGTGACGGTGCAGGCGAGTGGTTGCGCGCCGATCGTCAGCGCGTTTGAAACAGGGAAGCGATTTGCGGATGAGTTTGCCGACGCCGCAACCGTCGCGTCGGGATTGCGAGTTCCGAAAGCTATCGGCGACTTCTTAATTCTCGATGCCTTGCGCGAATCAGGCGGCACGGCAGTCGCTGTTACCGATCAGGAACTCATCGCCGCGGTGAAAGAGATTGGCGCTGCTGAGGGAATCTTTTGCGCGCCCGAAGGCGCTGCCTGTTTGCCGGGGCTGCGTAAGTTGATCGATGCCGAATTAGTTAAACCCGATGAGCGAGTGGTCTTGTTCAATACCGGCGCCGGGGTGAAGTACCTGGAGGCGTTCAGAGATCAGAGGTCAGAGATCAGAGGTCAGGACTCAGATCCGGCCGCTTGAATATTTTCAGGTCGTCTAAGTAAGGAGCACGAGAAGTGAAGAAGTTGATTTTTTTACTTACGATTTTGAGCGCGCTTGCAGCCACGGTCGCGGCGCAAACCCCGACAAACCCGTGGATCGCTGAAACGGAGCGGGCGAAGTTTGACGGGCTGCGGCGCAGCGGCCTGGAAGCGCTCTACAATCTCGATTACGACAAAGCGCAGAAAGATTTCAAAGAGATAGCGCAGCTCTACCCGACTCATGCGGCCGGGCCGCAGTTGCTGGCGGCGCGCGTCTGGATCAAGACGCTTTACGAGTCGCGGCGGCTGCAATCCTCGCTGTACAGCTCGGAAAGTTTCTACTCCAGCGGCGAAGACAAGGTCGATCCAAAAGTTGTTAATGAGTTTCGCACCTTGACGCGTGAAGCCAAACGACTCTCCGAGGTTCGCCTCAAACAGAATCCCAAGGATGTTGAAGCGCTCTATTGGGTGGGCGCGACCGAAGGTCTGAAAGCTTCGTTTGAAGAAGCAGTCGAGCGTCGCCACTTTGCCGCACTAAAGGATGGCGACGACTCGGTAGACCATCATCGCGAGGTGCTGAAACTTGATACAACTTTCATCGACGCCAGTTTGACGGCGGGACTTTACGAATATGTGGTGGGTTCACTTCCGCTGCCGATCAAAGTGGTTGCCGGTGTCACCGGTTTTCGTGGCTCGAAGAAAAAGGGCTTAGCGTTGATTGAAAGTGTTGCGAAGAATGGCAACTGGGCCCGCGACGATGCCCGAACGCTTTTGATAGTTCTCTACACGCGCGAGAAACGTTATGCGGACGCCCTGGCAAATGCGCGCGAGCTGAGCGCGAAATATCCGCGCAATTATTTGTTCCGTTTGGAAGCGGCGGATGCGCTGGTGGCCCAGGCGGAAGTTGAGAGAACCGCCAGGAACACGGACGCCGCCGCAAAGGCCGAGCGCGAGGCATTCGCCACCTTTGAAGACTTGCTGCATGACCGTTCCGTGCGCGAGACAGTTTCGCGCGCGCTCGATCTGGTCCATTTCAAGTACGGCGAAGTTTTGTTGACCGCGGGCGAAGGCGAACGAGCGGCGCGCGAGTTTCTCGCGGCCACACGCGTCGAACGCGCTGAACCTTCTTTGGTAACGATGGCCCATCTCTACGCGGCGCGCGCTTATGATCTGGCAGGAAAACGCGAAGACGCGTTGGCCCAGTATCGTGAAGTGCTGACCCGGCCGGATATTTATGCGGCGCACGATGAAGCAAAGAAAGGCCTCGCCAAGCCATATAAAACTGAAATCACAGCCAAAGCTGAAAGCGCAGCCAGCGGAACATAAGAAAAACTCTGGAGTTGTGTGGCGACGAATCAGCGGGGGCATGCCCACCTTCCCAACCACAAGCTGGTTTGCCATCGAGTCATTAGCCCCGGCCTGAAGGCTTTCAGGCGATAGCACGGAGTAAGTAAGGCAGTCTCGTAGGTCGGGAAGGGGGCATGCCCCCGCTGGTTGGCTGAATAACTACTCGGTCCAAATCAAAAGTCTTGAGAGTTGTCGGATAGGTTGGAGAATTCAATGACTAAAAATTTTCACGATGCGCGGCGCGAACAGACAAGCATACTCGCGCCACTCGAACGGGCGGCATTACGCGGATTGGCGCGACGCATGCCGCGCTGGGTCAACTCTGATCATCTTTCGCTGCTGGGATTGGTAGCGATGTTTATGGCCGGGGTTTGTTACGCCGCCAGCGGGCAGAACCCGTTGATGCTGCACTTGGTCAACCTTTTCATATTTCTCAACTGGTTTGGCGACAGTCTCGATGGGACGCTGGCCCGGTACCGGGACCGGCAACGGCCGCGTTACGGTTTCTATGTGGACCACATCATCGACACGTTCGGCGCGCTGTTCTTTATTTTCGGGTTAGCGCTTTCCGGTTTCATGAGCGAGCGCGTGGCGGCAGCGCTGCTGATCGTGTTCCTGATGCTGGCAATCAATTCGTATCTGGCGGCTTATGCGTTGGGCATTTTCAAAATCTCGCAATGGAAACTGGGACCGACTGAGATGCGTCTGGTCTTAATCATCGGCAACCTTTACCTGCTTCACAGTTCGCACACGCATCTGTTTGGGCGTCGCTTTCTGCTTCTCGATGTCGGCGGCGTGGTCAGCATAATTGCCATGGGCACGATGCTGGTCTTTTCGTCGATCAAAAATACACACGCTCTTTATCAGTTGGAGCGCCTGCCTGAGCGGTAGAGGTCAGAGGTCAGAGGTCAGAAATCAGAGGTCAGAGGTCAGAAATCAGAGGTCAGAGGCCGGGACTCAGACTAGACCTTTTCATGAAAAGAGTTTTCATCTGACTACTGACTACTGACTACT
>DNND01000074.1:70888-132709 GCA_003488005.1 Blastocatellia bacterium | reverse complement strand
GGCAAGCACAACGATCTCGACGAAGTCGGCAAGACTGCGCGGCATCAGACGTTTTTCGAGATGCTGGGAAACTTTTCTTTTGGCGACTACTTCAAGGAAGACGCGATTAAGTTTGCCTGGGACTTGCTGGTGAACGAGTTCAAGCTCGATCCGGCGCGCATGTGGTTCAGCGTTTATGAAGGCGATGATCAGGTCGGACCCGATGAAGACGCCGAGCGGTTCTGGGAAAAGGTCGGCGCGCCGCGCGAGCGCATTCTGCGGTTCGGTCGCAAGGATAATTTCTGGCAAATGGGCGAGACTGGCCCATGTGGTCCATGCAGCGAGATTCATTACTACATGGGCAACGATCCGAAGGACGCGGAAAATTGCGCCGCTAACGTCAATGGTCCCGGCGATACAATTACCGAGCTTTGGAACCTTGTGTTTATGCAGTTCGACCGCAGCGAACCAAGCCCGGGGAAATACGTTTTGACACCTTTGCCCGCGCCTTCTGTCGATACGGGTATGGGCCTGGAGCGTCTCGCCGTTGTGCTGCAAGGTGTGAAGTCAAACTATGAAACTGATCTGTTGAAGAACGTGGTCGATTTCGTTGCGACGCTGGCAGATCGTCAATACGAGGCTGAAACTCAATCCGGCTTCGCCATGCGCGTGATTGCAGACCACGCCCGCGCGACCGCTTTTTCAATTGCCGATGGAATCCTGCCCGGGAACGAAGGTCGGAATTACGTGCTGCGCAAGATCATGCGCCGCGCGATTTATCAGGGGCGTCATGCGCTGGGTCTTAACGATTTGTTTTTCTACAAGGTGACTAACTTCGTCGTTGATCAGATGCATGAAGCGTTTCCGGAACTTGAAGCGCAGCGCGACTTTATTGAGCGGATGGTGCGTTTGGAAGAGGAGCGATTTGGATCGACGTTGACGATTGGCTTGAATAAGCTTGATGAACTTTTTTCGTCTACTAAAGGCGCGATGCCGAACTACCAGGCGCTGGCACAATTGTACGATACGTTCGGAACGCCGAGAGATCTCGTCCGGGTGGGATTGGAAGAACGCGGGTTTGCACTAGATGAAGAGCAATTCAATGACTCTTTCGATGTCGCGCTCCGTGAACTTCAAGCCAGCGTCCCGGCAGAAAAAGCCGCAAGCAAAGCGAGATCCGGTTCGAGGTACTCGAAGGTAGCGGAAGATGGAGGACGTTCGCAGTTCAAAGGGTATGAAACAACTCGCGTCGATGAGGCGACGGTGGTCGCGCTGTTTACGGGTGATTCAGTTCTGTCCCTAAAAGAGGGAGATGAAGGCGAAGTGGTTCTTGACCACACTCCGTTTTATGCAGAGTCGGGGGGACAAGTTGGCGACGTTGGAAGAATAAGGAATCCATCTGCTACCGCAGACGGTACTGACCTCACTACGGCGGGTCGAAGTGATTTCAGTGCGGTCGTCACCGACACCTATTCGCCTGTTCAGGGTTTGATTGTTCATAAAGTCAAAATTGAAAAAGGCACGTTGAAAGTTGGCGATACTGTCACGGCGGAAGTTGATGTCGAAAAGCGCGACGCCACACGACGCAACCACACGGCGACGCACCTGATGCATGCCGCGTTGCGGGAAGTGTTAGGCACACACGTTAAGCAGGCCGGTTCGGTAGTGGCGCCAAATTATCTTCGCTTTGATTTCAATCACTATCAGCCATTAACGCCAGAAGAGATTGAAGAGATCGAACGTTTGGTCAACTATCACATCTTGAGAAACGAGCCGGTGCAGACGGACGAGATGGCCACGGAAGAAGCTATGCGCTCCGGCGCCATGGCCCTGTTCGGCGAGAAGTATGGCGAGAAGGTTCGCGTGCTATCTATCAAAGGCGCCGGCGGCGCCGAAGACATATTTTCCCGCGAGCTGTGCGGGGGCACGCACGTGCGCGCCACCGGCGACATTGGCCTGTTTAAAATTATCAGCGACGAATCGATCGCCTCGGGCGTGCGTCGCATTCGCGCCATCACCGGCGTCGATGCTTACGAACGATTTCGCGAAGATGAATTGCTAATCGATCAGACCGCCAGCGGCTTGAAAACTTCGCGCGCGGAATTGCCGGCGGTGATTACCAGGCTACAGGACGAACTAAAGAAAGCGCGCCGCGAAGCTGACGAGCTGCGCATGAAGATTGCAACTGGCGCCGTTGGCGGTTCATCCGTGAATGGTGATGAAGCGCGCGATGTTAATGGCGTAAAGGTGCTGGCGCGTGAAGCCACCGGACTTGACGCTGCCGGCATGCGTCAACTTTCGGACACTTTGCTGGCGCGAATAAAATCCGGCGTGGTCGTCCTCGGCCGCAGCAGCGAAGGAAAAGTTTCGCTAATCGTGCGCACTTCCGACGATCTAACCAGCAAGGTTCCGGCAGGCAAAGTAATTAAGGAACTCGCTCCGATTGTTGGCGGCAAAGGCGGCGGCAAGGCGGACATGGCCGAAGGCGGTGGTGCGCAACCGGAAAAATTAAGCGAAGCACTCGAGGCAAGTTACGCAATCGTCGAAAAGATTCTGGGTTAGCACAAAGAATGAAGAGCGGGGGCATGCCCGCCTTCCCAACCCCGAGCTTCTCTACTGGTAGTTTGATCGAAACCTGGAAAGGCTGCCAACTTAATAATCCGACACTCAGTTGAAGTAGCTCGTGGTTGGGAAGGTGGGCCTGCCCCCGCTCTGGTGTTGAGACAAACGACAAACTGAAAAGTTTATCGGACATCAAAACAAACAAAGGCGCGAGCCGCGCTTATGGGAGTAAACGCGCTCGCGCCTTTGCTTTCCGGGGCGCTGCCACTCACAGCCACGCCCCGTTCCCCCTCGCATGTCACATAGCCTTCTGCTTGTCAGTTAAAGCCACACCCATCTTCTCCAACGTTACCTTGTTTAGCGTTCCGGTCACCTTGAGAGTTTCCGCCGCCTGATATTTCTTCAAGCCGGCGCGCGTATCTGGGTCCAGCTTGCCGGTCTGCTCACCCGCGTAAAAACCGCGCGTCTTCAGGATCGCCTGGGCTTGTTTGATCTGATCTTTATTCGCGCGAAAGATCGGACCGCGCTTCTTCGCAGTTTTTGTGGTTGATGTATTCGTAGTCGTGGAGCTGTTTGTGTTCTGCGCCGCGGTCGCGACTGCAGAGATAACAATCAGCGACAAAATCGTCGAAAGTATTTTTTTCATTTGTTCCTCGTTGTGAGGCGCGACAAGCGCGCGGATTCACTAACCAGATTTGGTAAGAGCGCGCGTATCATACTACCGCCGTCGAGGATGTCCAGGTCGTTCCGAAAAACGCCGATCTAGATCTATACAAGACCTCTTGCACCTCGGGAAAATGGGACGCACGACCCTAATCAAACTGTCCTCTTCGGCAGTTCGTCGCCAGTCAATATTAGCGAAACTCCTAGGGATTACCGGGAGTTTTAGCGGTGTTGGCAATCGTTTAAACCGTGTGTTACTATGGCTTCGGCCTTAGTTGAGGCCTGCTCTTTCTCAGCTTTGCCCGCTAACAATCTCACCGAATTTCCCTTGACCGAGTCTGAAATCGTCGCCCGAATTCCCTCTTATGAAAAATTTCCCCCTGACACTCTCCATAATCTTGCTGTCGGCACTATCGGCATTCGCACAAAGCGGATCGTACCGCGTCGATAATTTTGATTTTACGAATGCAGTGAAAATCCAGACGCCGCCGCCAGTGACCAAACCTTTAGTGAAGCAGCGCGGCAAACGATTGGTGACTGCCAGGAACTTTGAGTACGCTCCGTCAAACCTGCCCATGGTGCGAACGACCAGCATGGATGTTGCTCCACTGAGCGGGTTCACCACCGGCGACGCAAACATAGATGGCTATATCGTTGACTCGGGACATCGGAATTCAGTTGATCCGCTTTTGCTCTACTCGATCATGCATCAGGAGTCCACTTTCAAGGCACGCGCTATGTCGAACAAGGGCGCGCGCGGCTTGATGCAACTAATGCCCGGGACGGCTGCGCGTTTCGGTGTCAGCAGCATTTGGGATCCCCGTCAGAACATCGAAGGCGGTGCGCGTTACATGCGTTTCCTGCTCGATCAATTTGACGGCGATGTGCCGTTGGCGCTGGCCGGTTACAACGCCGGCGAAGGCGCGGTCATGAAGTATGGAAATCGCATTCCTCCATACAGCGAGACTCAGGAATATGTGCGGCGCATCAGCCGGCGTTACAACTTGATTCGCGATCCATTGTCGGCTCGCGCCGCGAATCATTTCTCGCGTGAGCAAGTTGCGCTCGCCCAACGTAAAGAGCCGACGCCACTCAATATGTACGAACGAACTGTATTCGCTGTGCGCCTGCCTGATGGACGCCTGCAATTGATCACGCAATAACAGTCCACAATTTATCAATAAGAAAGCGAGACGGATTTCCGCCTCGCTTTTTTTGTTTTGTAGGGACCAATTGGTAAAGCAGACTGTTAGTTTGCGGTCTGTCGTGGGCACTCGAACCTTGAATGGCTTGGCAGCAGCGCAACCTAACAGTTTGCTTTACTTTTTTAACTCACCGGCTGTGTGACTAGTGCCGGAAGTGGAGTGACAACGCGCGCCGGGGGCACGCACAGAACCGGACAGGGCGCGTTTCGTACTACGCGCTCAATTTCAGATCCCAGCACCGGCGCGCCGCCAAAAAGAGACGCATGCACGTGGGTGCCAATCACGATGAGATCCGCGTCAATTTCGGTAGCCACGCGAACGATCTCTGCATAGGGCCGGCCTTCAGCAATGTGAGTCACCGCGCGCGCCCCATCGCCGCGCGAAAGCTGCGTCATGCGTTCCTGCACATAATTGCGCAGGCGCGAAATTGCATTCAAACCACCTTCCGGAAACATCACCGAGATTTGCTCGAGATAGTCGCCGATTACATAAACCGCGTGCAGTTCTGCGGCTGCCTGGTTGGCGAGCTGGGTTGCGACTTGTGTGGCGGCTGCCGCCGAAGGCCGAAAGTTCGTCGCCAGCAGCACTCGATTCAAACGCACTTCACTGCGGTCGCCCTTGTGCTCGACGAAATCATGTTGCGGCGGACGGATAGTCAGCACCGGACATGGCGCTTCCGCAATAATTTCTTCAGCGGTTGAACCCCACAAGGCACGCGACAGACCTTTGCGTCCATGCGTGACGACAGTTACCAAATCAATATTGTAATGACGCACCGCTTTGGCAATTTCCGGCGCCGGCTCGCCGGCTACGATCACCGGCTCGACTTCAATACCGTCGAACATTGGATCAGCAAGCAGATTGCGGACTTCGGTGCGCACCTGCAACAACCAGTGATTCTGCTCTTCTGCGAAGACTCGTTCCGGCAAGGTGAGCAGATTGGCGGGAACGTTCCCGCTTTGCACGCTGAACAGCACCACGCGTCCGCCTCCCTGACGCGCAAACGCCGCGGCATATTTCAACGCAGCGCGGGCATGCGGCGTAAAGTCAGTAGGGAACAAAATATTTCGAAATGGATACATGACGAATTTCGGAATTCAGATTTCCTTTTTGATTTTCTTTTCGGCAATCTATACACGATCCGGCTGCGACTTGCCAATAAGGTGCTGGGATTTAAATGCTCTCTCGGTTGGAAGTAGATATCTGTGCGTCCTTTGTGTTCTCGGTGTCGTGGTGGTGAATCCTTATTAGCGATTGCCCGCCACTGAGGCTCAGATGACACAAAGGACGCACAGAGAAGCTGAGATTAGGAACTGCCCTGGAGTTCAGTATCTTCCGGCTGTTTTAAGGCTGGATTTTCTTCGCCGTTCCGTGCCAAACTCCGCCCTGCACTCCCTTCAGATCGAGACAGCAACGAACGAGCGCAATACAATTTACTTCCGGAGGCGAACGACTTGCTTAAAGGAATCTTTCGCACCAAGAACCTCAACGACATTCTCTCGGCATTGGGCGATGAGACGCATCAACTGAAACGAAGCCTCGGTCCGCTTTCCATCACGCTGCTGGGCATCGGCGCAATTATCGGCGCCGGCATTTTTGCCACAGTCGGCACGGCCGCCGCCGGCGATGCGGTTCGGCCCGGCGCTGGTCCATCGTTGATGCTGTCGTTTGCAATTACGGCTGTTGTCTGCGCCTTTACCGCTTTGTGTTATGCGGAAATGGCGGCAATGGTTCCAATCTCCGGTTCGGCTTACACCTATTCTTACGCGACGCTTGGCGAGTTGGTGGCGTGGATCATCGGCTGGGATTTGATTCTGGAGTACGCCATCGGCAACGTCGCGGTCGCTATCAGTTGGGCCAACTATTTTCGCTCATTCATGCACGACGCGCTCGGTGTCGACATTCCGCAGTGGCTGTCAACCGACTTTCGCACGGCGCGAAAAATACCGGGACTGATTGATAGTGCACCTCACGTTCTTGGTGTGCCGATCGTTTTCAATCTGCTGGCCTTTGGCATCGTTGCGCTTATCACAATCGTGCTCGTCTGGGGAATTAAAGAGTCAGCCGAATTTAACGCGGTGATGGTAGGCGTCAAGATCATTGTGCTGACATTTTTTATCGGCTTCCTGCTTTACATGGTTACGCCGGCGAAGATGGCAACGAATTGGCATCCGTTTCAACCGGCCGGTTGGGGCGGAACACTCGCGGGCGCGGCAGTGGTTTTCTTTGCCTACATTGGCTTTGACGCGGTTTCGACCGTGGCTGAGGAAACAAAGAACCCGGCCCGCGATCTGCCGATCGGCATTATTGCTTCGCTGGTTATCTGCACGATTTTTTACATCGTGGTTGCGGCAGTCTTCACGGGAGTCATGCCGTATCCGGTGCTGGTAAACAAACTGGCAACCGAACAAGCTGAACCGTTAACGATGGCACTTAGATACGTCGCACCGGATGCGCGTTGGGCCACCGGACTGGTTGACTTCGGATCGGTGGTAGCGCACACCGCGGTGTTGCTTGTTTTTCAACTCGGTCAGCCGCGCATATTTTTCTCAATGGCCCGCGATGGCCTGCTGCCACCAGTGTTTGCAAAAGTGCATCCGAAATTTAAGACGCCGCACGTGACTACGATCCTGACCGGCGTCGTCGTCGGTTTGTTTGCGGCTGTGATGAGCATTGACGAGATGGTGGACCTGACGAACATCGGGACGCTGTTCGCGTTTGTGCTGGTTTGCATCGGCATCACAATTTTGCGTTACAAAGATCCGGGCAGGCACCGGCCGTTCAAAGTGCCGCTCGGCGCGTGGTTTCTGCCGATACTCGGCGCGCTTTCGTGTCTCTTTCTGATGTACTACCTGCCGCCGACTTCGTGGTGGCGCTTTGTCGCCTGGTTGATGATCGGGTTATCGATCTACCTGTCGTATGGGTATGCGCGCAGCGAGTTAGGCGGCAAGTCGGGACGTTCGCGGATTACGCCGAGCTGGTTGTCGTTGATGGGCCTCGGCTCGTTGCTAATCGCAATAGGCATTCTGACGGTGCCGCACACTTCCAGTCCGAGCGAACTTTACGCAAAGATGATGGGCGGAATGGGCGAAGGCAAGCGGACAATGATCGCAGTTGGAAGTATAGGGATCGGCTTGGCCTGTATGCTTATCGGCTTCGTCATAGGATTGTTGAAGGGAGAACCAGCCAACCCTGGACAAAATCGCCTATGAACAAAATGAAACCTCTCGCAATAACAGCTTGTGTAACAATTCTTTTCCTGGTTGGTGGTTCTGCGATTGCCCAAACACGTAAAACTGAAGTCACTACTTTCCAGTTAGGCAATCAATTGACCGTGATTCCGGCTCCGGACGGGTTTGAGGAAGCCGCCTCGCAATTCGAATTTATCAAAGATCACTTCAGCCGCACGGAGGTCCCGGACAACGACATGCTGTTGGTGGATCTTCCCCGAGCGGATTGCGACAAATTAAGAGCGGGGGAAGCAGCGACTTTCAATTTTTACACGAAGGTTTCGGTCCGAAAGGCCATACGCGACGAGGACTATTCAGCCGAACGCTTTGCGGACCTTGTCGCCACGTTCAAAAAGACCGGTTCTCAAGCGCTCGACGTTAACGGGCAGACCATGAAAGATGCGGTCAAACAACTGGATAAGGGTCTGACCGAGATTAACAAGAGAGAAACAAAGGTCGCTTTAAGTCAGCCGGTTAATCTCGGAGAATTCGACACGCGACCCAATGTTTATGGCGTCATACTGATGATGACCTTCACAAGCAAGAGTGGCGACACTGAGGTCACCACTCCGCTGGTGGCGAGTTTGTCTTATGTCAGAATCAAGCAACGGCTGATATACGTTTACACGTATCGCAAATACAACTCTGCGACTGACGTCGAAGTCTTGCGAGATTTTACGAGGCAGTGGCTTACTAAAATTCTGGCAGCAAACTAACCAGAGCTGCCAAAAACTCATGAATGCACTTCCCATCATCATCGGTTCGCTTTGCGTGATGGCGATCGCTTATCGCTATTACTCCGCCTTCATCGCGGCTAAGGTGCTGACGCTTGACGATTCGCGTCCGGTGCCGTCGCAGACGATGTACGACGGGCACAATTACTATCCAACGAACAAGTGGGTCTTGTTTGGGCATCACTTCGCGGCGATTTCAGGCGCTGGTCCATTGATTGGTCCAGTGCTGGCGGCACAGTTTGGTTTCCTGCCGGGGCTGTTGTGGCTGGTGATTGGCGTCTGCCTCGGCGGCGCCGTTCATGATTTCATGATTCTCGCCGGCAGCATTCGCCGCAAAGGAAAATCACTTGCCGAGATGGCGCGCACGGAAATTAGTCCGCTGTCGGGTTTCGTGGCCGGCGTGGCGATTCTTTTCATCGTCGTCATCGCGCTCGCGGGGTTGGGCCTGGTGGTTGTGAATGCGCTGGCCGAATCGCCCTGGGGCACGTTCACCGTCGGCTTCACAATTCCGCTCGCGCTTTTCATGGGCCTGTACATGTATCGCTTCCGCAAGGGCAAGATTGTGGAGGCGACCGTGATCGGTGTTATCGGTTTGTTGCTCGCCGTTTATTTAGGCGGCCGCATTGCCGAATCATCGTGGGCGCAGACGTTCACCTTTTCGCGGAACACGGTCGTCATCCTGATGGCGTGCTACGGTTTCATCGCTTCGGTGTTGCCAGTCTGGATGCTGCTGTGCCCGCGCGATTATCTGTCATCGTATTTGAAGATTGGCACGATTGCTTTCTTGATCGTCGGCGTGATCCTGGTCCATCCGAATCTCAACATGCCGGCGCTGACGCCATTCACGCACGGTGGTGGGCCGGTGATTCCCGGCAAGCTCTACCCGTTTGTTTTCATCACCATTGCCTGCGGCGCGATTTCAGGGTTTCATGCGCTGATCTCTTCTGGCACGACCCCAAAAATGATTGCCAAAGAATCCGACGCGCGCATGATTGGTTATGGATCGATGTTGATGGAAGGCGTCGTCGGCGTGGTGGCGTTGATTGCGGCGACTTCGCTTTTCCCCGGCGACTATTTCGCCATCAACACGGCGCAGAAAACCGACGCGCAAAAAGCGGCGTACGTACGCATGGTCGATGAACACAGCGCGCAAGGCTTTAACCTGCAACCACAGGAGATCGATCACCTGGAGCAGGAGTCAGGCGAGAAGAACCTGCGTGGGCGCACCGGCGGCGCGGTAACGTTGGCGTTGGGCATCGCAAAAATCTTCGATGGCATCCCCGGACTGCGCGGACTGATGAAATACTGGTATCACTTCGCGATCATGTTTGAAGCGTTATTTATTCTGACCACGATCGACACCGGCACGCGCGTAGCCCGTTTCCTGGTCGGCGAATTTGGCGGACGCTTTTATCGCAAACTGGAACAGCCGAATTGGTTGCCAGGTTCAGTGATCACTTCGGCGCTGGTGGTCGCTGCCTGGGGCGCCTTCATCTGGTCGGGATCGATCTCAACGATCTGGCCCATGTTTGGCATTGCGAACCAACTGTTGGCGGCAGTGGCGCTGTGCGTAGCCACGACGATCATCATCAACTCGGGTAAAGCAAGATACAGTTGGGTAACAATCCTGCCGCTGAGCTTTGTTGCAACTACGACGCTGGTGGCTGGTTGGGAATCGATCACCGACATCTTCTGGCCGCTGGCCCAAAAACCGGAAACGTCAATGCAGGGTTATATCAATACCGGGCTAACTGCGATCATCATGGCCGCGGCGGTTATCATTTTGGTTGATTCAATTCGTCGCTGGTTTGGCTTTGGTAAGCGTCCGGAATTGATTCCCGCCTTAACCGAAGCCGAATCGCTCGGTTGATTGTGCTGCGGCTTGGCCGCCTTCCGTGCGGAAAGGCTTCGCCTTTCCGAAACTCGTATTAATAAATGAGGCTGCGCCTCGGAGGCATAGCCTCATTATGTTTTTGAGCAACGGAAAGCCATAGGCTTTCCGCACGGAACGCGGCAGAGCCGCAAAACGATCCGATTTTTGTGCTCCATTGGACAGTTCCCCACTCAATCGGCAATAATATCCGCTTTTCAAACGACCGTTTTCCGGCACTGGGGTAACCAGCGGAAACTTCGCCTTGCGAATGCACGCGTCAGCGCCAAAACGGGCGAGCAGTTTGCAGTTCACGCCACTTACTAAACGAGGGAAAGGATCACAATCGTGGAAATTTTGCTGATCTCATTTATCAGCTTGCTGTCGGTTTGTCTGGCAGTTTTTGCTATGGAAAAGAAAGCCGCCAACGGGGGCACCCTGCTCAGTTCATTGAGCTCTGCGCGCGCCGCGCGTGCCGCTTTGACCGTAGCCTCAGTGCTGGCGGGCATCGCTTTTTATGCCGCGCCGACTTTTGCGCAACCGCGCGAGGGCGGCGAAGCTAACCTGAAACTGCCTGACTTATCTGACGTGACTTTCTTCGGCGGCATCGACGGCCACCGTTTGCTGCTCGGCGGCATCGTGATCTGTCTGCTCGGCCTCGGCTTTGGCATGGCGATGTACATGAACTTGAAAAAGCTTCCGGTCCATCGAGCCATGCGCGAAATCTCCGAACTGATCTACGAGACTTGCAAGACATACCTGATCACGCAGGGCAAGTTCATCCTAATCCTCGAAGCTTTCATCGCGGTCGTCATCATTCTTTACTTCGGCGTGCTGTCGCGCATGGAGCCGTTGCGCGTGGCGATCATTCTTGCTTTCAGTTTGGTGGGTATTGCCGGCAGTTACGGTGTGGCCTGGTTTGGCATTCGCGTCAACACGTTTGCAAACTCCCGCACTGCATTCGCCAGTCTCGAGGGCAAACCGTTTCCGCTTTATGCAATCCCGCTGAAAGCCGGCATGAGCATCGGCATGATGCTTATCAGCGTCGAACTGCTGATCATGCTGTGCATTCTGCTTTTCATTCCCGGCGATTATGCCGGTCCATGCTTTATCGGTTTCGCAATTGGTGAATCGTTAGGCGCGGCGGCTTTACGTATTGCCGGCGGCATCTTTACGAAGATCGCGGACATCGGTGCGGATCTGATGAAGATCGTCTTCAAAATTAAGGAAGACGATGCGCGCAACCCGGGCGTAATTGCCGACTGTACTGGCGACAACGCCGGCGATTCGGTTGGACCAAGCGCCGATGGTTTTGAAACTTATGGTGTCACCGGAGTCGCGCTAATCACTTTCATTCTTTTGGGCGTGCCCAATCCGCGCGTGCAGGTCCAACTGTTGGTCTGGATCTTCGTGATGCGCGTAATGATGATTATTGCCAGCGGCATTTCTTACTTCGCCAACGATCTTATCGCCAAGGCACGCTACAAGAACTCGGCGCAGATGCCATTTGAAAGTCCGTTAACATCTCTGGTTTGGATCACTTCGATTGTTTCGGTGGTGCTGACCTTCGTTGTTTCTCGGCTCACCATTCCCGTGCTCGGCGGCAACGACACGCTCTGGTGGAAACTGGGAATCATTATTTCGTGCGGCACACTCGCCGGCGCGATCATTCCCGAGCTGGTAAAAGTGTTTACCTCGACCAAGTCGCGACACGTAAGCGAAGTCGTAACTTCTTCGCGCGAAGGCGGCGCTTCCTTGAATATTCTTTCCGGTCTCGTGGCGGGAAATTATTCGGCTTACTGGCTGGGTATCAGCATCGTGGGACTGATGTCGATCGCTTATTACTTCGCGACACTCGGTCTTGACCTGGGCTTAGGGCTGGGCTCGCTGATGGTTGATCCGGTCGCTGCTCCGGTATTCGGTTTTGGTCTCGTTGCGTTTGGTTTTCTCGGCATGGGCCCGGTAACCATCGCGGTCGATTCTTATGGACCGGTGACGGACAATGCGCAGTCGGTTTACGAGTTATCGTTGATCGAGCAACTGCCGAATGTTCAAAACGACCTGAAACGCGACTACAACATCGATGTGAATTTTGAACGCGCGAAACATTTGCTTGAAGAGAACGACGGCGCCGGCAATACGTTTAAGGCAACCGCAAAACCAGTTCTGATTGGAACGGCCGTCGTCGGCGCCACGACCATGATTTTTTCGATCATCATGGCGCTGACAAACGGTTTGACTACAAACACGACCAGCCTTTCGTTGTTGCATGCTCCGTTTGTGTTGGGACTGATCACCGGCGGCGCGGTCATCTACTGGTTTACCGGCGCTTCGATCCAGGCGGTAACGACCGGTGCTTATCGCGCGGTCGAGTTCATCAAGGCAAACATACGCCTTGAAGGAGTTGAAAGAGCTTCGGTCGAAGACAGCAAAAAGGTAGTTGAGATTTGTACGCAGTATGCGCAGAAAGGCATGTTCAATATTTTCCTGACCGTGTTTTTCTCGACTCTTGCTTTCGCGTTTGTTGAGCCGTTCTTCTTTATTGGCTACCTGATTTCGATTGCCGTGTTTGGTTTGTACCAGGCGATTTTTATGGCGAACGCCGGCGGCGCCTGGGACAACGCCAAGAAAGTTGTCGAAGTCGATCTGAAAATGAAAGGTACGCCGCTCCACGATGCGACCGTCGTAGGCGACACCGTCGGCGATCCGTTCAAGGACACTTCTTCAGTGGCGTTGAATCCGGTAATCAAGTTTACGACGCTGTTCGGTCTGTTGGCTGTCGAACTGGCTGTGAGTCTGACGGCGCGAAACAACGGAGACACAACCTTGACGCACATTCTGGCGCTCGGCTTCTTCCTGGTTTCAGTCTTCTTTGTTTGGCGTTCGTTCCACGGCATGCGCATCGGCGCGCTCGCCGATGAAGCTGCTGAGGTGCTGGCTGCCAAACGAGCAGCCGGCGACTAAGACCAGTCTTTGTGCGTACTCCGTGTTCTCTGTGTCTCTGTGGTGAGCAATTCGATCATCAAGATTCACCACAGGGGCACAAAGAACACAGAGGTTGCACAGAGAAACTTGAAACTCTGGACCCGAAACTCTAAACTCTGAAAACTATGAGCTCGCACGTTCATTCATACCCTGAAGCTGACACGCTGCTAGGTGCTGCGCTGGCCCCGCTGGATTGGACGCGTTCAGTTTCATTGGTTTTTGTGTTTAGTTTGCTGACTGCACTGGCCGCGCAAATCGTCATTCCGATCGGCCCGGTTCCAATCACGGCGCAGACGTTTGCCGTACTGTTGACCGGAGCGCTGTTGGGTTCGCGTCTGGGCTCGATGGCGATGATTGTTTATTTGGTCGAGGGCGCCAGCGGCCTGCCGTTCTTTTATGGCGGCCACGGCGGTATCGCTCATCTGCTTGGGCCAACGGGGGGCTACCTGGTTGCGTTTCCCGCCGCGGCATTTGTCACCGGCGCGTTTGCGGAAAACGGCTGGGACAAACGCTTTCTTACGGCAGTCGCGGCGATGGCCGCAGGCTCCGTGATCATTATTGTCGCCGGTTGGGCCTGGTTTTCATTTGTAACTCACACGGCGCCTGGCGTGGCATTCAAACTGAGCATCGCGCCGTTTCTCGTCGGCGACATCATCAAGATCGCGCTTGCCGCCGCAATGCTTCCGGCCGGCTGGTCTCTCTTGAAACGAAAAGCGTCTAACAAGGTTTGAACGAAAGTTGTAAGACAGCTCAACCCTCGATCGTTTCGGCGAGCGAGGGTTTTGTTTTGTCAGATCACTGGTTGATCAATTTATGAAGATACTAAAAGTTCGTTCACAGCAACGAGAAGAGTTGGTCGAAATTACCGAGCAGGTTGAGCGCGAACTCAAGCAGTCAGATGCAAAGGAAGGCGTCGTTGTTCTTTATGTGCAGCATACGACGGCGGGCCTGACTGTGAACGAGAATGCCGACCCGGACGTGCCGCGCGACATGCTGCACGCCTTTCGCACTCTTATTCCGCAACACGGCATGGGCTTTCGCCACGGCGAAGAGAATTCCGACGCGCACATTAAAGCCACGCTGGTTGGTTCGTCTGTGTCAGTACCCTTTAAAGACGGAAAGCTTTTGCTGGGACGCTGGCAGGGAATATTTCTGTGCGAGTTTGACGGCGGCCGCGAGCGGCAAGTGATTATGGTCATCCATTAGCTGGTATTCTAGTCCCGCTGCTATCTTCAGGAAGAAGACACTATGCCCACTAGAGTCTCAGTTCCAAAGAGTGTCAAACGAGCTGTTCGTGAACGCGACAGAAACATTTGTCAAATATGCAGAAAGAGATTTGATGCGGTATTTTTGGATTATGATCACATCCATCCTTACAGCCAAGGTGGCTCAAACGATGTCGATAACATCAGATTAGTTTGTAAGAAGTGTAACTCTGTGAAGCGGGACCAAATCCACTGCCCTCAATGCGGAGCCTACAACAAACCGATAGCCACTTACTGTCAGGCTTGTGGCGTTCGTCTGCGTCGAAATCGGAACAGAGAACGGCCCGCGTTCTTGTTTGGCCTAAGTCTTCGACAACTCGTTGGGCTGGCAATATTGTTGTGGATAATACTGTCTCTGCTCGGTATGTGCGGGACTTACAGCTTAGTAACTCGACCATCCAATTCGACAACCGAAAGAACGGTGCCTTGACCTCCACTAATCCTCGCTAAGCTGCTTCATGACTTCGGTAAATTTTTCTACATCCGCGCGCGTGTGCTCCAGCGCGCGACGGCTGTCGAGATAGGCAGTCCAGACCGGAGTCTGGGTTAGGGCTTTGGTTGTATCTTCATCGAGCGTCTGGGCCATCAGCGCGATCAGGTCGCTAACGACGCGAGTGTGTTCCAGCAATGACTGGATAATGGAGTAGGCGAGGCGTGCCTGAGGGGAGTCGAGATCTCGTGGTTGTTCGTTGTCAGACATGGTGGTTTCGATCAAGATCCAGCAATATTTGCCGCAGATTAACGCGGATAGCGCGGATTAAAATCAAGTGACTGGCACGAAAGGAAGCGCGACAACTTTGCCGGAAAACTCCTGATCGGCGGCGGCAACCTTCACGAGCGTCCCGGGCGCGATGTAATCGTATTTCAAATAAGCCAGCGCGATGGTCCGCTGCAACTTCGGTGAATCCGTCACTGAGGTTATCCGGCCAATCTCTTTCCCATCCGCTGAATTCACAAGACTGCCGGCGCTGATGGCGACTGTTCCATCAAACATCAAACCGGACAACTTTTTCGCGACGTGGCCGCGATACTTGATGCGAGCAATAATCTCCTGACCGATGTAACAACCCTTTGTGTAACTGACCGCGTCGTCCAGGTTCGTTTCAGTGACGACGTTCGTGTCATCCATGTCGATGCCGTAGCGCGGCAAACCTGCTTCAATGCGCAGAATCTCGAGCGCCTCGAAACCAACGGGTTGCGCGCCCACTTTCACCAATTCATTCCACAAGCTGCCGCCATGATCGTTTTCAATAATCAAGTCAAAGCCGTCTTCACCAGTGTGCGAAGCGTGAATGACAGTTACGTCCGCGGTTGCCCCAGCTTGTTGCCAACTCATTTGTCGCACCGCTTGCGGCTCTGAAACGCCGGCTGTTTCGCCCAGCACTGAACCAACAACACTTGCCGCTTTTTTACCCTGCACCGACAACATCACCGTGTCGGTCGTTATGTCTTTCACTCGAAAATCGCCAGCCAGCGTGAAGCGCTCGATAGTCTTCAGCACCGTTTCATGAGTCGCCGCTTCAGTGTCAATCAAGAAGGTAGGACAGACCTTCTTGTCTGTCCCTTCGTCCCTTAAGCGAATCACACGCACGCTGGCAATCAGTCTGCCCTGCACATTTGGAAACGCCGCCGGCATCCAATGCCCGACCTCAAGCGTCTTCATGTCGTTGGTGATCAGCCCGTTGAGAAACTGCACTGCTTCCGAACCGCTAACCAAAATACGTCCGCGCGCTGAGAGATCAATTAATCCCGCACCGTTCTCGCGCACAGCCGCGTATTCCCGGGCCAAATCGCCATAAGAAACCGGCAGGGACCAGCCATCACGCTCGATCATCGAGGCACCAAGCTGCGCGTGCATCTTGTCGAGCACCAGTTCTTGAATAGCTATTTGTCCTAGTGCTGTCATACAGACTTTCTTGCGGCTTTGCCGCGTTCCGTGCGGAAAGGCTCTTGCCTTTCCGATCGCGTATTGATTGTTGGGGCTATGCCCGATCCTAGGCGTAGCCTCCATTTAGAATTATTGCCAACGGAAAGGCAGAGCCTTTCCGCACCGGAGGCGGCGAAGCCGCAACACGCTTCAAGCGGCATTCACGCGATGGTCCATCTCCACATTGCGCAACGCGCGCGCAATCACTTGATAATCTGCGAGCTGCTCGGCCTCGCGACGGTGCGACGCGAGCACCTGCGGACTGGGATGATAAATCGGTACCAGCAGCCGGCCGTTCCACGTATGTATCTGCGCGGCCGATTCCTTCAGACTCAGATCGTGCGGGTGGATCGTTCTAATCGATTCCAGCGCAACGGATCCTAACGTAATCACAATGGCAGGATCGATTAGCGTAAACGTGCGTTGCAAAAACTCGGAACAGTTTTTCAACTCCAGCTTGCTTGGTTTACGGTTCGCGCCTGACTCTGCACGCGGGTTGCAAAGCGCCGCGCTGGTAATGAAGATGTCCTCCCGCCGCAAATTGATCGACGCCAGAAAGCGATCAAAGTTTTTACCTGACTGATCTCCCGAAAATGGAACGCGGGTTTGATCAGCGCCTTTGCGGCCTGGCGCTTCGCCAATGAACATTATGCGTGCCGTCAGCGGTCCATTGAGCTCACTAAGCACCGCGGCGCGTTCACACATTCCGGCACAGCGCCGGCAACTGGCTGCTTCGGCCGTCAGCTCGCTGAATTGCTTTGCTTTTATCTTTGGTAAAACTGTCGCCATTCCCAATTGCATAAACATTGACTTGCCGCTTGACTTGAACTAAAAGTGCACCGCTTTTTGCTTAATTCAAAGTATGAAGGAGACTCCCCCCTAATGCGTCGAATATTGTTACCGATTCTGTTTGTACTCGCGCTCGCAATTCCTATCGTCGCGCAGGATGCGACAAAAGTGGACTCGCAGCACTACAAGGTCGAGTTTGAAAACTCCCGCATCCGCGTGTTGCGCGTAAAGTATGCGCCGCACGAAAAGTCAGTCATGCACAGTCACCCCGATGCCGTAGCGATTTTTCAGACAGACGGTCGGATGAAGTTTACCTTTCCGGGGGGCAAAACCGAAGAGCGTGATTTGAAGGCGGGCACAACGCTTTTCACACCTGCCGTCAAACACCAGCCGGAGAATATTACTGACGGCGATATCGAACTAATTCTGGTTGAATTGAAAACTGCAAAACGCAGACATCACTAAGCAGCAGCAGGGGCGCAACCTCCAGCGCCCTTCAACCATTAAGGTCGCAGGCTAATCCGGTAAGTTTTGATCTTTGAGTTTAGCGTCGTCGCATTCATTCCCAGCAAACGCGCGGCTCGCGATTGATGGCCGCCGGTCTGCTCCAGCGCCCTTCGAATAAGATCGATCTCAAAGCGCCGCACCTGATCATAAAAATTGATGCCGCCTCCCAGGTCATGGACCGCCGCCAGGCTCGCGCCTGCTTCCGAAGCCGCCGCCACCGATCGCGGATCGCTGATTTCCGGACGCAGACACTCGCGCGTAACTTCGTCGCCGGGCGCAATCACTACTGCGCGCTCAATCGCATTCTCCAGTTCGCGCACGTTGCCGGGCCAGGAATAAGCTTCGAGCAACGCCAGCACTTCCGGAACAACCTGCTGCGAAATGTGGCGCTCATTCTCTTCGTTGTATTTCTCGATAAAGTGTTGGGCCAGCGGCAAAATGTCTTCGCGCCTGTCGCGTAATGGCGGTAATTCGATCGGGACGACCGCCAGGCGGTAATACAAATCTTCGCGAAACGCTCCTTGCTTGACCGCCTCTTTCAAATCGATGTTGGTGGCCGCGATGATGCGCACGTCGACGCGGCGCGGCGTGGTGTCTCCGAGCGGCGTGAACTCGCGTTCCTGAATCACACGCAGCAGGCGCACCTGTGTTTCCGGAGGAATGTCGCCAATCTCGTCGAGAAAAATCGAACCGCCGTCGGCGACTTCAAACAAACCCTTTTTTGCCGCGACTGCGCCCGTAAAGGCGCCGCGTGTGTGTCCAAAGAGTTCGGATTCAAGCAACTCGGAAGGAATGTTCGAACTATTCACGGTAACGAACGGTTTGCCCGCGCGCATGCTCGACTCATGAATCGCTTTTGCTATCAGTTCCTTTCCGGTACCGCTTTCACCGGTAATCAATACCGTCGAACGCGCCGGCGCCACTTGTTCCACCAGGCGGAAAACTTCCTGCATGATGTCCGAACGACCGACGATAGCGCCCCGATCAACGGCCCGGCTCATTGCCCGCCGCAGCGTGCGTCGTTCTTCTTCCTTGCGCCGGCGTTTTATTCCGGCCGCGACTGTGCCGGTGATTTGCTCGTTTTGAAACGGCTTTCTGATGCAGCCAAAAGCGCCGTGCTCCCAGGCAGCAATGGCCGTATCAAACGTGGCGTAAGCCGTGATCATGACGACGACCGCATCTGAATCAATTTTCAAAAACTCTTCGAGCGCGCGCAGACCGCCAATGCCCGGCATCGAAACATCCAGCAGCACGACGTCGTAGGCGCGGCGGCCGTAGGCTTCCAATCCTTCCTCGCCGGTCTTTGCCAGATCGACGCGATAGCCTTCAGACGAGAGCAGCGTCTCCAGGACCTCGCGCATGATCTCTTCATCGTCAACGATGAGCACAGATCCTTTTTTCGCGATGCGTCTATCGGTTTTTAGCGCCAAAGTTGGTGGTCCTCAATTCGGAGCAGTCAGTTTAGGGGAGATTGGGGCAAAAAAAAAGGCAAGAGCCTGTAACGGAACAGAGGACAGAAGACAGAGGTCAGAGGTCAGAGGTGAGAAACACAAGTAAGCAGTCGAACAAAACTCCTAACGTCGAAACCTGGCTCTCTGTTCTCTTACTTCTGACCTCTGACTTCTGACTTCTGACTTCTGACTTCTGACTTCTGACCTCTGTTTTTTGCTTAGTCGCCAACTGACTGCAAACGAGCGCGCGCATGGGCAGTCGGCAGCGTGATGCGAAACGTTGTCCCGCGTCCCGGCGCGCTTTCCACGCTGATGTGTCCCGAATGCTCCTGAACGATACCGTAAGAGACAGCCAACCCGAGTCCAGTGCCGCGGCCTACTCCCTTGGTCGTGTAAAACGGATCATAAATTTTAGCGACGTTCTCCGGAGCAATGCCCAGGCCCGTGTCGGAAACCTCGACGATCAACGAATGATCTTCAGAGGGAATGGTTGCAATCCTGATTGAGCCGCCCACGGGAATAGCATCACGCGCATTCAGCAGCAGATTGGTAAACACCTGCTGCAGCTGGCCGCTGTTGCCGACGATGCGTGGCGCATCCGCGTCATAATCACGAACGATCTCGATTTGATTGCCGCGCAACTGGGGCTCGAGCAATTGCAGCGTGTCGTCAAGCACGCGACCAATATCGATCTCGCTGAATTCAGTGGCGCTGCCGGTGCGTGAAAAGTTAAGCAGGTTGTTAACGATGTTGGTGGCGCGTTCGGCCTGTCGTCGCACTTTCAGCAACAGCGCGTGCTTGGGATCATTCTCGTTCAGCATTCCCAAAAGCATTTGCGTGTAAGAAGAAACGCCGGTCAGCGGCGTGTTTACTTCATGCGCCACACCGGCGGCCAGCAAGCCTATTGACGAAAGTTTTTCGCGCTGCTGCAACTGCTCCTCGAGTCTGACGCGCGAGGTTACATCTTCCAGCACCACCAGCGCGCCGGTTTGTTCCAGCGAATCCTGTAGCGGCGCGATCGCAATATTCAGCACCAAACTGCGGCCGGCGAAAGTCGCCGTATGAATCTTGTAAATGTTTCGCGTCTCGCGCAGCCGCCAGCGATCGTTGCCGAGCACCTGGTGCAGCGTGTCGGTGAAGTCTTCCGAGAAGAGTTCTTCAATCCGTTTGCCGGTTGCTTCGGAGCGCGTCACCTCGAGGATTTCTTCCAGCGCAGAGTTCAGACGGGTGACGCGACCGTCGAGATCAACGGCCAACAGGCCGACGTTAATTGACTCGATGATTGACTCATTAAACTCCTTCAGCAGTTTCAGTTCCCCGGCGCGTTCCTGTTGTTCCTGGTAAAGCAAACTGTTTTCGATGGCGACGGCCACGTACCCTGAAACCGTCAGCAAAATATCGACGTCTTCGGAAGACAGCAGCGCACCATCGGCCGAACGACCGAGGCCAATCACTGCGACCATTCGACCACGAACGACGCAAGGCACGTAGTAATGAAGCGCGCGCCGCACGAAACCAGTTGTTTCAGGAACGAGATCAAGATCGTCGGTCCGCACGACGCCAGTGTCAGCCGAGCGAATGCGAATCATTTCGCGAAAGTCTGGCGGCACAACCATTTCTCCGGTTAGCCCCGCGGCACGCGCCACGCGGTAACCGGCTTGGGTATGCTTGTCTTCGATGAAAATCGCAACCCGGCCGACGTTCATCACTTCCTGTAGACGGCTGACGAGTGAATCGAGCAGCGGATCAAGCGCTGTAGTCGCAGAAAGCGTGCGGCCAAAATCCAGCAAGCTATTGCGCATGTCATACCGCTCGCCATAAAACAAGCGGTCGATCTGTTCCTGGAGAAAGTTTTTTACCGGCGCGGCAACCATCACAATCGCGGCCATGGCCACGATCGCCAGCACAACGCGCAAGGTAATCTCGCCTGAGCTTGATGGTCCACCTTCGCCCAGCGCGTAAAGTCCGGCCAGATAAACCACCGAACCCACCATCAGCGCGATCGACAACGTGGTAAGCACATAAACAAAGACACGCCGCACCACCAGCTCAACGTCCATCAACCGATAGCGCACTACTGAATAACCGAACGCTAGTGGAATCAGAATCAACGGCATGACGGCCGCGTCGATTAACCAGGGATCGGTTTCCGCTCCCAGCAAAAATCCGACCGCGTAAAGCAAGGTAAACGGCGCCACCGCTAACAGCGATCCCCAAATCACCCATTTCATCTGCTGGCGAATCACGGCAGTAGTCGCCTTGGCCCAGGTACGAATCAGGAAGAAGACACTGGCCAGCAGCGCCACCACAAAGTGCGCAAATGTCAGACGATAAAATAATCCTACGAACGTTTCGGAAAAGGCGGGAACATTGCGCAGCGCAGGCACCAATGGCTCCAGCGCGCCGCGTAAGAACACAAAGCACGCGAGAAGCAACAGCACCGTTGCCGGCAAATACAGCAACAAGGCTCGCCAGCGCTTTGAATCAAAAAGTTGCTGTCGCTGTGGATAGACAAGGCAAAAATGCAGAAAGAGGGGGCCAAATAAAATGAAGGCCGCGTTCTTAAAGAAGGCAACAGCCAGGTCGAGATCGCGATAGGTACCAATTGGAGTGTAGAAATGAAAGACAAACGCCGCCAGGCACAACCCGGCAAAGTGTAACGAGAAAGGTGCACGGCCGCCCTGCTTTAAAAGCACAAAGAAGCCAACCAGCAGATAAACTACACCGATGAGATTGATGTAAAGATCGCGCGGCGTCCATTTGTGAATAGCGTTGAGATTATCGAGATCGGCGTAGTAGTAGCGGCTCTCTTCAGGATAAGAAGGACGTTCAATCAAGTAATGTATCCGGCCACCGACGCGACTGTGGTCCAAATAAATCTGGACGTCTTTCGCGTGTCCCACTTCATCGTAATGATTGTCGTCGAGGCTAATAGCAATCAAGTGATCGCCGGGCAGAATTTGTGCGCGAGCGCCCGATGAATCAGCTTCAACTTTTTCGGCAACAATTCCCTGCTTCGTTTCGCTCCAGGTTACGCCATCCCACGGAGGTGTTTCGTGCCGCAGGCGCTGGGCAAAGTTGAGCACGCCCACCGCCACCAGCAATGCGGAAGTAACAAATACCAGCCAGGTCCCAGTTGTAAATACTGATCGTTTCACTGATTAAGAATTCTCGCGGCGCTCTTTGCGCGCCTGATCCGGTTACGAAAACGCAAGGTGTGTTCCCCGTTCATCCCAACATTTCCGCTGCGGAGACCAAGTGCCAAAGCCGTCCGCAAGCGGGGGACTTAAGCACGCATTCCGTTAACCCGCAGTGGGCGATTTCTATTTTAGATCAACTGCTTATCTAGTTTCCGAACAGAGACTATCCAAGTTTTTGGACTTTTCCGAGATTTTGGAGAGCTTCCGGGATGGGCTTATCTGGGCCAAAAGCAACCAGCGCGGAAACTGCGCGCCAGGTTTCTTTTCTGTTCTTCCTAAAATCTCAGCGAGATGCCCCCTCGAACAGAACGGCGACCCGTGCTTAACTGAGTGAGTACCTCTCCGTTATCAGTTGTCGTTTGCGTATCGAGCAAGTTTCGCGCGTCAAGCACGGCCTCGGCACGGATAGGTAAGCCAAAGCTGGGGAGTTCCTGCGTAACCTGGATACTGAGCGACGGATCGTAAACGCCGAGGCGGCCGGCAAAAGGATCGATTGCAAAAACGGTGGCGTTCGGAGAGAAGCGCAAGACTGTGCGCACGTTTGTGCCGGTATCGAATCCGGCGCCAAGCTGGAACGCGGTCGTCTGGAAGAAAGAATTTTGGAACATGTCATCGGGCCTGGAGATATCCGAAACGAGACGCTGGCCGCGACCAAACGAATAACCTGCCGACGCTGTCCAAACCCGGCTCAGCCTGCGCGTGTAGACCAGCCGCATTCCTCGCGACGCGCCCTGCTGATTCGCGACACTTATAAAAGCCTCACCCGTCGCGCCGGAGAAAGCGGTGATGGGCGTGCTGAGCATGCCGATGCCACGCCCGGTCGTAGTGTCGAAGAAAGCAGTCGCCTCAAAATTCGATTTGTTATCGAGCACGCGCTCAACACCAAACTCCAAACGATGGCTTCGTTCCATTACAGCCTGGCCGTCTACAAATGCTATTGGTCTCTTGCCTACGTCGGTGAAAGCGATCTGACTGTTTTCAAAAGTCGCAATGCTCTGCGTGCGAGCTTCATCGCCGCCCGCTGCATAACCGGCGCGCAAACGCGTGCGCGCGTTGGCGTCAAATTGAACACCGATGCGCGGATTCAACGAGCGCGCACCGCCGCCACCGAGGAAACGTGAATAATCGAGACCCAGCAGGATCACTATTCCGTCGCGAATCACCCACTCATCGACGGCGCGCACCGAAAACTGCCCCAGCGCAGCCGTCTTATCAGGGTTTACGTTCGCCCAAATCGGCTCGGTAAATTTGATAGCGCCGATGCTCATGCCCACGCGATGGTGCTGCCCGGCGCGCACGTGTGTGGTGGCTTCAAACCTTTCCGGCGCATTTGGACCAGCGCCCACTTGTCCGGCAAAGATGAGTTCGACACTATTATTTGGATTGGTGGCTACGGCGAAATTCACACCGGGATATGCGGCGCCGTAAGAGCTGGCAAAATAAGTCTCGAGCACGCCCTGCACACGTTTGTGCGAGTCGGCGTTTACGGTATCTGGGGTTGGTTCGGTTATATCGTCGGTGGGAGATTGAGCTTGAGCCCTGGCGGTTTCTGCCGCCGCAATTGCCTGGATGTCATCGTCTTCGCCTTCTTGCGCCTGAAAGATCGAACGTCGTGTTTGGGCTGAGCGCAAGGTCCAGCGGACATCGTCGCGATCGCGGCGCTGTTCGACTAAAGTTTTGCCGGAACCTATCGGCTCGAGATTGAAGCGGTAGATGAGTTCCTGCGAAGCCCGCACTTCAACTGCGGAAAAAACTACTTCATTGAATCCGCGCGCAATTGCGTGAATGCCATAGCGGCCGGGCAGAATACGCGTCGTGAAATTGCCTTTGCTGTCGCTGCGGGTTTCTTTCACGACCTTGCTGGCGCCCTCTTTTATTAAAGAGATTAGCGCGCCGGCTAGGGGGTTACCCTTATTGTCCACCACCGCGCCTGAGACGGTAGCCAGGCTTCCGGTGCTCGCCTTAACCGCCGGAGTTTGCAGGTAGCAGCCGAGGAACAGAGCCAGCAAAGAAAGTTCGAATAATTTTCTTAAGGATAATCTCATCGACACGAAACCTCCTTACGTTTCGTTTGCGAAACGTTTGAAGTGATCGAGTGTGGCTGCGGTGTGCACAAAATAGGCAAGCGTCTCCGCATAGGTCATGCCTTCCTCTTCAAACTACAAAAGCAGTTCAGCCTCAAACCGAGAAGGCAAACTGGTTCAGGCCAGGAGACTTACCAGAACCGTTGTATGGCGTCATTTTCCGCCAACAATTCAACTGCTGTCAAGGAATGCACCCCATTTTCAGCCCAATTTGCCCCGCTTTGCCGCCCGTTGCTGCCGTGCTAGGATGCGAAGCAGTACTGAATTTCTGCCGGTTTTACTTGACTCCAACGATGATCGACGACGTCAACTCTACTGAACTTTCCAACGGCATCAAGGTCCTGACCGAGCATATGCCCGGCCTCAGATCCGTGACCGCCGGCATTTGGGTGCGCCGTGGCTCGCGCCATGAAGCGCCGGAGTTGAACGGCATCTGCCATTTCATCGAACATGCTGTTTTCAAAGGAACCAAAGGCCGCTCGGCGCGCGACATAGCTGTCGAATCAGATCGACTCGGGGGGCATCTCGACGCGTTTACTACGCATGAGATGACTGGATTCGCGCTAAAGGTTGCGGACACGAGTTTGCCGCAGGCTTTTGATTTGGTTGCCGACCTGCTGGCGCATCCGCGTTTCGATCAAACCGATCTCGATCGCGAACAAAAAGTGATCCTCGAAGAAATGAAGATGGTCGAGGACACGCCTGATGAATTGCTGGGCGAACTTTTCAATGCCGCCTACTTTCCCAACCATCCGCTGGGACGGCCAATCGAAGGCACGCGGGAAACAATTTCGTCATTCAATCATGAGGCCATCACTGCCTATCATGCGAGTGACTTTTCGCCTTCGAACCTGGTAGTGGCGGCGGCAGGAAACGTTGAGCACGACCAGTTGGTCGAGTTGGTCAACAAATCTTTCCCTAATTCTAATGGCGCCTCAGCGGTATTGGTTGAAGAAGCGCCCAATCCGGCGACACCAATACTGATTGAACAGAAGAAAGAGCTTGAGCAGGCGCATTTGATAATCGCCGCGCCGTGGCCTGACGCAAAAAGCAGCGACCGGTACGCCGCCAGTTTGCTGGCGTCGGTTATTGGCGGCGGCACTTCCAGCCGGCTTTGGCAAAAGATTCGCGAGGAACGCGGGCTGGCCTATTCCGTCGGCGCCGGTGGCAACACGTTTTCCGATGTCGGCGTATTCACGATTTATGCGGGAACTTCGCCGGAACATCTGGATGAAGTCCTGGATTTATCGCTTGAAGAGTTGCGACGAACTGTAGAAGAAGGTGTTACGCCGGATGAATTAAAGCTGGTAAAAGACCAATCACTTTCGCTGCTGCTGTTGGGTCTGGAATCATCAAGCGCGCGCGCGGGCGGGTTGGCGCGACAGGAAATTATTCACGGTCGCCGCATTTCACCGGAAGAAGTAATCAAGAAAATCGAAGCAGTAACTCCCGACGATCTGCAGCGCGTCGCGCGAACTTTCTTTAAGAGCGAGTCGCTGTCGCTGGGCGCGTTGGGCAACTTGAACGGATTTAAAGTCGATCGCTCACGACTTCAGATTTGATGTAAAGCAAACTGTTAGTTTGCGGTCGTGGGCGTTCCTTCAAGCTGAGCGGTAACGAACCACCGCAAACTAACAGTTTGCTTTACAGCGAGGCCACTGTCGCTCGGCGCGCTGGGAAATTTGAATGGCTTTGCCGCAGAATCGCTCGCGACTGCAGATCTGAGTTAGCGGCCCCGGATAATCCCACCAAATCCGAATTTGCGCTGGCGTATCCGCGCCATGATACGTAGTTTGGCGGCCTATTTTGTTAAAGGAATGCTAATCGAAGATACTCTGGCCTGCGTTAGAGAATGCATCGTCCGTTTCGCGATGAATTCTCGCGGAAGGTTTGGACACATCCAACTAGAACCCGGCGACCATGTCTTTATTGAAATCAAGGCTTCGAGAACGAATCGAAGTTCTATTACGTCCAAGAATTCTTGGATTCAGTCGATTGAACAAGACATAGATAATTTGAATGCTCATTCATATAGGTCATTCATGCTTTGTTTTGATTTTGGCGGCATCCTGGATGATTTCACGATCGCACGCTTGATTGCCCGAAAACACGAAAACGTTAAGTTCCTTTATTTCACGAATGAGATTCGCGACAATTACTTGGCACCGGACTAATATTGTCACCGCCCAACACGCCGTGGAGCTGAGCGCGGGGAGCGTTTTCTTTCTTGATTGGACGGATACGAAGGTTGAATGTATTATCCGCGCTCGGTCAACTTGGACTTTAGGCTGCTGGTTGACCGCTTCAACAAAACTCACTAATCTTCGACAAAGAACAAGAGTTCAATTTACGGGGAGTCTCTATGAACATCAAAGTACTGGTTGAACCTGGCGAAGATGGCTATTTCGTAGCTCACGTCCCCTCGCTCAAGAGTTGCTGGTCACAGGGAAAAACCAAAGAGGAGGCTCTTGAAAATATCCGCGAAGCGATAGACTTGTATTTAGAACCTGAACCCACCGCGCTGTCTGAAGATCAAGAGTTAATTGAGCTAACTGTATGAAGTTGCCGTTGCTTTCAGGACGGCAAGTCTTGGGCGCATTGAAGCGCCTCGACTTTATCGAAGTTCATCGAAAAGGCAGCCACGTAAAAATGAAACATGGGGACGGAAGAATCATTGTTTTTCCATTCCATGAAGAAGTTGACCGTCATACATTGAAAGGCGCACTGCGTGACGCGGATATCGAGGTCGCGGACTTCCTCGAAGAGGTCAGGTAACAAGCAGCAGTTTTCGTTACGGCTATGCCGCCTGATGTGCGGCGGTGGCTATGCCCCGCCGTCAGCGGACTACAAGAATTTGGGGCTAAGCCCCGGGGCGCAGCCCCACTCATTAATGACCACCTTGACGGAAGGGCATAGCCGCTTCCGCACATCAGGCGGCATAGCCGTAGCGGTGATTCATCCGTTCCTCGAATAACGTATCGCAAACAGCTTTGATTTCTGACCTCTGACCTCTGACTTCCGACTTCTGACTTCTGTCTCTTCGTGCTAAAGTTTATTTCCGCCTTTTTTTGATTAGCTGGTTCTAGTTTTTACATCCTTAACATGAAACTTACCGTTCTTGGCAGCGGCTCAACGGGGAATGCGGTTCTGATCGTTGCCGGCGATACGCGTGTTCTCGTCGATGCCGGATTGAGCGCAAAAGAAATTGCGCGTCGCCTCGTGCTGGTCGGCGAAGACGCGCAAAAACTCGACGCCGTCCTGGTCACGCACGAGCATGGCGATCACGTCGGTGGATTGCGCGTCCTGCTGCGAACAGTTGATTGCCCCGTTTACATCTCCGCCCAAACTCACGACGCCTACGTCGGCGAACGCTTTAACCTGAACAACGACGAACGGCAGAAGCGTGCCAAAGCTTTGAGCGATCGCGTCGAGCCGATCGAGTCGAGCAAAGATTTTCGCATCGGGGAAATCGACTTTCATCCGTTCACCATTCCCCATGACGCGGTCGACAACTTTGGCTTCACTGCCACTCATCAGGGCGTAAAGATTGCCACCCTGATGGATTTTGGGCATATCACCACGCTTGTCAGCGAACGTTTGCGAGGTTGTGCAGCGGTTGTGATTGAGTCGAATCACAGTCGCGACATGCTCAAAGCCTGCGACGTTTATCCCTGGGAACTGAAACAGCGAATACTTTCCCGGCTGGGCCATCTTTCAAACGAAGACGTCGCCGATTGGATCAAGGAAGGGTTTGACGGCGTGGCCAAATTCATTGTCCTGGCGCATCTGTCGCAACGCGCCAACAATCCTTATCTGGCGAAGATTTCGGCCGAAGTTGCTTTGCAGGAACGCTTCCCGCTCTTTCACAAGGACACCGAGATCAGTCTTTCTTTTCCCAAGGAGCCTACGCCCTGGATCGAGGTTTGATTGAAGGAGGAAGGCGGAAGGATGAAAGCCGCTGTTTCCGGGCGCCGGAACCTTTGCGTTAAGGGTTTCCTATATTCGTTTATCGTCATCTTTTCTCTTTTGAGCTTTGCTTGCGGTTTGCAAACGGAGCGGCGCGGCGTGCCTGCGGATGTTGAGACAGCCATTGGCAGTGTCAGCGATGATCTTGCGGCGGAGCGTTACGAGAAACTTTATGAAGAAGCTTCAGATCTCTGGCGGCAGGATGCAACGCTCGAACAATCTATTGAGACGTTGAAAACGTTGAGAAGCAAACTGGGCCCGATGGAGAACCGAGTACTACAATCCGCCACCGAACAACAGAATTCTGGTGGTCCATTGAAAGGCCGAGCTTACATTGTCACCTATCGCACAAAATTCCAGAACGCTGAGGGCATGGAATCCTTCACGCTGGTCGAGCGCGATGGCCATTGGTTGCTGGCGCGCTACTTCGTGAATTCAACAGCGTTGAAGTGAGTTCCAAGTTTCAAGTTCCAAGTTTCAAATTGCGAAACTTGAAACCTGAAACCTGAAACTTGAAACTTGGAACTAAAGAAAGATGATCGAACGCTACACATTGCCGGAAATGGGCGCGCTCTGGAGCGAGCAGAGTAAATTCCAAAAATGGCTCGACGTGGAGATCGCTGTCTGCGAGGTGCACGCCGAGATGGGAACCATTCCGCGCGACGCCGTCGAACAAATCAAAGCGCGCGCAAAGTTTTCCGTTGAACGCATAAACGAGATTGAGAAAACAACCAACCACGACGTCATTGCCTTTACTACCAATCTCGCCGAAAACATTGGCGAGGCCGCGCGCTTTGTTCACTATGGCCTGACTTCTTCGGACGTTGTCGATACCGCCAACGCTCTGTTGCTAAGAGACTCCTGCGACCTTCTTCTTAAGAAAATTGAGTCCTTTCTCGAAGTGCTCAAGCAGCGCGCGTTTGAATTCAAAAAGACGCCGCAGATTGGCCGCACGCACGGCATTCACGCCGAACCTACTTCGTTTGGACTGACCTTCGCGCTTTGGTACGACGAGATGCGTCGGAATCGCGAACGCTTGCAACGCGCGCGCGAAACCGTAGCGTTCGGCAAGATTAGCGGCGCGGTAGGCGCTTTCGCATTGCTGGACCCGCAGGTTGAAGAAAAAGTTTGCGCGCGACTCGCACTCAAACCCGCTCCTGTGTCCACGCAGATCATTCAGCGCGATCGTTACGCTGAATACCTGACGACGCTTGGCATCATTGCTTCTTCGCTCGACAAGTTCGCTCTGAATATTCGTCACTGGCAGCGGACCGAGGTACGCGAGGCGCAGGAAAAATTTACCGTCGGCCAAAAAGGCTCGAGCGCAATGCCGCACAAGCGCAATCCGATTATTTCTGAACGCATCTGCGGCATGGCGCGCATTGTCCGCGCCAACGCGATCGTTGGTTTGGAGAATGTTGCGCTATGGCACGAGCGCGATATTTCCCATTCATCTGCCGAGCGGGTGGTGCTGCCGGATTCAAGCATTGCGCTTGACTACATGCTGCACAAAGCCACGTCGCTAATCGCCGGCCTGATCGTGCATTCGGAGCGCATGCTCGAGAATATTCAGGCAACACACGGGCTGGTGTTTAGTGGACAGCTACTATTGGCGCTTACCCAAAAAGGCGTGGCGCGCGAAACCGCTTACGATTGGGTGCAGCGAAATGCGATGAAGGTTTGGGACGAGAACAAAAACTTTCGCGAGCTGTTGAGCAGTGATGCGGATATCTCGGGTCAGCTTTCGGCAGGCGAGATTGATGGAGTGTTCAACCTCGATACTTATCTGAGAAACATCGACACGATCTTTGAAAGAGTTTTTGGAAAAGGCTAACTGGGTAAAGCCGGTCCTCATCTTTCTCTTTGTTACCTCTGGCTATTTGGGATGTTTGCGGGAGGTAGCCGCGTGGCTACGGCTATGCCGCCTGATGTGCGGCGGCGGCTTTGCCCCGCCGTTAGATTCGGACAGATATCGGGCTACGCCCTTGTCCGCTTAGCCCTGCCACGGCTCAGGGCGAAAATCTTTTTTCAGTCGCGGAAGCACTTCAAGCTTTTCAGGCTGCTCCAAACTGTGGGCCTAGCCCAAAAGTTAAAGAGGACCACTATGGCGGGGCGAAGCCACCGCCGCACATCAGGCGGCAAAGCCGAAATGCCGGTAATGAGTTTAAGGTTAGGGCCATATTTTTATTGCTACTGCTCACCACCGAGACACAGAGGGCACAAAGGACGCACGGAGAGTCTTACTTCTCCACAATCTTTTCCGCCATGTTGCCGATGATTGGCAATTTAAACTTCTGGCCCTGATAAGCTTTAACTGCGGCGAAGATCAACCCAACTAAAAACACCATCGCCAAGACCCAAAACAAAAGCCAGATGAGCCAGACAAGTAAACCCACGATTGCGCCCAAACCGCCGCTGCCGGCAGCAGACGCGGCCGCCGCACCAATGGTGAACACCACCGTCAGTATCGTAGCTATGATCGCCAACACCATCATGATCACGGAATTCGCAATGCCAAAAAGAATCGACTGCATAGCATGAAAGCGCACGAACTTGTTCTCTTTCTCAATGAAGAAGAAAATCAGTCCCACGATCCAAATGTATGAGATGGCGGCCGCCACTTTTGGATCCAAACCCGTGCCGCCGGTTTGCGAAGTGCCGGGCGACGGCGTAGAGGGTGGCGTGCCTGGCGCGCTGCCATAGTTCTGTTGTCCGGGGGGAGGGTTTTGCATATTGAGTTCTCCTGATTGGAAATGTTTCGGTTGAATTAAGTCGCGCGAAATATATGCTATCCACTACACATGAAGCAATGTTATGTCTTAGTATGAACAGGAAATTCGCGACACAGACTCGAGCAACATGAAAGCAAAAGTTTTCGTAAGTTTGAAACCGGGCATCCTGGATCCCCAGGGCAAGGCGATCCAGCATTCAGTCGAACTGTTGGGCTTTGGCGGCATTGCCGATATTCGCCAGGGTAAATATTTCGAGATTGCCCTTGACGATTCAGACGAGCAGCAGGCGCGCGAGTCAGTCGCCCGCATTGCGCGCGAAGTTCTGTCCAATCCAATCATTGAAGATTACCGCGTGGAGATCGAGGCGTGAAATTCGGCGGGAGCGAAAGCAGGTGTGAGGTTCCAGCCTCATAATGACAGACGACTTCAAGATAGCCGGTGAATTACATGACATTAAGAGCATCGCTGTCGGGCGGCAGATTCGGGAATTACCAATTCTGCAAAAGCGTTTTGGGCGTGGACGCTGGCGCAAACTGAAAGGCATTGCCAACGTAGCTCTCAGAGATGGCAGATTACGACTAGCGGAAATTCATTGCTCACGGGATTGGAAAAGTAAGAATGAAGATTAAGAAGTATCTGGATTAGCTTTATGGCAAATCAAAACAAGACAGAGTCGCGAGTTCTGGGTGATCCGGTAAATCGCGCCCGCGAGAGAAGTCGTGCGATCAAGAGTCCCGCGCCGGGTGCGCGGTTTGTTATCTGTATCAACGATGGCGGCTATGTCGACGACTTAAGGGTTAAGACCGTCTATCAGTTATTGCCCGATGAATCTGCCGCGAAAAGTAATTACCTTCGAGTCATCGATGAAACAGTTGAAGACTATCTTTATCCCGCGGATTTATTTGCACCCATCAAATTAGCCCGCGAGCTGGAGAAGGTTCTGCTCACCGCTAATTAGCTTCTGTTTGGAGATCGAGGCGTGAAATTCGGCATTATAGTTTTTCCCGGTTCCAATTGTGATCACGACGCGTACCACGTGATCTCGAAACAAGTTGGTCAACCCGTTGACTTCATCTGGCACCGCGACACAAATCTGAGTTCCTACGACGCAGTGATTATTCCCGGCGGCTTTTCTTATGGCGACTATCTGCGCGCCGGAGCGCTGGCACGCTTCTCGCCAGTGATGGATTCAGTAAAAAAGTTTGCGGCGTCGGGAAGGTTTGTCCTCGGCATCTGCAACGGTTTTCAGATTCTTTGCGAAGCGGGTCTTTTGCCCGGAGCGTTAATCCGCAACCGCGATCTGCATTTCATTTGTGAACATATTCATGTGCGCGTCGAAACTTCCGATACCCCGTACACCAATGAATTGCCAACCGGTTCCGTGCGGCGCATTCCTATAGCTCATGCAGAAGGAAACTATGTCTGTGATGATGAAACTCTGGACACGCTGCGTCGCGACGATCGTATCGTGTTTCGTTATTGTGACGCGAATGGCAACGTCACCGCGGCTGCGAATCCAAACGGCTCGCGCGACAACATTGCCGGCATCTGCAACGCCGAGCGCAATGTGTTGGGCCTGATGCCGCATCCCGAACGCGCCTGTGAAGACTTGCTCGGCTCGAGTGATGGGCGCGATATTTTTCGCTCGCTCGCAGCTACGTTGGCGCTCGCAGCTTAGTGGCACGCGTACTGATGTAGTTTGCGTTGAGGCGACCGAGTGTGATGAGGTCAGTACCGTCCGCGGTAGCGGATGGGTGCAGTGATTGCCGAGTGGCAATTGCGATTTCAGATCGTTGTCTAGCGATCGTGCCCATTGGAAATCGGCAAGCGAAAAAACCAGCAATGTCGGAACCCATCCGCTATCGCGGACGGTACTGACCTCATTGCACTGCGAGGCCTTTGATTCAAACTGCATCACTACCCAAACAACGCATGGAGAAACTCAAATGAGAAAACATCCAGCCTGGCTGGCCGCCGGTCTTTTACTCTTTGCCGTGCTCGCCTGCAATATCGGCAAAAATAACAACGCCAACAACAGCAATAACAACGCAACTGCCAACTCCGAAACCGGTTCAGGAGCGGCCATCAAGGAAATTTACATGGCCAAAGACGACGGCAACGGCAAGCCGGGCGATCACACCAGCAGCTTTGAGCCGGGCGATCACACTATTCACTGCGTGGCCACTTTGAAAGATTCCAAGGCTGGAACTGACATGAAGTTTTCCTGGTGGATCGTCGAGACCGAGGATGGCACGAAGAACCAGAAGATCAAGGATATCGACTACAGTACCAAGCCGTTGGAAAACGTTATTCACGGTCACCTGACCCTGCCCCGCGATTGGCCGAAGGGAAAGTACAAGGTCGAGGTTTACGCCAACGGCGATCTCGATAAGACAGTGAATTATACGGTCGAGTAAACCGGGTTTTGACCACAACATTATTTTTCGGAAGCAAAAATGAAACGTGCCCTTCCCTTTTTGATTATCGGAACTGTACTTGTCATCGCGGTGGCGGCGGCTTTGTATCTGAAGCGCTCGGCGAGCACTCCAGTTGCGCCGCTGCCAGCGTCATCCACAACACCGGCGTCAAGCAATCGAACTAATGGACCAGCGACCGGCAACGAAGCGGCCGCTACCGAGATGGGCGCCACTCCGCCGCACACGCATGGACCAGCAGATGCGCCGGTTACGCTGGAAGAGTTTGGCGACTTTGAGTGTCCGCCATGCGGTCTGCTCCATCCCATCCTGCAAACAATGGAAAAGGAATTCGCCGGGCGCATTCGCATAGTCTTCCGCGAATTTCCGCTTGTGCCCACGCATGTGCATGCGCTCGCCGCGGCCCGCTCGGCAGAAGCGGCCGGGTTACAGGGAAAGTTTTGGGAGATGCATGATTTGCTTTACGAGAATCAAAAGGCGTGGCATGACGCATTCGATGCGCGTCCCATCTTTGAAGATTACGCAACCAGGATTGGACTGAACATGGAACAATTCAGGCGTGACAGCTCGGGCGAGATCGTCGCGCAGCGTATTTTTCTCGACGGCAAACGCGGTCACGCGATGGGTGTGAGTGGTACACCAACGGTTTTCATGAATGGCCGCGAAGTGCCTTTTGAATCGCTGGCGGTCGATAAGCTGCGCGCGCTGATCCAGGCGCAACTCAATGCGAAGTGACTTAATTCGTTAAAATGTGATCGCCTGGTAGCGAGCTTGTACCGGCGCAGTGAGGTCAGTACCGCCTGCGGTAGCGGGTGGGTTCTTCGTAGCGATCTTATTGCTCAATCATCACGATCCCGTACGCCCAATTAATCCTCGTGACCAACTCGCCTGATACTTCTCAACCAACTCAGTCGCGACAACGTACACTGCTTTACGCCGTGGCGGCGCTGGTTTCGCTCGTCGGTCTTGCCGACGCCATCTATCTCACCATCGAGCATCTGTCAGGCCGCAGCGTGCGCTGCACAATTGTTAGCGGTTGTTCGGAAGTGTTGAGCAGTGAGTATGCGACCGTGCGCGGGATACCGCTGGCGATGGTGGGTGCCGCCGCTTACTTCACAGTTTTCAGCCTAGCGGTCCTTGCCGCCTACAGTTACAGATGGGCCGCCAAACTCTTGACGGTGCTTGTGAGTTTTATGTTCCTCGCCACGCTCTGGCTGATTTACCTACAAGCCTTCGTCATCAAACACTTCTGCCAGTTCTGCCTCTTGTCCGCGCTTGTCACATTCATACTGACTGTTCTGATTGTGCTTACACTTCGCCAACAGCCGCGTGACTAATCCAACGGCGTGCCTATACTAACGACCGCCACTCTCGCAGAGACAAAAACTGGGGTCTCTTTTTAAGGTTGGCTCTGAGTGCCGGCCCGTACTTGCGAGTAGATAACTGATATTCAAAAATATGAGCATGGCCGCCAATCCGTAGCGTATGACTTCAGGAGCGTTCAAAGATTTTGCACTAGTCATTTGGACGCGGGGTAATTAAACGGATACCAGCGATAACGGGAGCCGTCCCAATAAAGCGCAGTGCCAATCTTATGACTATCGAGTAGTACTATCGCTTTCCCTTTTAGTATTGGCGGCGGTTGGTCTTCGTTTGGATCTCCGATCGTGCCAGGAGGCAATCTTTGCCCTCCGTAGAGCCTAATGCCGATTGAACCCTTGTCCATCGCATATATCAGAACGAACCTATTTCGAACAGACGAGCAGATCGAGAGAGGAATCCCGGCTGCTCCATGAATAACTACGAAGTACTGCCCGTTGTCAACGCTAAGATCCCCAAGTCTAAGATCATAAAAAGCTTTATCCTCGGGCAATCCGCCCGTGCCCAAAACCATCTCCAGGTTAAAGTTCGGCTTCGACCTATTGGTAGGCTTGATGGTGCCAACGAAGCGAACAGGCACGAATAGGTCCTCCATGCCGTCGCCGTTGAAATCTCCAACTACGAAAGGCGGGCTCAAACCGCGGGAAGACAGGCTGAATAGATTAGCAAAGCACTTGTTGACAAGCGGCTCAAGCTGGCTTTTGGATAGATCCCTCTGCGCCCGATTATCGCGGCCGGGCCGGTGCAAATCTCCAAAATGAGATGATCTCTTTTGGGCAGTATCGCCGATATTTCCAAAGCCGCCTCTATCAATGTCGGCGACGGCATAGCCCGAAATATGCCAGACGTTCGTCGACAGGGTCATTACGAGAAAGGCCACGCTGTATCCGCGCCGCTTAGTTAAGAAGTTCATGGCTTTTAATCCAACTGGCTGATGGGGTCAGTATTGAAACGTTACGTGCAAATGGTTATCATGCAAATCCCAATGTCTTGTCAGTCCCATCCTAATAAGCACGGGGTCATTGAACAGAATGCTTTGGACTCCATTAATCGCTCTTAAGCCTTGGGCCAGCTCAATTGTTAGACTTTGACTGTACAATGGATCTCTGTAGTTTGTGGGAGATGGTGCTCCGTCTGTCCGCATCGGCCGAATATCAATCCTTAGCCCCAGCAAATGATGTCCGTGAGGCCTGGGACTGCCTCCGTTCGCATCACTCATTTCACCAAAGCCAATGTCGAAGCCAGGATGGTCCTGGATCCAACTAGCCGCGAATGTGATGAGGGCAGATAGCGCCCGCGCATCTCCCCACTGCACCCATCTCCTACCAAAAGCATAATAACCTGCTCCCGAAAGAGGAACTTGGGCATAGGCCGGTGCGTAGGTCGGATCTTCAGCAGCCGCTTCCCATTGCAGATCGGAGATCTCAGTGTTATCCCATGGACTCGTACCATTTGTTCCGACCGCACCATCAATGAAGATCAACGCATTATTCGGGTCTTGACGTTGGCTCTCACGAGCTCTGGCATCGCTTAGGGTCTGATACATTGATGTCTCATACTGCTGCTCGTAGAAAGCGCTAAAGCTTCCCCAATTCGTGCCAAACCCCGGAAGGAATTCAATGCGCTCGCCCCAGAACGCAGGGTCAAAGTGCGATTCGCCGAGAGAGAGTCCCGATGGATCTGTAAACGTGAGCGGGTTGTTCTGGACATAAGAGTAACGATTCAACGACTGTGGGTCTTGAATATTTACGCTTCCGTTATATGGATCCGGACCAGTGAATCTTCCCTGGGTGCTTCCGTAGTAACGCGCATGCGCGTAGTCGAGCTCTGTTTCTGCATCGCGTTCATACTGCGTAAATTTCTGCCGCACGCCGTCATACGCACCGTAACCGGGCGTCGTCGCGCGACCAGCCGCCATGAGTTCTTCGCCAAACGGCAAATAGTCATGCCTCTTTGTGTTAGCAAGCGAACCTGTTTCGTCAAAGATCATTCGCGGCGTGCCGAGTTGGTCTGCTACCAGCCACTGCACTGTGAAAGCGCTGGAGCTGCTGCCACCGGACCCTCCAGTGCCACTTGTCGCGCGCTGGCGCAACTGCGTGATGTGGACCTTCTTGATAAGGGTTCCATTCGGAGCGCCGGACAGTGTTTGATCATCGTAATTCGAGGTTTGAATGCCAAGAGCGGTGAGCGCTTCATCAAGCTTCGTCCGCAGATCGCGGACGTCGTCGGCACTGATAACCGTCACCGTTGCGGTAATCGTTTGGTTGGTCCATTGCGCCGCCGCCTGCCCCGCCAGACTTCTCACTGCATTAACCGCCGTCCGTAACTCGGTAATGTGCGCGGCCTTGACCTTGGTAACACTGACACCGGTCGGATCGTCAGCGCTCGAGATGATCGATGGGTCGGTGGGAAAACTGACGGCCGAGCCCAGTGCGATGTTGCTAAAGTTGGAAGTGCAGTCACCTTGAGTGTTAGCTGCGCACACCCGGTAGAGGTAGGCGACGCCGGCGCTGACACCAGTGTCCGTCAACCCTGTGCTCCCGGTGGTGCCGGCAACGACAAAAGAGCCACCGGCTCCCTTTCGCTCGATGCGATAATTAGAAGCACCGCTGGCCGGCGACCAACTTAAAACGACATTCGCGCCACCGCTTGATGGGCCAGCCGTTAACGCAGATGGCGCCGGAGCCGTGGTTGCTCCGGTTCCCGCTACGACCAGCATCTGTCCATTGCGATACCCGTATTCCTTCTGCAGTGTCGGATTGGCACCGGCTGGATATTCAGCCACTAACTCGTCATTCAAGCCAAAAACTTGCCACATCTCTGAACCATTGACGTTTCGTGCTACGCGCCGGCCACCAGCATCGTACGTATAGGTTTGCCATTGGCCCGCGGCCCAGGCGCGAGTCATGTGGTTGTCCGCATCGTAGGTACGTTGTCCCTGACCGTTGTAATTGTCGGTGGTGAGATTGCCGGCCGCATCGTAACGCATCTGACGATTCGCTTCGGCGAGATTTGTATCCCCCGGAGCCAGCAGGCGGTTGGTAGATGTCTGAAGTTCGAAAGCTCTCGGCGATAGGCTAGCCGTCGTACCGTTTACATCGACGCGACGGTTGCCGTAACGGTCAAACAGATAACGCTGTTGCCAGGTAGGTTGCGTTGAATCTCCTTCATAGGCTCGCTTTACACGATTAAGACCATCGTACTCAAACGCCTGAGCATTGATAGCGATCACGTTCCCGTTGCTGTCCTTAACCCAATGCTCCTGCCGCTTGAGATTCCCGTTATTGTCAGGCATGGGCTGTCCCGTGCACATACCCCAACAGGTGCCGAAAAAATTGATAATCGCGCCGCGTTCGAAATCGGTGTTGTTTGGCGTAGTGCCTTCACGTATTTCGGAGAGTTGGCCACGAATGTTGTAGAAGAGCTTGTTGTAAATAGGCGTGCTCGTGCCGAATTGCTCCTGAGCCAGGCTGCCGAGCGACGAATAACTGATGCTCGTCGAATAGTTGCGCGATACGTTATCGCCGAGATTGCCGATAAAACTATTTGTGCGGCCCGCTCCATCGTAGCCGTAGGAGACTGTATGGTTCGAAGGATATACGGTCGAAGTGATCCGGCCGGAAGCATTGTGAACCTGGGTGATCTGAAAGTTCACACCTCCCGTCTGCTGTACCTTAAGCTTTGCAGCACCGTCGTCATCATAGCCGTAATAATCGCCCGAGCTGGCGGTGCCATAAGTTACGGCGACAACTTGTCCCGTGGATGGACCACGCGCAAAGGTTGCTGCGCCGTCAGGCAGAGTTTGGGCATCGTAGAAAAATTTAACTTCATTGCTGAGACCGATCTCAAACGGCAAGTTCGGATTATTATGGTTGATAGCTGAGAGAGAGCTCGAACTGTTATACCAGCGCCGGGTGGGGCGATTCAGAGAGTCATAGCTTGTGTGGGTTGAAACTCCACGCGGGTCGGTAATGACGAGAAGATTGCCCGCCTCGTCGTGTTGGAATGTTAGCGGTCCTTGTTCAGGGCTGCTTTGACCAATGAGCCGCTTCAGGGAGTCGTAGGTGAATGTGCGCGACTGCGAGCCTTGCGTTACCGTTGTTAGCTGGTCGAGCGCATCATATGCATAACTAGTATGGTAACCCGAGGTGACTTCTGTGTGGCCGGGAAAAGATACCGACTCTGTCTCTGAATCCGCTGCCGTAATCTCCCAAACGTCTTTAACCAGGCCCAACGCATTCTCGCGAATGATTCGTTGCTTTCCTGCTTGGTCTGTAAGAAGCACCCCATCACCATCGTAAACTGACCGGACAACTGCAGTATCGGGCGTCGTGACGGTCAAGGGACGATCCAGCGCGTCGTAGGTGTGCTCGGTCCAACTGACGGTTTCGTTTAGCCATGGGCGGTAGGGGTTTGAGCTCCGTGCGACACGACCAAGCGCGTCGTATTCCTGCAGCGAGACTATGTAATGCGCGCCATCCTCGTACTGGCGCGTTTCGACAGGACGACCGAAGCTATCAGAAATTGTTTTAGTTACCAGAATGCCATCGGTGTTGGTGCTCAGATCGGTAAATGTCGTTTGGATTCTGGCGGTATCGTCGTACCCGATCCTGGTTTGGTTCTGGTGTGTGGTATTTACCGCGCGAATGATCTTGGTTACTCGATCCAACGGCTCATTAATGCTGTATGCGCTCGAGATGATTCCGTTGACAGTCTCGGTGTCGACAGTTGTGCCTGTGTAATAATCGAATTTTCCAAACGACGTGTGATTGGCGGAATCAGTGACGCTAGTTGCGAAAGCGTAACTAAGTTGCCCACTGGGCGAAAGCTCCTCTGGCGTAGAGTTTGAATGTGCGTTGCCGCTAGGCGCGCCGAAGTGGTCCGCGAAGTCAAATGTGCTTGCATATCCGCGAGCGTTGATCATTTTGACTATATTGCCCGCCACGTCATATTGCGCACAAGAGGTCACCGAGCCGGTGACGGTGCCGTTCGTTGCCAACAGATACTGCGTCGTCGCGGTGCGATTGCCCCTCGTCAAATAAGAAGTATTGAATGAAGAATCTAAACCGCTGATAGACGATCTGGGGGTGAGCGGCGCGTGGTTGTTGTCGGACGAATAGTTATCGTACTCAAAGCTGAGGCGCGCGCGTTCGACGTTGTTCGCGTCATACACAGAAGTTTGTGAAGGCAAGCGAAGTAAACCAGGACCAACGCTGGTGTAGCTGCTCGCGGTTACATACTCGGTATGCGAGTGCCGCAGTGGGGTAGTGGCGCCATAATCAAAGTCATACGAATCAACGATGTTATTGTATTGGTCGTAAGTGAAGGTTTTTTTGGTGACTTGTCCGGTTTCGAGAGTTGTTTTTACCTCGGTGATTCGCGGATCGACTTGAGGGGCGTACGGAGAGTCAATGGTCTGTTCGCAGTTATAAAGGGTGTAATTGTACGACAAGCCAGTGCACCACGGAAAGGGCGCCCTGTGCTTCCAGGTTGTCTCAGTACGGCGGACAACCGCCTGAGAGATAGGATCCAAAATCTCAGTTTTGTATTCCTTGCGAGAAAAACCAATCGCAGCTCCACCGTCGGCGTAAAAATAATGTTTGCTTCTTGCAACAACGGATCCGGCAGCGTCCTTGACATCGATCTCAATATTATCGGTGCTGGGGAGTCCGTCAGGCACCCATTGGTTATTGAACGGAACGCTACTGAAAGTTTTTTCTCGGACAAGTTGATCGGAGCCATCAAAAGTCTTCACTGAACCTATCCGGCGATAGATTGTTCCGCCTCCGCCATATAGAGGCGGGATGAAGCCATCTTCCTGAGCTCCTGGTAATCCGGTATAGGTATAGTCGCTGTACGCTCCCGTGGGAGATTTGATACGGGCCAGCTCAAGATACTTGTTGTATAGAAAAGTGTATTGCTGACCATTGGGCAAAACGATGGATGAGGGGACCTTAATAGAGGTTGCGGAGCTCCCACCGGAAGGGCCGCCTGGCGTAGGATCGCATGTGGCGCCGCTTGACAAGATATAACAACGAGTTCGGACGTCAGGGAAAAGAGGCGTGCCCAGTGACTGTCCAGGCATCATGGCATTTTCAATTGCAACGTAGTCAATCCGAATGCGTCTTTCAGAGCCCCCAAACCCCTTATAGATTATTTCATCAAAGTAACTGGCCTGCGTAAAATCTCCATAGCTCAAGCTGACCACCCGATTCATTGAATCAGTGATTTTCTTTAGCAGGCGGTAGCGCACACCGGTTTGGGTTTCATATTCAAAAGTCAGATAGTTGCCGTTTCGATCATTAATTTTGGTGATTGCATTGAAAGTATCGGCCCCAGTCCCGGTAACATGACTGTAGAGAATTCGAGTGCCGTCACTGAGAAACAGCGTACCCGTGGGCACGATTTGGCCGTTTATGAGTTGGCCGTTAACTGGGTCCTGTTGAAGGATATCGTAAATATCCGCGTCAGCTACGAATGTTGCATTTGAACCGTCGGTCGCACGGAATATCCGACCGCGTGAGCAGCTCGGTGGTGGATTGGGTTGTTGATAACCGTAGAAGTTACAGCCCCGCTCAGTCGGATCGTAAGGCTGGCCATCTGTTAGCGCATCTCGGAAGTTTATGACTGAACCGTTATTTGCCGTGAAGGTCAGCGTGGTCACGCTTTGCCACGTCATAATGCCCGCCTTCGTTGTTTGGGCGCCGAGAGTTCCTAACGATGCGTAACCGCCGCGTATGTAGGCATCATGAAAAAACGTTTTTTGGAAAGCAACGTAGTCCCCATACCGACGGTCGCCCGATATGCTGGAGTTGATTTCGAGCACTTCCCAGACCGGATTCCGTAAAGGCAAATACAGGCCTTGCTTCGCCTCACCGCGGCCGCCGATGGTGATCAGTGGCTGCACCTGCTCCAGTTGTCCCGAGAAAACGTCAACGCCATCAGTCACGGACCTTGCGAGTGTGCCCTGCACAGCAGCATTTGCGGACTGGCCTCTTACGTCCATCTCAAATGAAAGGGAAAGAAGGACGAGAGAATAAAAAGCCAGAGTGTGAATGAATAACCTTGTCCGGAACATGAGTCTTCTCCTCGAAGTTGTGAGAAACAGTCAGCGCGAAACAAATCGCCCGACTAATTACTGGATTGTCACTGCAAGCTGAGCAGAACCAGAATCTGCCCGCGCCCTTTAGCCAGCGGCTCGAGCGCTTTGCCGATGAGTGTGCCGGGGCGGTGAATGGGCACGCCGCCAAGCAGCAGCGGCGCTGACTTTTTCGCTACGCCTTCGATGTCGCTGGTGACCAGCAGATCGCCAACCTGAATTGGTCCACTCGCAGCGTCGACCATAACTTTTACTCGTCCGGTAGTTGCAACCAATACTTTGTTGTCGCCACTTTCACCCAATGTAATGCCGGGTTGCGCTGAGATTACTCCGGCAACGCGCGTGTCGTACGCACGCGATGAAGCTTCGACGTGATTCGATTTGGTGGGATCGAGTGTGACAACTGTACCTGCGGCAAGCAGACGGCTGGCGGGCACCCATTCGGCAACGTCCTGATATTTCGCATTGATATTGCCGCTGACGGTAAGACTTCCCGTAACGGTGCCATCTCCTACAACATGAAGCTTTGTTGCCGGGTTCGCAATTCCGATGCCGACGTTGCCATTGCCCAGAACTGTCATCTTGGCAACGCTTCCAAAAGCCCCACCATTGGTTAGCCAAAAATCGATCCGGCCGTTATTCGTCGCCCCGTCCGTAGAACCTACAATCGTCGCCACGCGCTTTTCTGAGCCGGCTAAAGCCGAATTGAAGAAAGCAAACTGACCGACGGGGTTCGCTGTGCTGGTAATATTTCCACCCACGCCTACCGAACCAAAGACGCCGCCGCCGTCCAGGGCAAAAAACTTTGTTGTGTTAGCGTCGAATATCGGATTTGTCGTGCCGATGCCGACATTGCCGGTTTTTGAAAGAGCAAAATCATGTAGGCCCACCCCACCGGAGCGATGTCCAATTCGGAAGTATTCATTGCCAGGAGTGTCGTAAGTAATGCCCATCGAAAACAGGGTGGTACTACCCGTATTAGCGCTTCGGTCAAACCAGACACTTTCGTAGTTATCGACCGCGATATGTACTTTCGCTTGCGGACTTGTCGTGCCGACTCCGGCATTGCCACTCGCTGGAAACGTATTCGTTTGCGCCGCGGCACGGTGTGGACAAATTGCAAGCAGCAACATGAGAAATCCGAATGTCGCGACGAGAAACTTTGCATAGGATCCGGGTGGGTTGATTTTCATCCTGTTCCTCTTTCTCAAAATATTTATTGCAGACTAAGCAGCACCAAAATTTTCCCTGAGCCTTTCTCCAAAGGCTCGAGTGCTTTGCCAATTAAAGTTCCTGGTGAATGGATTTGTCGGCCGCCAATCATAATTGGCTCTGATTTCATTGCTACTCCCGGGAGGTCGCTGGTGACTAGCAGATCGCCGATGTGAATTGGCGCGCGCGAAGCGTCCACGGTGACCCCGACTCTTCCTGTAGTTGCCACCAGCACTTTGTTTTCGCCTTTTTCGCCAAGCGTGATGCCGGGTTGTGCTGAGACAACGCCGGCAACGCGCGTGTCGTACGCCTGTGAAGAAGCTTCGACGTGATTCGATTTTGTCGGATCGAGTGTGACGACTGTGCCTGCGGGAAGTGCGTGGCTGGCCGGTACCCACTCGGCAACGTCCTGATACTTGGCGTTGATGTTGCCGCTTACGTTTAGGCTCCCGAGAATATCGAGGGCGACAGTGGGACTGGCTACGCCGATGCCGACATTACCGTTCGTGTCTATAGTTATTCCGCTTGCCGACGCTTTTTTAGAGAAAGTTGCCAGATGCAATTTGGGTTCGGAGCCGGAAAGATAATCGCTATAGATATCGGCGACGCCGGATGTAAGCCCGCTGTTAAGAGAAACACCGCTGGCGGAGTTGAAAAATCCGGCCGAACCGATCACCTGGAATTTTTGTGAAGGACTGCCCGTACCAATGCCGATGTTGCCACCGTTGTAATAGACACTGGATCCCGAAGTCGTCCATTGCGAACTTCCCGAACCGCCGACTTGCGACCAGGCCGTCTTGCAATCGCCCGCAATGCAAAGTCCACCGGAAGAATTAAGTGGACCGCCTTGCACGTCCAGCCGGTAACCTGGCGCAGCTGTGCCGATGCCCACGTTGCCGTTTTGATCGATGATTGCATGTTGGGTGAGAGTTCCTGCTTTGACCGTGAAGAATCCCAACGTCCCGTTTTCAGCGCCCGCAGTGTTACTAACAATGGAACTGTTCACATATGCGTAATCAGTCACATTGCCGGAACTGTTGTTAAAGGCCCAATTAATGCCCGTACCCCAACCGACCGTATTAGCGTTTCTGTGTACGCGCAATGTATATCCGCTGGCGTCCGCGGTCACGACCAATGGTCGCCCAGGAGTTGTAGTACCGATGCCGATGTTGCCATTCGGATCGATTACAAGCGCGCTGTTAGTGACTCCACCAAGAGTACTGTTGGACGTGCCGAAATATAGGAATGACCCAATGCTGGCGTCATATTTCATAGCAATGCGTGCGGCCGGACCGTAGGAGTCGCTATAAAGAAAGTCGATCGCACGGTAATAGAGATTTGTCGTGCTACCCGAAACACCAATAGAAAGCGCGCCACGTGCGTTGCCGGTAAAAGTTGAGGTCACCGGCGCATAAACTTCCAAGGGCGTCACCGGCGCCGTGCCCCCAATCCCTACGTTGCCGGAATTAGTGTTGTAGATGTTGTTTCCACTTGTGCCCCACTGCGCTTTGGCTGTGCTCGCCGGCGCGATCATTAGAACGAAAATGACGAAAGCGAGCGCCAGCCCCCGCGTGCCGAATATCGACCTAAATGGAGGCGTTTGTGTGAGTTGCTTCATGGGGTTCGATCATCCTTTCTACTTTTTCAACCGGGAGCTGCAAGTCGTGTCCCGCGATGGGTGCGCCCGCAATTGTCTGCAAGACCGCGTGTGGTTCGCACGCCGCGATTGCCATAGTTGAGTACAACGGGCGCGCAACTGGCCGACTTCTTCTGTTAAAGACGTTGATTAATAAGTTTCGAATTCAATTTGCAGTGGCTATTGATGTTAACGTGCTGGAGAGAGAAAAACTGGTGGACTCCAACATGAGTGAAGAACAGTTAGAACGAATCGCGGCAGAGGTTGGAAGAGAATAACAAAGCCTCAAAAACGCGGCCTGTGCAGTAGGCATGGCCTTAATAGCATTCAGTAGAATCAGTTTCAAGAGATTGATCGGTTTTATTTTTTACGGGCGCACAAGAGCGGCTTTGCCGCCTTCCGTGCGGAAAGGCTGTGCCTTTCCGGTGGCTCCGCTTGTTATAGAGGCTATGCCTCCGACCGAGGCGAAGCCTCATCATTAAAACACCATGCGGAAAGGCTGAGCCTTTCCGCACGGAAGGCGGCAAAGCCGCACGCTTACGGCGCTAATGAGAGCGCTTCGCCCTCACTAGCGCTCTTGGAAAAAAGGGTGAGCCACAGCTATCTTCTTGAAATTCCGAACTGGCCCAATAGGCAAAGGCCCGCTCTCTTGCCACCGCTCGCGCGCGGCTGGTAATCTTTCGTTTCCGTTTCCCCTTATCATCATTTCCGACAGGAGTTGCCGATCATGAAGAAACTATTTGCTTTCTCGCTTAGCCTCGCCGCCGTGTTTGTAATGGCTACCGCGTTCAGTGCGCGCGCAGTGCGTCCGGACCTTCCCATGCCGCCGCCCATCGGCGCGACGATTGATGAGTTCACCTTGCCCGATACGAACGGCAAGGACCATGCGCTGGCTTCGCTCAAAGGCAAGAACGGCACAGTGCTGATCTTTATCGCGGTGCAGTGTCCGATATCTAACGCTTATAACGAGCGGATGGAAAAGCTGGCGCAGGATTACAAAGCGCGCGGCATTAACGTCGTTGGCATCAATTCCAATGTTTCTGAGCCGGCAGACTCGGTAAAGGCGCACGCGGCTTCCCACAATTTGACGTTCGTGATCCTGAAAGACAACGGCAACAAGATTGCCGACGCGCTCGGCGCCACGCACACGCCGGAAGCGTATTTCCTCGATGCGAGCAACAAGCTGCTCTATCACGGCCGCATCGACAACAACAAAGATCTGGCGCAAGTGAACACCAGCGACCTGCGCGTGGCGTTGGATGCGGCGCTGGCCGGCAAGCCGATCGAGAAGACCACCGCCATGGCGTTCGGCTGCAGTATCAAACGCGCATGATGGCCCATGTAAAGCGAACTGTTAGTTTGCGGGTTTGTGTAAAGCAAACTGTTAGTCTGCGTAATGGTTCAATTTGGATTCCCAGGTCCGAAGGACCGTTAGTTAATAGCCCCGCCCGTGAGGGCGAGGTTAGAAGCCTGATCAGTTGCCGGAGCGCCGAAGGTGCGACAGATTGGTGCCGGCCCTTCGGGCCTCGGCGATCTCAGAAGATTGCATCCCCCGCCCTTACGCGAAGCGCCGGACCGGCTACTAACTCTCGGTCCTTCGGACCTGAAGCACCGCGGGGCTTGAAACTGAACCAGTTACTTAGTTTGCGAACTCAGTTACTCTTACTAGCGGTGCTCTGCATTCTGCTTACGAGCGTTTCCGTTTTTGCGCAACGGCGAAAAAGCCCAACGACGAAACCGCTGCCCCCGGTGGTTGCTGTCGATGCTGCAGGTTTGCAAGCGCTGTTAGAGCGCGGCGAGGCAAAGTCTGCAAAACCGCTGCTGGTTAACTATTGGGCCACCTGGTGCGAACCCTGCCGCGACGAATTCCCCGACCTGGTCAAAGTTGACGCAGACTATCGTCCGAAAGGGTTGGATTTCATCGCGGTAACGTTGGACGATTTGGCAGACATCAAGACGGGCGTTCCCAAATTTCTGCGCGAGATGCATGCCGAGATGCCCGCTTACCTGCTGAATCTTTCCGATCCCGAGCCGGCCATCAAGCTGGTCGATCCCAAGTGGAGCGGCGCCTTGCCGGCAACTTTTCTTTACAACGCACAAGGCGAACTCGTTTACAAGAGCCTGGGGCGAATTAAGGTTGACGAATTGCGAGCCGCGCTAAACAAAGTGCTGAGTACTGAGTGATGACTCCTGAGTTTGCGTCAGTCACTGGTCATCACAATCACTCAGCACTCAGCACTCAGCACTCAGCACTCAGTACTCGGCACTTCTTATGGAACAAATCACTCCCGAAGTAGTCGCCGCTCATAACCTCACCACCGAAGAGTTTGATCGCATCAAGTCGCTGCTGGGCCGCGAGCCGGGCTTTGTGGAGCTGGGCATCTTTTCGGTGATGTGGTCGGAACATTGTTCCTACAAGTCTTCGCGAATTCATTTGAAGCGGTTGCCAACCACCGGCGAACGCATCGTCGTGCCGCCCGGTGAGAATGCCGGCGTAGTTGATGTTGGCGACGACTGGTGCGTGGCTTTTAAGATCGAGTCGCACAATCATCCCTCGTTCATCGAACCGTTTCAGGGCGCGGCCACGGGGGTCGGCGGCATTTTGCGCGACGTGTTTACCATGGGCGCGCGGCCGATTGCCTCGATGAACAGCTTGCGTTTCGGATCGTTGGACCATCCACAGCATGGACGGCGGAATCGTTCGTTGCTAGCCGGAGTGGTCGGCGGCATTGCGCATTATGGAAATGCATTCGGCGTTGCCACTGTCGGCGGCGAAGTTGCGTTCGATGACGCCTACTCGCTCAACCCGCTGGTGAATGCGTTCGCGCTGGGAATACTGAAACGGAATCAAATCTTTTTTGGTAAGGCGACGGGTGTCGGCAATCCGATTCTTTACGTCGGCGCCAAGACCGGACGGGATGGCATTCACGGCGCGACCATGGCCTCGGCAGAGTTTGATGAAGAGGCGCTGGAAAAAAGGCCGACAGTCCAGGTGGGCGATCCGTTTCTGGAAAAACTTTTGCTTGAAGCGTGTCTCGAGGCGATGCGCAGCGGCGCCGTCGCCGGCATTCAGGACATGGGCGCGGCAGGTTTGACCTCATCGTCCTGCGAAATGGCGTCGCGCGCGGGCACGGGCGTGGAGATTGATCTGACTTTGGTGCCGCAGCGTGAAGCGGGCATGACGGCTTACGAGATGATGCTTTCGGAATCGCAAGAGCGGATGGTCATCGTGGCCCACTCCGGACGCGAACGCGAAGTGATCGACATCTTTCGCAAGTGGGACCTTGATGCTGTCGTCATCGGGCGCGTACGCGAGGGCCATAACATGCGCGTCCTGCATAACGGCGAGACAGTAGCCGACATTCCGGTGGCCGCGTTGACTGATGAAGCGCCGTTGTATGAACGGCCGATGCGGCGGCCAAGTCTCAAGTCTCAAGTTTCAAATCTCAAGTTCGAAGACCAAAGGACCAAAGACCAAAGACCAAAAACCAAAGACCAGGATCATAACGCTTCGCTGCTCAAATTATTGGCTTCGCCAAATCTCGCTTCGAAGCAGTTTGTGTATCGCCAATACGATCACATGGTCCGGACCAATACGGCGGTGTTGCCGGGCGCCGACGCCGCGGTAGTGCGCATAAAAGAAACGCGACGCGCGCTGGCGATGACGCTGGATGGCAACGGCCGTTATTGCGCCGCGAATCCACGCGAAGGCGCAAAGCTGATTGTTGCGGAAGCAGCGCGCAACGTCGTGTGTGTGGGAGCGCGACCGTTGGCCATAACAAACTGTCTGAACTTCGCGTCGCCGGAACGGCCGGAAGTGATGTGGTCCTTCTCGGAAGTTATTGACGGCATGGCCGAAGCCTGCCGCGTATTCAACACGCCGGTAGTTTCCGGCAACGTTTCGTTCTACAACGAAACGGAAGGCCGCGGCATTCTGCCGACGCCGGTGATTGGCATGATTGGCCTGATGGAGGACGTGCGCCTGGTGGTCCAACCGGGATTCAAACAGGCGCATGATCTAATCGCATTGTTAGGCATAACCGCCGACGATCTTTCCATTAGCGAGTACGCCGCGGTGATCGATGGCGTCTCAACAGCGGAAATGATTGCCAACGGCGCAGTGCCGCAGATCGATCTGCAGGTGGAGCGCGCAGTGCAGAACGCCTGTCTCGCAGCCGCTGAGGCAAGCTTGCTCCGTTCCGCTCACGACTGCTCCGACGGCGGTCTCGCAGTAGCGCTGGCGGAATGTTGTTTCTCTTCACTGAACCGCCCGGGCCTAGGCGCGAATGTTTCTCTAACGGGCGCACTTCCTGTTACCACCACACTCTTTAGCGAATCACCCTCGCGCATCATCATTAGCTTTGCCGCCTCGGCTCGCGCCGACGTTGAAAACATCGCGCAGCGCGAAAATTGTTCGCTGACTATGATTGGCGAAGCCGGTGGCGACGTGTTGCAAATAAAAGTCGCTGACGTAACGGCCGTCTCCGCCAACGTAGCAGAGCTGGAAAGCGCCTGGCGCAGTTCGCTTCCGAAAAAGCTTGAAACCGAGGTTATGGCAGCGGGGCGAGAATAGTACCGTAGGCAGGAGGGGATGGAACGGTCGGCAGGAGGCAGGAGCAGACGGCAGTTGATACACGGCTAACCCGAACTCTTCCTGCAGACTGCCGACTGCCGCTGCCGACTGCCGACTGCCGACTAAACCATCATGCACCCGGTAATCTATCTCAACAAAGTAATGCTGGAGGCAACCAAGGCGCGCGTGGCGCCGGTGTCTTCGGCAATGCTGTACGGTCGCGGCGTCTTCACCACCGTGGCTATCTACAACGGCAAACCGTTTCTATGGTCGCAGCATTGGCATCGACTCAAGGACCACGCTCAACGTCTGAACATCGACTGCGCCGGCGCGAACGAGCGCAACGTCGGTGAAGCAGTCAGCAAGCTTCTAGCTGTCAATCAGGTGAAGGATGGACGCGCGCGCGTCATTCTACTCGCGCGCAGTGGTCGCGACGTGTGGCGATCTCAAAAGGACAGCACGCGCAAAACCGATTTGCTGATCATGACGAGCGAAGCGCAGAAGATTTCGCGTGCGGGTTTGTCGCTGGCGGTTTCGCCTTATCGTTGCAACACGTTCTCGCCACTGGCCGGCATCAAGAGTTTGAATTATCTGGACCAGGTGCTCGCCTGGGAAGAAGCGCAGGCGCGCGAGTTTGATGAAGCAGTGGTGCTCAACGAACGCGGCGAAATTGTTTCCGCCACCATGGCCAACATTTTCTGGGTGAGAGAAGGAACGATGCACACGCCGGCATTAAGCACCGGCGCACTCGCCGGGGTCACACGCGAAGCGGTTATCGAACTTGCCGCAAAACAATTCATTCCCTTGATTGAAGGCGTCTACGACCTGGCTGATCTAACTGAAGCGGAGGAAATATTTTTGACGTCCGCCAGTTACGGCGTGGCGCCGGTGACCACCTTCGACTTTCGCCGCTATTCAATTGCGACCGCCAGCGCATCCAGCAGACTATCGGCTGCTCTCAAGGGTTTGATCTCACAAAGCTGATCGTAATTAGCCTCAGCACCAGGGAAACCTCTCTTAGCATTGACAGTGTTGCGTGGGGCGATTACGCTGGGCGCGATTTTGAGGCATATCCTAATCCTCGCTTGCCCAGGCAAGAGACTCACTGGTTCGGCTACTCTAGTGCCGGCTCCATGCAGCATCGAACCAATGATGAATCATACGCACCACTGATAAAGGAGCAGGCGTTATGAGCAAGGTGATTCTAGTAAACCCTTCAAATGCCACTGTCGGCTACAGCGTAATTACACCCCGCTGGCTTTATGTCATCGCCGGAGCCACCCCCATCGAGTTTGCTGGTGACCCCGTCATAATCGACGAACCAATTCTAAGGTTCGATGCCAACAAGGTAGGTCCGGGCGATATCGTCGGCGTCGGCATCCACACGGCGAATTGCCGTCCGGGGTATCAAGTGGTCCGCGAGGCTAAGAAACGCGGCGCCACCGTGATCGTCGGCGGCGTGCATGCGACGATTTTTCCCGAAGAGCCGCTCGAGATGGGCGCTGACGCAGTGGTCAAGGGAAATGCCGATCTCATCTGGAAAGACATGCTGGAAGATGCGCATCTGGGCCGCTTGAAAAGAGTTTACGACGGCGGACGCGTGCCGGGTGAACTGATGGCCAAAGCTCGCTGGGATCTGCTCGATCCAAAGAAGTATCTGATGGGTTGCATCCAGACGGTAGCCGGCTGTCCGGAGAATTGCAGTTTCTGTTCTGTTTGGGTGACTGACGGCCGCACTCCTCGCTTGCACCTGAACGAACAAATCATCGACGAGGCCAACGAGCTTCACGATATGGGTTTTCGCTACGTCTTCTTCTCAGACGACAACTTTACGCCGGCGACGCTCGCTCGTATCGCCAGGGAAACAAATGCGCCCACTAGAAAAAACCTTGAGAAAGTTCGCGAGGATCGTCTCAACCTTTTCGCAGAGTATGATCGTCTCGGCCCGCCAACGCTTTATGGTTTCACGCAGATGACTGCCGAGTGTAATAGCGACGACGAATATCTGGATGCGATGTACAGCAAGATGCGTCTGCGCGGCGCCTTGATTGGAGTGGAATCGTTTACTGAAGAGGGACTGAAAAACGTAAACAAGACCTGGAATCCGGTGGGACAAAAAATGGCGGAGGCGATCCAAAAGATTCAGAGCCGCGGCATCATGGTCCTGGCTTCGATCATTGGTGGTCTTGAAAGCGATACGCTTTCCACCCTGCAAACGATGCGTCATTTCGCAAGTTTGTCGGGCACGGCCTTCGCGCAATTCCCGCTCTACAGCGTTTATCCCGGCACCAAGGACTATCACGAAATGATTCGTGACTGGAAGAACCGCGACAATCCTGACTACAAGCCGAAACACGCGGTGCAAATCGTGAGCGAGAAATACTGGCTCGACTACGATCATACCGACGTCGCTGTGAAGCATCCATCCATTGCCAGCGCAGACCTGCTAAAGGATTCGCAGGAAAGCTCGAGTAATTTCTACAGCCTTAAGGAAATTCTCGCGCGCACGCGCAGTGGTCCGATGAGTAGCTTGCCGCTGCTCGCGAAAATCTTTTATGCCGTCACGTGCCGGGTGTTTGCATCGCTTTACCCTGGCGGGATTGCGGCCGACAACGTCCGCAAGAGAAGACTGGGCATAATTCCCCGGCTCAGCATGCGCGCTGCTATGCGAGTTGCGAGACAAGATTATGATTGGGGAATCCGACCGCAGCGGCGCGAAGTGGTCGAGGAAATTATTGATCTGGCTGCTTGAAGCTCTGCCTCGATTTGTGTTTGCAGATGGTTTGTTCTTGGATTTCGCCACAGCGTGGCGAGATGTTTATAGCCTGACGTCAGCCTGTTAATCTGGCGCTCCGTGGGAGCGCAACAACCCTGGGCTCATTAGCGGACTTGAAACCGAGTCTCGCTCCTCACGGAGCGAAGAATATTTGAGGGATGGTTTGCTCCTATAAACATGTCGCTCCTAAAGAGCGAAGAGCAGGTTTCACGTTGCACTTGAAACTCGAATCCAACTCGCAATTCAAAAAGGAGAGCGCGTTATGGCCAAGGTCTTCATAGTAAACCCGGCAAATGCAAGCATCGGCTTCTCTGTCATCATTCCCCGGTGGCTCTATGTGATTGCCGGCGCAACTCCCACAGAATTAGTTGGTGACCCGGTCGTTATCGATGAACCGGTGACACCGTTCAAGCCTGAAGCTGTAAGCCCTGGTGATATCGTCGGGGTAGGAATTAACACCGGGAATTGCCGGCCCGGTTACCGCGTAATCCGTGCCGCGAAGAAACGCGGAGCAATTGTGATCGTAGGCGGCATCCATGCCACCCTCTTCCCGGAAGAGGTGTTGCAAATGGGAGCTGACGCGGTCGTCAAAGGCGGCGGCGATCTAATTTGGGGCAAAATCGTCCAGGACGCTTTGCAGGGCAAGCTGCAACGAATGTACGACGGAGGACGCGTGCCGGGCGAGCTGATGGCTAGAGCTCGTTGGGATTTGCTCGACGCCAGCAAATACCTGATGGGCTCGATTCAAACCGTTGCCGGCTGCCCTGAGAATTGCAGCTTTTGCTCGGTTTGGGTGACCGACGGCCGAACCCCGCGCATGCACTTGAACGATCAGATCATCGATGAGGCCAATGAGCTTCATGCGCTGGGTCTTCGTTACGTTTTTTTTGCTGACGACAATTTCACGCCCGCTACGCTGGCCCGTATCGCCAGAGAGAAGCATCCGCAAACTCAAGCGCTGCTCGCAAATGTTCGGGAAACTCGAATGCAACTCTTTGAAGAGTACGACCGGCGCGTTCCCAAGTCGCTTTATGCGTTTACACAAATGACCGCGGAGAGTGTTAGTGACAAGGAATACCTCAACGCCATGTACGAAAAGATGCGAGTCCGCGGAGCGTTAATAGGTGTCGAGTCGTTTACCGCCGAAGGCTTGAAGGAGACCAACAAAACCTGGAATCCGGTGGGCCAACATATGGTTGAGGCGATTCAAACAATCCAGAGCCACGGCATCATGGTGCTGACCTCAGTTATTAACGGGCTCGAAAGCGATACGATTTCTACCTTACGCACTATGCGTGAATTCGCGCTCGCTTCGGGCACAGCTTTCGCCCAGTTTCCAATCTTTAGCATTTATCCGGGAACCAAGGACTACCATGAGATGAGGCGCGATTGGGAAAACCGCGATAACGCTGACTACGTGCCGAAACACAAAGTGCAAATGTTGCGCGACAAGTTTTGGCTCGACGTCGATACCTCCGACGTCGACATCAAACATCCAACCCTATCGGCCGCCGATCTGAAGCGAGAAGTGGGTGAGAGTTGGACCGCGTTTTATCGCCTGAAAAACATAATCAAGCGCACGCGCCAGGGCGCGATCAGCACAATGTCACTGGAGGGTAAGGTGGCGTACACCATCGCCTGTTTGACCTTCAGCGCGCTTTTCCCCAAAGGTGTTTCCGCCGACAACGTTCGCGAAAAGAAATTAGGGTTTTTCCCCAGACTCTTTATCAGGTCAGCCATTGCGTTATCGAGAGGGACCCGCGACTGGTTTGGGATACGGCCGCAACCAGAAGCGCAGCCAATTGTAGAAGCAAGGCGAGCTGCGTAAAAAAGGATGAAGGATGAGGGATGAAGGGTGAAGGGTGAAGGGTGAAGGATGAGAGAATAAACCAGATAATTGGATTTCTTTCATCCCTCATCCTTCATCCTTCATCCTTGTCTTAAAATCCCGGGGCCAGCATTCTTACCAGCGCTTCGGGATTTTTGATTTTTTGCCCCGTCATCCAGGCGTCAGCCTCTGAGATCAGCTGTTGCCCGCGCTCGCCGCCAAGTTTCTCCCCCAGCCGTCGTCGAGCTGCCGCCGCATAAAGACGCATCTCCGCGCGCTCAAACATCTGCACCGCTTCTGAAAGCACCCTGGTTGCTTCGTCGTCGTTGGTCCGTTGCTGCGCTACCGCCGCTCGCAGTAAGGTCGCATACGGTTTTGACCATGACATCTTTACTTTTTCCATCCGGCCCGCCATCTTTTCAACCAGCCGCAGCTTGCTGTCGTCGGGACGGGCCCCGCAGGCAGCAACAGTCGCTCGCGCCCGTAGTTGCATGGCCTCTAACGCCACTCCGGGCGTTCTAAATAACTGAGAATTCTCAAGCGCCTGCCATTGCCCTTCCACATGCTTGCAGGCAACTTCGAGATCTCCGGTATAGATCTCAATTTGCACGAGCGCGTGCAGTGAGAGGTAGTGCTGCAAATGAAAGCCTTCCTGTGGCCAGGATTTAAGCGCCTCTACCACTTCTGCTCGAGCTTTCTCCGGCTGGTCCGCCGCCAGCCAAATCACATTCAGACGCGTGCGCAGATCCATGGCAGCAAAAAGATTTCCCTGTTCCAGCGCGGCTGAAAGCAGTGAGGGCACTTGTCGCGAGACTTCCGCAAGCTCGCCCAGGAGTATCAGCGCGCTTAGCCTATAGCGGTTCGCGATCGCCTGCTCCCAGGTCGTACCGGTACATCTTTCGCGCCAGATTTCCGCTGCTTCGTTGCAGAGTTCGTAGGCCTTACGCCAGCTTCCGGCAAGGTTGGCAATCATGCCGCGAGCGAAAATCGATAGGCCAATGATGTACGGGTCGTCCAATCTCTGGGCGATCTCTTCGGCTTTTTTCGCAATCCGTTCTGAACGCTCGCCCACGCCGCCGCGCGCCGCCGCAAAGATCGCCTCAAATGCCAGGGCCCGTGACACGCGAAAAGGCTCGCCGGCGCGCAGAGCCAGCAACAGATGCCGGCTTTGGAAGTCGGCGCCGCGGATTAGATCAGCCGAACCCAAACCAGCCGCAACAGCCCAACAAGTGTCCAGGCGTATGAGATCGGATTCAAGAATCTGACTTTCCTCGCGCTCCTTAAACTTCAGTCCCCGCAACCGAATTTGCAGACGTCTCAATAATAAAGAAATCAGGGCGCGCCTTGGAGTCGCCGGATAAGACAATCCTACTGCTGCGAGCACTGAGCGAATTAACTCCAGACCCTCGTTGATATGACCGCCCATCAATAATTGCTGCGCCGCTCGTCGTTTGAATTCCAGACTGTGACGTGCCGAAGTTAGTTTCGCCACCTCCAGGTAGGCCTGCGCCGCTTGGGCAGGACGGCCGGCATTCACGAGCGCTTCGGCCAATCCCCGTTTGAGGTCAACCAATTCCGCGTCGCGGGCCGGCGCCAATTCCAACGCGCGTCGGTAAAAGCCGGCGGCGCGATCAAAGGCGAGCGCGCTCGCTGCTTTGCGTGCAGCCACTGCGGCATGCGTGGCGGCGCGGACGCGTTCGCCGGCGCCGAGGTAGTGCTCAAACAATGCTTCCGGATCGTCAATGCCGCGCGTCTCGATGGCTTGGGCCAGACGTTTATGAATCTGCGTGACTTTAATCGGCGACAACTGCGAGGCAAGAGTTTCGCGAATGCGATCGTGATGCAACTCCAGCGTGTGCCCGTTACCGGCGCGGATAAACTGTGCTGCTCTAAGCGAGCTGATCAGTTGCAACTCATCGCCGGAAAGTTCCGCCGCTTGATAGACCACCTCGGGATTGATTGGCCGGCCGGCCACTGCGAGCGCGTCGACAAACGCGCGCGCGTCTGTCGGCAGATGGAGCAGCCGCGCATCAAGCATCATCGCCAAAGTGATGCCCGTCGTGGCAGTTTGATCGCTGGTTAAGGCATAGCGCGCAAGCTGTTCGAGCAAGAATGGATTGCCGCGTGCTTCACCGACCATCGCATCGGCAAACTGGGCCAGCGCTGCGGCCTTGGAACCCAGCAGGTGGTCCAACATCTCGTACGACTCCGCCTTTGACAAAGCGCCAACATAAACTTCGCGGCAGTTGTCCGTGCCTGTCTTCTCCAATAATGTTTTCAGAAACGGTTTTGCTTCCAGGTCTTCAGTGCGAAAGCTCGACAGCAGCATCAGCGGCGGCGAATCAGGTGGGCGCAGCAAATCCTCAAGCAGCGTGGTGCTGTCGGCGTCGGACCATTGCAGGTCGTCAATGTAGAGGACGAGTGGTTGGCGATCAGAAATCCGCGCCAGCAATTCGCGCAAAGCGGCAAACGCCTTACGTCGCAACGTGAAAGGATCAGGCATCTCGTGCTCGCGTTGCGGTGCGTTGAAAACGGCATCCACTTGCAACATCACCGGAAAAAGCCTTGCCAGCGCCAGGACCTCGCGCGGCATCAACGCTTCAGCTTTAACGTCGGGCAGCGAGAGCAAATATTTAGTTAAACTGTCTACCACGCCATCAAGCGCTTTGTAAGGGACTGACTCGCGCTCGTAACAACGTCCTTCGAGAATAACAACCTCCGCTTCATGCGTTCGCAACTCGTCGAGAAAGTGCCGCGCGAGTGCGGTTTTGCCCATGCCCGAGCTGCCATGCAAGTAAATCGTAACCGTGTGATCGCGTCGCGTGAATGCAAAGGCTTCGTTTAGTTGTCGTAACTGCCGCTCGCGACCAACGAACTCGGCGCCCGGCGCATTAGCTGGAGACGGCGCAGACATGAGCGGGCGTTGCAATGGGCCTGTTCTACCGTGTCCCAGCACGCGCAGCACTTCACGTCCATTGGGCCGCTCTTCGGGTTTGCGCCGCAGTAGTTGCACGCAAAGATTATTCAATTCGGGCGGTACACTGCCGACCAGTTCAATGGGCGCGGGCGGATCGAAGTTTTGTTTGTTCATCATCACTTCGAAAAATTTTCCGGAAAACGGCAAGCGCCCGGTCAGCGCCTGATACAACATAACGCCGACGCTGTACCAATCGCTGGCCCGAGAAATGGGCAGTTGCGCACCCTGTTCCGGCGACATGTAATCGGGAGTGCCCGCCAGCGTCACGCTGTCGTGGAGTTCTTTGCCTTCAACTTCGGCGACCAAACCAAAATCAAGAATGACCACGCGGCCTTCGTTCGTTACCAGCACGTTCGAAGGCTTGATGTCGCGATGAAGTTTTCCTGTTTCATGCAGGCCGTGCAGGCCTTCGGCAAGTTGGCGCAACGCGACCATTAAGCGACCGAGATCGAGTTTCGATTTTTCCAGCAAGGAATCGCCACGCCGCTCGGGCGAGTCTTCGTCGGGATCCGTAGCGCCCATCGTGTCCATCTGCCGTGTCTCTGCTTCGTAATCCGCAAGTAATTCCGGAGGCGAACCCTCCTGCGTGCCTTTGAGCAAAGTCGGTGTCTTTGACGACTGTCTGCGCCGGGATTGATAACCGGGTCGAATGTATTCCAGAAAGTTCACACCCTTGACCAGTTCCATAGTGAAGAACCAGTACGGGCCATCGACCATGAACTCGTAAAGCGCTACCAGGTTGGGATGCGAGACATCGGCGAGCGAGCGAAACTCATTCTTAAAACGCGAGATGTGCGAAGCCTCGGCACGCGTGAGCGTCTTCAGCGCCACCAGTTTGTCGGTTTCGCGATCATGCGCTTCGTAGACCACGCCCATGCCGCCAGAGCCGAGGCGGCGGCGAATGTGAAAACGTTCGGTACCAAGAAAGTCGTGTGAGCTTTGGCTCATTTATTTTGAAGCGAAACCACGCGAGCAGGTAAGTTAGTATAGATTAGTCTAAGCCATAATAAGGCATTCATGAGAAGAATTCCGACAGCTGTTTTTCTGACAGGATTTACAGAATGAACAGGATTAAAGAAACGATCAAACCAACCCTTTCAAATCTTGTTCATCCTGTAAATCCTGTCTAAATGATCCTAAGGAGACATCGATATGGACTGGCGCGTTTTTCTGACAACTTTTGGCGTTATCTTTCTCGCGGAAATGGGCGACAAGACGCAGCTGGCGGCAATGACTATGGCCGCGCAAACAAAAAGACCGTGGGCAGTTTTCATCGCCGCTGCCCTGGCGCTGACTGCGGTTTCGGCGATTGGCGTCGTTGTCGGCAGTGTCGTCGGAGATTACATTCCGCTTATCTGGGTCAAGCGCGTCGCCGCGGTCGCGTTTATTGTTATCGGCGTGCTGATGCTAGCGAATAAATTCTAGTGAGTGGAGCGTGCAATCGTGGATCCAGAAAAAAGAACGGCAAGTGGTAAAGCCCGTGGGAAAATTTTCAGGTTGGGAAGGGGGCATGCCCCCGCTCAAGCGTAACGTCCTTCGCTCGGCACAAGAACGGCTCAAGCCTTAAGAAAACTTCGGGCTTGTGTTACTTGAAACAACCCAAGGTGATTGCGCTACGCTGGAGCGGGGGCGGCGCTTCGCTTGACCCCTTCCCCACCTGAGAGTTTTCACACCGTCGTTACCCGCTCCGATTCTCTATTCGCCGGCTACAATGTTTGCTTCGAATATTTTTTGCAGATACCGCCCAAACGAATTAGAGTCTTTCAGTTTCCCTTATTCTTGAGCGCTGGAGACAGTTAATGCCGCAAACTCCCCATATCGAGCGTCACTTTACCGCCAGTGAAGTTGTGCGCGACATCGTCATAGGCATGTCTGACGGTTTGACGGTGCCGTTCGCGCTCGCCGCCGGACTAACGGGCGGCCTCGCCGGAGCGGCGAACCCGAACAGCATCATCGTTACCGCCGGCCTTGCCGAGATCGCTGCCGGCTCAATAGCGATGGGACTGGGTGGCTATCTGGCAGCGAAGAGCGATGCCGAACACTACGCCAAAGAACGCGAACGCGAGAAGCGCGAAGTCGCGGAGATTCCGCATGAAGAGATGAAAGAAGTTGCCGAGGTGTTTGAAGAGTACGGGCTGACCAGGGAACAAACTCGTCCACTGGTCGAGGCGTTGCGCAAGCAGCCGCAAAAATGGATTGATTTTATGATGCGTTTTGAACTTGGTCTGGAAAAGCCCGATCCGAAACGTGCCGTCACCAGCGCTTTGACGATTGGCGGCGCGTATGCCGTTGGCGGTTTTGTACCGCTCGCGCCTTACATCGCTTTGACGAGCGCCTCCACCGCCTTGCTCTATTCCATCGCAGTCACGCTGCTGGCGCTGCTCGTTTTTGGTTTTGTGAAAGGTCACTTTACTGGAATGCGACCGGTGAGAAGCGCGTTGCAGACGGCGTTCATTGGCAGCGTCGCTGCCGGCGCGGCCTTCTTGATTGCCAAAGCGATCACATGACTTTCAAGCTCGAGGAAAAATGCTGTTGCAGTTTCAACTTTTGCATGCTCCAGGTCCGAAAGGACCGGTAGTTAGTAGCCCCGTCCGTCAAGGGCGGGGTAGATATGGTTTACTAGCCTGAGCGCCGACGGTGCGCAAGTGTTCGTGCCGGCCCTTCGGGCCTCGCGTCAATCCAGAAATCAGGTCCCCCGCCCTCACGGGACGGGGCTACTGACTGCTGGTCCTTCGGACCTATAAATTCAAATTGAATTAGGTACCGCAGATAACGTGGGCTTCCAGCCAGACGCCTAATGGTGCGATAATTCAGCTCCCCATAAATGGTTTGCAATCGAGACGTCTCTAACCATGAGCACAGCAACAGAAGAAGCCTCCAAACTAACCGAACAAACAACTCATAAATGGGTTTACCTTTTTGAAGAAGGCAGCGGCGACGACAAGTCGCTGCTCGGTGGCAAGGGCGCGGGCTTGTGCGAGATGACGCACGCCGGCTTGCCGGTACCCCCGGGACTGGTTGTGACTACCGAAGCCTGCAACGCCTTTTTTGAAAACGACAAAAACTTTCCCGCGCAGATGTGGGAGCAGGTGCAGGAAGGTCTGCAAAAAATAGAAGAAAAAGTCGGGAAGAAGTTCGGCGACCCGCAAAACCCGTTGCTGGTTTCAGTTCGCTCGGGCGCCGCGTTCTCAATGCCCGGAATGATGGACACGGTCCTCAATCTCGGCCTCAACGAACAAACGGTTCAGGGTCTGGCCACGCAAACCGGCGACCTGCGATTTGCGCTTGATGCTTACCGGCGCTTTGCTTCCCTGTTTGGCGAAATCGTCATGGGGGTGGCCCATGAAAAGTTTGAACGTGTGATGGATCGTTACAAAGCGCAGACGACCGGCGGCCGCGATACGGATTTAAAACCCAAGCATCTGCGCGACATCATCGCCGCTGAGAAGCAGATCATTCTCGCCGAGCAGCACGCCATTCCCGAAGATCCGTACGAACAATTGCGCGTCGCGATCGCCGCGGTCTTCAATTCCTGGATGGGCCGCCGCGCGATTGATTATCGTCGCATTAATCGTATTCCTGATTCACTTGGCACCGCGGTAAACGTGCAGGCGATGGTTTTTGGAAACATGGGCCAGGACAGCGGCACCGGCGTCGCCTTCACCCGCAATCCCTCAACCGGCAAGAAGGAACTCTACGGCGAGTATTTGTTGAATGCGCAGGGCGAAGACGTGGTCGCCGGCATCCGCACACCTAACCCAATCAGCCAACTGAAAAAAGAGCTGCCGAAAGTTTACGAAGAGTTTGCCGCCATCACCGGTCTGCTGGAAAAGCATTATCACGACATGCAGGATTGCGAATTCACGATTGAGCGCGGCAAGCTTTGGATGCTGCAAACGCGCACCGGCAAACGCAGTGGCGCCGCCTCGGTGCGCATCGCAGTCGAAATGGTCGGCGAAAAATTGATCGATCGGGCGACGGCAGTCCAACGTGTTTCGCCGGAGCAGCTCGATCAGTTACTGCATCCCACGGTTGATCCAAAGACCAAGGCGACGGTGTTGGCTACGGGCTTGCCGGCGAGTCCGGGCGCGGCCCAGGGCCAGGTTGTTTTCAGTCCTGACGAAGCCGAAGAGTTGGCGCGCGAGAACGCGAAAGTAATTCTGGTGCGTCAGGAAACCAGCCCCGACGATTTTCACGGTATGGTTGCGGCGCAGGCGATCGTCACCGCGCGCGGCGGCATGACCAGTCACGCGGCGGTGGTTGCGCGCGGCATGGGCAAGCCGTGCGTTAGCGGCGCGAATTCACTCGACATTGATTACAGCCAACAACAGTTTTCCGTTAATGGAACGGTGGTTACCAAGGGTGAATGGATTACTGTCGATGGCTCGACGGGCCGCGTGTTTTTGGGCCAGGTGCCGACTATGCAGCCCACGCTTGGTCCGGAGTTTCATGAGCTGATGAGCTGGGCCGACAAGTTTCGCCGCTTGCGTGTGCGCGCGAACGCCGACACGCCGCGCGATGCAAAAGTGGCCCGACAGTTTGGCGCCGAAGGCATTGGGCTCTGTCGCACCGAACACATGTTCTTTGGCGACCAGCGACTCGCAGCCATGCGCGAAATGATTTTGGCCGAAGGCGTCGGCGCGCGTGAGAAGGCGCTGGAAAAATTATTGCCGCTGCAGCGTGGCGACTTTGTCGGCATCTTTCGCGAGATGGTGGGACTCCCGGTAACCATTCGGCTGCTCGATCCGCCGCTGCA
>DNND01000074.1:69712-70594 GCA_003488005.1 Blastocatellia bacterium | reverse complement strand
CTCGATCCGCCGCTGCATGAGTTTCTTCCCAACGCCGAGGAACTGCTTAGCGAGCTCAGCGAATTAAAGATGGCCGTGCGTTTGGCCACCACGCTCGGCGACATGGATAACTTGCTTGATGAGATTGACGAGAAGCGCCGGCTGCTGAAGCAAGTAAATCGCATTCGCGAGGCTAACCCGATGCTGGGATTTCGCGGCTGCCGCCTCGGCCTGGTTTTTCCGGAAGTGACTCGCATGCAGTGTCGCGCGATTTTCGAGGCAGCCTGTTTGGCTCAAGGCGAAAAGAAGAAGACTGAGTTGGAAATCATGGTGCCCCTGGTTTCGCTTAGCGAAGAGCTGCACCAGCAACGCGAAGTGATCGACGAAGTGGCGCGCCAGGTGATGGGCGAATATGGAATGACGATTGAATATCGCGTCGGCACGATGATTGAACTGCCGCGCGCCGCGTTAATGGCCCATGACATCGCGGCGCACGCAGACTTCTTTTCGTTTGGCACAAACGATCTGACGCAGACAACTTTTGGTTTGAGCCGCGACGACTCGGCACGGTTCCTGCCGAACTATGTCGAGCGCAAGATTCTGCCCGAGGATCCTTTCCAAGTGTTGGATCGCGACGGCGTGGGCCAACTGGTCCGTTTGGGGACCGAGCGCGGGCGCAGTGTCAAGCCCGATCTCAAGGTTGGAATTTGCGGCGAGCATGGCGGCGATCCGAGTTCAATCGCATTTTGTAATGAGATTGGTCTCGACTATGTAAGCTGCTCGCCGTTCCGAGTTCCCGTTGCGCGGCTGGCCGCAGCCCAGGCGTCGCTGGCCGCAAAGACGAAAGAAGCGACAAAGTAAAGCAAACTGTTAGTTCGCATTCGCTCCAGAGGAGCGAGATGT
>DNND01000074.1:57638-69401 GCA_003488005.1 Blastocatellia bacterium | reverse complement strand
CAGAGGAGCGAGATGTTTATAGCAAAGCACACACCCACCCCCAGAATCTTCGCTCCGCTAGGAGCGAAACCCGGCAGCGACCTTACAGTGGCGGCAAAACGGTTGCGCTCCTACGGAGCTGCTGAATAATGGGAGAGACTGCTGGTCTATAAACATCTCGCCCCCTGGGGCGAAGCAAGAAAACAAATGTTTCACCAAAGAAGGAGTCATCATGAGAAAGTATATTTTTCTTTTTGCACTGTTACTGGTCACGGCGATCGCGGTTAAGCCAATCAATTTGCCGGCTGACGTACCGGCCGCCGGCACAGCCGCACCGGCTTTCAAACTCACAACCAACGAAGGCAAAACGGCGGATCTGGCAAAGTTTCGCGGCAAGTGGGTGGTGCTCTATTTCTACCCGAAAGACTTCACCAGCGGCTGCACGCTCGAGGCGCACAACTTCCAACGCGACTTAGCGAAATATAAGGCGATGCATGCGGTGATTCTCGGCGTGAGTGTGGACACTGCTGAATCGCACAAGAGTTTCTGCGCCAAGGAAGGCTTGAACTTCAAACTGCTTGCGGACACGGACGCGAGCGTTTCCGAGAAGTACGGATCAGTAATGGAATACAACGGCATGAAGCTTTCGGCGCGCAACACCTTCATCATCGACCCGCACGGAAAGATCGCCAAAGTATTCGTTAAGGTAAGCCCAGCCGGCCACAGCGATGAGGTGTTGGCGGCGTTGGCAGAGCTGAAGAAGTCGTAAATCCAGTCCGCCGTTTCAAGCGATTGAAAGCTCTCGTGCATGTGCCATGTCTCGTCGGGCCAAGGGACGCACTTGAGCTGCCCTGAGAGTAGTTACGGCAATCGTTTCACCCGCGAGGGTCATGAATTCGACTTCGTAGCCCGTGCCTTCCTGATGGATGTGCACAATTGTCCCGATGTCACCTGCCTTCAGACCCTCGCCGGGCAAGTCTTCAGTCAACACCACGCATTCATGTTCTTTAATCATAATTCTTTCCGCAAGGATATGCCGTGATAAGACGAGGCGCAACCATTCCGTGATCTACTTCCCAAACACTGCGGATCTTTGGCGTGCGGCCATCCGGTGTATGCAACTCGCCCTCAACTTCGTAGTACGCACCAAAGATCGTTTCAGTAACTTCACTCACCTCGAATTGGCGCCCATGATCCAGCAGCGCCCCGGCTAGCGCCTCCCAGTCAGCCAAGCTAAATCCAAAGCTGGCAAAAAACCTGGCTTTGCTCGCCCCATAGCGATGTTCGGCATTGAGCAAATATTCGGTAATCTTTTTCCGCTCGACTTTAGCCAAGGCGGCATTTGGGAGTTTCATTTAAGCGCTCGATCTTGTAAACAGTTCCCCGGAGATCTCCGCGCAATTCACTACCATGTCCATCCCAAATTCTAAGCCAACTTTGGCTAAGGCAGCATTCAACCTCATGCAAGAGGGCTTACAATCACACCTGTTGACCTCGTACTTCTCCTAATAGTTGTTTTCGTCGTGAGGAAGGACCACCGATTCCGCGCGGTCAGGCAGCTTTGGAATAAGCCAACGGAAAAGCACTGTGGCTGCGGCGGCGCCAAGCAGTTCAGCAACAATGAAGCCGGGTGTGTCCACAGGCCGGACACCGGCGAACGTGTCGCTGGCAGAGCGCGCCAGCGTTACGGCCGGATTGGCGAAGGACGTCGAGGCGGTGAACCAATACGCCGCCATGATGTAGGCGGCCACCGCAAATGCAGTAGCGTTTGAGCGCAGCCGCGAACAACCCCAAATCACCGCCAGCAAACCAAACGTCGCCACAAACTCGCTGAACATTTGCCGCCAACCTGCGCGCGCATGCCGTGAAGCAAAATAAACAGGCAGGCCAAACATGACGTTGGCAGCGGCTACGCCGGCGAACGCGCCAGTGATCTGCGCGCCGACATAAGCTGGAACATCACGCCAACTGATACCGCCCTGCGACGCATCGGCGAGCGTTACCGCGGGATTGAAATGCGCTCCGGAGATTTGTCCGAAAGTTAAGATAAGCGCGAGGAGTGCGGCGCCGGTCGCAACCGTATTAGCAAGTAAAGCCAGACCCTGGCTCCCGCCTGCCAGTCGTTCAGCCATGATGCCCGAGCCCACCACTGCAGCGAGCAGAAATGCGGTGCCTACCGCTTCGGCGACTGCGCGCCGCAAAAGATCCAACGACTGTTTGTTAGCTGACATAGGAAGGAACGAACGACTCGGCGTTTAGATTTCGTCGACCCAGGCGCGCAGGCGAGCGCGAATATCATCGCGGGCAACGCGAAAGGCCTGAAGTTGCGCTTCGTCATCTCCCCAGGCCGCTACCGGATCGGGAATGCTCCAGTGAATGCGTTTTGTTTTTGCCGGGAAGACCGGGCAAACTTCGTTCGCGTGATCGCAAACCGTGATGACGTAATCAATATCCTGATCCGCAAATTCCTCAACCGACTTTGAGTGTTGTTTCGAAATGTCGATGCCCACTTCGCGCATTGCTTCAATCGCCAGCGGGCGCACGTAACTGGGATAAATACCGGCGCTCAAAACCTCGAACCGATCGCCGGTATCGTGACGGAGCAATCCTTCCGCCATCTGGCTGCGTGCGGCGTTCCCAGTGCAAACAATTAAGACGCGTGGTTTACTCATCGAGTTCACCATCCATGGTCAACAAGAGGTAATGTTTCAGTCTTCTCGGTGCGTCCTTTGTGTTCTCTGTGTCTCCGTGGTGGATGGTGCTGAATGCGGAACCGCAGCCCACCACAGAGACACAGAGAACACGGAGGACGCACAGAGATTAATTCAGGCCAGGACACGATTTCTAGAGAAACTATTTAGCCGCTGGGTCTTCTTGTGCTATTTTGTCGCTTCCCAGCCTGGCAGAAATAAACCAAAGCACTTCAGAAATCGTTGCAGTTCTCTAACGCTGTCTCAATCTTAAACCAGTAACGTGTCTGGTGACACGCTGTCAAAGGAATCCAAATGACCAACACTCGAATTGCCAATACGACAACTCGGCTAATCGCGCTCGCGTTATTCATCATTTTTTGCACTTCATTCGCCACGGCCCAGGAAAAAAGCAACAAGCTAGACGAGACGTTTCTTAAGAACCTGCAGTTTCGTGCGATTGGCCCGGCGATCATGGGCGGCCGCATCGACGACATTGCTGTCGTTGAAAGTAATCCGAGTGTCTATTACGTTGGCGCCGCAACCGGCGGCGTTTGGAAGACAGTTAACAACGGCACGACCTTCGAACCAATTTTCGACACGCAACCAAACACCTCGATTGGCGACATCGCGATTGCGCCGTCTGATCCGAACATCATTTGGGTTGGCACGGGCGAGCCAAACAACCGCCAAAGCTCATCCTGGGGCGATGGCGTCTATCGATCGTTGGACGGTGGCAAGACCTGGACGAACATGGGCCTGCGCGACACGAAACACATTGGCCGCGTCGTAATCGATTCACGCGATCCGAACATTGTGTATGTGGCCGCGCTGGGCCATTTGTGGGGACCAAACAAAGAGCGCGGCGTTTTCAAAACTTACGACGGCGGCAAGACCTGGTCGAATGTTTTATTCGTCAACGAAGACACGGGCATCATCGATTTGGTAATCGATCCGCAGAGCCCGATGACGCTTTACGCCGCCGCCTATCAACGCCGGCGCACACCCTGGGGCTTTAATGGTGGCGGGCCTGGCAGTGCCGTTTATCGAACTGTTGACGGCGGCGCGAACTGGACCAAACTGACCAAGGGTCTACCTGAAGGAACTACCGGACGCATCGGGCTCGATATTTATCGCGGTAATCCAAACACGGTTTATGCACTTGTCGAGAATGCGAAGGGCGGCGTCTTTCGGTCAGACGATCGCGGCGACAACTGGCGCAAATTGAGCGATGTCGATTCACGGCCAATGTACTACAGCCAGATTCGCATCGATCCCAACAACGAGCAGCGCGTCTGGCAACTGGCTGCAAATATGTACAACTCGGATGATGGCGGCAAAACTTGGGTTTCAAACATTGTGCAGCGCATTCATGGTGACTTTCACGCGCTGTGGATCGATCCTGCGAATTCGAATCACGTGCTGGCCGGATCGGATGGCGGCTTGCATGCTTCTTATGATCGCGGCCGGACGTGGGACTTTATCAACACGATTCCACTCGGCCAATTTTACGAAGTCTCGATGGATAACCAAAAACCGTTTTGGGTTTACGGCGGGTTGCAGGACAACGGTAGTTGGTCGGGACCAAGCGGCACGTTGAATCAGGAAGGCATCACCAACGACGATTGGTATCGCACCGGCGGCGGCGACGGTTTTTATTCAGTCGTCGACCCGACCGATCCCAGTATCGTCTATGTCGAATCACAAAACGGATCGATGTCACGCCTGGAAATGAAAACCGGCGAGCGCAAATCAATCAAGCCCGAATCGCGGCCCGGCGAAAAGCGTTATCGCTTCGATTGGAATTCGCCCATCGTTATCTCGCCTTATAACAATCGCACGATTTATTTCGCCGGCAACCGCGTTTTCAAATCCCCGGATCGCGGCAACACCTGGACCTGGAGTGACGATCTGACGAAGGACCAGGACCGTGAGAAGCTGCCGATCATGGGCGCACTGCCTGATAAAAATATGCTGTCACGCCACGATGGTGTTGAAACCTTTGGACAGATTGTGACTTTTGCGGAATCGCCGATCAAGGAAGGTTTGCTTTACGCCGGCACCGACGACGGCAATCTGCAAATCTCGCGCGACGGTAACCGTACCTGGAAAAACATCACCGCGAACATTCCCGGCGTTCCCAAAAATACCTACATCAGCCGCATCGTTCCTTCGCGTTACGCCGAAGGCACGGCCTATCTGACGCTGGATGGCCATCGCGCCGACGATTACAGCACCTACGTTTTTGTCACGAACGACTTTGGCGAGTCCTGGAAACCAATTAAGTCGAACTTGCCTGCCGGCGTTACCGCGCGCGTGATTCGCGAGCATCCACGCAACCAGAGCCTTTTATTTTTGGGAACTGAGTTTGGCGCTTACGTTTCGTTTGATCGCGGCGCGCGTTGGACTCGTTTGCAGGGAAACTTCCCGATGGTGCGCGTCGACGACATTCAAATTCATCCGCGCGATAACGCAATGGTGCTGGCCACGCACGGGCGATCGATTTGGGTGCTCGACGATCTCAGCCCACTCGAGCGCGCCGCCGACAGCATTCTCGCTTCCGAGATTCATCTGTTCGACGTGGCGCCGGCCACTCACTTCCGTCTTTACAACCGCAAGGGGAACATCGGGCACAAATGGTTTACGGCGCCCAATCCGCCTTACGGCGCGGTCATTAATTACTACCTGAAAGACAAACCGAAAGACGACGTGAAGATTACGATCACGAACAGCGCCGGTACAGTCGTGCGCGATTTGAAAGGACCAAAGGAAGCCGGCCTAAGCCGCGTCGTTTGGGATCTGCGATTGAATTCGCCGGCGCCGCCGCCCGAGGGCGCGGCCGAAGGCGGTGGCGGTGGTGGTGGATTTTTTGGCCAGTCGCGTGGGCCACGCGTGCAACCCGGCAGCTACACCATCAAGATTGTTGCGGGCGACAAAACGGCGAGCGGAAATGTGACGGTTCAGGAAGACCCGCGCATACAAATTGTCGAGGCCGATCGCGGCAAGCTGGCTGACGCGATTACGCGCGTTTACGAACTGCAAAAATCGGCGGACGCCGCGCGCAAAACTATGCGCAGCCTGAGCACGCAAATCACAGCGCTGCAAACTTCTTTGAAAGACAATCCGGAAGTCTCGAAACAAACCAACGACTCGATACAGAAGTTGGCGGACCAGTTGAGTCAGATTCAGAAGAAACTGATCGCCGCGCCAGATACAGGCGGTGCTGGTCCGGCGCTTCCCGACGAGCCGCGCCCGCTGCTGAGTCAGATCAATGGTGTAGCCGGCGGCCTCGAAAGTTACACCGGCGCCCCAACCGCTGATGAGCAGGTGCGCATCGACGATCTTGCCAAGCAGCTAAACGATCTGATTGCGGAACTGAATAAATTCGTGGAGACCGACGTGGCGAATTTGAACAAACAACTGCGCGAAGGCGGCTTGCAATTCCTGAATCCCGGCAAGCGCCTCGAGCCGCCGCAGTAAGAACAGTTTCAAGTTTCAGGTTTTTTTACAGCCTTATCAATCTTCCAGTGAAAGCGTTGAATCGCGGCCACGTTGTGCTATATTACGCTCGAACTCAGAACTGTTTTCCTCAGCCTGCGACTGAAACAACGCTCGTCAAAGAAGCCTAGCATCATTTAGCAGGCACTCCTGGTATTTTCATCGTCTTGAAGTTCACCCGACCTCGCGTACGGTAAGACGTGTTTTCCTCAATATCTTTTAACGCGGTAGCGATGCTGCGCAATCCAAAAACAGAAACTCATTGAGAGCGGATCGTACGTCCTCGTGGGACTCACACCTGCTCTCGACAAATTTTGGACTCTTAAGCATGCCAACTGAAGCTGAAATATCGAACGCTCTAACAATCGCCGAACAGGCCCTAGGGGAACAGGCTATCCCAGAACAGCGTTTAAAGGACGCGTGGGAGGCGCTGCAGCCGATCTTGAATGAGGTCAAGAATCTCGCTTCCGTCTCGGCAAACTATTCAGCGGCTATTCTGTTACGTCTGGCGAAAACCCTTCGGGACCTGGGCAACAACTACTACGAAGAGGACAGCCACGGTGAAGCTCAGGCAATTCTCGGCAAGGCACTAGGGTGGTATCCAAAAGATGTGGCCCTACTCAATGAGCAGGGATGGTTGCACTACGATCGAGATTACTTCGACAAGGCCGTCGTTGCTTTCCGTCAAGTAATAGACCAAATAAATCCGGCGCCTGACAAAGACCAAAAAGCGTCAGCAATGCGGGGAGCTGGTGCGTCCTTGAGTAGGCTGCGACAGTTCGTCGCCGCGGAATACATGTTCAGTGAGGCGATCTCGCTGATGGGACAGGCGACTGCGGGAATACTCGTCGAGCGTGGCTGGCTGCGCTTTTACCAGGAAAGTTATGACTTGGCACTTGCGGACTTTCAAAGCGCACTGCGGGATGGGACGGCACAAGAGAAAGACAAACACAGGGCAATGAAAGGTCAACTGGCTTCTCTGCAAGTCCTGGACAGTCGCGATCGCAGTGGCCGTCCTTCCCAAACTGAGGAGTTGGCAAAGAACTGGCTTGCGTCGGGACACCCGGAGGCGAAGGTTGTCGAACTTCTTACAGAGGCTGCCGACGTCCTTTCTTATTTGAATAACTACGCTGCGGCTCTTCGCCTCTACGAGCTGGTGATTAAGTACGCTCCAAACAATCAGAGCGCTCATGAGATGAAGATTTATGCGCTCAAGTGGCTGCGTCGTTTTAAGCAGGCTGAGGATTTTTACAAAATCGCGCAGGCAAAATTTCCAGACAATGTCGGATTGTGGAATGAAATCGCAAACACATACTTCCAGGAAAAGCGTTACAAAAAGGCTTACGATTATTTCAGCGGCAAGGCCGTTGCCGAGCAAATCACTCCCGATAAACGAGAAGCGTTTCTTCAAAGCGTTCGCAAAAATGACGACGCGATCGAGTGGTGCATCGTTTTGCTCCGCAACATGAATAAGCTTGATGAAGCGAAGAATAAGGTTGACGAAGCATTGTCAACGTCCGCGGACAAAGTTAATTTTCTCAGCGAGCAAGCCGTCATTTATTTTCTGCGCCGGGATTACGAAACGGCTGTTGCCCTTTTTGAGCGGGCACTTGAAATCGATGAGTACAACGAGTTCGCGCATCAATGGCGGGCTGCCTCGCTACGTAAGCAGCGCGATTTTGCTAAAGCCAAACAGGAACTCGATGAGTCGTTGCGAAAGCTGCCTTGGGTTTCCGGCTTATGGGAAGAGCGCGCGTGGCTTGCTTTCGATCAAAACCAACTGGGCGAAGCCGATAGTTATTTCTTGAAGGCGATTAAGCTGGATCCCTACCTAATTCGCACACAGTTCAGCCGGATTGAAGTTGCCACGCGCCTCAATCGCAGCGACGAGGCCCTGGCGATGTTTGGGGACCTTAAAAAGCAATTCCCTAAGGACCTTGAGGTCACAGAACAACTTGGCTGGTTCTATCTGCGCCGCGGCGAATTCGCACTTGCTAAAGAGCAGTTTGACCTCATCGAGCGTACGGATCGAACCAATGTTCTGGGGATAAATGGTTTGGGTGGCTACTACCTGGAGCAACGTGATTTCCCGGCGGCAGCAGCCCAGTTTAGAAAGGCGCTGGAGCAAGTCGATTACGAGCCTCAGTATTACATCAATTTGGCTTGGTCTTTGATTCGGCAAGCCAACGAGAGCATTGAGTCCGCAAAAACTAAAAACTTGTTGCGCGAAGCCGAAGCCAAGTGTCGAATTGCTCTTGAGAAAGATCCGTTTAATGCCAAGGCTTACATCTGCCTCGGCGTGATTGCTTTTAAGCGAAATGATTTCCCAGATGCCGAAGGTTACTTTCGTAGATCGCTCGAGCTGGACCAGATCGATGGCGGCCGCGTTGAACTGGGCGCGCTTTATGTGCAGACGGCGCGCCTTGATGAAGCAAAGAAAGAACTATCGGAAGCGATTAACCGCAATACGAACGATGCACGCGCGCACTTCGAAATGGCGAATCTGCTGCTGCTTGAAGATGACAACAAGGGCGCGGCCCGCGAGTGTTACCAGGCGATCCTGCTTGACCCAAAAAACGAGGAAGCCCAACTCGCCCTGGCGATTGCTCTGAAGCGCGCTGGACGATCCGACGAAGCCGAAAAAGCTTTGCGCAGCGCCATCAAGCGCTTGCCGCCATCCAAACAATGGCAGCTTTACTTGCAACTGGCCGAAATAGCCGTTCAGCTCGCGGACGCTAACAATAAAGACGGCAATCTTTATGCAGAGGCGTTAACGAACGTTAACTTTGCACGACTTACCCATCCCTCGCCCAATGCCGATATCTCTTTCCACTTCGGCATCGTTCACCACAGGCTTGAAGACTACAAGACCGCTTCCAAAGACTTTCAAGAGTGCTTGAGGCTGGATCGTGATCGGTTCGATGCGCGACGCTACAGCCAGATTGTTAAGGCTTTGATTCGTCAGGAAAGACGGATCTCAAGAATCAACGTCTGGGGCGGCGTCGGCATAGCCGGCTTTTGTGGCCTATTACTCTTGATTCTTTGGACTTGCTATTTTTTCGGCTGGACCAGAACCATTCCCGCAGCGCAGGCTAGGTCTAATACCAATCAAGTTCAAACTGACGAGGACCAAACTCCGGACACTTCAGCGGAAGAACGCGCTGCATCAACGTCCCCGTCCGATGCCGGCAACAATCCAAAATCCTCTGACAGCCCGAACGAGGTATTAGCAGTACCGGCAGCGAGTCCGTCGGAAACAGAGGACAACCCTGAAACAGTAAATGATTCAGTAACGGCGGATACTGCTGAAACGGAAGATTCTACTGAGCCTGATGAAAATACTAAAAGTAACACCAAAACCACGCGGAAACTCCTGGTTGATGAGTCAATGTTAACGGTCATGACACCTCTTCTGCTCGGGTTGGTGGTGGTGGGTTTGTTGCTACCGAACCTGAACAAGTTGAAGCTCCCGGGATTCGAAGCGGAAATAGGAAAACTACAGCCCCAAGAAACGAAAGAACCAGTCTCCTCTGGACCGAAGGGAGATATCGGATTTGGTAGTTCCCTGCCAGTTCTCAGTCCAGGTCCGGGTGGACGCTGATTGCAACGGGAAAGCGCCAGGCAACTCCGGAAAGGAACACCTCATGAGCGATAACAATGTTACAAAGTGGGAAAAGCTGATAGCCATCGCAACACTAGCGCAGGCAGTCGTCGTCCTTTTCTCGCTAACACTCATACAACGACAACTGAGCCTGCAAACGGATCAGCTTAAGCTGCAAACAAATGAAGCGAGACGTCAAACCCGATTGGCCTCCGCGGCAAATTTTCAAGCGCTTGCTGCGCTTGCGATTCCGCTCAATCTGGAAGAGGCAAAAAATTCGGAAATCGAAAGACTGTGGCTGGCAGGTTCGGCTGGCTTCAAAAAGGACGTGAAGATAACAGACGAGCAGGTCAAGAAAGAGCAGTACCGGGCCTTGCTATCGACGTGGATGATTTTCTACGAGAACATGTTTTACCAACATAGCCATCGATTGCTTGCTGATGAGGTGTATGGTCCCTGGGACAAAGATCTTAAGGATTTTGTAGAAGATTATCTGGTGGAAGACTATTGGACCAGAGTGAGAGATTCATATCATAAACAATTCCGCAATCACGTCGATCAAATATTAAGAGAGAAACCTGCTCCCACTCCGGAACCGACGCCTAAAAATGGACGACGAAGTTGACCGACGCCGGCTGGCAATCCGCCGGGGTTTGCGGTCCATCTATCGCGCCGCCTGCGAGCCGGAGATTTTTGCTGAATATGGAAGCGATTTGTTGTGGTGCTTCTATTTCATCTCGTCCACCTCGCTTGATTCCGGTCTGCGGCGTCTGTCGCGGCGAATGGGCAAAGAACGCGCTCGGCGCTGGCGACTGGATTATCGATCACTGCCGTCCGCTGCTGATGCCGACACGATAATCGATTACCTTCACGGCAGCGCGGCTGCAGACAAATTTGGCATCGCGGATCCGGCCCTCAATCAGCAAATTAGAAAAGCTTTGGCAAAACTACCTCTAGTCAATATCCTTTATTTCGATCCGAAAACCGAGCCTCCTCCGACCGACGCTACTGAGCAATGCAGTTGCGGATTACAGAACGAACGTGGCCGCACCAGATGCCGGAAGTGCCGAAAGCAGTTGGTCCGGATGGGCCGTTACGAGGTTGGCTTTTATGCCTTGACCAGAACTTACAGTTGCGATGGTTTTGAGGCTCAAGTGGGCGCTCGTTTAGCCGACGTTATCAAGTGGCTACCGTTCATGCGTCCTTATCGCGGCAATGAAAATGGTGAGAATCCTGAATTTTATGACACAGTTTATTTCGTAACTCACGTCGTATACACGCTAAACGAGTACAACACGTACCGGCTACCAAGTCGTTTGCTGCCCGCGGAGTTCCAGTTCTTAAAAGAGAATCTGAAGGAAGCCATTGCCATGAACGATCCGGAGATGGTGGGTGAGTTTCTCGATAGTCTGAAAGCTTTCGGTTTAGGAAACACTCATCCGCTTATCGCGGGCGGCATGGACTACTTGCTGTCGCAGCAGAATTCTGACGGCAGTTGGGGCGAGCGTGATACCAACGACCCATATTTGCGGTATCACCCAACCTGGACCGCGATAGACGGCCTGCGTGACTATGCGTGGCGCGAAGAAAGATCAAGTTTTGCCGAGCTGAAGCAGCTTTTGACTCAACGGCACAAACAGAAGTGACGCCAACTGCCTCGAGCACCGGCGAGGTTATGACGACAGGCCGACTGCGGATGAGATGGTGCGCATCGACGATCTAGCCTAGCAACTAAACGATCTGATTACGGAACTGAATAAATTCGTGGAGACCGACGTGGCGAATTTGAATAAGCAACTGCGCGAAGGCGGCCTGCAATTCCTGAACCCCGGCAAGCGCCTCGATCCGCCACAGTAAAATAGTTTTAAGTTACAGGTGGTGAGTGGCATAGACTTCAGTCTGTGCCTGCTCCACAACCACAGACTAAAGTCTGTGCCACGTTCGCTTCAGCACCATTTTAAGTAGCGCTGTGAACTTGAAACTCGAAACTTGAAA
>DNND01000074.1:49635-57324 GCA_003488005.1 Blastocatellia bacterium | reverse complement strand
TTGAAACTTGAAACTTGAAACTTTGGAGGACTATCCCCTTAGCCGACATCGTGCTTCAGATTCAGGAATCTTTTCGCTCACGCGCCAGCGCCCCGAAGCTTAACGCATCGCGTGAATCCGTTTCGCTCTGAGCCAGCCGAGTTAAATTTAATTATCGTGGAACTTGGAACTTGAAACTGGGAGCCGGCGAATTGAATAAACCTCTCATTAATTGTCTGGTTCATTTTGTGAGGAATTAATTAATCTAGCTGATTAGCTAGAATTAGCGACCCTTGGCTATTAATTTTGGCTATTAATTAAAGCCTAGCAGAGTGACGAAATTCGTCAATTTAATTAATTGGGCTTATTTAAGCGATATCATGGTAAGTTATCCCCAAAACCAGTCAAGAAATTCAAGAGATTTTCATTGAAATAATCAATAAATAGGCGTATTATCGCATCTAACCTCACTGGATTAATTGCGCTGCATCACTGTTCTTAACTTGACCAAAAAGCTCTTGACGGATAAAATATATCTTTCACCAGGTAAGAAAAAACCCAGCCCCAAATTAATGAGGCTGGGAAAACTTGTCGGTTTATTGGTTAAGGAATAAAGTGAGCGAACACTTTAATTCCAAGTTATTTGTCATCAACCAGTAGGATGAAAACCTTTTTCCCGTACATCCAAGGATAAAGGATTTTTCCTGTTCTGGTCCTAATCCGCTTCCGGAAAATGTATTTCTTTCCCGGAGGTGCTGGAGGCAATTTATTTGCCATTTGTCGGACCTCTTCCCAAACTACGGGGAAGACGGTCACGGTAGACCGAACTTGCAATCCGCTCTTTTTCAAAAAAAGTCCTCATGCCGAAGGCATAAGGAAACCCTAATTGTTCCGTAACCGAGTTCGCCCGTAAAAGGGCTTCAATTGGGGTTTTGGAAGGAAGCCGGCCAGGTGCAAACTGGTCGGTTTTCTTGTTTGGGGAGACACCCTCCCCGCCCAAGAAAAATCAGGCGGCAACCCCATTTGGCGCACCTGACCCCGAAGAAATTCAAAAACCAAGTAAATATTATATCATGCCCATTTTATTGGGCTTTTGGCACTATTCGTCCAAAGAGAGTGGTCTTGGCGCAGCAGCGGGCTGATGACCGTTGAGCTTGCCATATTCCGTCGCTCGCTTGCCTTTGCCAACCCGAACTTCTCTGATTTCGCCGGCATCCTTCATCCGTTTCAAGATACCGCCGACGGCGTTCTGAATGGACTGTGGAATGGTGGGGTCTGACTTGCGGAGGTGATTGGTTAGAGTGCGCTTTGTAAAAACAGCTTCGTCTACGTCAGAGACCGCTTGTTTGACCTTGTCCGGTAAACCCTCGGGATTCGCTGAACTTTCTGCTTGGGAAAATGACCCATTAGTCAGTTCACGAATCCGCTCCAGGGCGTCTAAGTCAGCCCTGTATCTGTCTTCAATCTGGCGCTTTACTCTCTCGTAGTCTTTCTGGTTCATTTTAAGTATCGCCAATTGTAAAATAGCACATTTTTGCTGTCTTGTCAACTACAATGGACTTTTAGCGCTTCAATAAGCCGGCTTATAGCTACCGGATTTATCGACCACAAGAATTTTAACCGATGATTTTAAATAAGTCCAATAGTTTCCGGTGTTTGTATACAAACCTATTCGGGTGTTCGCTGCAACGAACAAAATGTTAGCTAGAGCTTACAGCTACCAATTAGCTAGACCGACGTGAAATGCGACTGAAACGCCAGAAAAAGCCGTCAAAATGCCCCGTAATGCCGTAATAACGCCGGCATAATCACACTTGGTCAGAGACAGATCGACTTTATCCACAGGGTAGGCTTGCGCAAATCCGTGGACTTGCTATTATTCAGATAAGCCTCATCCGGGGACTTCATTCCCAATCAAATAGGTAACTGCGGCGAAAGAACACAGTTCGTTGTGTCTGTGGTTAGATTCGCCGCAGACCCAGATACAGCGGATTGTGTTTTTTGTTTACAGCCGGGACAGATGGTTAAAAAGACGGGAGTAATTACCCGACACTAGTAACTCATGCCAATGCCTTAGCTTATTGGCCCTGGCTCCGAAGCAAGAAAGCCCGCGCCTAGAGCGCGGCTAACCTAATGTCTGAACACCTAGACCAATTCATTCGAGAGTTAACTAAAGATGCAGACTCTGAAAAGATTCAGCGCCAGCGTGTTTAGTTAAAATTCAGTTACACGACGTATTCAGGTTCTCTCGTCGATAAATAAGAGCATCTGGCCTCCTGTGTTTCGTTCTCTCTCCCCTGTTTCCATAAAACAACTTGACCTTAAAATCGCCGGAAAGGTCATCCCGGAATTGGAAGCGGGTGAGAACGAATGAACACCCACCTCACAGGAACAGGCGCGAGCGTTTTGGAAGTAACGGCTCAACAGACTAACTGATAAATAATTTTTGAATGCTCTCGCGCATTGGAGAGTAAAGGTGGGAGTGTATCTAGTTGAAATGCTTTGTGAATCTTTCGTCAGTTTCGAAATGCTTTTCGACTTCTTCTCGCGTGGGTAGATGGTCGAATGGTTGTGAGATGTAGTGACCGCCAATAAAACCAATGCCCAGGTATTGACCCTGATTATCGTAGATGAAAAATGCCACCACGCGATTGCCCATAGGTGTGCCATCCCAACTATCAAGCCGCTTGCCGTATGATTCGAGGAAGTCGAAGGTCATAGTTTTATTCTAAAACCGAGGCCAGCTTTGGAAGCCAGCCTCTCAAGGTTGGGCGGAAGCATTAGTCTTCCAGCAGTCCAAGTAAACCTGCGAGAAATGCTAAGTCCTTATCTTAGGAAAGAATGGTGCACCCGGCATGATTCGAACATGCGACCCCCTGATTCGTAGTCAGGTACTCTATCCAGCTGAGCTACGGGTGCCCTTTTTGGTAAATAGTAAATGGTAAATGGTGAATAGTAAACCGGGCCAAGTTTCGAGTTTCTAGTTCCGAGTTTCGAGTTCGGAGCTCAAATGCGATCCAAACTCGAAACTCGGAACGCGAAACTTTCACCGGGCGAAATAGCTGGGCTTGGTGCGGGCAGTTAACTCGGGTTTAGCAGCTCAAATCATTCTCAGCGAGTTAGACGGTCGGCTCTGCTTGGCAAGCCTCCGCCCAGGTAGGTATGACTCCCTTCGCCGCTGCCCAAGGCCACGTAAAAACGAAACAGCACATTGTCGAGACGGCGCGGCACCACCACCAGCCCCAACCCGAAGGTATGACGCAATCGGCCATCGCCAAAATGGCTGATGCTTGACGCAACCTTGCCCGTGTCATAGAACGCGATGAAATCGACCGGACCAGACACTTCCCGTAAATATTCAGTCTGCAGTAAAAGAAAATCGCGATCGCGAAATCGATAGTCGCGGAACCCGCGCAGACTCTCATCGCTGCGGATGTTCGAGCCACCCAGCGTCTCCATCAGGTAAAACGGAACGCGCTGGCCACCGCTGGTACCGCTCAACGAGACGCGTCCCCTCATACGAATTTGGTTTTTGCCGAACGGAAATTTGTGTCTCAAATCCGCGTCGAAACGACGGAATGAGTAGCTGTGACGCTGCAAGTCCCGATAGCCATGAAAGAAAAACGTGTATTCAATCGACCGCGCTTCTTTTTGACTTGAGCTATGAATCCCGGCGAAAGCCACAAAATGTAAGAAGAGAGGCTGCGACGTAATCCCGGGCAAAGTTGCTTCAGTGTAAACTCGTTCTACTGAGCGCACAGTGGGATTGGCTATTCGAATAATGTCCGGCGAAATCAATTCCGCAGCGCCGCCAAGCGTCAGCCAGGACCTCATTGGTTTGGCGAAGTCGACCCCACCGACGGCCTCGCGGTAATGGAACACGGCGCGATCCTGCAACCTGCTTTCCGGTCCGATGCCGAAAAAGTCGAGCCGCGGCGCATCTTTTATCAGACCATAAAGATTTATTTTTAGTGCTCCGAAGCCTTCATCGTCTGAGAAGGAGTTCGTGGAGACTCTTGTTAGTCTGAGATTGGAATCCAATTCCCAATATTTTTTTACTGAAACGCGCGCAGACGAATCGAATTGCGACGACCAGTTCTCACCGACTTGACCGCGGCTGTAGCCAACCCCGCCGGTCAGCCCGCTACCGGGCACGACGTTACCGGTGACCAGGTGAAAGCCCTGCTTGGAAGTGACCTTGTCGTAGTAGCTCTTTAAGCATTTCAAGTTGTCACTTAACGTCTTGTTCTTTTTCGCGCACGGGCTCGGCGGAGCCATTGCCGGATTCGGCACCGGCGTGGGTGTTGGCAGAGGCGCGGGTACCTGCGCGCGCGCGGCAGCACAGGTGAGAACAAATGCAATGACGAGGCACGCGATCTTGCTTGAGACTGACCTCGCTATGCTTGCGAAAGAACAGAACCGTGGAGAAACAAAGTATTCACTTGATAACGTCAGATTAGCTTGTGAGGTTGAAACCATGGTGTCCTCTCCGCGGGTCAGCCCGCATGCGTATTGAGATGTTTCGCCTGTCGGCGCCGGCTCGGCTGCGAAAATAATCATTTCTTCTTGCTTGTCTTGCGAGCTTTGGATTTTGCCGCACCGCTCTTAACGTTACGCGCTCTAGACGGGCGACGTCGCCTGCTTCTCTCTATCGTCCGGCGAATGCCGGCAAGGTATTCGGCGGCGCCTTGTTCGGTGGTGACTGCACTGACTCGCGTGTCAGTATGGTCAGCTGGCGAGCGCAAAGCTTCGAAGGCGAAAGCATGTTGGACCATCGCCGCCTGCAAATCGTTCAACGGATTATTTGACGTTTGAGACAGATCTAAATTCCTGGGCAGTGCAAAGCCTGCGGTTACGCCCGCATTGCCTGGAGCATGAGTAATTCCGGCGGCCTGCAGCAAAGCGTTAGTGAGCGGTGGAAGCGCGTCACTCGGGTTAGGAATCGTCACCTTGTCTTGTCGCGGGCTGGCGAGAGTCAAACAGTCTTCAAAGGTATTTGCATTTCGATCACGTTCAGTCAGTGCTGAGTTTGGAACACCCTTAAGGAAAACCTTTCTGGCCGTTGAGATGATTGACGCGTGGTCAAAGACGCGGTCGTTTATGATCGTGCGCTTCGGAATGTAGGGTGATACCAGCACCGCAGGCACGCGCACGCCAAGCCGCTCGAAATTAAAAATACCGGGAGGCCTGTTTGGTTCGGGATTAACCGTGGCCGGCGGGGTTACGTGATCATAAATCCCGCCGTGCTCGTCATAAGTGATTACCAACAACGTGCTCTCCCAGGTTTTCTGATTGTTCCTGATAGCGTCGTAGACTGCTTTGATAACCTTCTCGCCCTGAAACACGTTGTGATCCGGATGCTGGTCCGCCGCCGGAAAAAACTCCCCCGAAGTAGAAAGATCGTTGAAGCGTGGTTCAACGAAACAAAAAGCAGGCAGCTTGTTATTCTTACAATCTTTCTTAAAGTCATCGAAGAAAAACAAAAACTTTTTGGCATTCTTAATCAGAAACCCCACCCCCATGCCGAGGCTCCAGTCAGTCGAGTAAATCTTTGATGAGACACCGTTTTCGTCCAGCCGTTCGAAGATAGTTTTTAGCTGAAGGTACAAGGGCGTCATGTCAACACGACCGAGCGAAGTGGCGCCGTAAGCAAAAGCGCGGTTCGGCAGCGTCGGCCCCGGTACCGATGCAAACCAGCGATCGCATACGGCAAACTCCTGCGCCAGCGTTGCCAGCGCCGGTATGCGTGACGGATTAAAGCAGCGCATGATGTTGTGCGACTTGTCCACATTTTTGGTTATGCCCTGGTAAGCCTTCACAAAGCCTTTCATAAAAGGTCCGTTGCCGGTGCCCTGCGAGTTACCAAAAATTTGTTCGTTGACGCTGATGAAGTCGTGACCGGGATCGGGCGTGAGGTCACCGGCGTAATGTGCATCATGCGACACTTGCACCAGTTGCGCCTGGCTGTCGGGATTAGTTTCGTTACCGTCAAGGCCGTCGATTGGATAGTTAGGTCGTTTTAGAAAGCCCAACATATGATCGAACGAACGGTTTTCCATCATGAGGACTACGATGTGCTCAATCTTGTTTGCCATGAGGTAGCTCCCTTATCTGTCAGTCTGGGTTGCCCCTTTCAACTACACAATGGTTTGGGTTTTTTTGAGTTAAAGACGGGCCAGCGAGTCGAGATTTGCGGCTGCATTATTGCGAGTGTGCGAGAAGGCAGAAGCTCGTGAGAAATTCAGCGTTATATGAAAAACGCGGCGACGATATTACTCTTGTAAAAGAAAGTCAATCGTTTTTGCTTGTGAAGATTATGCAGCTCAAACAGCGGTCCTACCGCGCAAAGTATCCGGGCTTGGTGCGGGCAGTTAGCTCGGGCTGGGTTACTTCAACACGTATCTCGTGCCACTTGCCGTCGCGCCTTCGTTCGGTCAAAGGCTTATAGCCGACGGTGTAGAGCGTGCGCAGATTCGCCGCCACCTCAACATACAATCTGGCCATCTGATCCAGCCGTTGAATTTCGTTGAGCCGGCCGCCGGTGCGGTCCGCCAAATTCTGCAAACGCGCGCGGGCGGCTGAATAGATTCCGGTAATCACCGGGTCGGGCAAAGGCAAACGTTTGGGATCGCCCGAGGGCAAGGCCAGCGGATAGACAGTGACACCCTGGCGATCGGCCGCGTTCAAAACTGAATTCAGCGCCGCACTCGCTTTCGGATCGATTGCGGCAACTGCTTCCGCATCTGTCTGCGCGCGCGAGGCGGAAGCGCGATCCGCATTGCGCATCGAGGTGTCCAGACCATCGGTCAAAACCACAATTGCCCGGCGCCGCTTTTCTTCCTTTGCCAACTCGCGCAGCGAATAGAGGAGTGCTTCATACAAGTGCGTTTCGCCGGCGCCCTCGGCAAGCTGAATCGCGTAGGCAGATTTTCCCCGGTTCATCGTGAAGCCGGAAAGATTTTTTATCTTCGCGTTGAATTGAATAACCGCGACTCGATCTTGCGGCCCCAAGGCGTCAAGAAATCTGCTCGCTGCCTGTTTCAATTGCGGGCGAAAACTTGTTGTCGAACCTGACATGTCCAGCAGCAGCACCAAACTGAACGGCGTGTCGGTCGGTTCAAAGTTAAGAATGGGCTGTTTCACTCCGTCTTCAAAAACCGCGAAGTCATTTCGCGAAAGTGATGTGATTGCGTAACCGCGCGCGTCAACCACGCCGATGTTCAACTGCACCAGCGAAACGTCGGTGGTCACGACGTCGTCAGGACCCTGGGCGCGGGCTTGGCTGAGGAAAGACATCACCAGGAGCAATGCCAAAAGAATTGCGGAAGAGCCTTGTTTTTTTGATTTGAAAAATCGCGATGTGTTCATAAGTTTGCAGTTGCAGGCGAGCGAAGAGTATGCCCGTGCAACTCGTGCTTTTGCAATTCGACCTGACGTAAGTAAGGGAAACGAGTTGTTCCGACGCCATAAACGGAAGCGGCGTTGCTTGGGTTCGCGTCAAATGTCATGGCGGCGCGAGGTTCGGCTTGGCCGCCGGATGTGCGGCGGTGGCTACGCCCCGCCGAAAGCAGCAGATTGTTACCGGGCTATGCCCTTGCTTCGGGCTTAACCCCTTCGGATTTCTTTGGCCAAAGGCCGCACGCAGGGGCGTAGCCCAAAGCAAAAACAATCCCTACGGCGGGGCATAGCCACCGCCGCACATCAGGCGGC
>DNND01000074.1:39520-49350 GCA_003488005.1 Blastocatellia bacterium | reverse complement strand
CGGCGGGGCATAGCCACCGCCTCACATCAGGCGGCGAAGCCGCAACGGCACTGACGAGAACCTTTAACGCAGAAAGCTATTCGCATGAAGCCGGGAGAGGGCATATAATCGCGGCGCTCAATCCAGTTCATCACCCGCCGCTTTAACAACAGTTCAAAACTCCGACGCGGAGAACTGCGCCGTGTACAAGCCAAACTTCTGCTGCGAGTGTGGCAATAAACTGATTCGTTTGCGCCGGCACTTCTGGACCAGCCGCCGGTTTTGTAGCATCTGCTCCGCGCGTTTCAAACGCGAACGCTTTCTTCCCCTCTTGTTTTTCTCGTTAGTCTTTCTTACCTCAGGCTATTTGCTGGGACGCGCGCGCCAGCCGCCGGGGCCACCACTAATAATTGAAAGACGATCCGATTCGCCGCTCAACAATTCCGCCGGCCATCCACTCAGTTCAAGTCCCGGGACGCCGGTAACTTCGCCCTCGAATACCATCGAGGCAGACGTCTACATCTGCGGTGCGCGCACAAAAAAAGGAACGCCCTGCTCGCGGCGCGTCCATGGACCGGTTCGTTGCTGGCAACACAAGGGCATGCCCGCGATGCTGCCGCAGGAGAAGCTGCTAATCAAAGACTTAGTTCCTTGAGATCGAGAAGGCGCTAGCGATACACGGAGACTCACTTAATCTTCCGAGCTTGCATTTCGTGCCCGTTCAAGTTGATGAGCGCATGGGTTATCTTTCCGCTACCATCGCCGATAAACATGATCTGAGCGTCCAGCCGTTTGGTGAAGAACTCTTTTTCAGATTCGGGAAACAACTCAATCTTTGAGTATCCGGTTGCCTGGGCTACTAAGCCAGTCTCTTCTTTCCTTACGGTGACGATTAAATTACGCGTAAGCTCGTATTCTCCTATATACGCATCGTAGGTTTTTGGATCAAGCTTGATTGCTCGGCGTTCTGGTAAGCGGCTTGTAGCCATGCCCAATGAGAGTGCCGCTAAGTTTTGGGCAATCCGATCAGTAGACGAAGTATCAAGATTACTCATGACTATGACGGTGAGTCTTTCATCGGGGAAGCGCTCGATGGAGTTCATATAACCTTCAATACGCCCCCCGTGACTAATGCAGAGTCGCGTAAACTGCTGATCGATATACCAACCATAGCCATAGGTCTTTTTGAAAGGTGTGAACATCATCGTGAGGGACTTTTTGGAGACGAGCTTCTCCGTATAAAGGGCCTGGTCCCACAAATACAAATCTTCTACTGTGGAATACAGCCCCCCAGCCGCGAACGCTACCGACATATCGACGAAGGGAGCGGTGACCAGTGTATCTCCACGTAACGTGTAACCTGCGGCGCGACGTTTAAGGATGAGTCCGTTGTAATCGTAGCCGGTGTCCACCATCTTTAGTGGCGCAAAAATATTCTCTTGCAGGAAATCTCCATAAGCCTTGCCTGAGACCTTTTCAATAATGTGTCCTAACAAGACATAGCCTGAGTTGCAATAGTCGAATCTTGTGCCGGGGGCAAAGCCAAGCGACCCGTTCCGCAGACGATCGATGTCTCGCGTCACCGGGGAATAGGCTCTTTCATCATCCGTAAGATTTACGGTGTACGTATAGTCGGGGAGACCAGAGGTGTGTGTTAACAGGTGATGGATGGTAATAGGCTGCCAGGCTACCGGGCACCGCGGCAAATACTTGCAGATTGGATCTTGCACATTGAGAGCCTTGCGCTCCTGCAATATAAGGATTGCCATCGCCGTGAACTGCTTAGTGAGCGACCCGATACGGAACTTTGTTCGCGGGGTATTAGGTATGTCGTCTTCCCTGTTCGCTATCCCATATCCTTTGCTCAGGAGAACTTTGCCATCTCGAGCGATAAGAACAGCGCCACTGAAACGGCCCTCCTTAACTTCGTTGTTTGTGTAATCGTCAAATTTGACAGCGAGCTCCTGTGCCGGACTATTGCTAATGCACAGAAGTTGAATGGCGCATAAAACAGCCATCCGCATGAATTGATTGATCGGTCTTTTCATATCGAGTTAAAGCCCCCCGGATTAGTTTGCTGTCTTTGGTGTCCGGTAACCCTGGCGCGCAACCACTTTGAGTTTACGTTCTTTGCCCCGCGCGTCACGTGCCGTCACATTTACTTTCAACCGGTGCAACCGGTCGTCATCCGACTCTCCTTCAGCAAGCGTGAAGCCCAGCCTATAACGAGACGACAAGTCGCCCATCACCTGCTTAAGCGCGGCGCCGTAATCCTCCGGCTTACTCACGCGTAGTTCTTCGCCACCGGTTTGTTGGACCAGATAGCGCGGGACTCCATATAGACCCAGGTTCAATACATCGCTTGCAGGCTTGAGCATTGGATAGGACAAGAGGAAGTATTTATCTGTCCCGGTGATTAATGTATTGAAAGTGACGTTCTTTTGTAGAAGCCTTGGCGCCATCTCATCACGCTCGAGGCTGGTAAGTTGATAGATAGAATCCGTTACCATGACAACTGCTACTTGTGAGTTCGGTCTTTCGGAAACAATTGTAAGCAGCGCCTCTTCGAGCGTTGGATGGGCCCTGCCTGATGTGCCGGTGGTAATTCGCGTCGCATTGAAGCTTGGTAACCCGGCTAAAGCCGTATCGATTTGTGAGCGGTCGCGAGTGAAAGTGACGAGCGTTTGAGGTGGCAGAATTCCGCCCCACCACGAGAACATGACAGCTACCTCATCCTCCGGCGGCAAACTTTCCAACGCCGTAGTCATCGATTTCAGAATCGCCGGACGCTGCAAGGAGTTTCTGGCGCGCTCATCTATCGGGGCTAGCAAGAGCAGCAGAGCCAACGGTCGATCGGTTCGCTCAGCGCTGGAGCTGAAATAGGTAATTTGGCGGAGGCGGCCATCATCGAAAATTTTGAAGTCGTCAATTTTCAGGCCCGTGACCGGAGCATTCGTTCGCCTGTCTTTTATCAACACATCAATCGGAACAACACGGGTGCGAATACGAACTGTATCCGCTGGTCGATCTTGTGCCTGAGAGTTGAAGATGCAGGCCGACACCGCGAGGGTGAGCCACAGTAGAACGAGTTTACTTCTGGTTCGGGTAAGGGATAATTGACTTGGCACAGATGAATCTCTCATTACCCAGAGTTAAGAGGACGCTGTAGGCATCCAAAGACCGGGATGCCTACAGCGTCACAACCGCCGGCAAGAATCAGAAAAGAAGTGTTTTTCAAACGCCGACGGTAGTCTGAAAGACAATTCAGGTTATGGGTAGCAAATACCTTGACCGGAATTGTTGCCAGAGAATCGCGCGCAGCAACCCGCTGCGTAGACTCCCGCTGCCAAAGCACAAATCAGGCTGTTACGAATGTTTGGTTGCGGCGAGACACATTGGCGGCCAACAAATGCAGCAGTTCTGCTAAAGCAGCGCCAAAATCTCGAGAACCATCTGAACACAGCCCCCACCGGCGCCGTCGTCGCGGAAGCATAGGAAGCCTTCACAAACATACTGCCCGTCGAAGGGCCGGCTTCCTGGTTTTTACTCATAAGCATGACTTGGCAAGGACCACCGTCTGGAGGACATTCTGATGGTGGACCGCCGTCCGGCGGATAATAGACTTCATTTGTTACATCCCACACGGAAGGATCATTCGTCGCTCCGAAGTCCCACATCTCCCCGTTGTATACTCGGTTTTCCCCGGTATAGTAATCTGTGACAGAAATGGTGCCGTCCCACGTGTTTTCGGCTCCATCGTAGGTAATAAAGGTCGCTTCTCCGGTACCGTCGCTGAGGGTATCCTCCGGTGCGAAGGAAGTGCGCAGCATCTTCGGCACGCTGCGTTGAGCAGTCTGTGTCTGCTTCGGCGCCGAGAAAACAAGCACCGCGCTCAAGTCCCAGGCGACCTGTTTACCTGCTTTTTCCTTGTCTTTCATTGCCCGATCCAGGGCTTTGTTGGTGGCTCGAAGCCGATTGATGCGCCGCTTCACGGCGTCGCCCTTGTAGGCTCCCGGGAATAGCCGGTCACCTAACTCTTTTTGCTGCCCGCCTGCAGGTTGCACCGGGTCAACGTTGCCGGCGGCAGCCGTCGAGACGGATGCCATCGGAAGAATCGCACTGAGCATAATCGCAACGAGTAAAAGACTCGTCAGATAACGAACATGGTTTTTCATTCAAAATCTCCTGTTTGTAAGGTTAGAAGGTTAAGTGGAAGACAAACGCGACAATGGTTCCGCAGACAAGCCTGCCGCCACACGTTCATCGTGAAGTAATCCTTAGATCGGCTTGCTGCCGATATGTTTAGGTTTAAGCAGAGGCTGGACGCATAATGGAAATGGCTCTTCGAACTGCTTCTTGAGTCATTGCCGGTTGTGCTTTAAGATGAGTGCTGGTTAGGCCAATGCATCTCTAATGCACAAGTGCGACAGGGTTGTATTGCAAAAAGCTCCAGCGCTACTTGCCGGTAGCGCTGGAGCTTTTATTAGCGAAGCTCTGAATAAACATTTAATCCAAGAAAACCTCGCCCGAATTCTGCCAGGTTCCACATAGACAGAGTCTTAGACTTGCTTTGCGGCACACAACGAAACTCCGTGCGAGAAAATTGCATTACACCATCCTTTGCTCGAACTGTTTTGGTGACAAATGCTCAATTTGCGAGAGAGACTGAGCACTTAAAGGCGAACCTATTATTGAACGGAATGATTCTAGCCGAGCTGCAAAATATCCGTCTGTCTAAAACTCGACAATGCCAGAAAGAATTTTTTGCGGTCGATCAAGCGGCGATGATGTAGCGGGTTATGCTTTCATTAACAATACCGTAGCACTCGCACGCCGCGGCTTCCAGACCAGTGCGGTCGAGGATTTGGATCGTACCTCGAGTGTAGTTGATTAAGCCTTCCTTCTGGAGGCTTCGCGCAATCATCGTGACGCTGGTGCGAGGAGTGCCGATCATCTGGGAGAGGAATTCCTGTGTGAGAGAAAGAGTGTCTGAGTGTACCCGGTCACTGCCGATCAATAACCACCTACAGAGTCTCTGTTTCACCGTGTGAAAGATATTGCAGGAAGCCGATTGAGAGATCTGTGCGAGTAGGGTGTAGGTATAGCGGAGCAGAAGTCGATGGAGTTGCTCACCTTGGTTAAATTCCGCTTTGAGCTTTTCAGCTTTGATTCTCATGGCCGAACACTGGAGTTGTACAACGACTTCATAGGGCGTGGTGCTAAATCCCAAAATAACAGGCAGGCCAGCCATGCCTTCATTGCCAACCATACCTACTTCAGTCGCCCTTCCGTCTTCAGTTACGGAGAGCAAAGAAACCATTCCAGTCAAAAGAAAATAACCGTACGGGACAGTGTCACCCGCCGCATACAAAATTTTGCCTCTTGCAAGGGTAATTGGTTCCAAGTATGAAGAGAGATGCTCAAGTTCCTTATCTGGCAAGGCGCCTAGAATTAGATTCTTCTTGGAGGCAAAAGGTAGAGGTTTCGATAAAAGCATGGTGGGATTCCTTTATTTGTCAGTACCGGCAACCATCGGGTTATGAGAGCCCAAATGGCAATGACTATCTGGAAAAGGACTATGTCTGAACGAAGTATACCAGAAGCGTATGTTACTGCATAAAGGATCTATCTCGAGGTTCGATCCCCTCTTCGATTTCCATTAATGCCTACCTAAATAGCGGCGTGCCGCTGCATACACAGGGTTGAAGGAGTAGCCTTTCCGTCGGTTTTCCCAGCCCATGTCACTCCGTGCAACCAAGTAGTAAAGCCCGAGAGGATTATGAGGCTGCTGACAACAACTCTATGCTTCGAACTCTATGTTAAGCAATGACATTTCTCCCGCCGATATACCAACACGGGTCCCTTCTATATATGAGAAGGGGAATGTTGTGTGACATGTGTGTGCCAACAGGTCGCCCTCTCTGAAACTCGTTGCTTTCTAATAAACCTACACCTCACTAATCACACTGAAACTGCCACGAGTAAAACCAAAATCATTAATCGGCTCGACTGGCAACACAAGGGAATGCCAGGCATCATTCCGGTTGTTCCCATTAAATAAGGCGATGTCAAAATCGGCTTGCCTATCGACCTATAGACACACAGCGCAATCACATTGTCCTCCTGACTTCACGAACTGCTTGTCAAGGAACAAGGGGAGCTTATAATCCAACTGTCATTGAAGCTGCTTACTCATCCTCAGGGAAGGTATTGTGCATGCGTTTCATCTGTCTTTGTTTTTTGATCATTGCAATGCAGCCCGTACCGGGCTTTGCGCAGCAGGCGAGCGTGACTCCACAAAGAACTGTTTCGTACGATCTCTGGTTAGTACGTTCGCGGACGATTACGGAAGACGTGATAAGGGATGCGACCACCCTGACTCCCTTCGAGCGTGCGCATCTGTGGACCAGACTCGCTCAAGCGTGGTGGAAGGATGATCCTGAGAAAGCTCGCTCATGGATGCTGAAATCCATCGAGATCGTAGAAGCTGTTCCTAACCGGGAGAACCCCGAAGAACGACGGCAGCGATTAACTATGGTACGTGTGCTTTTGAAGATCGTCGCGCCACTCGATCAAGAGTTAAGCAAGCGATTGCTTGCGGTTCTCGCCAAAGATGCTGAGCAGGCCATGGACGCTGACCGCTTAGCCAACGCGGACGCAATTGTCGAAGCGGCAATTTCTCTAGTGGATAAAGAACCACAACGCGCCGCCGAGCTTGGGACTCTAGCGTTGCGCGTGGGACGTTCGACCCACATTGTGTCGTTAATCAGTAGATTGCTTTCAAAAGATCCAACCGTGGGCAATGCCCTGTTCTCCCAAACGATTGAGGCCGCCCGGCAATTCCTGGATCTGGAGTTAATAAACTCACTCACACAGTTGATTTTTCCTGAATCGGTGCAGCCTGGTGCCCGTCAGCCGCAGTTGCCGGATAGTTTAAGAATAGAATTGTTGAACCTTGACGTTTTCTACCTCCAAGCCAATCCGATCACTGCGGAAAATAAGAGCTCCGTCTGCACCAGCGTGGTTTCTTATATCGCTCCGGTACTCGCTTATTTCGACCGTCTCTTACCCCAGCAAGCCAACATCGCCCGGCAGGCTATTAACCAATGTCAGTCGAACAGTCCTCTGGCAAACCAGATTGTGGACGACGCGCTGCGTGATCAGCCGCTAAATACCGTTGACGACCTGCTGAAAGCCGCGGCTGATGCGGAAGATTTTAAGGTCCGCACAGTTTACTTGTTCCGTGCGGCTTCGCTGGCAAAGGAGCGAAACGATCTCGATCGGGCGCTCAAGATTCTCGATAGCATGAGTGCTGAGTCCCGCGAATTCATGGGCGGGTCATGGGAGGACTATCGCTGGAACTGGGCAGCTCTTTCCGCGCTGCGCCATTTCAAAAGCGGAGACATCTACGGAATGCGCCTCGTCATGAATTCAGTTCCCGCCGACTTGCAGCCTTTCGCCAAGATAAAATTTGTAAGTCAATTGCCCGATGTCAGGGACAAAAGCGCTGACCCCACCCTGGAGTTTCTCGGCGATGCGCGCAAAGGATTGAGTCGCTCCTCCATCGCTGATGCTCAGAAAACCGGTTGGTACTTTAATCTGTTGCGACTAACCGTCAAATTCCAGCCTGCCGATGCGACTGACGTTCTTAAAGAAGTGATTACGGCGCTCAATCACGAAGTGGAGGCAGAAGCCCAAAAGAGCACTCGCGATGATCGCTCAAGCGTTGACAGATTGGGAATCTCAGGAGGTCTCTCCGCATCGCTGGTTGAACTAAACGAGTTTGCTGTCAGAGAAGCTATCTCATCAATCTCGTCAGCCGAAACCCGCGCAGTAGTGCGACTTGAGTTGCTAAGTGTCTGCCTGGAACAAATGCGAAGTTCGAAACCAACCAGTCATAACAGGAGACGAGCGCCTTAAGAAGGAGAAACAAAATGCTTGCCGGAAAAACGCCTCACTTTAATTTTACCATAGGGATCATTGTTGGATTCGTGGTTGCGTTGGCTTTGGCCGCGTTTACAACCAAAGCCTTCTTCGTACGGAAGCAGATCCCGATCAACAAACCCTTCCTAACGGAAGGCTTCGATTTCAATCCTCTTCGATCCGCTGAAAACGAATGGCGTGGGCCAGAAATCGGCGAAAATATCGATCTGACCCGTTTGAAAAAGAAAGACGGTACAACTCTCGCAAGTGTAGTTGGCAAGCGCCCAGTCGCGCTTGTCCTTGTCAATCCCACTTGCAGCATGTGCAAAACTGCCAGCGATGAGATGCGTTATCTCCATCAAAAACTGGAGAGCATGGACATCAACTATTACGTCGTCTCCTTTGCTCCGCCCCCTCAGAATGTGGACTTTTTTAAGTACAGCGATTCGCTTGGCGTTGGGGCGCCAAGTTTCTTGTGGGATGCAACTGGGGGTGCGCCACCATCTTCAGCATTTAGAATGACAGTCCCTTCACATTTGCTTACCAATAGCGACGGCGTTGTCATTTGTGCCTGGCCCGGTTCCAATGAAAACAAAGCGATTCGAGATAGGATGGCGCAACAGATCGTTGCTGATACGCTGGTGGCAGCAAATACGGCCAGAGCACTAATTCCCAATGCCAGCGCAAATCACTAACCTACGGACGGCTTTCCAACTTGCCGCAAATCGGTCCACGTTAATAAATGCCGTTGCTGAGGATCCGTTCCGCTAAGGTCCCACCATTAGCACGGAGTTAATGTTCCCGTGGCCGTCGTCTTCGGTGTCCTGGTTGCCCGGATCCGTGATCCAATCTCCGTCGACTATGAATTTGTAAAGATACTTCCCTGGCTCAAGCTTCAGCTTGCACCACCAACGATCCCCATCTTTGACTAAGAGTGTTTGTGTCTGTTTCCACCCATTGAAGGTACCTGCCAGCGCTACGACGTTAGCCTCGGGGTAACCGAAGAGTTGAAACTTCACATTACCAGTAAGACTCGGAGCAATCGGTTCCAATTTACGCGCACTATATGGCTTGCCCTGATACTCAAAAGTCAAACTAACAACCTTTTTGCCATCGTCTCTCATAAACGTATAGCGAGCGTTCTCTGATTCATCAAGAAACTCCGTCCTTGACTGGGCCTGGTCCACGAGCCTGCGCTTCGCTGCGAGCGAAGGCTTTGCCCAAAGTCCTTGCTTGTCAAGCGTCACATCTATCGTGGTGATAGGAATCTCGCTGGAGGACAACTCATACCTACCGACAAAATCCTTCAAGGATGAGCGCTGCCCCTTTTTTTCAGCGGTGGGGGCCGGAGACTGCGCCGGACATCTGTCTATCGTCACCGTTGGCAGGATCGTCAAAACGAGGATGAAAACGAGCACATTTGAGGGTGTTTTCATTTTGATTAGCCTTTCTTTCAATTCACGGCGCTAAGGAAGTAACGGATTCGTCGGGCGCTTACATGCTGGCACAGTTTATGGTTTAGCCATGAGGTTGCCAAACTGGACGATACTCGACCTCATCCTTCCATACCGCGAACTTCGGACAAATGTGAGACACCTCATCCAACCCTAACAAGCTCATTGGCTCCTAATCCGCCAAGAGTAAACTGAAAGCGACCAAATCCGCTCGATGCAAATGGATCATCCTGAATTATCTTGCTGGAAGCCTAAGGGGATGCCGGCTATTTTGCCGCAGGAGAAAACTGCTGCTGAAGGGATGACGGAAATTACTGCTCGTCGGCCACTCACCCAACGGCTGGATCCCGATAATTATCCTCGTTGTACTTAAGCTTGAAATGCAACGGGTTCGGGTCAACAATGAACGCGCTCGATAGTGATGCAGTTTGAATTAAAGACCTCGCAGTGACAATGAGGTCAGTACCGTCTGCG
>DNND01000074.1:30988-39197 GCA_003488005.1 Blastocatellia bacterium | reverse complement strand
GTGCGCATTGCTTAATACGATTCTTGAATTTAGTAAGAACCTCAGCCAAGCAGAGTTTTGAATATCGGAGCGAGCGATCCATCCGCTACTGCGGCCGGTACTGACCTCACGACACTCAGCCGACTCAAATTAAGGTGCATCAGCGCCGCAGTCCAAATAGTATTGTGCAATCCTGTAAATCCCTTTAAGATTTCCCAATGAACGATCGGCCCAATGAAAATCTGCTTTCCCGCCTGGAACAAAGCCTGCGCCAGTCGCGGGCCGCGCGTATGCATTTGGCTGCACGGCTCAGAGAATTAGAAGCTGAGGCCGATGCGGTTCGTGCCGAGTTAGCGGAAATGGACACGCTGGCAACTCAAAGTGAGGCCGCTATCTATCGGCTGTTATCGTCGGTTCTGGCTTCAGGTAACATGTCGGTTGGCTTGCCTTCGGATGCTGAGTTGGAAGCAGCGATGCGGCAGTCGCCCGCACCTGCGCGCATGCCGCTGGCGCATGAGGTTACTCGTCAGACAATTCCCTCATTGCGGCCAAACACGGAACCGCTTAGCGATCGGTTTGCGGATCGCACTATTCCCCAGGCCGTAACGCTGTTGCTTCGGGAAGAGGGTGGCGCTCTGCATGTGAATGAAGTCTACAACCGGCTGCTGGAAGGCGGCTTCCGCTTCACCGGTCAGAATCCGACGATCAGCATCGCCGTCTCACTCAACCGCAACACTCGATTCCGTAAAGTGGCGCCGGGCACTTTCGACCTCATGATCCGCGACGCCTCGAAAGCGTCATAGGCGGCCGCGTCCGACGAACTAAAGGTAAAGATTTTCCTTTGCTTTTCGTGGACAAACGAGAAAACTTGTTGGTATAAAAACCCCGTCCTTGCAGATTTACTCCCCCGAAGTTCGAGACACCTAAGAAACCATGAGCGCGACTCCTCACTGGAGCCGACTAGTTCTCAAAAACAATTTGCTGGGTAGTCCTTTTGTGGCCGTCAAAGGGCTTCTTCGTTCGCTGTACAAAAAACAAACTCAACTGCTTTAGGAGGATTTTATGAACCGTATTCTTTTACCCATTGTTGTTCTCACGATGGTGTTAATTGCACTTGGAGTGTCCACCCTGGGGCGCCAGCAGACACCGGAAACATCAACCACTTCGGCGCAGCCGCAACAACCTTCCATACCTGAACACGTTGTATATGGCATGTTCCTTCGCGACCTTGACACCTTCAACCAAAAGGCAGAGGCCGCAGCAAGGAACGGCGACGCCAGATCCAGTGAGACGTGGCGAGACTTTTATAAAGGACGAGCCGGCTGGAGCGATGAAGAGTTCAGGGTTCTGAATCTAATTGCTGCTGACTGCCAGCGTCAATTAAAAGTAATCAACGCGAAGGCACAGAAAGTTATTGACGCGCGTCGCAAACTTTACTTCCCAGACAACAAGGTGAGACCAGATGGAAAGATGCCTCCCCCCTCGCCAGAGTTACAGCAATTGCAGGCCGAGCACGATGCCGTGATTCTTGCCGCTCGCGACCAGATACGACTCACTCTGGGTGAGCAATCGTTTCAGCGACTGCAAGAATTTTTGAAACGGACTCTTGTTCCCACCATAACCGTAACAAAGCTTGGAAACTAACTCTATCCTCACTAAGGAGCTAATACAATGAAACTCACAAAGATATTCTCAGGCACCGCAGCAGTTGTTTGCCTGTTATTTTGCGCGAGCGCAGGTAACGCTCAAACTTTATACGGTCGTACTGAGGTAAAATACAACGAAACTACACGTTACATGACTGCGACCTCTTCAACCGAGATAGACTTTTCCGCGATGGAGTTTTATCAGGGATATGTCAACATTAAACTTACCGATGGCGGTGGCTCCACTATGGCTGTGCAAACGTTAGCTGACACAGACCGAGATGGCTTCGTGGAATACTCAAATACGTTCGCCGCTGGCGCAGACTATAGCGAATACATGTTAAAGGGAACACACAGGGCGCGAATGGACATTCAGGACCCGGCTCTGAACTACCGTTACGTCGACTTTTACTACTTTGGTTATAACCTTGATATGGGAAGTGAGGGTGGAAACGCGTGGAGATATGTAATGTTTATTGGCCCTGGCCCGAGAAAAAACTGGACGACGCCGTGGTTGACTGTTGACGGCACATATGATGCAAACATCGCTTTAGATATGCCGCAAGGCTATGACGAAAAAATGGCGCAGCAGTGGGACCGTCTGACCCCTGACGAAAAGAAATGGGTCATTGCTAATCCCCAATTAGGAATCTCGTTTCTTGTAGCGGCCGGGGCGGCGGAAGAGGATACGAGAGCTAATTTTTTCGATTTAACTGACGGAACGAGAGCAAATGCTTTTCAACATGCCTTTTGGAACGCATTAATGACCCAGGCGGGTGGTCCGTATTATGCAGAACAGTTCGCCAATCTACACGAATACGTTCCGGCTCCTATAGTTCTCAACCAGAAGCAGACCACCTTGAGGAATATGGACTTTTTTAACAATAGTGTCGGGCGCCAAATTGGCTCCAACAATCCGTTTGCTAGTCGCCGAGACCTTGTTAATATGGTGATAAATGCCCTTAACTCGGGACAATTACAATACGTTTGTCCGCCAACATGTCCATAGCCATGACAGCGATGACACGACAATTCACACTCGTTTTATTAATTAGCTGCCAGCTTGCAATTTCCTGCACGCATACGTGCCCCACTATTGTCCTGGATTCTGTGGGTACTTTTGATTCAGAAGAAGCTGGGGCACGTGCGGCTGTTCCCCGCTTGTCTCAAGCGATTCACAGATGCAGTGAAGCTAAGAAGTACAGCGTAGGATGGAGAATTCCCCCAGGCGGAAATGAAATAGGTTGGCGCGCTCTCATCTATGACAGGAAAGATAAGACATCTGGAGTTGTCGGGTATGAATTTGACCCTGCTAGCGGTATTGGTAGCAAAAGTTATTGGGTTGACGATAGCGCGGTGGACCAAGTAGCAAGAGAAGGTGGAACTCTAAGCGACTTCGCGAAGTACTCCAAAGGAAAACCTTATTAAGTCTGCTGCTGGTTGAGAAAGCCCTGGCCTAAACCGGGGCTTTCGGTTCTGTATGGTGGACAAACCCGAAATTTGTGGGTATAAGAACCCCGTCCTTGCAGATTTACTCCCCCGAAGTTCGAACCACCTAAGAAATCATGAGCACGACTCCTCACTGGAGCCGACTAATTCTCAAAAAGCGATTTGCGCGTAGTCCTTTTGTGGGCGTCAAAGGACTACGCACTGAATTCCCATCAGTTACAAGTCGTTTGTCCACCAACATGTAGACCAAACTAGAATGAAAGCTAGTCACCAACCGTTATACCTGTTTTTGTTAATACTAAGTTGGCAGTTTTCGATTGGTTGCGGGCGTCTACCATCGCTTACCACATGTCGAGGATCTGTCAATGTCCACATTGGCAGCTTTGACTCAGCGGAAACTGGAGGCCGTGCAGCGGTTCGTCGCCTATCGCAGGAAATTCACCGTTGCAGAGAAGCTGAGGAGTACAACATAGTTTGGAAATGGCCCGGTGGTGAACAAGAACGAGGCTGGCGAGCGCTGAAGTATATGAGAAAAGAGACAACGTCAGGAAACATTGGTTGCGAGTATGACCCCGGGAGCGGTACCGGTGAATTATATTGGGTTGACGACAGCACGGTTGACCGCGTCGCTGCAGAAGGAGGCGCCCTAAGCGACTTCGCGAAATACCAGAAAAAGAAATAGTGAATGTCGTGACCCGACCTTTTGAAAGCCCCGGGGCTTTCGGTTTTAGTATGAACTTCAAAGAGTACATCGACATCTCTTCAGCGCTGCTGACACCTGTTATTGCAATCATCGCAGTTTACATAGCCTACCGACAGCATAAGATGGATAAAATAAAGCTCAGGCACGAGCTATATGAGAGACAGCTAGACTTTTATAAAGCAGTAATGCGGTTCATAGTTCTCGCCAAGATATCACCTATCACAGACCAAGAAATGTCTCTTATTAATCCCGTGACCATGGAAGCGGAGTTCTATTTCGGTAAAGACGTTTCCTCTCACATCGCTAACATTCAAATCAAAGCCATAACGAAACGGGCCAGGGAAAGAGATAAGAGCAAAGGCTCCGGCGCAGAACTTGAAACCTTGGATCAAGAAATTAAAGAAATAGAAAAATGGTTTGGCGACCAGTTAATGCTTACTCACAATAAGTTTAAAAAGTACTTGAAGTTATATTAGTCAGCAGCGGAGAATGAACGAGTGATATGTGAAGAGAATCTTGCTCCGAGCTGCTCGTACTGAGTCCAGCCTGGCGCTGTCTTGGCGTTGCCCCCAAGCGCCATTAGAATGCCATCATGCGCGCAATGATTCTTTCTGCCGGCTACGGCACACGGCTGTGGCCGCTGACGGAAGATCGCACGAAGCCTGCCATCCCCATTCTCGGGAAACCACTCGTCGGTTACGTCGCTGAATATCTCGCCGGTTACGGTTGCGATGAGATAGTGGTCAACCTTCATCATCGGCCTGAGTCGGTGCGCCGCGCGCTGGGCGACGGCAGCAGGTTTGGCGTGCGTTTGCATTATGTTGAAGAACCGGAAATCCTGGGCACGAGCGGAGGCATCGAGAACGCGCGCGCGTTGCTTGATGGCGAAACTTTCATCGTCGTCAATGGAAAGATAATTACCGACATCGATCTGAACGCCGCCCTGAAAACTCATCGGCGCGCGCAAGCGATTGCAACGCTGGTGGTCCTGCCTAATCCTTCCTGCGAACGTTTTTCGATCGTGAAGGCAAGCGATGGAATGTTGCAGGGCTTTGGCGGCATGCCGATAAATGACGATTTCGCCGGTAAGGATCCGCCGCTTATGTTCACCGGAATTCAGATACTCGAGCCGGCAATTTTTGACTACATTCCGCACGCCGTGTTTTCGCACACAACTACCGATGTCTATCCGCAAGCGGTCGCTGCCGGCGAACATGTCGCAGTTCATACCGCCCGGGGAAACTGGTACGAGCTGTCCACGATACAACGTTATCTGGATATTAGTTTGCAGTTGATGGCGCGGGCCGGCACTGATGTGACTATGGGCACCGGCTGCTGCATCTCAAACTCCGCCAAAGTTAATGAAGCAGTACTGTGGGATAACGTCATCGTGGAAGACGGCGCCCGCGTCAGTCGCGCAATTCTGGCGGACAACGTGCGCGTACCGGCGGGCGCGGTCATTACCAATGCAGCAGTTGTTCGTGCTTCATTAGTTATAGATAAAGATCGGCCGGCAAAGGCTCTGAAAGGCGAGGTTCGCGGCGACAATTTTGTTGTGTCTTTAGCTGAGTGATACAATCACGCGAAATTCTGAAGCAAAATGGCGGGACCGGGGCTGGTCCCGCCGACGTTTAGTTGATTGAACGCCCCTGCGTTTTCCGGAATGAGTTCAGCAAAACAGATTACTGTGAAAGCTTTTGAAGTTTCCCCGTCTGAACGCCTGGTGCGTTTTTTGGAAGGGCAAGGTGCTGCCGGCAAATCCGTCCTGCCGCTGACTCCCGACGCCTCAACTCGCAGCTACTTTCGCCTGCCCTGGAAGAACGGTACCGCTGTCGCCGCCGTTTATCCCGAGCCCTTCGATCCCGAGATCCATCCTTATCTCGATGTGAGCCGGCTGTTTCTTCAAAACGGTATTCCGGTTCCGGAGATTTATTGCGTTGACGGCACCCAAGGCATCATTGTCCAGGAAGACCTCGGGGATCGACCGCTGTTTCGACTGTACGACGAGGCGCCCGCGGACGAATGTGATGAGTACAAAGAACGCGCAGTCAATCTGATTGCACAGATTCAGAAAACAACTGCCAGCGCTTATGAGCAAAAGTCGATCGCCAGTCGCCTTGCGTTTGACGAGGCCAAGCTTTCCTGGGAATTCGATTTTTTTCTCGAGCACTATTTCGGCAGCTTGCGCCAGGAAACAATGCGGCACGCTGAAGCAGCGGAACTTAAGGCGGAGCTAAACGACATCTCGGCTGAACTCGCTGCGCGACCGCGCGTGCTTTGTCATCGCGACTTTCATGCGGCGAACCTGATGGTTGATCGCAGCGACCGCTTGCGCGTCATGGACCACCAGGACGCGCGGATGGGGCCGGTTACCTACGATCTTGTTTCATTCCTGCTTGACCGCAGAGCTGAGCCACCGTCGCTTGCCGAGTTGCGCGCATACAGATTGTTTCTTTTGGAGGAGCGCCGGTTGCTAGGCCTGGACGCGCTTGACCCCGATGAATTCGCCCGCGAGTTTCGTTTGATGACGATCCAGCGCGGCCTGAAAGCAATCGGCACGTTCTCGTACCAAACGGCGGTGGGCGGCCGCGGCGCGACGTACGAAAGATTCATTCAACCGACTTTCTTCATCGTGCTGCAGGCGGCAGACTGGCTTGATAGATTTCCGGTGCTGCGACGCGTGATAAGAGAGAGACTAAACTCAGCTAATGGCTCAGTTTGATGTCCGATAAGCTTTAGCCTGTCGTAGTGCGGCGACACCAAAGTGCGTTTTGATTAGATTCTTTGACGCGTAGCGTCACTAGAGTTTAGCCCGGCCTTTCAAGGCCGGGATCAGTCGAGGAACCGTTCGCGTCGCGTAGCGACGCTTGAATAGCGCTATTTCGACCGTCACTACGCGACTCGGGACGAATGAATTTCGAATCGGTCCCGGCGTTGAAACGGCCGGGCTAAATTCCGCTGACGCTACGCGTCGAAGCAGAAGTTCCGAAAGGCTGGACATATCCAGCTAGACGGATATCAAAACACGAACGGGCGGGTTAAGAAGGCAAATGGTTACCGAATCAACATCACTGGAGAAAGTCGCGGCGGATCGCGTTTTCATCAACGAGCTTTCGCGGCACGTGGGGCAGGAAGTTACTATCAAGGGCTGGCTGTACAATCTGCGTTCGAGCGGCAAGATTCTTTTTCCACAACTGCGGGACGGCACGGGCGTGGTGCAATGTGTTGGCCTGAAGGCTTCCGTAACGCCCGAAATATGGGACGCGTTGAAGGGTCTCGGACAGGAATCAGCGCTCGCAATTCGCGGCACGGTGCGAGCTGATTCGCGCGCGCCCGGCGGCTATGAGATTGATTTGATTGATGCCCAGATTTTCAGCGAAGTTCACGACTATCCAATCACGCCAAAGGAACACGGCACCGAGTTTCTGATGGACCATCGCCATCTTTGGCTGCGTTCTCGCCGGCAGCACGCAATTCTGAAAGTGCGTCATACCGTAGTTAAAGCCGTTCGCGACTTTTTCGATAACGACGGGTTTACGCTTGCTGATGCACCAATTTTTACGCCTGCGGCCTGCGAAGGCACGACCACGCTTTTTGAAGTCGACTACTTTGACGGCGAAAAGGCGTACCTGACGCAATCCGGCCAGCTTTACAACGAAGCGACGGCGGCGGCGTTTGGCAAGGTTTATTGTTTCGGTCCTACTTTTCGCGCGGAGAAATCCAAGACGCGCCGGCACCTGACAGAGTTTTGGATGGTCGAGCCGGAGATGGCTTACGCAACGCTTGACGATGTCATGACGTTGGCGGAAAGAATGCTGGCGTACATCGCCGGGCGCGTGTTGGCAGATCGCGCTGAAGAATTAAAGGTGTTGGAACGTGACCCGGCAAAGCTCGAAGCGATTGTGCCACCGTTTCCGCGGCTGCATTACGACGATGCGGTAAAGATGCTGCATGAGGGACACGAGAAAGGTCTGGTTGAGACTCGCTTTGAATGGGGCGGAGATTTTGGCGCGCCCGACGAAACCTACATCTCTTCGCATTACGATAAGCCGGTGATGGTCCATCATTATCCGGCGGAAGTGAAAGCGTTCTACATGGCGCGCGATCCGGAACGCAACGAGCTGGCATTGGGCGTCGACGTGCTGGCGCCCGAAGGTTATGGCGAAGTCATCGGCGGCGGCGAGCGTGCGACTTCGCTCGAGTTTCTCAAGGAACAGATTGCCTTGCATGAATTGCCGCAGGAAGCTTTCGAGTGGTATCTCGACTTGCGCCGCTATGGCAGTGTTCCTCACGCGGGTTTCGGCATGGGCATCGAACGTTGCACTGCCTGGATGTGCGGAATCGAGCACGTGCGCGAAACGATTCCGTTTCCGCGCATGCTGTATCGGTTGAAGCCTTAAGCGCAATTGGTTTTCGCTCCAGAGGAGCGAGA
>DNND01000074.1:0-30680 GCA_003488005.1 Blastocatellia bacterium | reverse complement strand
GGAGCGAGATGTTTATAGCTACCAGCGCACCCCTAGACCTTCGCTCCGTTAGGAGCGAGACGAGGGAAAGCAACAACTACCTACAGGAAAGAGTTGCGCTCCTCTGAAGCGCGGGAGTAAAGAGGAGACCGCCGGCTATAAACGTCTCGCCCCTCTGGGGCGAACATACAAGGTGCCGTTGTAGCTTCAACTTGAATCCGCCAAGTTAAACACTTAGTAGCCGCGCCCTATTGGCTGAGGTCTTTAAGGAAACTCGATGAGCGAACGCTTGCGTTTAGAATTCAACGAATGGGCCAAGGCCGGACGCGGCCCAAGCATGGAGCGCGGCCACCGCCCCGTCGGCGAACAGGCTATCCGGTTGTTGGAAATTCCGGACGACGGTCGCGTGCTTGATGTCGGTTGCGGCAATGGTTGGGCAACGCGTCTGATGGCCGAGCAGGCACCCGAAGGTCGCGTCGTTGGAATCGATATTTCCGACGAGATGGTTGATCTAGCGCGCGAGTCGTCCCAGTCGTTCTCCAATCTTGAGTTTCGCGAGGCGAGCGCAGAAAAACTTTCCTTTACCGAAGGCGAATTTACGCACGCGTTTTCGATGGAGTCGCTTTATTACTACGGCGACATCTTGCGAGCGTTGCAGGAGATACACCGCGTACTCAAAACCGGCGGCAAGTTCGCTTGCGTCGTCGATCTCTACCAGGAAAACCGTCCTTCACATCAGTGGATTCCGCAATTGAAAGTACCGGTACAGCTTTTGAGCACTGCCGAATACCGGTCGCTGTTCGAAGCGGCGGGATTTACTAACGTGCACGACCAGCGCCTTTACGACCCAACGCCGGTGCCTGAAGACTATGCGGGCGGCAGTTTCAAAACTCGTAAAGACTTTCTTGAGTATCGGGCGGAGGGCTCGCTGCTGATTACCGGCGAGGTTGCGCCATGAGCGATGGGCCGGAACGCATCGTCACGATTTTCGGCGGCGCCAAGTGTAGCGAGTCGGATGACGAATACGCGCAAGCGCGCCGAGTTGGCGAGTTACTTGCGGATGACGGCTACACCATTTGCACCGGCGGTTATCTCGGGGTGATGGAAGCCGCCAGCCGCGGCGCCCACGAACGCGGCGGCCGCGTGCTCGGCATCACCATGAATCAGTTCAAGGCCGAGCCCAACCGCTTTCTCACCGACAAAGTTGCTACCGCGCATTTTTACGAAAGATTGCAACTGCTCATTACTCGTTCCGTCGGTTTCATTGCCATTCGTGGCGGCATGGGAACGGTGACCGAGTTATCCCTGGTCTGGAACAAGATTCAAACGCGCGTGATCGGGCCAAGGCCGCTAGTCCTGCTCGGCGAGTGTTGGCCGCCAATCGTGCGTGAGTGGCAAAAGCATTTGGTCGTGAGTGATCAAGACGTTGCACTCCTCGATTTTGCCAAAACGGCGGAAGACGCCGTCGCAATCATTAATGATAAATCTCAAGGAGTGGTCTTATGAACTGTCCCAAGTGTGGCGCGCCGATGCTTCCTGATGCTTCGTTTTGCGGCGGCTGTGGTTATCGTCTAACCGCGCCGGTTGCTGGGGCTGTCGCGCCATCTCAGAACGCGAATGCGGCTCACGGCATTCACATCGATCAGGACTCGAAAGGGCAGGGTGGTGGTTTTAGATATGAAGTATTACATCAACCTGCGTTTTCGCTGGCGGTGATTCAACTTCAAGCGGAACAATCGATCCAGGCGGAAGCGGGCGCTATGGTTTCGATGTCTGCGAACATCGAGCTGCAATCAGAAATGAAGGGAGGGTTGTTCGGCGCCATCAAACGCGCGGCTGGCGGCGAGTCGGCATTTGTCTCCACCTTCACGGCCCGCGGCGGTCCGGGCGAAGTGACGTTCGCACCGGGCGCTCCCGGCGATATTGCAGCAATCGAACTCAGCAACCAATCGTTCTTTGTGCAGTCGAGTTCCTACCTGGCGGGCGATGCGAGCTTGACGGTCGATACAAAATGGGGCGGCGCGAAATCGTTCTTTGGCGGTGAAGGATTATTTGTGATGCTGGTGCAGGGTCGTGGTCTGTTGTTGGTGTCATCTTTTGGCGCCATCCATCGGAAAGTTTTGCAAGCCGGCGAACGCTACGTCGTAGACACCGGCCACCTGGTAGCCTGGGAAGGCACGACGCAATACACTTTGCGTAAAGCAGCGGCTGGTTTCTTTCGCAGCATGATGAGCGGCGAAGGCATCGTCGCGGAATTTACCGGACCCGGGGAACTGCTGATTCAAACCAGAAATTTAGCGGCGCTGGCGGGGTTACTCAAACCATTCTTCCCGACGCAGTCCGGTGGTGGCAGTGGATTTAAGATCAATCTGGGTGGCTGACAGGTCCTAATGCGCTTTGATTTGAGGCGACCGAGTGTCGTGAGGTCAGTACCGTTCGCGGTAGCGGATGGATTCCGACATCGCCAATTTTGGATTGCCGATTGCCAATTGGCTGATCGTTAGACACGAATCGCCAATTGCCAACAGGCATTCACCACACCCATCCGCTACCGCGGACGGTACTGACCTCATTGCCACGTGAGGCCTTTCGTTCAAACCGTGTTGACAGAAGACAAATCGAAACTAAACGCGGCGGTTGATGCCAAAAAGCTGACGGCGGTCAACATTGTCGGCGTGCCGCTTGCATATGGCGCTAGCATGGCCGGCGTTGAGCTGGGTCCGGCCGCACTTCGCGTCGCGCGTCTTAAACGCAGAATCGCGCAGCTTGGTTATGTCGTGCGAGATCTTGGCGATATTGAAGTTGAACAATCGCAAGCAAATCCGGAGCCTGACAGCAAGTTACATTATCTGAAAGAAATCAGCGACGCTTGTATTGAGTTGGCGCAAAAGGTTGAAGGCATTCTGGCAGCCGGTGAACTGCCTTTAGTGCTTGGTGGCGATCATTCAATTGCCATTGGATCGCTTTCGGGTTTCGCATCCTACTGCCGCTCTCGTAGTGAGATTCCGGGGCTAATTTGGTTCGACGCGCACGCGGACATGAATACGCCCGAGACGACGCCTTCGGGAAATATTCACGGCATGCCGCTGGCTGTGCTCTTTGGCCGCGGCGCTCCCGAACTGACAAACATCGCGGGCTCTGCTCCCAAGCTTGATCCCAAATTTTGCGTGCACGTTGGCGCTCGTGACATTGATGCCGGCGAACGCAAATTGATCAGCGAGTTGGGAATTCGGTTTATGACCATGCGAGAGATTGACGAGCGCGGCATGAACGCGTGCATGGACGAAGCTATCAGCCTGGCGTCAAAGGCGAGCGGCGGTTACGCGGTTACATTCGACGTTGATGCGCTTGATCCGGGTGACGCGCCAGGCTCAGGCACGCTCGTTCGTGGCGGACTGACTTATCGCGAAGCTCACCTTGGGATGGAAAAGATTGCGGAAGCCGGCGGGCTGCGTTCGCTCGAAGTTGTGGAAATCAACACTGCGCTCGACATCAATAACAAGACGGCTGAACTTGGCGTTGAATTAATTCTTTCAGCACTTGGCAAAACAATTCTTTAATACAATTGGGGTATTCAATTGACTAAAAGACTCCGCGTCGGAGTGGTGTTTGGCGGCAAATCCGGTGAACACGAAATTTCGGCGCGTTCGGCGGCCTCGGTAATCGAAGCGATCGACAAAAAGAAATACGAGGTTGTTCCGATCGCCATCTCACGGAAAGGGAAGTGGCTGGGCCCGGGAAAAGCCATTCCTCTCCTGGCACAGAGCGCGCGCTCGTTGCTCTCTTCGCGTGCGGCTTCTTCCTTAAAAGACGATGTGGCCATCCTTCCGGATCCTACGCAAGTCGGTCTGATTTCTTTTGACGCTAACGGACCGGGGACGACGGAGAAGCTTGACGTCGTGTTCCCAGTGCTGCATGGACCATTCGGCGAAGACGGCACGATCCAAGGTCTGCTCGAGATGGCAAACGTTCCTTATGTCGGCGGTGGCGTGCTCGCATCAGCGACCGGCATGGACAAGGTGACAATGAAAGCGCTGTTTCTGCAGGCCGGTCTGCCGCTCTGTCGTTACACCTGGTTTCTGCGCAAGCATTGGCAGGCTGATCGCGTTGGGCTAACGCGAAAAGTGTCGCGCGAACTTGGCTGGCCATGCTTCGTTAAGCCCGCGAACCTTGGCTCGTCGGTAGGGATTTCCAAAGCAACGGACAAATCATCTTTCCAACGCGCCGTCGACCTGGCCGCGGAATACGATCGCAAAATAATTGTTGAAGAAGCCGTTGAGGGAAGAGAGATTGAATGCGCGGTATTGGGAAACGATGAACCAATTGCCAGCTTGCCCGGCGAGTACGTGGTCCATGACAAGTCCGCCGGCTTTCTTGACTATACAGAAAAGTACGCGTCAACCGGCCACGTCGATTTCGTTGTTCCGGCGCCGGTTTCCAAGGCAGCAACGGCGCGCATTCAGCGGATGGCGATTCGCGCCTTCCAGGCGATAGATGGCGCCGGGCTTAGTCGGGTGGATTTCTTTTTGGGCAATGACGGCCGCAAGTTATTAGTAAACGAAATTAATACGATGCCGGGACTGACTGAGGTATCGGGATATCCAAAGATGTGGGCCGCGTCCGGCTTAAGCTACGCGGCGATGCTTGACCGTTTGATAGAACTTGCACTCGAAAAGCACGCCGACAAGTCGCTTAACAAAACAACTCTCAGCTAAGGAACTTGCTTCATGGTTTCGGTGCGCGGTACGCCTTCCGAGTTCTAACTTTTACCTCAGGCCGCGAAACTTTTACTTCCAGCTTACGCCACTTGCCATCACGTGTTTGATTCAAAGGCCGGTAAGCAATCGTGTACTGATGGGCCAACTCATCCGCAATATTAGCGAAGGCTTCGCGCAAGGCCGGCCCGCCGGGCGTATCGACAAAGCGGCCGCCACTCTTCTCGGCAAAATTTTTCAAGACTGCGGCGCTCTGTTGATTGTTTGATCCGTTTCCAGTTGCCGACATGTCGACCGCATAAATAGTCGCACCAATTCCGAGCGCGCTTTCGATGGCCTTCTCGGACGAAGCCTTGCTTGAGTTATCCATTCCGTCCGAAAGAATTACGATCGCCTTGCGCAATTCCTGACGATCTGCAAGAGCATTAACCGCATCGACGATGGCGTCATTCAAACGAGTCATCCCTTTCGCGCGCAGTCCGAAAGCCATCGGCGCAAGATCGCGGCCCGTAGAAAACTCCTGAACGCGCTCGACCTTCGAGTCAAACTTGTAAACTGCCGCGACATCTTCTTCACGTAGCCGGTCAAGAAAACGAATGGCAGCAGACCGGGCCAGAGAAAGCCTGACCTCCATGCTGCCGGAAGTATCCAACAAAACGACTGAGGCGTATGGCGACTCCTGGACGCTGAAGCTTGAGATAAGTCTTACCGGGATTTCCTTGCCGTCTTCGAACACTTTGAAATCCGCAAGCCTGAGGCCCGGCACGTACTGTCCGGCCGCGTCCGTCACAGTGACGTTGAGAACGACCAGGTCGGTGTTGACTCGGACGACTTCATCGTCCCGTTGGGCATGCCCGCTTGTGGGCGCGAGTATCAAAAGAAAGAGGCAAAGCAGGAAGAGGAGTAGATAGCCGGGCCGGCGCCTGAAAGAGTTCGGATTCGAAGTCAATGTTAAGCCTTAGGCGAAAGTTCTCGGACCAACCGTATTAGTTCAAGTAATACATTAGCCTCATCGATGACAGCCGCGGAGACTACGTGGCGGGGAGTCTTTTCAACTCGATCCGCCAGGGAGCCAACCACAGTTAGCAATTCCTCGACGTTGACGGTGAGACTAACTGAATGTTTGTCGGAATCGATTTCCCAGTTCGAGCCGCCGGCAGCATTGCGAATGGCCTTCGCGAGCTTCTCCAGGCGCTCTAACTTCTTCCAGTCTGTGCGATCAAACTGTTGGTTTTTCTTATAGGAAGCGCCTAACTGCGACCCCAGATCCGCAAGCTCGTGGGCCCGATCAATGTTCTCCCGATACTCTTTCTCAGCGAATTTGATTGCGCGCTTGGCCCGCATCTCCTCTTCCATTGAGGCGAAGGGATCGGGCGGTTCATCGGGTCGCGAGATTCTGGGAATAGGTTCGGGAGTTGACCGCGGTGCTTGAGCGTTGGCCACGGTGGTCGCACTCAATCCAACAGCAGCGACGGCAATATATCTAAGTGTGCGGCAAGCGAGCTTCATGTACTTAACCTTATGATACCGGGACTGCGAAGTATGACGGACAATATCTGTTCTCGGTTGCTTGCTGAAAGGAGCACAGATTAAGCCTGTGGCCTCTAACCCAAAAGCACAGACTGAAGTGTATGCCACTTTTCTCTCTAACCAATTTCAGGCAGCTGATGAATAGTTCAGAAACTACCTGACTTGTCGCCGCACCGACTGCTCAACGAGAACTTGAAGCATGTGGCATAGACTTCAGGAACCTCTGATTAAGTAATTCGAATGGGATCGGTATTAGTCTTTCGACGCGTAGCGTCCGGACGAATTTAGCCCGGCCTTTCAAGGCCGAGAACGGTCAAGAAAAGCATTCGCGTCGCGTAGCGACGCTTGAAGCAAGTTCGTACTCAATCGTCGCTACGCGACGGGAACAAGTGGGAAACCTGATCCCGGCGTTGAAACACCGGGCTAAAATCGTACCGACGCTACGCGTCGAAGGACTTGATCAGAGTTTCCTTCAGTCTGCGCGTGCTCGCCACACAGACTAAAGTCTGTGCCCCTAAGGATGCTCATCATTAACGCGAACTCCAGGACTCAGGGAACGCGAGCTGGATTGTCTGGCGAGTTCAGGAATTCGGATCGTTTGCCGGGCGCCGGCTTGTCTATCTTGATTGTTTTCGATTCCAGTTTTTCCTGTGGTCTCTTTTCGCCCTGGGCGAGCGTATAGGGAACAACAGAATCCGGTGACCCGGAATGCAGCGCTACAACTTTGGCCGATACATAATCCTGCGCCTTCAACTGCAGTGAATAACGGCCCTCTTGTGACGCGTCAAGATCGGCGGGAGTCAACGGCACCTGCTTCCGTTCGGTGGTTTCGCTCCTGCGCCGCTTGAGCTCAAGTTCCACCGAAAGGGCACCCAGTGTTCTGTTGCTAATGTTTCTCACTGTGCCGCCAAGCACTGTATTAGTGCCCCGAAGCAATGCCTCATCTACCAGAATCAATGCCTGAGGCGCCGCTTTCGGTTGGGTGCCGGCTGTTTGCTGGGTAGACGCGGCGCCCTGTGCCTGCCGCTTGCGCAGGTAGGCATAACCGACAAAAACCAGCGCGGTGATCAGCAGTGCAGCAACTGCGGCCGCAACCTTCAGCCCTGAAGATTCGGTCGCTTCGATAAAAACTTCTTCGCGATCTTCTGTAATCATGACGGGACGTTATTTAAAGTTATACTTTAAGTGAATTGCAATATCTCATTCGCTGCGACCGGGAGGAGGTGCACCGGTAAGGCTCTCAATCAAAGCAGACAGGAATTCTTCTTCCGCCACACCTAATGTGTTAAGCGTCAGCCACTCGGCGCCTGTTGCTCCGTCGGTTCTACCTTCAATCTTTGCATTAACGGCGACGTTTGCGTTGGTCCCATCAATGGGTTGCACTTCGACGGTTAACGTGTAGCGTCCGCGTGTCCAACCGCGCGCGATGGAAGTAGAAATGTCTGCATAACGTCCGAGTTCGGACTGGCTGACGACTGCCCCCTTAATAAAAGTGTAAGGCTGGCTGATGATGATGCCTTCTGCAGGTTTTGATGCTGCTTCGTCAACGATCAGATTTCGATCGCGCATCACATCGGTAATGGCTTTAAGAATTACATCGCGTCGTGCAGTGAAGCGGTAGGGATTCGGAAGCGGAGCTAAGGCAGGCGCTCTGCCGAAATCCATTCCTCTACCTGTGCCCACGTCTGTCTTGGTGCCGTTATCACCTGCTTGCCGGATGCCGTTGTCGCGCACCCGCTCGCTCTGTTTATCGCCACCCTTTCCCTGGGACCAGGCTGGCGCGCTTAGCAGAATTACGACTAGCAGAGCAATTGCGAATTTCATCGTACACAACCTTTGAAAAAGAGACGATTTGCTGCAAGGGAGATACAAACTCAGAATAGATTAAGGTACACGCAATTTCAAGATGGCAAAAGCCGTTGTTTGAGAAAGCGCGGGACGAAGCTACTTGCCGGCCGCTGCGTCTCGTTGAGCCTCCCAGTTACGCAGCGCTTGGACGCCAGCACCAAAATCGTGTTCGTTGCTATAAAAGTTATGAGCTCCGTCGTCTCGGGACGGTTCGCGAACGTAGTACAGATAGTCTGTGGTGGCGGCATACAAAGCAGCTTCAAGCGAACTTTTTCCCGGTGCGGCAATCGGACCTGGCGGCAAACCTGCGTGCAGCCGAGTGTTGTATGGCGAGCGCCGCTCGACATCGCTTTTGTACACCTTGCCGTCGTTGCGCCATTTTCCTTCAAGCTTCGAAGCGTAAATGATGCTCGAGTCAACGCCGAGCGGTATGTCTTTCCGCAGACGGTTATAGATGACTGAGGCAACTAGTGGCCGTTCGTCGCTTAGCTTAGCTTCCGTTTCTATCAGGGAAGCGATCGTGACAATTCGTCGCGGCGTCATTGCCAACTCGCGGGCACGCTGCGACCAATCGGGTTTCCACTCGCGCCGAAAACGTTTCACCATTATCTTGATTACATCAGCTGGCTTTGTGTCAGGCGGAAAGTCGTAAGTGTCGGGAAAGATGTAGCCCTCAAGGTTCGTCGCGGTCGGATCCAAATCCTTGATCAGATCGACGTTGTCCATAAGCCGCAACGCCTCGTCAGCATCAGCTAGCGCCAATTCTGGAATCTTCACCATCGCATTAGCGATATCCCAACGTGTCCAACCTTCTATCACCGTCAAACGCAATAGTCGTTGTTGTCCTTCACGCAACCGGGCCAGGACACCAACCGGCGAAATGGGCGAAGGGAAGTCGTATTCGCCGGCCTTCAACTCAGTGCCTTGCGACGTTAGCTTCATGTAAAGCGTCAGTGGCCACTTGTGTTTGATAATCCCTTCACTCGCTAACCGGTTCACTACTGCTGTGGGCGAAGAGCCGCGGGGAATTTCGACGTACTGGCCATGCTTGGTATGGCGCGCGGGCGTGTGCAAATCGCGATAAGCCCAGGCGGTGGCGCCGCCGGCAATTATCAATAGAAGCAAGAAAACAACTAACAGTATTCGTTTCATTGGGAATCAGTGTAAATGAAATGGGTCTAGTCTGATAAATGCGGAGACACAAGCAGTCTTTCCTGATCCGAAGCAAGGAAGTCGCGCAGAATCAAAGCTGCCGCCTCACTGTCGAGCTGCTTGCCGATATCTTCCGCCCGAACTCCGGCTTCGCGCAGGTTTTGCTCCGCTTGTGCCGAGGACAGGCGCTCATCCTGCAAGTAAACCGGCAGCCTCAGCGACCTAGCAAACTTTGAAGCGGTTTGACGGGCCGCAAGGGCGGCGTCCCCCAAAGAACCATCTAGTTTCAGCGGTAAACCAATTACCAGGGTTTGAGCGTCTAAGCGGAGTGCCAATTTCTCGACGTCCCGAAGCAATTGCTTCCAATTCGTCCGCTGAATGGCGGCGAGCCGATTAATTGAGATTGACAACGAGTCGGAGACGGCGACGCCGACCCGCTTGCTGCCGAGGTCGAGGGCGAGAACGGGAGCGCGAATCGAGTCTGTAACGTCGTTGCTGTTCATGATGTTCGCCGGCGTAAACTCAATCTCGGATTGCTCGAATTACACCGGCAGATACTGCAAAACCCAAGTTGCGCGCTCTAGCCACGGGCCTGTATCATGCGATGTCACCAAGGCGTAGGCGCCGGCTCACTAAGGCGTAGCCAGAAGCGAAGCCGCACCTTAGAATTGTTTTACAACGAGGTACCTGATGTCATTCCGCACTAAGTTTTCCCTGATTGTCCTGTCATCAATGCTGGCTATTTATACCGTCGTTGGCGGTTGGATTTCCACCCGTGCACAACAGCCGGCCAACGATCCAAATGCCCAACTGCGCATTTTCGAAAGCGTCCTTCAACATATTCAGAACGATTATGTTGATGAGCCCAACATGGAAAAGGTTCGCGCCGGCGCCTTGCGTGGCCTGGCATACGGGCTGGATCCTTATTCGACTTATCTGACTCCTGATCAAGTCCGCCAGTATACCGAAAACGCGAAGAGTAATGCGGTGGGTATCGGCGCTGAGCTTTCTCAGGTAGCCTCCTATCTTTATGTAATCGCGCCGATGAAAGGCTCGCCAGCCGATCAGGTTGGTGTTCGCGCGGGCGACATCATTGAGTACATTGACGGTAAAGCGACTCGCGATATTTCCCTTTATGATGCCAAACAACTTCTAAATGGGCCGGCAGGTTCGGAAGTGAAACTGCGAATTCTGCGTGCTAATACACGCCCGCTCACGCTGACAGTCAAGCGCAGTTCATTTCGCGCACCCGCCGCCGAAGCGCGCATGGAAGCGGGGCGCATCGGTGTTCTGCGACTCAACAGTTTTGCGGACGGCGAAGCCGCGGATGCACGCGCGCGTTTGCAGGATTTAGTGAAACAGGGCGCACAGAAAATTGTTGTTGATCTGCGTGGAACGGCCGGCGGTTCGCTCGACGAAGCTGTCGCAGTCGCCAATCTGTTCATCAAGGATGGCACACTTGCGCAAACTTCAGGCCGGGAAGGCAGGGCGTTGAAGACTTTTAGCGCCGACAACAAGCTTGCGATTTTCTCCGGACCTGTCGTCGCGTTGATTGATGCGGGCACCGCGGGCGCGGCTGAAGTCGTCGCCTCGGCCTTTATCGATCGCAATCGCGGGCAGGTGGTCGGCGAAAAGAGTTTCGGCGCGGGCGCCGAGCAGCAACTCTTCACTCTGCGTGGCGGAGACGGACTGCTGCTGACCACGGTAAAGTGGGCTTCGGCTAGCGGCAAACCTTTTCTCGGTGAGGATCGCGGCCATTCGGGCGTTTCTCCTTCGGTAGAAGTGAAGCGTCCCGAACTCGCCGACGCAGTTGACCCTGATGATTTGACCGGCAACGATGATGATCAGGTGACGAAGCCTGATCAACCGACTGAAAAGCAGGTAGCGCCGGAAACGCCGGCAGCAAGACCGGCTCTCGAAGATGTGCAAATGAAGAAGGCGCTCGAACTACTTAGGGAAAACAAACCAGTGCAGTTGCAAAAGGCTGCTTGAAGTATGAAGAGCCATGGCTTGTTCACGAAAGGTCAGGGAACGGTCCCTGGCCTTTTCTTATGCGGCGCAGTTGTAACTTTTAAGAACTGACCGCGTTGGATTTCGCATAGCTTCTAACTCCATATCGGGTAATTCAACTCAGGCGCGGCATTGATCAATTCCAGCAGGCCCGTCGAACTATTGAGTTTAGGTTGTGAATCCATAATAAAACTACCTTTATCGCTGCGATCGGGTAAGTTTCTGATTTAATACGCAAAGCAGATGAGAAGCTCTATGAATGGGAATAGCACTTGCTGGAACATCAGCGTTAGCTGCTGCCTACACATTTGCGAAGGAGATAGAAACAATGATTATGACTAATAAGTTGCTGCCGGTAGCCCTGGTCGCCGCCCTAATTGGCGGTTCGGTTGGCGCTTTCGTGATGCACTCAAAAAACCAATCGACTACCGCCGACACAGCCACGACGCCGGCGTATTCAACGAATGCCGACACACAGTTTGCTCGTTATCAACCGAACGCGTCGGTAAACGATCCGTCAGTGCCTTCGCAGTTTGATACTACGCAGGAACAGACGGCTTACAAATCCGGTTTCGCAGATGGCTTCCGATCCTGCGAAGCTGGCGTTTCAGGAAATCAAGTAGCGTCGAATGGTGTTCTTTACAACCAGCCACGCGTTGTCTATCGCAACAGTGGACGCTCTTACGCGCGTAGTTCTTCGACCTCGCGTCGAGTTTATTATGACTATCAAAGGCCGCGCGGCCGCAGCTTTTGGCAGAAACATCGTGACAAGCTGACACTAGCGATGGGTACCGGCGCGGGCGCCCTTCTGGGCGGCGTTATTGGCGGTAAGAAGGGAGCCGGCATTGGCGCGCTTGCAGGCGCCGGAGGTTCTGCTCTTTACACTTATAAGCTTCGGAATCGCAACCGACGCTACTAACGACGCTACTAACAAGGCTTCGATGACGTGGCGAACATGAGGGTAGTGCTCTCAATCGTGTTGAGCGCTCTGGCAGCAATCCCGTGGGCAGTCCCTGTTTCAGGGGCTGCCCATTTCTTTGCTGCAAAGCGGCTGGGGCAAGTTCCTCGCGCTGCGAGTGCGCCGCAACCGGCGCACTTTCGTATTGACGAGGACCGTGGCCTTTTGATAAGCGCCTGGGTCAACGGACGTGGCCCTTATTTCTTTGCCATCGATACTGGCGCTGGCTTGAACGTTGTCAGTGAAAGATTGGTTAACGCGGCGGGTCTAAGGACCACGCAAACGCGCCCGACCCTGGTCGGTGGGCTGAGTGGCGTTACCACTTCTTCGAATCGCGAGGCGGCCATCGACACGCTCGCGCTTGGTTACCAAAACAATCGGCTGCCGCCGCGACAAAGCGCCTTGGTCGTTAGTTATCTTCCCGAAGGGATAGACGGAATTCTGGATCCAACTGTGGCCTTTGCTCCGTACGGGTATTCGATAGACATGCCTAACACACAGATTGGGCCGCTCAATGATTCGCTGGAGGTGAGTCTTAGTTCGCCCGTTGACGGCGCCACCGTTGAGTGGCTGCGTAGCGGCGACAGCGATCGGCCTTTCGTTAAACTCGGCGACGGCAGGCTCGCTTTAATCGACACCGGTTCACGCTTTGGATTAGCAGTAAGCGATCGTCAGGCGATAATCGTGAGCAGAGACAGAACGCGCCGCACGGTACCGAGTCTCGATTTGGGCGGCGGCAATATTAATGCCCGGCGCGTGGAACCGACTACCATCAGTATCGGTGAGCTGGTGCTGCGAGGTATTCCGACAGACATCATTTCCGGCGGTGCGGCGGACGCCCCGGTGATTTTGGGGCGAGATGCCTTGTATCCATTTAAGATAAGTTTTTATCCCCGCCGGCGTCTGATCGAATTTGCCCCGAGCGAGCGATAAATTAGATGAACAAGTGCACTGTTGCATCCGTTCTCGACCTCGGAAGTTCCGGATGTTTGTTTCACTCCAGCGCAGCGAGATGCTGGTTTTCGCTCCAGCGGAGCGAGATGTTTATGGCCCAGACCGCACACCCAAATGATCTCGCTCCGTTAGGAGCGAAACCCGGCAACGTTACATTGCCCCGGCAGCAAGGATTGCGCTCCTCCCTCGGAGAAAAAGTAAGGGCCGCTAAGCCATAAACATCTCGCCCCGCTGGGGCAAAGGCGCAAGCGATGTTTAGTTGTAGTTGAACCTAGAATTTATTGACGGTTATTAAATGAGGATCCACTTTCACTATTTATTCGCAACCGCGCTGGCGCTTCTTTTTACGATTGTTTGTTTACCCGCCACCGCCATAAACGCCCAGGCACAACAAACGCGCGTACCCGTCCCGACCCAAACGCCGCCGCCTCAAAAACCTGTTAGCGTCGATTCCGAGCCGGAAGCTGAAGTGGTGCGCGTCGAGACTGATCTCGTCAACACGCTGTTCACCGCAGTCGACAAAGATCGCCATTTCGTCACGTCGCTGCGGGCGGAAGACGTGCGCATTTTTGAGAACGACGTCCCGCAAACTGTAAGCCTGTTCCAACGCGAAACTGATCGCCCGCTGTCGCTGGCGATTCTTATTGACACCAGCGAGTCGCAAAGGGGTGTGATGGCCCAGGAGAAGCTGGCCGCGCGAGCGTTTGTTGAATCGGTGATTCGGCCCGGCATCGATCATGCTACAGTGCTTTCATTCACCGGTATTCCCAAACTAGAGCAGCCACTGACCAGCGATCCGGTTCGACTGCGAAAGGGAATTGATCAAATTCGCGTGGAGCTGTCCGCGGAGAATCAACGGCTACTTGCAGCCGGAGAAGATCCGCTGCCTATTGAGCAGGACCCAACCGGTTACACCAGCATTTGGGATGCGTTGTGGCTAACGATTCAGGAACACCTGATCAAAACTCCTGACAACACGCGACGCGCAATTATTCTGTTGTCGGACGGCGACGACACTTCCAGTCGAAAGGGAAAGCAGGAGGTTATCGACCTGGCGGTGAAGTCGGACGTCGTGATCTATGCGATTGGAATTCGTGATGCAGATTTTCCCGAGGGGAAACTCGATGCCGGCGCTTTACGGAAAGTGTCCGATAAGACTGGAGGGCGCGCCTTCATTCCGGCTGGTCCAGCTGACTTGACGCAGGCTTTTTCGCAGATTGATCAGGAGCTTCGCTCGCAGTATTTAATTGCTTACTCACCGACGAACAAGAATCGCGATGGAACGTACCGGCGGCTGCGCATCGAGATCATCAACCCCGCCCTGCGCCAACAAAAATTGCAGTTGCTTTACCGGCAGGGCTATTACGCGAAGAAATGCCCCGGAGCTGCCCGCCACAGACGCACAGGACATAAACCCCGCGCAGAGAAAACTGAACTTAAGACACTACTCAAAATTCAATTCCGTTGATAAACTCAATTGGACCAGGTTCTCGACTATATTATTTTGTTGAATTGAGCGTATGAAGAAAACTAATAGCAATAAAATGAAGTTGTCATCAGAACAAGGTGGAGAACTACTTAGAACGCTGAAGGCCCGTTTTGAGAAAAACATGAACCGCCACAAAGGTCTTGAATGGGCAAAAGTACAAGCAAAGCTGGAAGCTAATACTGAAAAACTGTGGTCGCTCAATGAAATGGAAAGGACCGGTGGCGAACCGGATGTTGTCGGGTTTGATAAAAAGGCGGGCGAATACATCTTTTATGATTGTTCAGCGGAAAGTCCTAAAGACCGCAGAAGTGTTTGTTACGACGGCGAAGCGCTGGAGTCGAGGAAAGAGCATAAACCAAAAAATAATGCTATCGACATGGCAACTGCCATGGGCATTGACCTATTAACGGAAGAGCAATATCGAGAGCTGCAGAAACTCGGAAATTTCGATATGAAAACGTCGAGCTGGATTACAACACCTTCTGAGATCAGAAAACTCGGCGGCGCCATCTTTGCTGATTACCGCTTCGGCCGTGTCTTCGTCTATCACAACGGCGCAGAATCTTATTATGCCGCAAGGGCTTTTCGTGGCTCGCTAAGGGTCTAAGTTTTTCACCAACGGCGAAGTCGGCAAAAATTCAATTCAGTTGAAGAATATTTCGCCTCGTGGACGCTACGAAAGTCAGGTCCGTATATCCGGTATTGTTTGCCTCAGTCTCGATGTTCCTCATTGGACGGGCGCGTCGATTACATTCAACCACCACCGCACCGAAACAAGTTGAAAGAAGCTATCCGCGCTTCAGTCAATCCAAACTGTATGTCTAAACCACAAACCATCGATGAATATCTGGCACGTTTGAGCAGCGCTGAACGAGCGGCGCTTGAGAAGCTTCGCAAGGACATCAAATCAGCGGCGCCAAAAGCTGAAGAATGCATTAGCTACCAGATGCCAGGCTTCCGTCTTAACGGCAGAATGCTGGTATCCTTTGCCGCCTGGGCTAATCATTGCGCATTCTATCCCGGTAGTTACCCCCTGGAGATCCACCGGAAGGAACTTGAGAACTACGATACCAGCAAGGGCACGCTTCGTTTTCCAATAGAAAGTCCTTTGCCGGCCACACTCGTGCGAAAATTGGTAAAGGCTCGGATCGAACAGAACACTGCCAAACAATGAAGGACAAGATGATGAAACTCTTTGACGTCACATTTGGGCTAATCGTAGTTGCGTCGACTCGCGAGCGAAAGCGCAACGGCAAGACACAAGAATTTCAGAGTTCAAGCTTTAGCTTGCGTTGTCCCAGCGTAACGGCAACCTGAAGGTTAGACTCTGAAATGTTAGAGTTGCTTGTAAGTTCAATTCATCAAATACAAATTGGAAGGGAACACTGCATGCAGAAAATTACGCCATTCCTGTGGTTCGACAACAACGCCGAAGAGGCGGTCAATTTTTATGTCTCGATTTTTAAGAATTCCAAGGTCGGGAAGATCACGCGATATAACGAGGCAAGCGCTCAAGCCGCCGGAAGACCGGAAGGTTCGCTGATGACCGCCGAGTTCCAACTCGAAGGGCAGAACTTTGTAGCAATAAACGGCGGGCCGCATTTCAAATTTACCGAGGCTATATCCTTTGTCGTCGATTGCGAGACGCAGGAGGAGGTCGACAACTTTTGGCAGAGGCTGACTGCGGATGGCGGTCAAGAGTCGCAGTGCGGCTGGCTTAAAGACAAGTACGGTTTGTCATGGCAGATAACTCCGAGGGTTTTGATCGAGATGATTGGAGATAAAGATCCGCAGAAAGCGCAAAGGGTCATGGAGGCCATGCTGCAAATGAAAAAAATCGACATCGCGACTTTGAAGCGGGCGTATGACGGCGAATGATCTGCACGGAAACTGTGTCAGGCCTACGAAAGAGCGGGGCAAGCCCGCCTTCCTAACCTCGAGCTGATCAGAGTTGATGGGTGATCGCTGCGGAAAGGCTTTCAACGTGAAAGCATCGCGCAAGTCGAAGAGTCTCGAGGTCGGGAAGGCGGGCTTGCCCCCGCTCTTTCGTTCCGGATAGGCCGGGGGCTATCGCATCGCTTTCCAACTTAGGTCACAGCGGAATGTTGCCGTGTTTTTTGGGTGGGTTTGTGTCGCGTTTGTTTTCGAGCAGTGAAAGCGCGCGAATGAGTTTGGGTCTGGTCAGTGCAGGTTCGATTACTTCATCCACGAAGCCTCGCTCGGCGGCGACGTAAGGACTAGCAAACTTATCTTCCAACTCAATAACGCGTGAGCGGCGCGCCGCTTCTTTGTCCTTCGCTTCATTAATTTCCCGTCGATACAAAACACCAACTGCGCCTTCAGCGCCCATCACCGCGATTTCGGCGGACGGCCAGGCAAAGTTAACGTCAGTGCGAATGTGTTTTGAAGCCATCACGCAATAGGCCCCGCCATAAGCCTTCCTGGTTATCACTGTCAGCTTCGGCACCGTCGCTTCGGCAAACGCATAAAGCAACTTTGCGCCGTGACGAATGATGCCGCCGTGCTCCTGCGAAATGCCGGGCAAAAAACCAGGCACATCTTCAAAGACAATCAGCGGCACGTTGAAGCAATCGCAGAAACGCACAAAGCGCGCGCCTTTGACCGAAGCGTCGATGTCCAAAACGCCGGCCAGAAACGCCGGTTGATTAGCAACGATTCCCACCGGGCGGCCATCGAGCCGCGCAAAACCGACGCAGATGTTTGGCGCGTGATGCTGCTGGACCTCAAAAAAGTAACCATCATCAACCACCGCCGCAATCACTTCGCGAATGTCGTAAGGTTGATTTGACGCTTCCGGAACGATCGTGTTGAGTTTTTCTTCAGTCCGGTCGGGCGAATCCGTTGGCACCACTCGGGGAGCATCGTCAAGATTGTTTGAAGGGATGAACGACAGCAGTTCGCGCACCATTTGCAATGCATGTTCGTCTGACTCGGCGGCGAAGTGTGCAACGCCGGAGATGCGATTGTGCGTCATGGCGCCGCCCAGTTCTTCTTTGGTCACATCCTGGTGCGTCACCGTTTTGATAACATCCGGGCCGGTGATGAACATGTACGACGTGTCCTTGACCATGATGTTAAAGTCCGTGATCGCCGGACTGTAAACGGCGCCGCCGGCGCATGGTCCAAGGATGCAACTGATTTGTGGCACAACGCCGCTGGCCAGCGTATTGCGCAGAAAAATATCCGCATAGCCGCCGAGACTGACCACGCCTTCCTGAATGCGTGCACCGCCGGAATCGTTCAAGCCAACGATAGGCGCGCCCACCTTCATTGCCAGGTCCATCACTTTGCAAATTTTTTCTGCATGAGTTTCGGAAAGGGAGCCGCCAAATACGGTAAAGTCCTGTGCGAAAATGAAAACTTTGCGGCCATCAATCAATCCGTGACCGGTAACCACGCCATCGCCGGGATAGAGTTGCTGCTCCATGGCGAAGTCTTTCGAACGATGCACTACCAGCTTGTCAAACTCCTCAAAACTTCCATCATCAAGCAGAAACTCAATGCGCTCGCGCGCGGTCAGTTTTTTTGCGGCGTGTTGTTTCTCAACGCGCTCGGCGCCTCCGCCGGCTTCGGCCTTGAGCGAACGCTCTTTTAGCAGCTCGAGTTTGGACTTGGATTGCTTGGGTTGTTGTTTGGAAGTCATTTATTAAATTCTACTCTGTGCGATCTCTGAGTTCTCTGTGACTTTGTGGTGAGCTCGGGTTTGTCCAGCATCAACCACGGAGACACAAAGGGCACTGAGGTTGCACAAAGACAATTGGATCACGACGCGTCAGTAAACGGAAAGGCACGTGTGTCGATCATGGCAACCAGTTCTTCGAGCGCGCGCCGTGCGTTCGCGCGCAGTTCATCGTCATACGCATAAAGTCTCGCGTTGCGTTCAAAGTCTTCTTCGTCAAGTAGCTGATAAGAAAAGTCAGGCTGCACCAGAATGTCCAGGTCCAGGTCTACGTAACTCAAAACTGCTCCATTGAAAGTTGGCGGCACATTCACGTTGCAGTAGTAGTTGCGTAACTCACCAGTCGGCTGCGAAAAGCGAAACACATTGTACCAACGATCCAGCCAGTAATATTCCAGGCTATGTGTGCCGCAGGCGATCTTTCCAAGTAGATCGTGCTCTATCTCCGAATCAAACTCGCCATCCAGAACCAGCAACGAGCCTTCCTGACGAAGCAACTCAGCGTGCCAGCTGCGATGTGGCCGGCCATCGAATTTAAATGTCTGAACTTCAACCAGGGCCTTGAAATCTACTTTCTGCCGCTCTTGTGCCAGTCGGCGAGAAACTGCGCCTGTCCTTTGTCAGTTAACGGGTGATTGAACAATTGATCGATTACCTTGAATGGGATGGTGGCAATGTCGGCGCCCATGCGCGCGGCTTCGATGACATGAATCGGATGGCGCATGCTGGCGGCGAGCACTTCAGTTTTCCAGGAGTAGTTTCGATAAATGTCGATGATGTCCTGAAGCAGCACCAGACCGTTCTCACCAATGTCGTCCAGGCGGCCGAGGAATGGGCTGATGAAAGAAGCGCCGGCCTTGGCCGCCATGATCGCCTGAGCTGCCGAGAAGCAAAGAGTGACATTGACCTTGATGCCTTCACTCGATAACTGTTTGGTTGCCTTCAGGCCAGCGCGCGTCAACGGACACTTGATCACAACGTTAGGCGCAATTTTCGCGTACTCGCGACCTTGTTGCAGCATGCCTTCGGTCTCTTCGCTGGTGCACTCGGCGGAAACAGGGCCGCTCACGATTTTGCAAATCGCCGCGATGTGTTCCTTGAAATCTACATCGCCTTCTTTGGCAATCAACGTTGGATTCGTGGTCACGCCGTCAGCAATGCCGAATGCTGCGGCTTCGCGAATCTCAGCAAGGTTGGCAGTGTCGAGAAAAAACTTCATAAGAACCTCCGTTGTATTAGTGCTTAATTGGCACAGGAACCAGTTACCAGGTGGCGCCTTTGATTCCATTCTCTCTAACGCACAGAGACCAAAACTAAACCAAGACAGTCCTGCGTTTTAGCAGACGCCATTCTGCAACCTGCCGATGCCGTCTATTTCTACTTCCACAGTATCACCTGCATTCAAGCGTGAAACGCCCGCGGGTGTGCCGGTAACAATCAAATCTCCAGGTAACAGCGTCATAATATTCGCGATGTAGCGGATTAGAAAGGGAACTGAAAACGCCATGTCGGCGGTGCGTCCGCTTTGTTTCTCGACGCCGTTTACGCGAGTCTGAACAATTAGATTCAAAGGATCGAGTTCAGTTTCAATCCATGGACCAACCGGACAAAACGTGTCGAACGATTTTGCGCGTGTGAACTGGACGTCCTTGCGCTGCAAGTCGCGCGCGGTCACATCGTTGACGCAGGTGTAACCCAAAACATAATTCAGAGGATCGTCGTCTTCAGCCAGCCGGTGCGCGTGCTTTGCGATTACCACGCCCAGCTCGCCTTCATGTTCTACCTGCGCCGATTCAGGCGGCAACTGAATGCAATCACCATTGCCAATAACAGCGGAAGGCGCTTTGAGAAAGAGCAATGGCTCGTCGGGCATTTTGTTTCCGAGCTCTGCGGCGTGCTCGCGGTAGTTACGCCCGACGCACACGATTTTCGAAGGCGTGACCGGAGCTAACATTTGAACCGCGGAAACATCGATCGGATGATCCCGAGGCGCATCAAGAACCGATTCAATGGAGTAGGCGCTGGAACTAGCCACTGCGGCGCCGTCAAACACGCCAAATTTGACAACTGACGTCCCAGACTTTTTGAAGCGACCAATTCGCATGAACGTTTTCGCACTTTCCTGCTCATTGCGGGCGAGACGCCCGCGATCCCAGTCTTAGGGCACTACTTCGGACACAACTTCAGACTCCGGACTGACATTGCCAGCCTGGTCAACAGCAGTCAGATAATAGTAATAGCGTTTGCCGGATTCGACTTTCTCATCCTGGAACGTGGTCCGTGTCAGGAGCGCGCCATTCAGTTTTGTCCATTGACTCTTTGGCAGATCCGGATCAGTCGAGCGGAAAATGTTATAGCCGGCGATGTCTGCTTCCGGATTTGCCGGAAAGAATATCGAGAGCCGGCCCGGCGCGGCTGCTACGGTGATCGCGGTCGGAGCAGATGGCGCAAACACATCCTTCGGCGAAACAGTTATCGAATTCGAATTCAGACTTTCGACCTGACCGCCTTCGGTGCCGAGCGACACTGAGCGCACGAGGTAACGATACGTTTCGCCAAACTTGAAGTTTTGATCGATGTACCTGTTGCCGGTAATGAGTGCCGTGTTGATAGGAGCCGGGTTAACTTCACTTTCTGTTTCCGCAACTCGATAGACGTTGTAGCCGAGCAGGTTCACGGGCGTCGAGCCATCGATGTTTGCCGTCGGCGGCTCCCAGGAAATTGTAATGGCGTTTTCGCTGATTTCTTTTCCAGTCGCGATCAGCGTGGGCGGCTTGGCAATTCGCGCGGCCGGCTCAAGTAAAAGGAAATTTGAAAACGCTGCCCGCTGTCCTGCCGCATTCACGTATCGCACGGCGTAACGCAAACGCGCCGGCTCACCCGCAAGTTCCAGGTTGTCGGTGTAGGTAAGCGAGTCGCCCGCGTTTTTGATCTCGTCGTAAGTCACCGAACCAATCAGCGTCGATCTTGCGGCGAATTCATCTTCGGTTAGGGCCAGTGGCGCGCGCGGCTTCTCGGCCAAGCGGTAGACGTCTATCCGGCGAATGCTTTGCACACTTGGATCCGGCGCATTACGTCGCGGCGCAGGCCAGCTAAGGATCACCTGGTTGCCGCGCTGGATGCCGGAAAGAGATTCAGTTCGCTGCTGTACGCGCTCCGTGGGCGGCAGTGGCGGGCTGCGTTTACCGCAGGCAGCGCCAAAGCTCACCAGCAGCGCCACCAACAATGCAAGTTGAAGTGGGGAATTAGTTTTCACAGAATGTAGCGGCTGAGGTCCTGGTCCTTAACAGTCTCCGCCAGCATTGAATCAACATACGCCGCATCGATTCGCTGGTCCTTGGGCTCGAGATCGGGACCTTCGAAACTTATCTCTTCGAGCAACTTTTCCATGATTGTTTGCAAACGACGCGCACCGATGTTCTCGGTGTTTTCGTTCACTCGCGCGGCAAAGTTCGCAATCGAGTCGATGGCATCGTCAGTGAACTCAAGGATCACTTCTTCGGTCGCCATCATCGCCTGGTACTGTTTTATCAAAGCGTTTTTCGGCTCGGTAAGAATCCGTTTGAAGTCATCGACCGTCAGGGATTCCAGTTCGACGCGGATCGGAAAGCGGCCCTGCAATTCAGGAATGAGATCCGCCGGTTTGGAAACGTGAAAAGCGCCGGCAGCGATGAACAGAATGTGGTCCGTCCGAACCATTCCGTAGCGTGAATTGACTGTTGTACCTTCAACGATTGGCAAGATGTCGCGCTGCACTCCTTCGCGCGAAACATCCGGCCCGTGGCCCGATTCGCGTCCCGCAATCTTATCGATTTCATCCAGGAAAATAATTCCTGACTGCTCGACGCGTTCGATCGCGGCGCGCGCCACCTGGTCCATATCAATCAGGCGCTCTTCCTCTTCAGCCATCAGGTGCTCAATCGCTTCATCCACCGTCATTTTGCGGTTTTTGGTGCGACCCTGAAACATACTGCCCAACATGTCTTTCATGTTGATGCCCATCTCTTCGACGCCCTGCGGCCCGGCGAGTTCAATAACCGGAAAATTCCGCTCGCGTATTTCCACCTCCACCAACCGGTTGTCGAGTTTACCGTCGCGCAATTGGGCTCGGAGTTTTTCCCGCGTCCGTTGGAATTGTTCGTCGCGCGTCGGCTCCTTCGTTTCGAGTTGCGAGGCCTGTTCGTCGCTCGGATCAAATTCGTAAGAACTCGAAGATGCGCGCGGCGGCGGCAGCAGCAAATCCAGAATTTGCTCCTCGACATTCAACTCGGCTTTTTCGGCGACTTCATCGATCTTTTCCTGACGGATCATGTCGACTGCAATTTCCGTCAGGTCGCGAATCATGCTTTCCACATCGCGACCGACATAGCCAACCTCGGTGAATTTCGAAGCTTCGACTTTAAGAAAAGGAGAGTTGGACATGCGCGCCAGCCGGCGGGCGATCTCTGTTTTGCCCACTCCGGTAGATCCGATCATGATCATGTTTTTTGGCATCACGTCCACCGCCATTTCCAGTGGCAGCTTTTGACGCCGGATGCGATTTCGCAGCGCAACCGCAACCGCGCGTTTCGCGTTGCGTTGGCCTACGACGTGCTTGTCGAGCTCAGCTACGATCTGACGCGGCGTCATCTCATCGAGCCGAATTTCTTCGTCCACTTCACCTTCAAGATAGATAACCATTATTGCCTTACCATTCTAAACAACTGCACGGCTCGCGAGCCTTCGACTGCTTCTACAATTCTTCAACCACGATATTTTGATTTGAATAAATACAGATTTCACCGGCAATGCCGAGCGCTTCGACGGCGATGTCACGCGCCGACAGTTGCGTATGTTTTGCGAGCGCACGCGCCGCAGCCAGCGCGTATGAACCTCCCGACCCGATCGCCAGCACGCCATCGTCCGGCGCAATCACATCACCATTACCGGATAGAAGAAACGAACTCTTGGCATCGGCGACAACTAGTAATGCTTCCAGATGGCGAAGAGCTTTGTCCGTGCGCCATTCCTTGCTGAGTTCTATCGACGCGCGCTCAAGATTTCCGTGGTATTGCTCGAGCTTGCTTTCGAAGCGCGTCAACAGCGCAAAAGCGTCGGCAGTCGAACCAGCAAACCCGGCAAGTATGCTGTCGTTGTACAGCCGGCGGACTTTTTTCGCGCTGCTTTTCATGATGGTTTCGCCCAGCGTTACCTGGCCGTCACCGGCAAGCGCAACTCGTCCTTCTTTGCGAACGAGCAGCACGGTGGTGCTGCGAATGCGGGGAGTTTGTGATGACATTTTTGGCAAACCTCACTATAGGAAGTCGCTCGAACGCAAGTCAAGCAAGCAGCTAAGTCGTTGCTGATGCAGTTTGAATTAAAGGCCTCGCAGTGGCAATGAGGTCAGTACCGTCTGCGGTAGCGGATGGGTGTACTGATTTGCGGATTAGCAATTGGCGATTTCCGATTGATCTCTGGCGATCGGGCCAATTGGCAATCGGCAATCGAGGTTTGCCAATGTCGGAACCCATCCGCTATCGCAGACGGTACTGACCTCATTGCCACTGTGAGGCCTCTCATTCAGACTGCACCACTACGTTAACGGGAAATTGTGCGGTAAGAACCTTGCGCAGTTTTAGGCTATGATAGTTTCCGTTATGAACAGCGACTCAAAATCAGATCAGCGACGCCCGCGTGTCGGGATTACCATGCGGCTGGAATTGAGCACCGATCGATTTTATCTCGGGCGCTTTTACAGTGAAGCGGTAGCAGCCGCCGGCGCTGTGCCGGTGCACATCAGTTTGATTCCACAGCCGCAATACATCTCGGCGGTCATGGATGCGCTCGACGGCATACTGCTGCCCGGAAGCGATTCTGACGTTGATCCATTGCGTTACGGCGCCCAGCCGCACCAACAACTCGGTAGCGTCGTGCCGGTCAAGGACGAAACAGATTTGCTGGTGCTGGAAGAGATCGAACGCCGTAACCTGCCGCTGTTTGCAATCTGTTTTGGCATGCAGATCTTGAACGTTTGTCGCGGCGGCACTCTGATTCAGGACATTGCGACGCAATTGCCAAACGCGATCAAGCATGAACAGGGCGCACCCCGCGATCGTCCATCGCACTCGCTTACACTCGGCAATAATAGTTTACTTGCGGCACTGGCTAAGGCCGAGGACGCCGTAGTGAACAGTCATCATCATCAGGCGATTGAAACTGTGGGTGGGAATCTAAAGGCCACGGCCTGGGCTTCCGATGGTCTAATCGAAGCGGTCGAAGACACGCGTCCCGATCGCTTTGCTCTTGGCGTGCAATGGCATCCGGAGTTGGGTTGGCAACAGGACCAGCTTTCGCAAGCGCTGTTCAGTCAGTTTGTCCACGCTTGTTCGGCTTACCGCTCAGCGGAGGTCGGCTCATTAGTCGCGTCGCAAAGCTAACGATGATGGATGTTCAAGAGTTATCGCTAGCCGGACGCGTCGCGGTTGTAACCGGAGGGTCGAAAGGCATCGGCCGCGCGACCGTTCAATTGCTCGCGAGGCTTGGCGCTAAGGTAGTCATCAATTATTCGAAAGACGATGCGGCTGCGGCTGAGGTTGTCGCTGTCGTTAGTGCCGCGGGCGGGGAAGCGTTCTCGTTCAAGGCAAACATTGCCACAGTAGACGAAGCCGAACGTTTGCTTAAGGCAACGCTCGAACGTTTCAAAGGCGTCGATATCATTGTGTGCAACGCGGGTATCTGGGAAGGCGCAGCGGTCGAGGAAATTTCCGAAGCGTTGTGGGACGCAACGATGGACATAAACCTTAAAGGTGCCTGGACCGTATGTCGTGCGGCTGTTCCCATTCTCAAGAAGCAGCGGTCGGGCAAAATTATCCTGGTGACATCGACGGCCGGACAACGAGGCGAGGCCGGTTACTCGAATTACGCGGCATCAAAAGGTGGAGTAATCGCTTTTACGAAATCGCTCGCAAGTGAACTGGCCGAGTGGGGAATCAACGTTAACGCGGTGGCTCCGGGTTGGGTGGACACCGACATGACAGAAAAAGCTCTGGGTGACCTCGAACAGCGGAAAGTGATAGCCGCAGCGATTCCGATCGGCGCGATTGCGAGACCGGAAGACGTTGCCGGACCGATCGCGTTTTTGTGCACGGCGTGGGCGAGTCATATCACCGGAGAAATTCTGAATGTAAACGGCGGTGCCGTGCTCTGCGGTTGATGCTGAGGTTTTACTTTAAGTTTGAGCGAAGGATTAGTTAACCAGGATTCAATGCCGCGCAAACAAGTCACGCTGGGAATTGAGAAACTACTTGAAGGGGACGCTCCGCTCGATAAAGGTGCGCGGCTCGGGCTCGTGTGCAATCAGGCCTCGGTCAATCACAAGTTTCATCATGTTGCCGATCTTTTGAAAGAGCATCCGTCGGTGGATTTGCGTGCCTTGTTTGGTCCGCAGCACGGGATTCGTGGCGACGTTCAGGACAACATGATTGAGACTGAGCACGCGACCGACCGCGAAACGGGACTGCCGATTTATTCGCTCTACAGCGAAACGCGCGAGCCAACGGAGAGTATGCTGCGCGATCTCGACGTGCTCGTCTTTGACATGCAGGACGTCGGCTGTCGCATCTATACATTCGCCTACACGATGGCGAATTGCATGTTGGCGGCGCGGAAGTTTGGCAAGAAGGTGATCGTTTGCGACCGGCCAAACCCAATCAACGGCCGGGATGTGGCGGGCAACGTGCTGGAAAAAGGGCACGAGTCTTTCGTGGGTCAATATTCGATTCCGACGCGACATGGCATGACGCTTTGCGAGTTGGCGAAGATGTTCAATGAGCATTTCGAGATCAAGTGCGAGCTTGAAGTCGTGCCGATGGACGGATGGGATCGTAACTGCTGGCAAGATGAAACCGATGCACCGTGGGTGATGCCTTCGCCCAACATGCCAACCATCGACACTGCGACGGTGTTTCCGGGCACCGTGCATTTCGAAGGCACGCAAGTATCGGAGGGCAGAGGAACGACGCGGCCATTTGAATTGGTAGGAGCGCCTTACATCGTTTCCGAGGACTTTGCTGCCGAGCTTAACAGTGCGTCCTTGCCCGGCGTTTATTTTCGCGGTTGCATCTTTCGGCCGACGTTTCAGAAGCACGGTGGCATAAGTTGTGAGGGCGTCCAACTCCATGTGACTGATCGCAACAGCTTCGAACCGGTGATTACGGGTTTCACCATGGTTAAGGTCGCACGTGATTTGTATCCCGATCAGTTTCGTTGGAAGGAACCGCCATACGAATACGTTTTTGATCGAAACCCTTTCGACGTCATTGCCGGCACGGCAAAAGTTCGAGAAGCATTTGAGCAGGGAACGACGATCGCTGAACTGCAAAAAGGTTGGGAACCTGAGCTGGGTGAGTTTAAGAAGTTACGTGAACAGTTTCTGTTGTACTGACCGGCTCTAGTTAAGGTGGACTGTTAGAGGTCGGCGCGCCGATGCTTAAAGTCCAGGCTGAACATCTTTTACCTTGGAGCGACAGCGTGACCGGCTACAGTTAAACTGAAACCTTAAAGTTGAGAGTTAGCAGATATCAATAGATCAGGTTTGGAGGACGAATTTGAGCAGCGCTGAAGTTGAACGAATTAGGAATCACGAGACTGCGCCGACGCGCGCCTGGATGATGGGGCTTGCCGGCTGGTTAGTGCCGGGCCTCGGGCATTTGCTGCTAGGCCGATGGGTGCGAGCGCTACTCCTGGGCGGCACTGTTTGGCTTTGCTTCCTCAGCGGACTCTGGATGGGCGGGCACTTATTCAGTGTGGGCGGAAACGAACAGGGCTTGTCGGCACTGCTGCAGTTGCCGCCAATGATTGCGAACCTCGGTTCCGGCATTCTTTATATTGTTTCGTGGCTTTTCGGCGTCGGCTTTGCTGATGATCCGGCACATGCGGCTCGGGCGACGTACGAGTATGGAAACACTTTTCTATTGGTCGCCGGTCTGTTGAACTATCTTGCCATGCTGGACGCCTTTGATATCGCGGCGGGGAGGAAGGCATGAGACACTTCTTTGTTATGACAGCTTTTGCGGCTATGGCGGCAGTAGTATTTGGCACCGTTGCCAAAGACACAACGAACGAGCGTCTAACCTATGGACTTAAAGTATTCCTTGAGTTCATGGGTATCGGTCTGCTTTTGAGCTGGGTACTCTATTTTCTGCCCTTCTAGTGTCCGGCGGTTAAGGTGATGAATGGCGACTATTGAGACTGAGGCACTGGTGCTCCGAACTTATAACTTCGGCGAAGCGGATAAGATCGTTGTTGTTTTGACTCACGCCGCCGGTGTTGTTCGCGGTGTCGCTAATGGTTGCCGAAAACTAAAAAGCAGGTTCGGCGCCGCCCTTGAGCCTTTCACCCTAATCAAACTCACCTGGTACGAAAAGGAAAATAAGGAACTTGTCTCGTTGCGCCAGGCAGAGATTATTAAGTCGCATTTTGATCTTTTAAGTCAGGCCGAAACACTCACCGGCCTGGCGTACATGGGCGATTTGGTGATTGAGTTTTCTCCACCCCATGAAGCCAATGACAATCTCTTCCGCATGGTTAAAGCCTGTTTGGAAGCGGTTGATCAAGCACCCGCCGACATTCAACTGGTGCTGCGCTACTTTGAGATTTGGCTGCTGAAGCTTCAGGGATATCTGCCCGACATTCGCCGTTGTGGCGAGTGTCATCAGGAATTCAGCGACACGAGCGGGATCTTCTTAAACCTGGATCTCGTGTTGCGATGCCGCCGCTGCGGTCAGGGCCAGGGAAGCGCGGTTTCGCGCAAAGTGCAAATCCAATTGCGGGCCACCCAAAAAGTAGCGCCCCAAGTTTTTGTTCAAGCATCACATGAGGTTTCGGAAACGGTGCGCCGCGACCTCGGTGCCTTTACCCAACAACTCATTGGCCGTGTGCTTGAGAAACAGCCGCGTTTGCGTTCAACGTTTCAATCATCAGCCGTTTCGTGATTTAGAGCACGCTCGCTAATGACCGCCAGAAAGTTAATATCCAAATACATTATCCTTGAAGCGATACCTTATGTATTGCTTTCGGGAGTTCTGCTGACGGCGATCCTCTTCACGCAGCAGGCCGGACGGTTTTCCGAACTCGCAGTTTATGCCGATTTACCCTTGGAACTCGCCGCGGAGATTGCTGCGGCTCTGCTTCCTAACGTTTTGATCATGACAGTACCCGTCGCAGTTCTGGCGGGAATAGTTATTGGCTTCTCTCGACTGGGCAGCGATAGCGAGATCGTCGCCATCCGCGCGGCTGGTGTTGGCAGTTGGACACTACTGTGGCCGGCATTGCTTCTCGGCGCGCTGGGAACCGCCGGCGCCTTGTACTTGCACATGAAAGAGGCGCCGCAAGCTGCTCGCGACTTGCGCCGCGTGGCTATTCAGGGAGCGCTGAAGAAACTCGAGTCGCCCGTCGAGCCACGCACCTTCAACACGGAAATTCCCGGTTACGTCATCTACGTTCGAGACGGCGACAAAGCCCAGGGTACCTGGGGCCGCGTCTTCATTTACGCGCAACAGCCTGATGGATCGACGCGGATCGTGACTGCCCGACAGGGACGAATTGATTCTTCCGCCGACAAATCGGAATTGGTTTTGAGTGATGCGGTAGCTTTGAAACTGCCGCCGCCTGACAGCACCGACCGCTCCAACGTAGTTGAGCATCTCGATCAGTTGAGACTAGCGGTGAACACCGGTCGAGCGGAGCTGCTGGAGACACTGAGCCAGAAGGAAGTTCAGTCTGAAGAAAGAGAGTGGACGGAGCTACAACAGCAAATTCATTCGGGGACTGATAGTGAAAGAAGGGAAGGGGAAAGAACTTTGCATCGCCGCTTGGCGCTGTCAGTCTCTCCGCTTCTGTTTGCTTTTTTTGGCGGGCTCATCGGTTTGCGCATAAGACGTGGAGGGCGCGGGGCCGGCGTCCTACTGACGTTGAGCGTAGTTATCATTTACTACCTCATCTCGCTGCTGGGCGAATCAATCGCGAGAAATAGCGGCGGCCACGTCGTGTTTGGCGAATGGCTGGCGTCGGCGGCAATCCTAATTTTCAGTTTGCTCCTGCTGGTCTCCAACCGGCTGCCGGCGATCAACTTGAAGGAAAAACTACTGCGGGGCGGCCGCCACGATGCTAGCGCACAGTCTGCAACAATTACTGACCATACAGTCGGCGCTGGTCGTTCCGGATTCCCCAGCTTGTTAGACACCAGCCTTTTTCGGACTCTAACGTCCAGCTTTCTAACCTCCTTTGTTGCTTTGGTTTTTATTTTTCTTATTTTCACGCTCTTTGAACTTTGGCGCTTTATCGGCAGGAACAATGTTCCTGCCGGAGTCATTGCCAGGTATCTGCTATATCTATTGCCACTGGTCGCAGTCGAACTTTTTCCGGCAACGATGTTGATTACGGTCTTGATAACTTATGCACTCCTCGCTCGTCGCAGCGAAGCCGTCGCCTGGTGGGCCTCCGGACAAAGTGTCTATCGCCTGATGCTCCCCGGGTTGCTGTTTGCAATCGCCGCGGCAGCCGGAGCCTGGCTGGTCCAGGAACACGTGATGCCGTCAGCTAACGTAAAGCAGGAAGCGCTGCGTGCTCGCATTCGTGGTGGCCAGCCGCGCGCAATGACGGGCACTGGCCGGCAGTGGTTGGCGTCAGTAGAGAGCAGGCGTTTGTACTCTTACGAGTTTGACGAGCAGCAGGAAGTGTTACGCGAGCCTAGCATTTACGAGTTGGACGACGAAGCTGTGCACCTGAAGCGCGTCATAATTGGAAAGACAGCCGTGTGGGCCAATAACAGACTTCTTGTGAAGGAAGCGGAAGCGGTTAGCGTACGCGGTATGGTCGTCGAACGACAAGCGACAGCCGATGTGCCTGTGGATCAAGTCGAAGCGCCTGCGATTTTCAGGCCTACGGTTGATAAGCCCTCGCAGCTTAGTGTGACCGCGCTGGCCGGCTATTTGCGCGCCGCGCGGCAGCGGGGAAGCGAGACAGCGGCGCTAGCGTTGGCGCTGCAGCGCAAGTACGTGAATCCCTTGAGTGTGATCGTGATGGCGTTTATTGGAATGCCGCTGGCGTTGGCGTTTGGCAGGAGGGGCGCGATTGTCGCTTTGGTGGTCGCCGTCGGCGTAAGTATCGCCTACTGGGGAATGGGCAGCGGTTTTCAACAACTGGGCAACCACGGGCTGTTGCCGCCTGAGGTTGCGGCCTGGTCCCCCCCAGTTATTTTCGCAGCCGCCGGAACTTATTTTCTTTCTCGCATCCGCACCTAAGACTCAAGCAGTTCAGAGTACAAACTTTAGTTTGCTCTTTAGCAGCCGCGCAACCTAAAGGTTG
>DNND01000140.1 GCA_003488005.1 Blastocatellia bacterium | reverse complement strand
TTTCAAGGCCGGGATCAGGTTTTTTCTTGCTCTCGTCGCGTAGCGACGATTGAATTCCTTGGTTTCAAGCGTCGCTACGCGACGCGAACTCTTTCCTGGCTGTTCCCGGCCTTGAAAGGCCGGGCTAAATTCTACCGACGCTACGCGTCGAAGAACTTAATCAGAGCTTCTAAAGTCTATGCCACCTACTCAATCTCAAACGGAATCCATTGCGATGCGATGCGTGTTTTATTCTGTTCAGCTAAGTCTGTAACGATTATCTGCAGGACGTAATCGCCCGCTGCCAGGTTTTGGCCCAGTTGCAAGTGTCCAATCGCGGCCACCCGTTTAGCATTCAGCGCCCCGGTAAGATTCATTGGGGCACTGCTAAATAGTTGCTGATTCTCTTTGAAGAGACGCACCTGAATTTGTAGTTTAGCGCGGCCGGTGTTGTCGAGGCGCACGTTGTAAGCCTCGTAACCGTAATCGAGCATCATGCCCGGACGAAAGCTTCGCACTGCCGGACCTGCCTGGGCCGCTGCCTCGCCCAGGTCGCCTTCGCTCGCGCCCGGAGAAGGTGTGACGCCGGACGCGGGCTGGATTGTGACGTTATTCTGCCGGCGTGAAATATTGCCGGCGAGGTACAGTCCTGAAAGCGTCAGTTTGTTCTTGTTCAAATTCGGAATTCCGATAAATTGATTGGCTGAACCGAGGCGACTCGATGGCACATCGAGTACGGCGATGCGCAACTGAAAAGCACCCGGCTTTTTGATCGGCAAATTGATTCCAAACGTGATGCCGTCTCGTTGTGCGCTGCGATACTGCTCGCCGCGCACCAACATTGTTTCCGTGCGGAAGCGCTGATCCACCACTGCGCCTCCGTCATCGAAGGTCACTGCTGCAACGTCAACTGTTGCTTTGTGCGCGCCATCAGCTTCGTCTGTGAACGTCAGGCTGTCTCCATCCACATGAATCAGCGAACGCACAAACGAGCCGTAGGTCGCATCGTTAAGGAAGACTGAGGTCAGGCGCACATCGACTGCGCCCGAAGCAAAAGGCGAAGTCAACGCGCTGACCAACTGCTGCAGACGCGTACGATTGACCGGCGCCGCTGTTTCGGTACTCACTCCATAAAATCCCGCCCGGGTGTGCACGGTAAGGCCCGGCCTTTTTACGCGTAACTCCAGCTTGTGATAGTTCCGCTTTCCGGCGGCATTGAAGGTGGATTCCTGCGGTCGATAGCCTATCAAGTAATAGCCTTTTTGATCGAGCACGCGGCGAATGCCACCCGCGACGTCGTTATTGTTGTTTACCAGAAACCCGCCGGTCTGCTTTGCCAGGTAGTTCATACCGTTCTCGGCTTCGGCAATTTCGAGCGATCGGGACATCAGGTCCTGCATGAGTTTAGAACCCTGTAAACCCGATGCTGAGATTTCGCCGTTGCTCGATTGTGATGTTCCCACCATGCCGTTCGCCGCGCTGTCGTTCAGTACCGGTATCCCGCGCGGGTCAATGGTGTAGAACACGACGGACGAGCGGTTGGCAATATCTATTAGATGGCGCAAAGCATCGAGCACTCGGAAATTGCTGCTGCTGGTTGAACTGAACAGATCCAATTCATCGGTGAGCAGCACGACGGACTTGCGACCGGGCAGATCCTTAAGACCCTTGACTACATAGTTGAGCGCGCCCAGTGTGCCGACGGTAAATATTTCATCCCGGAAATCATTCCCGCGTGCCCGGTTGGCCGCTTCGCGCGCCTCGGGGCTCATCTTCGCGCCATTCATTTCCGCGTCGGGATCGATGGAAGTGTAGCGGCCGCGCCGGGGATCGGATGGTTCAGTGTGGAACGCGTCTTCACCCGCATTTCCGAACGCGTTCATGCCGCGCCGCCCAAAGGCGTTCCACTTGACGCGGTCGATGGCCGCATGAAGCAGTCGCTTGTCCGTTGTGAACTGTTGCAATGCTCCGACCCCGGCGCCGGTGCGGATGATGGCGACCATATCGCCGGAGTGCATCTGTTCGTCTACGAATTTACTCAGCGCCTTTCGGACGAAAGAAGTAGTCTCAAACGATAAACCCAAATCATCAACAACCAGCGCAATGGATCGCCGCACCTGCTCCGGACGTAGTTGCTCGGGCGGTGGTGGAGGTGGCGGCACCCAGGTCTTATCTTTGGATTTCTGCTTGACCGGCTCTGGAGCAGTGGGCCCTTTCTCGACGGTGATATAAGAAAAGTTCTTGATCTCCTGGGGGTGGCCGTCCTCATAGATCTCAAAGTCTTCTGGAGCAAGATCGGTAATCTGCTGCCCGCGGCGATTCGTGACCACGGCGTCGATCTGGACCAGGTTAGTCGTGATGCGAACCACTTCGTCTCTCGGGCGGTCGGGTGTTTGAACAGGCGCGGCTGGTTGTTGTGCGGCCGTCGGCGTCAGCAAGGTGGACGCTAACACCAAAGCGAGAAATGAGTTTCTCATTTAGAACCTCTTACAGGATTGGCACACGCGGGGAGAAGCAATGACTGCAGCGGCCTGAATATAAACCACGAAAGGGTTGGCGAGCAAGATCCGTCTGAGTCGTCCTCTACGCCCAAAGTCGGACTGTACTCAGGAACTATTTTCTGATTGGTTCAGACGGCAGCAAAAGGCGTGGCCTCCGCGCTCGATGCCGTGTCCCGCAAAAGAAACCAGCAGTAGCCCATCTTTGGAACGGTTCCGCGAAGGTTGGATAGATACCGAAGAATCGTGCTGCGCCGAGGCTGCAATCCTGATGGCTGGTCGGATGAGAGGAGCGTAACCTGATCTTCCGGAAAGCCCGCGTACTTTGTAAGCGCGTACGCAAGTGTCCGGGCATCGTTAGCGGCCCGATTCAGTTTGCTGATTTGAGATTCGCTATAGTCATCAACGCCAATTACCAGGGCCCAACGCTTGCTCCTGTTCGGTAGGGCCTTGATGTCATCGTCACGTTCGAGTTGACGCGCCTGTACTTTCTGAAGTGACTAGGTGGGCTAATCGCGATTGTCAATAGAAGCACTGCTTATAGGGATAAGGGTTAGAGCTTAACCTTGATGATGGGTGAACCTACAGGGCAACACTTCTAATGAGGAGCTGATTCGTTCTAATCGCGCCCAACACCTAAAGCGTCTGCCACGCGATTGATGTAGTTAAACCAGGAGGCAATTAGTGTTATTTGAAGTATTGCCTTGTCGTCAAAACCAACAGATCGAAGGTTTTCATGATCGGACGCTGAGATCCCGGTAGCATCGCGCGTCAACTGCACCACATAATCAAGCATCACTCGATCTTGAGTAGATATCGGTGCCGTCTTGTAGTCGCTTTTGAGCGCTTGTACCAATTCTTCATCAAGTGTGACTCGACGCAGAAACTCTGCGTGCGATTCGATTCAATAATGACAACGGTTGGTGACTGAGACCACCGTCGTGATCATTTCATGTTGGCTTCTGGTGAGCGGCAACTCCGGTGACATCAAAACGCCAAACGTCGAAAACGCATGATGAAGGGCTTCAGGTATCAGACTGTGGGAAGCCACAATTTCGGCGGTCTGCTTATCGGCGGAAGGGTGAATTGGCCCTGCGTATTCAAGCGGATAGAGTTCACGCTGTGACTCAATGGCGCGCTGCAATTTTTCATCAGCTTCGGAAACCGGAATGGTCTTGATCCAGGTCATATGGCGAATTCCCTATTGCGAGGATTTGGCAGATCGGTGACGGAACAAAAAAGAGTATACCGGAATGCCCAACGCCACCACACCCACACCCGAGAATGATTGCACGGGGTTATTGCTTCCCAGCAGAAAGAGTAGTAAAGCAACAAGTGCCAGGAAAATAATAGGCGTGGCAGGATAACCGGGAGTGAGGTATTCAGGCCTGCCTAACGGTTTGCGCCGCAGCACAAACAGAGAAGCAACCGTCAACCCGACAAAGATTACAACCACAAAGATGAAATAAGAGATGATTTGATTGAAGCTGCCCAATGCCACCAGTAAAGAAGCGAGCAGTGCCTGCAACGCAATCGCGCGAGCCGGTGTGCCAAAGCGATGATGAATGGATGCAGCCCCCGGAAAGAACAAGCCGTCACGCGCCATTGCGAAATAAACTCGCGGTGCCGAGGTGATGATCGCAGCAAGGCTACCCAGAACGGCAACTACGACAATTGCAGAGAAGACTTGGCCGCCTGCCTTCCCAAAAAGGATCTCCCCGGCCTGGGCCGCAAAGGCTTCACCGGATGAAACCGCGTCAAGCGGCACCAGGTATAGAAAAACTGCGCTGGTCAGGATATAGACTAGCGTGACGATCATCACACCGTAAACCAACGCTTTTGGCAGCGTGCGTGCCGGCTCGCGTACTTCGCCTGCCAACTTGGTTACATCCCACCATCCGCCAAATGAGAAAAAGGCCGCCACCATTCCGAGAGCCAATGCTCCCATTAGCGGAGCAGAATGAGCGCGGCGGGCGACGAAGGGCGTAAAGTTGGACCAGTTCCCTAAGTGCAAACCAAAGCCCCAAAGTAAAAGAAATAGAAGCAAAGCAAGCTTGAGAATAGTGAGCCAACGAATCAGCCCGGCGCTTAATCGGATCCCGCAAATGTTGATTGCGGCCAGCAGCAGTATCGTTGCTATCGCTAGTGTCTTAATGCCAATTGGTGAGAAACCGACAACGTTGGCGGCATAACTTGCCATGCCGACAGCGAGTGCCGCCGTGAGGCCGGGATCCATTACCAGTAAAGCCATCCATCCGTACAAAAACGCAAGGCCCGGCCCATAAGCTGCGCGCAGATAAACATAGCCGCCGCCCGCCTCCGGATATCTCGCTGCCAGTTCGCCGTAACAAAGAGCACCACAAACGGCCATGCCACCCATGACGATCCAAACTACGAGCAGCAATAGCGGCGAGCCCAGCGCTTTCGCCATGGCCGCCGGAGTTAGAAAAATACCAACGGCAATGACTTCAGCTACCACCAGAGCAGTGGCCGTGCGAAGTCCTATTTGTCGTTTGAGTTGGTTAGCTACGGGCAATTATTGTTGGGCCAACAAAAGCCCGGCGACCCACGCCGCCCGGCTAGCGTTCGAGCCGAAACGATTAGCCTGTGGATCGCCGATTAAATCATCCACTCTGAGCACTGCGCTAGCCGACTGCCCGCCCACAACTGCTTATGACCGCGCAGTCTCAAGTCGCACAGCCTCCACAATAACAACTGACACGGTTTAAGGCGGCTCAAAAAGCCACGAGAATTACTTGGTGGTTTGCGAGCCGACTGTTTTCACCAAAGGTCACGGCTCTGCCGAGGGTAGTAACCCCAGCCTGGAAACCCGTATTCAGGCTACCCCCCGACCGAGAACTGCTTTGCCAGGGCGCTCCCGAAGTTCTCAAGGTGATCTTCGCGATGCTTTTTGCGCCCAAATCCATTTTGCCTATATCGAGGCTCCTTTCCGCGCCATCGCTCGCGCGGGTGAACGTGATAAGCCCGTAGACGACGAACTCGGAGTTGAACGTTCCTCCGTTTTCACTACGCCTCATTATTGTCAAAGTCCCTTCGGACGTCCGGTTGGGTGATAACCCGAATTTCACGTTCCACTGCTGCCATTCTTTTCCGACTCGCACGCTTATGGGCCTGACGCTTTCGAGCGACAAGGCTGCCACTTTTATCGGCACCGCGGCGCGACCGAAACCCGAAGAGAAGCTCGCCGGTTTCGTACGCTCTATCACCGTGTCCGCGGAGCCAGTCTTCCGATCCCCAAAGGTACCAATTGGTGACCCCTTTAACCTCACGACGCCCGCAAAGGGCCTGGACCCTTTATCAAAGAAATCGGCGGGGACTGTGAATTCTTCCATAAACCGAAATTGAGTTCCTGCGACCGTTTTGAGAAAATCAACGCCTGCCGGAACTTCCATTTCTTTTCCGTATCCCTGACTAGATTTTCTCTGGCCGGTCGCAGGCTGTACGGTGAAGAGGCCAACCGCGATGAGCGTAATCAGCAGTATCCCTATGCTGTAGCGCCGGCTCTTGGCCAACATCCTGGTTGTGATCTTGTCTGCGTGATTGTGTTTCATGTTTTCTCCTGGTTGTGAGTGCCTGGCATGTCCAAAGGCTATAAGATTCCCGGTAAAGCCCAGTTCTCGCGGGCTGCCTTATCTCTTCGGAGAGCGCCCAAAGTGCCCTTTGCTCCGTTAATACCGACGTCAGTCTTGTGAATCATCCATATTCTCAAGGCACGTCCCTAAGCAATTCGTTAATCCTAAGCTAAGACCGGATTTCACGCTTCTTCCAGATTGCTCTCTTTTTGAAATGTAGGGCCAGGTGTCAATTCAGAAGCCCGCCGACTGTCTGCCGTTTGGCGAGCAAAATTCAAACTGCAAACGCTTGGCCAAAAATCTCTTTACCAGGTAGGTCCGCTTGGCACGGGGCTGTATAAGATCGCCGTCTGTATATCCGAAGCCTGAGCTGAAGTCCTCAGGCTGTAGACTTCATTGCTTCTCAAGCAGGGTCGTTACCAGAAAATGTTTTTTGCGCTTCGGCGGTGGCGCTCGAAGTAAACCGCTAAACCCCGGCCTCTCAAGACGTGGCAAGGTCCAACCGCATCATTAGATCGGTTGCCGGATGAAGCGTAAGCAGTGGAATCGGGATTAGATTGCGATCGGACACGAGAGTCAGGCGATACCTCTGCGTCACCATTATAAGGATCAATTGGGCTTCAAGTAGCGCCATGTTTTTCCCGACGCACGCACGCGGTCCTGCCCCAAACGGCAAATAGACATCGGGATCACGCCCGCGGTTAATGATGGCTTCGAACCGTTCAGGCCAGAATTCTTGGGACTGCTGCCAGTAGCTCGGATGCCGATGCAATGTGTATGGACTAATTAATACGTCGGCGCCTTGCGGAATCGTAAAACCCTCGATGACATCTGCGTTGATTGCTTTTCTGGGAATCAGCCATACGGCAGGGTAAAGTCTCATCGTCTCCCGCAGAACCATGTTGGCATAGTTGAACTTGGGGAGGTCAGACGTTGTGGGCGGATGGCTTTGCAACGTCACGTCACACTCCAGTTTCAATTTCTTCGACGCGACCGGGTTCTTGGCCAGCAGATACCAAACCCATGTCAGGGTGCACGCGGTAGTCTCGTGGCCCGCGAGCAGGATAGTCATTACCTCGTCGCGGAGTTGCTTATCGCTCATACCGGCGCCGCTTTCGTCACGTGCGTGAAGTAGTTCGGTGAGCAAGTCTGGTGCTTTGTCGGTCGCGTCACGCCGATTGGTAATCAGATCTTGCACGACTTCCTCCAGATCCTTCACTGCCCTCGAGAATCGAAGGTTGCGTGGAGTGGGTAAGCGCGCGGTGAATTCGAATAAAGAGGTCATGCGATGGATCGCATGTTGAGTGGCGATGCCAAAGGCCCTTTCAACCGTCTCGGCCCGGTAAACAAAGTCAGCACCGAAAAGGCACCTAACCAGGATGTCCAGGGTCAGCCGCGACATCTCGGAGAACATGTTGATCGGGCTCTTGCGCTCACGTTCCAGATCCCAACGACCGAACATGACTTCGATGGCGGACGTTATTGCCGCTGCATATCCGCCGACACTGGCTGGTTCGAAAGATGGACGGGCCATTCGGCGCTGGCGCTGCCAAACCAAACCTTCACTTGTTAAGAGCCCGTTACCAATCAGCGGCTTCGCCTGCGTAAGCCCGACGCCTTTCCTGTAGTTCCGATAATTATCGCGCAGTACTCGTCTAACGCCGGCCGGGCAGTTTACGAAGTAGATTGATTTCGGTCCCATCCGAAATACTACAACGTCGCCAAAGGCTTGCAACTTTTCCAAAAAGCCGAGACGGTCTCGCTTAACCTCCAGCAGGCTGCCTAGAAACGGCAGCCCCCCAGGACTCGGAGGGGTGTCACAAGAACTATGAGGGGACTCCGGCGTTCCGTCTCGAATTTCATCAAGTGAGTAGGGACAGGTTTTCGCCATAACGCCGCCGTCAAATGTACGTCCTAATTTACTAATCCCCGTGCTTCAAGTTATGAAGCACGGGGACTCGATGCGCCCTAATTTAGGTAAGCTCTATCACCGCTTCTTAAGCCTGTCGTTTTGGACCAAGGGAATCTGGTTGAAAAGGTGCCGCGGCAACTCCTTAACTCCGGCGGCCTTAAGTCCGGCCTGAAGTCCAGCCGGCAAACTTATTTCCGCAAAAGATACCAGCGTGGTTCCGGCCTTATCGTGGCAGTCTATGGGCAAAACCCTTAACTGGATCATGCCGCCCTCTTCTTTAAAGAACTTTGGCGTCGGTTTGTGCATGAATGTCAACTCGCCTTTTTCGTTCGCCCCGACCCCGAGATCCATGATGTCGTCGCGGCCGAAGAGCGATACAGTCGGCGCCAATTCGGTGCGCGTGTCCACGGCGGGTGGAATAGTAAGAAACTTGTGACCCTTGGGCCGTCCCTTGTGTTGACGGATAATTGTTTTGTTGTTTACTCGAACATCAAAAATCAGATCAAACTGAATAGTGGCGGGAAAATCCTTTTTCTTTGTTTCAGAAATGATGTTACTTACGGGCTGCTCTACATCTTCGGACAGAATATACAAGATGTCCTGTTTCAGGGACTTGGAGAATGCGGTAGCCGTCCATGCCAGAGCGATGAAATCCACTTGACGAAATCCGTCGGCATTTGTATACGCCTTTCCTCTTTCGATCAGCATGCGACCTTGAAAATTAAGTGTTTCAAGAAGAACTTCTTCCTTATTCACTACTTGAAATAAATTGACAGCCACCTCGTGATGGATAAGATCGATTCCCGGTCCCGGAAATCGAATATTATCGTGACCATCCATCATTTTTTCTTTGGGGTTTATTGCCATTGCTTTACTCTCCTTATTTTTTAGCTGTTGAGTCTAATTGATAACCGCCGGCAGTTCTTCTTCCAAATTGCTAAAACGGTCGTTTTGTTGTCATCGGCAACAATTGATAGGAGTGTTGCGAAGATCACTTGGTTAACCAAGCGTTAGATATAAGGAGAGATGTTCAAGTAATGCCGCTGTCTCAAGAAAAATTGATATTTCACCGGGCCATCGATGCAGATGTCCTCCGGGAATTCTTAAACGACCATTGATTCAGCGTCGCCCAGAACCTCGACAAGCAGGAATGGTAATGCGATCAAGATTGGTGGATCGGTAATCTGCAGCGGGCGCAGCGTTACGTCAACCGGCGCGTTCGATTGTCTGTTACTCACATTGGCAATGCACCGACCAACCCCGACTAGTAACGAATCGGGATCCGGCACCAGATACGCCTGAGGCTTATCTGTCCTGGGAAAGGCTGCAGCGAAGACGTTGTATCGACCATCCTTCACAGGACGTATGCGATAAGTTCCGGATCCGGTGAGCAACGTGCCGGCCATGGGACGGCCCTGTGGTATGAGAGTCGAAAACAGGCCGACGAAGATGAGTCTTTCAATCTGCTCCGATGTAATGATGCGGCCGCTTACGGATGGGCCAGCAGAAGATTTTTGAAAAATAGCGATAACTTCATTGAACAAAGATTCGAGCCGAGAATTATCGACATTGTTGGCGAGTCGACGAAACTGCCGGGGTGATAGTCCGACGAGTTGTGTGAAGCGTGAAGTAAATGTGCCGATGCTGTTGTAACCAACTTCGTAGCACACGTCGGTAATACTAAGAGCTGTGGTAAGCAGAAGTCTCTTGGCTTCTTCGATCCGTAGAGCATATAAAAATTGAACGGCGGGAATACCGGTCAGTTGGTGAAAGACGCGGTCGAAATGAAAGGGGCTAAGGCAAGCTATTTCACCCATTTCTTGCAACGCCAGTGGTTCATCAAAGCGGGCCCGCATTTCTAATATCACCCGCTCAACGGCCTGGCGATGGGACTCGACGGTTCTATCACGATGAACTTGACCAGCTAACTCAGTTGCCATAAGTGGTTCTTTCGACTACAAGGCAGAAAAACATCAACTGCGTGAGTTCGATCCGCCATTCAAAGCATGTCGCGAGATCTGAGTATCTACTGATAAAGTTTGAAAGCTTCTGACAGTGCGGACGGCACCGGCGCCGGTACCATTTGGTCTGCCTCTCGTCTCATGCATGCCACTTCCTGTTCGCCCCGAGCGATCAGATCTTCGTTGCTGTTCCTCACTCGCCAGTATTCGAACAGCATCGTGATGCGATTCTGTTTGAGTGCACCCAATCTCATGCGAATAATGATTTCGTCAAATGCGAACAACTCCGCCAGATACTGGCACGAAACCGACGTCGTTATCAGAGCGAACCCTTTCTCCAACGAACTCAATACTTCAGGCGCATGTTCGCGCAAAAACATCTCGCGGCAGCGCCCCTGCCAGCGCACGTGATTGCTGTAATAAACATTGCCGGCGAGGCTTGTCTCCTCGAAACCGACCACGTGGGTGTATTCAAACGCTGGCTTCATTCCACCTTTCCGTTGTACGCATCGTCTTAGCGGACGACCCTCTCTTTTTCGGCAGCACCCTCCGGGTGGGATAAAGTTCCCAGAAGCAGGCTCGTTGCGCGCTCTCATCCACAAACAAGGGCGAAGTCAGCGCGTTACCCATTTACGAGAAGCATACGTGCTGTTCGGTTTCGACCGTCGACCTGTATCTGGTAGTAATACTCTTTGCCTTTCAATTCGCGCCCATCAAACGTAACCTTCTGTTCTCCCGCTAACATGGCTTTCTCGGCAACTACCAGCGCTTCGCGTCCGCGGCTATCAAAAATTGTGATCTTTACCGCGCCCTTTTCTGCCAATCGAAATTTGAGGGATGTGTTCTGGCTAAGCTCCTTCAAAACAAAACCTTCGCGCGAACTTCGGAATAGGGTTAGTCCCGAATCGGCCTTAACCTCTTTTGGCGAGGTGTTAGCCTCGACAATCTCAGTGTTTACGTTCAGTAACATGGCTCGAGTCTTTCCGGGTTTCTTCACGTCTTCCAGTTCGACAGGCTTCTGCAAGGAATATATCGAACCTTGCGCGGGGGGAAAGCTGGTTGCCGACCTGTTGATCAGAGTCCCGCGTCTAACGCTTCTAAGAGTGAGGCCGGGCAAGGATTCCGCCCTCATCAAGATATTCAGATGCATCGTTTGGGTGGCAGGGAAAAAGGAACTCCGTTTTGAGCTTTTCAAACTGCTTGGCTGGACGGGTCTCCCGAAGTCGAAATCGAGAGTTGTTTTCCCCATTCCTTTGATGTGGCTCGTGGTTGTATAGCCGACGATGTTCAAGGGAATAGTCATCAAACCCTTTGCGTCAACTGAGGTCTGGCCCACGCTCACGGCTATGGAGCCATCAAACTGTCCGATGTACTCTTTATCTTCGATCCTGAAGAGCGCCGCAATATCCTGGCAGGCACAGGTCGAAACGAGTCCCAGATCGGGCAGAAGGCTTTTTCCAGTCATTGTTTTATTTTCCCTCCTCTGCAAAGGCGAGTACGCCTGGAAAATTGACTTTGGGTTGAGATCGCCACAGCAAGATGCGGCGTGTTCAGTTCATGGTCTATTGACAAGCACGGCCAGCGCCAACTTGTCGTCGCGTTCCCGCATGTGCGTGACGTAGGAAGCAATAATGAGATAACCGGACGAGAACAAAATCCATTCGTCGTCCGGTGAAGCAAGACAAACTAATGGCGCCGGCGCCATCGCCCCGATTTTCTTCAAGCATTCATTAGCAGTCCACGCTCTTGTCGCCGATACAACCTCGTCTTCCTTGATCGTTCGGGAACTGAACTTGGCTAGTTTGTAGCCATCTTGGCCAAGCAGATCGACCCAATCGGAAGGGGGCCGATCAATCACCGTCTCGAGATCGCAACTAAGCTGTGCCGAACCTGCGACTGCCAATGTGAAATCACCGGAGTGCGATGCTGAGACGGCGCGTCCGCCGTTTACTTCCGGTTTGCCGTCTGGCCTTCTCAGAACCTCAACTTTTTCATCAAGTGCCATCTGAATTGCCCTATTACTGCGTGCGCGGCGATCGGTTCCTAAACTGCGCAACAGCGCGACTGATATTGACGCACCAGGAACCAACTCCTCTATGCGCCGCTCAATGTATGGTCCAAGTAGCGATTCAACCCACGGGCCCCGAACAGACTGGGCAGCAACAGCCTGCAGTTGCAAGCCGTCCCAGCGTTCCGAAATGCGGCCACTGTCATCAACCACGTCCAGGTTGTAGGTAAACAAGTTGCCGTTGCGCGAGACTTCAGTAGCGCGCGCGAACAACGGCGCGTTAGACGTAGTTGTAGCAGTTTTGACCCTTAACCGATCGATTCCGACCGGTAAAATCGTCGCGTGCGGAATGCACGCTTGAATGGCGTGAAGAGCAGCATCCCGCGCGCCGGGATCGCCGAGTACGAGTTGCGAGGGAAGGTAGCGATTAAACCAGTCGCCATTTCCATCCGGAGTTATTTCGGCGACACATTCGCGGGCGCGTAACACACGATAATTGCTGAGACGCCGAAAGCGTCCCTGCTGAAAGAGAATATTTCCGTAGAGATCATCCCGCGGATCAAGCGCGATTCGAGACGAAGGGATCGGATCGCTGCAGCCTTGGAGGAACTCTTGCTCGTCGAAGCAGCAAGTCGCTTGAAAATGGTTTACCTGGAAGGCGGTTGCTTCGCTTCGCAGCGCCACCTCGACAATGCCGGGAGCCCGCACCAGAGCTGCCAGCCGGATCTTCAACGGCTTAGTTGTCGGCACAACCACCGCCTGACTGAAATTCACTCCTTCAAAAGTAGGCACCTGCGTCGCTCCTATTAGTGCCATCGCTGCCTGGGCCATCGCCTCGAGGCCCATTACGGCCGGCAGAATCATCTCGCCTTGAAACACGTGGTCCTTTAAGTACGGATCAGTGCTGCTTGAGAGTTCGGCGTCCACAACCAGCTCTATCTGGGGGTAAAAAACTTTGGGTTCTTCAAGAAATCTGAGAAACGGAAGCTCAGGACGATCAATCTTGAAGGTCGGTAGATCACTAAAGCGACTCATGACCACAACCGACACAGGCGCGTTTGGTTGTCCCAGCAACTTACGCAACATGTTTACGCCATCGTCGGGCGAAATGGGCGTGATGCCTTGTTGCATAAGCCTGTCGGTATCGCCCAGCCGTCCGCCCATTCCTTTGCCGGACCAGATAGACCATTCCACTGCAAGACAACGACAGGCCGGGTGCGTCGACTTCCATTCTTCGGTAAGACGGGTAAGCAGTTCATTGGCCAAACCATAATGGGCTTCACCCGGCAGACCGGTGCGAGCGATGATCGAGCCAAACGTGATTAGCAGCTTCAGCTTCTCAGGATTCACGGCAGCGAGGAGATTTCGCGCGCCCTCAACTTTGACAGCAAGTGTTTCCCGAAAGGCTTCCTGATCGAGGTTGCTTAATAGTTGCGGCACATTCCGCGCTGCGCCATGTAGAATGCCTGTAACCGGTCCAAAATCTTTTTCAACTGTCTCGATCAGTTCCCGCATTTGAGCAGCGTCCGTCACATCAGCTGACAGGTAACGGAAATCAGTACCGGCGGCTGTCATGCGTTTCAGATTCGAGGAGAGTTCCTCGTCTGAATCGGGATGCGCTCGGCCGATTAGCACCAGACGCGCTTTACTTTCCTTTGCGAGCGCGAGCGCGCATTCGCTAGTAATTCCTTTTCCACCTCCAGTGACTACCAACACATCGGTGGCAGACAACGGGAGATCGTCCGACTGATCCAGAAATGGAAGCGGTCCAACGACGGGTTCAAACCGCCGGCCGTCATCATCGTAGATGGCTTCGACGTATCCCTGCGCGGCCAGGGCTTCGGCAATCACCCACTCCGCAGCATTAGTGTGCGACTGGGGAACGCTCAGGACGCAAGTCGTGACACGAGGCGCTTCAAGGTGAAGCGTGCGAGCAAACGCAGCCGCGCTCACGCCGCGTTGCACTAAGACGAATCGCGGGCTTTCTTTCTCTGCCAAAACCAATCGCGCGCCTTCTAATAACCGAGCAACTATCGCCTCGTCGGGCCCAGGCTGAAGACAGACAACGATTCCCTTCCCAGCTTCGCAATCGGTAAACTCTTTTCGCAGAGACTCTACAAACGGATCATCTGGGCTACCCAAAACTTGCCAGCAGCCAGCACTGTTAGGAGGCAGACGTCGACTTAACGCTCGTTCAACTAATTCAATTCGAAATGCCCTGACCCACGAATCAATACCTGCAGGTAACGTATCGACGGGCTTTCCCTGAGACTGGGCACCGAGAGCTAACTGCTCCTCAAACGCCTGAGCGACTTCACTAACCCTCGCATCGGCAAAGTCTGTTGGTGAAATCGGACGGGGTAGATGCAATTGACGTGCGGCTTCGGCAACAAGCTGTCCGACGGAAATTGAGTTCAAATGAAGATCGCTAAGCAACCGGCTCTCAGCCTCGACTGCCGAAGCCGGAAGTTCTGCACGCTCTGAAACCAGTTGTATGACCAATTCGAGCGCCGAAGTGAACGGAGCATTCGAGATCGCGACCAGATTAGGTTCTTGCTCTATTACCGTGTCTATGTGTTGGTTGGTCTCTTCCTCCACCTGCGAACGGGCCAACGTTGCCGGAACTGGCGCTAGCTCGCATGGGTTGATGAAAAACTTTGGCCGCCAATCGAGGTTGAACGGTTTCGTAAACCTTCCTTCAAACATTGCGTGATGGTTAATAGACCGGCCAAGAACAAAAGCCGCAGCGGCAGCGGATAGCAATCCACACAGAGAATCCGAGCCCGCATCCAATGAAACGACAGGAGTCTCTGTAATCTCACTCATGATTCCGCGCAACACCTCGCCTGGCCCAACTTCTATCCAAAGATCCACTGCTGAATCAGATCTGCTCACCGCCTCCATGAAACGCACTGGTGAAGTTATCTGCTGGCACAGCAGTTCCGTTAGATCTGTCTCTGGAAGCAGCCGATTGCCGGTTATAGTCGAGACAATAGACCGTTGCAGGGGCATTAACTGTTCGCTTGCGAGATGGGCTCTCAGAACGGGAGCCACCCCTGCGACGAGGGAAGAATGAAAGGCGTGCGAAACGGGCAGCCTTATAGCACTCAGTTTTTTTGCGCGCGCACGGACGAGAACGTGCTCCACGGCACTAGCATCACCTGAAATCACAGTTTGAGTCGGTGAGTTCAAGCCGGCGACGCAGATCCGCTCACCATTCAATAGAGTCAAGACCTCTTGCTCACCGGCGCCGATGCTTGCCATCGCGCCCGTGGAGATGCTTGATTCGGTCATTGACTGGCCACGAACTCTGGCGATCCGCAAAAGACACTCTTCATCTATAGCGCCGGCCCAAAAGAACGCAGTTAACTCTCCCAGACTGTGGCCCACGGCGATCTCAGACTTGATATGAAGTTGATCCAAGATTCGCAGGCCTGCGATCGACGCCGTCACAATGGCAGGCTGAGCAATTGCCGTCGCAGTCTCATCTTTGTCCTCAGACAGGTTAGCCTGCGCATAAATCTCTTCCACAAAACCAAAGCGACGACGTAGAGCGCCGCCACTTAGATGAGACGGTGAGCCCTGGCCCGGAAAGAGGAATCCAATCCGGGGCTTACTAGTCCGGGCGCTGAAGAAGACGCCGTCCTTTGCGTTTATCTCTGTGGTTTCCGCAGCGATGACTGTTCGTAGTTTTCCAAGACGTCCAGCCAGATCGGTGGGGGTTGAGGCCACGACCGCTGCGCGCACTACATAGTTGTTCAGCGTGGCTTCCAAGTGCGCCGCGAGGTCAGAGAGTTCTGCGCGCGATACTCTTGCCGCGAAGCTAAGCAGATGGTCCACCTTGCCCCGCAACTCGTCCAAGCTTTGAGCGCCCAATAAGAACAATTCGCCATCTTGAAATGTAGAGACAAGAGACTGAGAGAACGAATTAATCGTCGGGCGAGCCACAGGTTCAAGAGCTTCCATCACAACATGCGCATTGATGCCACCGAAGCCCATTGCACTCACGCCAGCTCGCAACGCCTGATCTTCGGGCCAGGGCTCCCCCGTTTTGAGACTTCTGAGCGCCGGCCTTTTGTCGCGGAACTCCGGATGTGGCTGTTCGCATCCCGTCGTCGGTGGAACGATTCCGGCATTAAGGGCCAAGACGCTCTTGATGAGTCCCGCGACTCCGGCCGCCGCCTTGGTGTGTCCTATGTTTGCCTTGATAGAGCCTATCGCGGCAGCAGGGGTTTGATCCTTCGCTAAACGACGCGCGGATGAAATCGCTTTCAGCTCTACTGAATCGCCGACGCTTGTGCCGGTGCCATGTCCTTCAAAATATGCGACGGTCTCAATGCCAAAACCAGCCCGGTCGTACGCGCGTCTCAACGCCAGAAGCTGGCCCTCGATTTCTGGGCGGGTAATTCCACCGTGGCCATCTGACGATATGCCCCAACCTCTAATGATCGCGTATATACGCAGGTGCTGGGCCAACGCATCCTCGAGCCTCGTGAGGAGAACAAAGCCGCAGCCTTCACCGGGCCAAAACCCGTTTGACCTCGAGTCGTAGACTCGCATTTCATCCGCCGCCAACGCTCCTACTTTAGCGAAGCCGACTAGCTCAAATGGATCCAGACTCAAGTCGACACCACCAGCCAGGGCTGCGTCGAGGTCGCCCGCACTAAGCGCCGAGCACGCATTCGCTACGGCCAGTAGCGACGAAGCACAAGCACCATCAAGCGTGTAGCCGCCGCCCTTAAGATCAAAGTGGTTGCAGATACGACCGGCAATCGTATTAGAGAGTCCCCCCGCAAGTGTTTCATCGCCGACAGCCGGAAACGGATCCTTATAAGTAGCCTCTACTCTTTTCAGAAAATCATTGCGCCGCTCGATTGACCAGTCCTCGTCTAGAAGATTAGCTTCGATGATTCGGCGCACATACGGCCAGCGTAACCGCAGCGTGTTTGCTCTCGAGAACTCGCCCGTCAACGTGTTACCAAGGAACACGCCCGTACTCTCACGCGGCAATCCTTCGCCACTGTTGAAACCAGCATCGTTAATTGTTTGAGCGGCGACGTCCAAAGCCAGCCAGTGAGCCAGATCAGCCGAACGAAAAGTGGTGCCTGCAACTCTGAAGCGTAATCGATCGAATTCGTACCCTTCGATAACCGCGACATCGGCTGAGTAGAATGAGTCCGTTGCCGTTCGATCTGTGGAGAGGTAATCCGCCAGGCGCAATCGCTCGTCGGGCATGCGTCGGAAAGCCCGCCGTTGGGACAGCACGTTCTGCCACAGCTCACCAGGCGTGCGTGCATCCGGATAAACACAAGCCATTCCGACAATCGCGATGCTGGCTGTCATAGTTCTGCTTGTCTGAGAACAACAGTTGTTGGTTCGTGCGCGGGAAGTTCAGGGACTCGCGACACTCGACGAGCGGCCAAAACATAGAGGCCGAGGCCGCGTAGAGTACACACGATCACTAGTGCGAAGAAGAGTCCAAAAGCAATATGGAGCGTCATCAAAATCGCGTAAGCCAACGCGACACCCGCTCCAAATACCACCTGGTTCCAGCGTTTCACCGGAGTTGTTCCGGGATCAGTGACCATGTAAAAAGTGAACAGTAGAAAAGCTACCCCTGTCATGGGTGCCAATCCGCCAGTCCAGGACGTTTCATAAAGCAGGTTCCGAATCAGCGCCTGTATAGCAAACCCGCCGACCCAGCCTACGATGAGCGGTATTCTGCGGGTGAAGCGCGCATTCAAGAATGAACCAGTCAAGATAAATATACAGGGCAGTATCCAATGTGCGATCCCGCCAAGATTCTCAGTGAACTGATACGGAGGCGCAATTCCAACCCATGGAAAGATCAACAGCGTTGCGGCAATGCCAAAGTTCGAAGGATTAAAGAAGTGTCGTCTGCCATTTCCGATGGGAGCGCGAAACAGCGCTTTTGACCCAATGGCAACTGTGGTGGCAAAAACGATCGGAAAGATCTGATCGTTTGCATAAAGAAGCATCGCCACAGCGAGGCCGGTGATGTGACTGGGCAATAAAAAATCAATTAGTACTCCCGGGCCGCCTATAAACCTGGGGCTCCTCTGATTAGCTCTTGCGTCAATCGCCTCTAGTCCTATCTCCATACCGTAGGCAGTTGCCAGTGACGCAAAGACTTGCGCCAATGATTGCTCGAACCCAAGAAAAGCATGTCCCGCGATATTCAGGATGGTAATAGCAACTGCAAAACGGCGCAGAGCAGCGAGGCGGAGGTCTTTAATCATTGAGGACCTCCTTCGATTCGCCAACCCAAAACCACCGTGTGCCAGCCAGGCGTCAGCGAAAGAGTTTCGGCCTTTATCTGCCCGCCGGGATCGCGCCAACGTATTTCAACGCGCAGAGGTTTGTTAGCGGGGGCGCCGCCCAAACCAAAATGGAGTTCGGGACTCCGCTTGCCGGAGTGTCCGTTACCCCCGTCGACCTGGGAGACTAGCTGCCTTCCATCTTCAAGATGGACCTTAGCAGTGGCGCCGATTGCGGCTCGCCCTAAAGTATCGGGACCGGGATGGCCGGAACGCGCCCACGTCTTCGCCGATCTATCTGCAGTCAGCGGTAGCAAAAGATGTAAACCGAGAAAATTCCCTCGGCCTCGACTGTCGTTGTGATAGTAGTTTGAGGTCTGCCATTGGTTAGCAAGAACGAAATCAAGCGACCCATCCCCATCTACATCAGCAATGGCAATTCCTCTGCTGACCTGGGGTTCATCGAGGTTAAGGTCCGGAGCGAGATCGTAATACTTTCCATCCTTGGCGCGAACGAAGAACGGATTATGCTGGTGGCCGCTAAGATCATCCCCCGGTTGAAATAGCGGCCAACTCAGCGGGTGACGCACCAAACGATCGTTACTCATAGCTAATTCCTGAAGTTGTGGCCAACGATCTGTGTCACCACTCAAAAAGCCGACTGCCTGCATTGCCTCCATCACACCATCATTGTCAAAGTCCGCCAGCTTTGCATCCCAAGCCCACCCGCTGCGGGACAGCCCAAGTTGTTCACTGCGATTCACGTATGGAGCCACGCCCCTCTGAATTTCCTCGAGTTTTCCTGTACTCATAAAAACGAAGTTGCTCTCCAGCAGTCCGTATTCGGTAGTGATATTGCTGACGTAAATGTCCGGCAGTCCATCTCCATTGAGGTCGGCAAAATCCACGCCCATGCCTTTAAATGAGTCACGACCCAACACGTTGGAATGTGGTGTGGTGATCGTTTCTGCTCCTTTCAACAGATCAAAGTGAAGTTGTCCCGGCGTGGAATGATTGTGGAGCAAACGGTCCGGCCCAAAGTCATTAGCTAAATACAATTCGGGGAGCAGGTCTCCGTCCATATCAACTGCTCCGATTGCGAGAGTCCAGCCATGATTCACATCATCTGTCAGAACATTGTCGACTTCTTTGAACCGCACTGTAGGTTCGGCGCCGCCGGTTGATCCAGCCCATAGGAAGAGATGCTTTCGGCCGCCGTTCAAGGCTCTTGACATCGACTCTTGCATCCCTTCGTCGTCGGTGGATTTCGCATCGAGTATTCTCGAACCGTCCGGAAAGTAATTTCCGATCACTAAGTCGACATGCCCATCACCATCCAGATCGGCAAACGTGGCCGCGTTCGTATACCATCGCTCGCCGCCGGAAACGAGTTCCTGAGGCACGTAGTGTTTTCCCTGGCGCAGGAAGAGAATGGGTGTTCGTCCCCAGTAGTAAATAAGTACGTCCACCTGGCCATCTTCATTTACATCGCCCAACAAGCAGCCCATGGGAGCCATCGTTGCTGCATCATATTTAAGCGGTGAGGGACTCATCGCGAAGGGCTTGTAACGCTCGCCCGTCCCCGGTACGGGAGCAACCAGTACCATGTCAGTCGGCGTATCCACATAACAGACATCGTCGGGCAGCCCATTTCCATCAAGATCACCGAGAGATGCGGCTGCGCCGACTGAAGAAATCCAGGATGCAATTCTTTTCAGTTTTGGATGGACGTTTCGAATTTGCTGCGCAGCATGCCCTGGCCATTCTGGTGGTAATTCCGGCAACGGTTGACGCGAGAAGTGGAAACGCGACGCAAGCCCGGATCGCTCAGCATTAGATAAAACAGGCGGACGGGCTAGACCATACGCAAGGATAACCACACTGATTGCCACTAATCGTGCTGCGTGTTGACGAAGAAAATTTGAAGGAGCGCTCATACTGAGTCCTCCGTGACGAACCTTGCTTGAATCTTCTTACGCCAGATTTCGTACGCCGGCTCTTCCCCACCCGTCGGAAGAATCTCGAGTTCTTGGTCGGTGACGCTGGCGGCCGCTTCCGAGGAAAGTCCACAGAGAATCCGGCAGGCAGTCTCAGTGTGCTCTGCTTGATTGCCGGCGCGTTCACGGGCCTTCGCAGCGAATGCCGCACCCTGGGCCATATGAGTGACATAACCTTTGGCGGCTTCTCGCAGGCATTCAAGAGCTGGCCCGTCTGCACCTCCCGCATAGGCGGAGGCAAGACCAATCCCGCTCCAAAGATCGGCGCGCCGGGTGTTATGGAAAGACGCAATTGTTAGGGGAATTCTGGAAACATCGGCGCCCTCAACAAACCAAAGGCTCCGCCCCAACCCTTGATCAAAAACGCGGCGAGCATATTTGGAGAGGCCGTTGGGATATGTCTTAGCTCCTATACTATTAGTGGCGTGGAAAAATCCGGATTGAAAGCCATAGCCGTCGATCGCCAACCAACCTAATAGAGGATCAAGCTGAGCCAAACACTTGTCGACATTTCGGCGGAGCCAGGGAACTCTGGCAATGGCCCACCCTACACCGACGTGAGTCATATAAATATGACTGGTTGCCGGTCCGTTGATAAAACGCCGAAGTCGTCCCCCATGCCACGGGACGAGATGATCCAGTAAAGCTAAAGCCGTGGCTGCACCTTCAAACGCAAAACCCCTCAGATCTGCGTTGGTCCGTTCCAGGCGTTGCGCCAGCATGTCGACGTCACTAGTCTCGAGTGCTTGATTGTAGCCCTTGATGAAGGTGCGACCGACATCTTCGAGTCTATCGCGAACGCGAGGATTGCCTGTGTGGAACCCACGACGAATGAACGTCGTTTCTTGATCCGAAAGGCCGAAAGCATATTGGAAGACCTGTCGCAAAGTGGAGGTTCGAGGCTCCTTTCCAGAGACGTCACCAACAGCGAAAGTGACCGCTGCCCCCAAAAGGAGTAGAACTTATCCTAAGAGGATTTTGGCTCGCCGAAGTAAGAACGAATCCGATTTGCTAAAGAGATTCTTCGGGCTGGATTTAGCGAGTGTGCAAGGAATGGCAGAGGCTCGTGAGAATTCAGCCACTTATTGAAGAACGACGCGACAATATTACGGTCAACCGAAAAAGTCAACGCATTTTTGGAAGCGTTTGAGACGTTTTTTGGTCTGGGGCGACGGCAAACATTTCAGGAGCTGGGGCAGAGTTCTACCTACACAACGGAGAGATCACTGCCATAGCTCCCGCTGTTTGACAGCCAAGAGCGAAAGGTTTGTTTTCTTAATATTGTACTCCACTCCAAAAAGACGCCAGTTATACAGCAAGCTCTGCCAGATAATACTACCAACCCCTGATTGTTTCCGTTAGCGTTCATGACATAGATGGAAGCTTTGCCGGGATGATCCCGATCACTTGTAAACGCGATCTTCGTGCCATCCGGAGACCATGAAGGCTCGCCGTCAGTGGCTGTGCTATTGCTAATGTTAGTTTGGCCGCTGCCGTCAGCATTCATCACATAGACCTGGTAGTTCGTGCCATTGCGCGCGCTCTGAAAGGCTATCTTTGTTCCGTCGGGCGACCAGTTGAGACTTATTAATTCATTAGGAAATGATGACTCGCCGGTCTGGTGTCGTGACGGCACGAAGCTGCTGTTTCGGAGTGATCGAGAAAGAGAGTCGTCGAAAAAGTACCGTCGCCTGCCCTCGCTGTTTTGACCGCGATCATCATGACGACAAAAATAAGGAGGGTTGAAAGCTTGTGCGGAAGTGCTTTGTGACTGCTCTTGGTAGATGGTTCATGAGGGTTTATTCCTTTTAAGGATGAGGACTGAGAACTGTTACGCGAAAGAAAAACGACTAGCCAATAGGGCCGCTCATTTTCGATCACGTAAAAATGCGAAGGGTCTGACCGGAATGCGCGAATCTGGTTGTATTGTGTCTGACTGATGGGGTAAAAGCGCGGCGTGTGTTTGCGGGCACTGCGTATGACAGTCCGCAGTTTACCCGGAAATTTTCGAATCGGAATGAAATCCTGCTTGGTCCCCGAATTGAATTTCAGAAGATCCCTTTCAACCGGGAAGCTTCTAACATAAGCAAACGCGAGGCGAGACTTAGGCAATCGCCGCCACACTGATCTCATTTCTTCAACCAGCTCACCAATATCGGCGGGCATTACCATTAGACAACCTGCGTCTGGCATCAAGACTTGTGCTGAGCCACTTTGAGAGACGACTGAAAGTTGGAAGCGTTCAGAATCACAGGAACGAACGTAAGGGATATTAATCTCGGAAGCTTCGGAATAGCCAACTGAGTTCTTGCAACCAGCCGCACGACATCGGCCTTCGGTAACTTACCTTCGTAAACCGCTACTATTGCCGGGTTGTAAGGACCATAACGCACGGCCTGAGTGCTTCCGTCGCCGGCGATGGAAACAAACACATATTCGGAGTCCTTGGCACTCGGGGAAAGCGGCGAGGGATAGTAGTCGAATACATTTGTGCGCTCTGACCTTGTGCTTTTGAAGTATGTGACTCGGCTGTCGCAACGCGCCGACTTTTGCTTTGAGCTTTCAGACATAAAGGTGCGGAGGCGACCAATAGGAAAAGCAATACCGACAGAAGGCAATACATTAAAAATTGCCATCGCACACCATTCGGTACCACGAACGTTTCCGAAGATTTCGACTTTAGAGTCAAAGATTCCATTTCACTTTGCACGCAATTTGTTGACATGGGCCTCGCGGTGAGAGTCGCATATGAACGGGTGTTGTGGGCTCTACATGAAAGTATTCACCACACTCGTAGTTGTCAAGACTCGCCTTTTTAAAGCTTTGCAAAAAGCATGGCAAATTCTCTGTGACGGGTCATCGCAAATTATCTTTAATTTCATCCTAAAAAGTTTGCATCGTTTAGACTGCATATACTTTTTTGAGAAGACCGGCACACCCTAGGAGCGTGCCGATCTTTGCACGCCACGCCGTCCTCGTTGCGTGACGGTTTCGCGGTACCATTCGCTCCCACCATGCGAATGTGTCTCGCGCAAGAGATTGCAACTGCTCTCAAAGCGCACCCTCAAGTCAAAATGCAAGAAGTCTTTTCTCCAAAAGCGCCAGAGTTTGTTTCAATCTTTATCGGATCCTTAACAGCTCCGAAATAGTCTCTGCGATTATGGAAATATCTTGCGGCTTGCGAAGAAATGCATTTGCGCCGGCGCGCATGACCGGTGCCTTCACCGCCGCCCCGGATAGCACGATTACCGGAATCTCGCGGCCGTGGGCCAACGCACGCATCTGTTGCAATAGCTCGATACCGTTCAAGCGGGGCATGTCATAATCGAGAAGGAGCATCGTAGTCCGCATCGCTCGTAATTCGCTCCAGCACTCCGGCTCCCTCGGCGCAAACTTCAACCTGCCAGCCTTCATCCTCCAGCGTCTCCTTCACCACTCCAGCTACCGTTTCGTTGTCCTCGACATTCGGAATCCTGATAGTTCCGACATTGCTGCAGCAGAGTGGTCTTAGCCATAGTACAGCTTGCTGAATCCGTTTGAACGGTACCCCCTTTTGGGGAATTGCTTCCCGAGCCGACCCGCGAGCATAATCAACCGAATTCATACTTCGCCAAGCGCTGAGCAAGCAAGATTCTGAATTAACTCATGGAAAGTAAAATGAGCGAGCAATTGACGGAACATCTACGCGGCAAGGGTGAGTCTGGGTTGTTGGACCTAATAGTTGAGCTTCACCAGAGCGATCCTGAAGCGACTGCACCTCAATCGCAAACGGAAAATATCGCAGCTCTAAAAGAGACCTTTAGGCGCAACGTTGCTCGACTTGAAGAAACTGTGAGGCGAATCGGCGGCGAAGTAACTGGACGTGCCTGGATTAATCAGACGATCCGCGTTCGCGTACCCGCAGATAAGATCGACCAGATATCCAGCCACGATGAGGTGGCGAAAATAGACCTTCCGCATACACTCGAACGCGATTTCTCTAAGTAACCAGCGCCAGCGAAACGAGCCCACGCCCCTGGGTATTCGCGTCTAGACCATTTAGCGGCGAACACGCATTCAAAAGAATCGTTCTCACCCGGTCGGGTGTCAGGACTGGATCGCGTTCAAGTAACAAAGCGATAATTCCAGCGACATGCGGGGCGGCAAAACTAGTGCCGGCCCCGGTATCGCCGAATCCGCCCCCTACTAAACAACTCATGATGCCAATACTTTCAGTGCCACCAGGCGCGATGAGATGCGGTCGGGTTTTCGTTCCTGCCGGACCGCGGCTACTGTAATCCGGGACGAACTGTCCTTCTCGGTTGGTCGCTCCGACGACAATAACTCCTTCGGCATCGGCTGGAGTTGTAAGCGTGTGCGCACGCGGTCCCAGATTCCCCGCGCTATTAACAATCACCAATCCGTGCTTCCATGCTTCATCGCAGGCTCTTGCCTCACGCGAACTGCCGTCGCTGGTCGGCCCTATCCCCCAGGAACAATTGGCGATGTGAGCACCGTCTTCAACACCTTGCTGAATTGCCAGGGAGCCGTCGAAGTCGGTGCCGGTAAGGGTGGAGTTGGTACCCAGCACCTTGTAGTTGTACACCGTGGCCTCGGGTGCCATTCCGGTGAAGGTCGCATCGTTTGAGGCAATAATGCCCGCGATTGCAGTAGCGTGGGCGTCAGGAACACCCCAAGGCTCTTCCGTGTAATTCATTCTGTGGGCAACACGGCCCTTTAGTGCGGGATGAGTTAATGCGACTTCTCCGTCAATTACCGCGACAACAATTCCCTTCCCCGTTCGTTTGAACTTCTTCCTGAACTGTGGCGCACCGATTGTATTTCCGCTGATGTTTATCTCTGGCTTAAGGCGGCGCGGAAGATCGATGCGCTCAATTGAATCGTCGGCGGCGACTTCTGCCAGAGTGCGCGGGTCTGCCCATGAACGCACCGTGCGGTTCAACCAGCAAACCTCGGTTATCGCAGCCCGAGAATGCAACCAGGGCAAAGCCTCACTGCTGAACCCGCGCGCGTTTTTTTCAATCGAGTCGGTTATTGGGCCAGCGGCCTTTAAGAAGTTGTCTCGCAGAGACATGAGTTTAAGGTAACGCAGGAGTCGGGCGGCGCGGATTGGTATCAGTTCGGGTTCTGAGCGACCCGATTCCATGACCTCCGTTACCGCCCCGCTCGTCACCTCGGGAAGCTCGAGTCGCTGCAAGGCTCTGCGAACACCTGACCAGGCTTTTGACTTCCGCAGTCCTTCGACTGCTTCGTGAATTGCGTCAGATACCTGCGGTTGAGCGCTGAACTCCAGAATGACGCTCCCAGGACCCTTTGACTGTGCCAAGGTTTCAAGTGCGGCCAACATTGGGGCTGGCTGTCCAAAGGCAAGGCAAAAGGCGTCAGTGGCTTTGCTCGCCAACTTTTCGCCCATCACACTCGAAACCCTGGCGCGTGCGTTTTCAATTATCTCCGGGTTCACCTGTTCTCCCCCTTAGTTCGGCACTACTACTGGGCACGAATGAGCAGGTCGGGTGGGTGCGAACCCGAGTTTGCTCAAAGCTTCGAACTTCACACACCAGGTTCGTCCAGCACTTTCCACCGCGAACCTCCTTACCTCTCGAGCCGCGCTCTCTGCCGGTGTATGTGGGGCAGCAAGTTGGGCGAGTTCGGATTCTGCGCTCAGTAATGCCGCGTATGCGGTCTCTTCTTCCCCGCGAAGCTTCTCAAGCGCCGATGCAGCCTCTTCTTTCTTCTTGCCCTGGCCGAGGACTTCTCCCGAGATTGCTTTGGCAGCATCTGTTTTCGAGGCGTCGAGCACTTCACCAATGAACTTGAGCGCCGCATTACCGCTACTGGTTTCGGCAACAACGGCATCAATTGTCACCGGCATCACGTTGATTGGCTCGGTGCTGCCCTTCTGGTGATTGGAAAACTCGCCAGTCTCGATGGCTTTCAGGGATGCATCAGTAATGGCAAGTCCGCCCAGCCAACTACTTTGCTTAGCAGCCAAATCATCTGGCTCCAAAATGGTTCCGCCGTTCACCTCCCCGATGTTGATCATTGCCAGAGACAATACTGGCTCGCCCTCTTTTTCTCCCGCTCCCGAGATCGCAATACTGACCACAATAGCTCTCCGATCACCAGATTTATTCTTCTTGGGGTTTGAGCCCAGGAATCTGTTCACTTCAAAATATCTGCCCTCGTAACGCAAAGCAGTATTGTCATCCGCGATCTCTACTGCCGCCTCATAAACGAGCGCGATTTCCCGCACTAATATTTTACCGTTTCGCAGCTTGCTGACAGAGGGCGTGACGTCAGTAGGTTGCGCCTCCCCCGACTTATCAAAACTTCCCCTAACAACGATCACACACTTGAGATCAGGGTTGAGTTTGAGTTTTTTCTCGTTGCCTCGGGTGAGTTGATAGAGATAAGTGGGCAGTCGTCCGGCATCCTTCAGCGTTTCGTCACTGCCCGCCTTTTTCAATGCGGCGCCTGCGCCGCCGAGCAGCTTTTCAATCAACATGGGCAAAAATATCGCAGCGAGTGCGCCGACGAATTCCGCTTGTGGCTTCGGCCGAATGAGGCAATTGTTCCTGATGAAGACACGTGTGTCGTAGCGCGGTGCGGGCTCGTCCTTTGGCGACGCAAACAGAGGCTTCCCCATAAAACCCCCGCCGGGGACAATAAGCGTGAAAAGCAAAGCACTTGCAATGAAACTTTTCTTGGACATTTTTGAACTCTCCTTGGGTGAATTTTGATGCAAACCCGCTCGAACCTTTGGTTTTGCCGCGCAGAGCAAAGAGGATTCCGTCGCTAGCGCAAACAAAACAGAAATGATCCCGCCTGTTGTAAACAACGCCGTCGACGATTGGTGGCAAGCTACGACCTAACACTTCCCGAGCTTTCGTGGGCGGCGAAATTGCGATTCCCTAATCCTCTATGTGAAAAAGTAGTAAATGATTTCTGGTGGAATCCCGGAAATCAGGAAAATAGGTTCGCCTCAGCTTTGTCAGAGGATAGGAAGATCAACGGAAGCACGGAGCCTAACGCGAAGGGGCCATCAACTCCTACCGTGTAAGACAGGAAACTCTTGTCCGCCTTCAAGGGCAACGAGTTCACACATGCTGTGGGTTGATCGTGACTGCCGCTTGAGTCCCACACTTAGAAAAACAGGTCACTGCGCAAGCAAGCCTTTGAAACTGAATGGACCTCGGGATGGAGAAGTAAGGGATTAGACAGCGCGCACGGTGCGAAAGGTGCGGACATTAATTGGACACTGATTGAAAACTATGAGGTTATTCGAGGGAAGACTTGGAGGTATTGGTGCCGAAGGGGGGACTCGAACCCCCACGAGTTGCCTCACACGGCCCTCAACCGTGCGCGTCTGCCAGTTCCGCCACTTCGGCCTGTCTCGTAAATCGTGTAATCCGTTAACTGTAAACCGGAACCGGGAATAGTAACAACTTTCAGATTCGTGTTGTTCGCGTTACTTGGCGGCTAATGTCACCGCAAACTAACAGTTTGCTTTACGCGCATTACTTGGAAGCGCTGGGTGATGCGTTTGCCGCCGGAGCGCCAGGAGCCGGGGCAATTGGAGCGACTGGTGCTGCCGTGACGGGACTGGTTACTGGTGACGGTTGCGGCGTCGGTGTCGGAGTTGCTTCAGGCGCGCTCGATTGCAAAACCGAATGCGTGCCGGTAACAGCCGGCAAAGAAAGCATCAGTGCAACCAACATGAAAGCTGCCGCGGCGCCGATCGTAATCTTTGACAGAATGCTTGCCGTGCCGCGCGGGCCGAATGCAGTGCTCGAAACTGAACTGGAAAACAGATCACCAGCGCCGGACTTTCCCGGCTGCAAGAGAATGACAATAATCAACACCATGCAGGCCAGAATAAATAGTGCGTATAAAAGGTAACTTAGCAAGATAACTCCTCGTAAATCGTGAATCGTAAATCGTGAATCGATAGTCCTTGGTCAGTGGTCCGTCGTCAGTTGTCCGTGCTTGTTACTTCATCGAACCCTGGAACCGAGAATCGTAATCTAAAACAACTGACAACTGACCACGAACAACTGACTTTCAACAGACCATTTACTATTCACTGCTTTTGTAATTAACAATCTGCGCAAAACTGTCGGCCTTCAAACTCGCGCCGCCGACCAGTGCGCCGTCGATATCTGCTTGCGACATCAAGCCCGCAATATTGTCGGGTTTGACTGAGCCGCCGTAGAGAATGCGCATCGCGTCGGCCGTCGTTTTTGAGTACCCATCCGCGAAAACGCGCCGGATAAACGCGTGCATTTCCTGCGCTTGCTCCGGCGTCGCTGTACGTCCCGTACCGATGGCCCAAACAGGCTCGTAGGCGACGATGATACGGTCGAGATCAGACACTGTCAACCCGCTGAGTCCGCCAGTTAATTGGCCGCTAACGACGCGCTCCGCAGTACCCTGCTCCCGTTGTGACAGGCTTTCACCGACACATAGAATGGCCGTCAATCCGGCGGTAATCGTCGCCTGGCACTTCTTATTGACCATCCAGTCGGTCTCGAAATAGAACTGCCGCCGTTCGGAGTGGCCAACGATCACGTGGGTGCAGCCTACGTCGCGCAGCATTGCAGCAGTAACTTCGCCAGTGTGTGCACCTTCTTCAATCTCAGTTGAGCAATTCTGCCCGGCGACGCGGATGTTTGAACCTTCGAGCCGGTCGGCCACGGTCTTAAGCGCAGTGAACACAGGCGCAATGATGACTTCGCAATGATTCGCGTTTGCGACCAGCGGCTTTAGCGCGAGCGCCGTGTCAACGGATTCACTTACCGTCTTGTACATCTTCCAGTTGCCGGCAATTACAGGTTTACGCATTGGTTTCCAGTTTCTAAATACTGACTCTCAAAGCTGTTGATGGAGCGTAGTGCGTAATGTATCACACTAGTCGCAGGTGATTTAGCGGACGCCGGGCTTTGGGATCGTTCGCCAGATCGAGGCCGTCCAGACTTACCTTCAAGAGCTCACAGTCAAGAGATTCAAAGTGGGCGGTCCATCATGGACTTATAGAAAGTGTTCGCGAAGCACGCGCAGACAACGCCTATTGTGGGAACGTAAATGAACCAGTACCATTCGCTGATTATGAACTTCCAATGTTACTTAGAGGCGCTGCCATGACGCGGAAAGTTGCGGTTGGATGTTGGTTGTTAGTTCTCCTGCTGGCAGCACTGGCATTCTCTTGCGGCTCTCAACCTCAGCCTCAGAAAACGGTAGCGCCCACCCCTGCTCCGCCGCCCGCCGTCGGCCAAATGGGTCCAGCAGGATTCCCGCCGGCTGTGCTCGGCAAGCCCTATCCCGGCACCGGTATTGTTAAGGTTCTCAATCGAAAAGAGGGTTGGGTGGAAATCGACCACCAAGAGATCAAGGACTTGATGCCGGCAATGGAAATGGAATTTTGGATAAGGGACCCATCGATCATGACGCGCGTTCAAGTTGGCGACAAAGTTGACTTTGTCGTCGTTGAGGACCGCAAAGGCCAGTACCTTACCCACCTAAAGAGAGTGGCCGCCGGCCGTTAACGATCGTCAGTTATCGCAACTGATTTTGCGCGGGCCAGCCAGTAGCGCGACGCTTAACTCCGCAGCCTGACAAAACCAGCAGGGCAATAGACAAGAGTCCTACGAACTGACGTGTTTGTTTGTTGTGATCAAAAATTGCGAAGGCGTTCCTTAAAAACTTACCTTCAATCCAAATTGAAACTGGCGCGGATCGAAGGCCTGTGTTGGTTGTCCGAATGCTGCAAGCGGAGTCGCGCCGGATCCAAACGTGTTGTTTGGCACCCCAAAGTTCGCGCGATTGAAAACATTGAAGCCTTCAGCCAGCATCTCCAGATTAACGCGGTCGTTTAGATGGAAGCGGCGACTGACGCGCAGGTCAAGTGATCCAAAGTCGAAGCCTCGCCCGGTGTTGCGCCCCACACCCAGCGGTCGATCGTTATTGTTGGTGTCAAAGTTACGATCGCTTCCCAGCAAAACATTGAATGGCAACCGCGAAGCGTAAGTGTAAATGTAACTCAATTGAAAACCGTGCAGCGCTGTTTGCCAACCATGGCACTTTCCTTCAGGCGCTCGAAATGAACCACTGACGACCAGCCGGTGACGCTGATCGTTGTCGGACCTTCCCATATCGTCGCGCAGGTTGAAGTTATTCTGTGGCGTTGAGAAGAAAAAGTTTCCCGCATCGTCCGTAGTTTTTGAGAATGTATAAGACACTCTAAAACTCGCCAAACGCGCGGCGCTCGTGTTGAACGAGACTACCATGCCGTTGTAGTAAGAATCTCCCACGCCTTCGTAGCGGCTGATGTTTCCCCAATTAGGATCAGGTCGTCCCAAATTCGGAACGCCCGCCGCGGCCGGCACAGTCGGCACGTTCACATTGCGCGAGACAATTATGTGCAGAGTGCGCAGATGCAAATAACCAATCGAGATCAAAGTATTGCCGGGCAACTCGCGTTCAATCTGCAGGTTGGCTTGCTCGCTGTAGCTCGTTTCAATGTTTGAATCGATGCGAGTGATATTTGGTTTCGTGATGAATGTCGCCGGCTGAGCCGTCAGCACACCCGGAAAAATCGGCGCGCCTACCTGTGTTGGTGCGAACTGTACAACGATGTACTTCGAACCGTCTCGCTGCAGGGCATTCGAAGTCGCGCGCAACGGAATACGATCATAAAACATGCCAAAGCTCGCTCGAATAACGGTTTTGCGATCGCCCGGTGCGTAAGCAATTCCCAGGCGGGGCGCGATGTTGTTTGTGTCTGTATGAATCGGATTAGCCAGAAACTGGAGGTCGTATCGCAGTCCCGCGTTGATGGTAAAATTGGGTCGTACTCTCCACTCATCCTGTCCGAAGAAACCGATATTGGGATTTGATTGAAACTGACTCGGCGCGCCAAACGCCTGCTGATAAGTGCTGTAGTTGCCTGCAAGAAAATTGTTTAGCGAGTTGAAAGCATAAACACCCTGGATCGCTCCTGGAAAAATTATGTTGACGCGATTGTAGAGAAAATCGACTCCACCTTTTGGTGAATGCGCGCCAAGCTGTGTCGACATGTTATCGACAGCTTCAAACAGTTTGATGTCGCGTTCCAGCGGAGAAGACGTTGCGGTGCCAAAATTCGCAACGCCTGAGATGCTCACGGCTGGTCCAACGGCATCGTTGATCGGTGCTCCCAAGGGGCTGTTAGTGAATTGGAAACGGGCTTCATTCAGCTTGCGACTGCTGATCGTAGTGATGTTACTGACCGCGACTGTCTGATCAGTATCGTTCAAACCCGATCCGCGACTGACGGCATTCAAGCCGCCGACGGTGCGCGAATTGTCGGCCGTGATGTGATAGAGACTATAGCGGGCACTTAGTTGATTACGATCGTTTAGCTTGTGATCCAATCGTCCAAAAAGGTTCGTGGTGTCAAAGCTCGCGGGCACTACGCCAGTGCCAAGTAATGGGCCCTTATAACCTGATACATTCAACCGATTATTTATCGTAACTACGGCTGAAGGGGTGATAGTGATGACTGCTGAATAGTTGCGCCGGGTTTGTTCGAAGTTAGAAAAAAAGAAAGTGCGATCGCGGTTGATGGGACCACTGATTGATCCGCCATATTGCGCCTGGGTGAGCAGATCCTTGGTAGGCGCGAGTGGATTACGAGCGTCGAAGCGCTGGTTCCGCGCAAAGCCATACAAGTTCCCGTGCCAATCGTTCGAGCCTGATTTGGTGACGATGTTGACGATGCCTCCTGACGCCCGGCCAAACTCCGCAATCCCGCCTGAGGTGATCACCTGGAATTGGTCGATCACCTCTTCGCTGTAATACGTTCCAGTCAAATCAGCGGCATCATCGTTTGCTGAAATTCCATCTACCACGAAGCTGTTATAGAGATTCCGCTGTCCCGCAATTGAAATTCCCTGACCCGGAACGGCGGATGTTTCAGCAAAGCGTTGATTGCTGCCAGTGTTAGTCGGCGACACGCCCGGGATCAACAAGGCGAGGTCGAGAAAGTTCCTACCATTCAAGGGCAGCGCATTGATGTCGGCGGGACGGATTGTTTCCGTAACCTGCGTGCGCACTGTTTCGATCAGCGGCAACTCGGCCGTGACATCGACATGCTCTGACAGGCCGGCCACCTCGAGCTTTATCGGCAGATCCAAAGCCTGGCCAACAGTTACTGTTAGCTCCTTCGTCAGTGATGCAAATCCTTGCGCCTCGATTAAGAGTTTGTATCTGCCTACTTGAACGTAAGGAAAGCGATAGCGGCCGTCGTAGTCGGTTGTGGCTGTTTGCTTCTGGTTGGTTTCGAGGTTGGTGGCTGTCAAACTTGCGCCGCTAACCAGTGCGCCACGCGAGTCCTCAATGCGTCCGCTGACAGTTGCAGACGTGACGGTTTGCTGCGCTTGAATAGACACAGCATTGGATAATAACAGCGCAAAAATTATTATGACGTTCCCTGATTTCGGAAACCCGGTTCGTCGTTTCAGATACCATTCCATGGTGATTCCTTTTCTCGTGGAAAAAAAAGGCGAGCCCTCGCGCTGTTCCTTTGTCAAAGTCAGCGCGTGCAACCAAGTACACAACAGCACAGCCAAAGCCGAATAACTGCGCTGCATCAAATGCGCGCGCACGTTTGTCGGCCGAGCTGGTGCTCGCAACAAATATTTAGGTAATCAGGAGGAAAACGCTGGCGGGCCGCGTGGTCGTAGCTGCTTAGAGTAGGTGGAAGTTATTAAGAAATTGCTGTTGAAGTGTTGGCGCTTTCGGCTAAGCGTTGGTGGCCGTGGTCGCGCGTTGTAAGCGAGCGCGACGCTGTGCCGTGAGGGACGTACGCCGGAGCTTAACGCACCCGTGCCGCATTCCGGAGGGCATGGCTTTGAAAATGACTGCGCACCGAAGCTGGCCGGCTGAGGATTATCGTGTTGTGAAGAAGCGCTTACAGCTTCCGACTGCGAACTGCTATTGCAATGAGCACTCGCATCAATCGTTACGCCATCCAGGTCGAGAGACGACCCGGCGCTATCTTTCATGCCCATTGCGCCCGCGGAAATTCCGTCGACTCCACCCGTGTCGGCTTGTGCGAAGCCACAGTGGTTGTCTGACGCTTGCTCGGGTTTCGCCACTGCCGCGACCTCGCCAGACGGCTGCATGTTCATGTGGCACGAACCTGCAGCGTGCGCCGCTAGTCCGGCGCAACACTCCATCGTGCAAAGATGCCCTGCCGATGCGGAGCTGAAAGGTATTAACGCGGCAAGCAACGCGAACACGACGACAGCAGCCACAATGACCCGTGGCAGAAATGCCAAGCTGGTCCGAGTTGCGCTAACAAGAAGCACCTTCAGTCCTCAAGATAAGTTTGAATCAAAAATGAAGGGGGGCACGACTGTACCACCAGGAAATGCAAAGCGGCAATTCGGAGGTCGCCGGTAAATGGACAATCATAGTTGCTTCTCAGCCTTAACTCGCACCGTGAAAAAAACCGTGCTCACCTTACCGGCACGTTGAAACTGAGTCCAGATGCGATATTCGCCGGCTGCTGGAAACATTGCCTTGAAGTCCACGTTTGGTCCACCGCGCAAGCCGGCGTGGCCACCGCTGGGCAACATTTCAGACGGATGAGTATGCAGATATTCGGATTGATCGGCGTTCAAGATTAGCGTGTGGCCCCAAGCTCCCAGGTATGGTTCAAGATCTCGCACGGCTTCCCCGGTTATGGAATCAACAAGACGATAAGTCAGCGGAATCAAAGTGCCGGCAACTAAAGGCCCGCCGGGTTCAAGAGTTATCTTCATGCTATCGATCGTTTTGACGAGTCTCGCGTCAGGCGTAAGCGCCGGCAAACTCGAAGACGCATTTAGCGTGTAACCGGCAGTTACCAATTCGCGATGAATTAGTTGTGGCAAACCGCCCATCGGGAAAAAATCCGCATGAAGTTTGTACAAGCCCGCGCGCGGCAGAGTAGTCGCCACCGAAAACGTGCCATCAGCTTCAAGCTGCGGATGAATGTGCTGATATTCCGACAGGTCCTGACTAACGATGAAAAGGTGAATAAGTTTTTCGTGAGTGATCACGAAATCTTTCACGCGTTCCCCGGATTCGGGATTAGATATCGTGAAATGCAATCGCACGGGTTCACCGGCGCGAGGTCTTTCCGGTTCGGAAGTCAGGAGAAACTTGTATTCCCCGCGCACCGAAGGTTCGACCTTGACCAATGGCATACCGCATTTTGGACAGAGTCCCGACTGCGACTCGTGGACATCCGGATGCATCAGGCAAGTGTATTCGTCTGACGGAGCGAGCTGCTCCATGGCTAAGAGTCGGTCGCGAGTGGAAAGTTGAGGCCACGGTTTTGCGCTGGTTGTCGTTGCTGGTTGCGGCGCGACAGTCGCTACACGACGCAACCTCATGCCGCAACGGTGGCAAAAGCCCGGCTCGGAAGAAACTACGTCAGGATCCATTGGACAGGAATATGTTGCCTGTTGCTTTCGAGCCCGAGCCCGCTTCTTTTTCGTCGGGCGAGTGACTGCCGGTGGGCTGGACTTCGGCGTTAGCGCCACGACACCATTTTTCAACGAACATTTCAGAGGGGCGTCTTTGTCTGAAGGATAGTATTCGAAAGTCGTCGCGATACCCTGGCCCGTGTCCACGGTCCAATTTATGCCCTCGTTCTGGTTAACGTAGTAGTAGACATTTTCGAGATGGTTGTCTTTACGCTTCTCGTATTTCGATTCGTCCAGTTTCACGTCGGCGAGCTTTAACGGATTCTTCGGAGACACCAACAAGCTGATGACCGTATCGATTGGCACTTGCCATCCGTAAGTGCATGGCGTCTCTGCATAAGCGACCGTAACCGTTTCGGTTTCGGTCTTGTAAACGTTGCGCGTTCCAGTTTGAGGTGTGCCCAGAAGTGCTTCAACGTTGGCTCGCGTCGAACGTAGCGGCACGATTCCCCGCCATGGCTTACCCGCCGCCGGAGCGACGCAACCAAGCGTGAACAGTGTCGCTGCAATAACTAATCGAACGATGCTCATTGTCGAACGTCAACCCTCGAGATTTAATAAACAAGAACTTTTTGGAGTGCGCCGGCCGGCGGCGCTTTTGGCCTTTGCTCAGCGAAACTGATTACAATTAATTGAAAGTCACACTGGAGGTTGCCCGCACCGTTACACGGGCCAAAGCGGCGCCAGGCCGCCGCACTCCAAAGGCGGACGATTAACTCATTTGCGTCACGCTTTATTGGTGAGGGCTGTAACGCCCGGCAACTCCTCGCCAGCCAAAAACTCGAGTGTTGCGCCACCGCCGGTGGAAATGTGGGTAATGCGATCGGCGACGCCGGCCTGGGAAACGGCTGCAACCGAATCACCACCGCCGACGATAACCGTGGCGCCGCGATCAGCGGCTTCGGCAACTGCGCGAGCGATACCGATCGTTCCTTCGTTGAAGGGCGGCTCTTCAAAAACTCCCATCGGTCCATTCCAGATGATGGTGCGCGCGTCGCTCAATGCGTTCGTGAAGTGCGAGATAGTCTCCACGCCAATATCCATGCCGGCGTGGCCCGCATTGGTGAACTCAACCGGAATAGTCTTGGCAACAATCTTGTCGCCTTTGATTGGTTCGTAGCTGTCAACGACCTGGTGATCGGTTGGCAAGAGTAATTCCACACCTTCAGCTTCCGCTCGCTTCATGATTTCCAACGCGGTCGGCATCATTTCGTTTTCGACCAGCGACTTGCCGACAGTAAAACCCTGCGCCTTGAAAAAAGTGTAGGCCATGGCGCCGCCAATCAGAATCTTGTCGACCTTGCGATCGATGAGCGCATTGATTACCGGAATCTTGTCGGAAACTTTTGCGCCGCCGAGGATGGCAACGAAAGGATGTTCGGGATGTGTGATTACCCGACCGAGATACTCCAGTTCCTTCTGCATCAACAATCCGGCGGCGGCTTGCTGTACGTGCTTTGTAATTCCAACGGTCGATGCGTGCGCGCGATGAGCAGCGCCAAACGCGTCGTTGACATAGATTCCATCACAAAGACTGGCTAGCTGCTGCGAAAAGGTGTCGTCATTTTTCTCTTCTTCCTTGTGGAAGCGCAGATTTTCAAGCAAGAGCACGTCGCCATCCTGCATTGTCTTCACATTGATATCGGCTTCTTCCCCAATACAGTCTTCTGCAAATGCGACGGGAATGCTCAAGAGGTGGGCGAGATGTTGCGCGACTGGGGCCAGGCTGTACTTCTCGACGCGCTCGCCTTTGGGCCGTCCCAGGTGCGACGCAAGAATTACGCGCGCGTCATGCTTGATTGCATAGTTGATCGTAGGCAGCGCGGCGCGGATGCGCGTGTCGTCGTCAACTTTGCCGTCCTTAATCGGCACATTGAAGTCGACGCGAACGAAGACGCGTTTACCTTTTAGGTCGAGGTCTTTAATCGAGAGTTTGGTCATTATAGTGCTAAGCAATGAGTGCTGAGCAATGAGTGTTAGATTGGGGGCTATGGCGTCGTGCGTCGGCGCTGTACAGACGGCCTTAATCCTCCAATTATTCTTCCAACTTCAACGGCGTCCGCCATGAGAGAGTCAAATTCTTCCGTAGGTATATGTGCGACGTCCAACGAAATATAGAGCTGGTTCCGCAATTCAGCACACGATCCTTTAGCCATTACGAGAAAGCGATGAAAGTCCGCTGCGCTATTTCTTTCAAATCCTTCGGCGACGTTGGACATGATTGAAACCGCCGCTCGTCGAATTTGATCCTTCAGATTAAAATCGCGGGCGAAGTTGCCTTGACTTGTTGTTTTGTAAATTCGTCCCGTCAGCTTTCGCGCCTTCTGCCATGCGATTAAGTCCTCAAACCTTTCAACCTTCGCCACAACGCCCTCCAGTTTTTTAGAGTTGAGGGTGATGTTTGATCTATTACAGCGGCGGCTTCGAATCATTAAACTCATTGCTCAGCACTCATTGCTCATTGCTCAGTACTCATAAGCCTTTACTCGCGATGTATTTGATCAGATCGCGCACGCGGCAGGAATAACCCCACTCGTTGTCGTACCACGAGAGCACCTTCACCAAGTGGCCATTGATAACCTTGGTGTACTCAGCATCGACGATCGACGAGTTTGAGTTGCGCTTGAAGTCGATCGAAACCAGCGGCTCTTCTGAAAACGCGAGAATGCCACGCAACTCTCCATTCGCCGCGTCTTTCAGCGCGCGGTTCACTTCTTCGGTGCTGGTTTCCTTCTCAACGTCCATCACCACGTCGACTAAAGAGACATTGGGGGTCGGCACGCGCACCGAGATGCCGTCAAACTTTCCTTTCAACTCCGGCAGCACCAGCGCCACGGCCTTGGCCGCGCCAGTTGAAGTTGGAATCATCGAAAGTGCTGCGGCACGTGCGCGGCGCAAATCTTTATGCGGCAGATCCAACAGTTGCTGGTCATTTGTGTACGAGTGGATTGTCGTCATCTGCGCCGACTTGATGCCAAACTTTTCGTGAATCACTTTCGCCACCGGCGCCAGACAGTTTGTCGTACATGAAGCGTTGGAAATAATGTTGTGGGCGGCCTTGTCGTACTTCTCTTCATTCACACCGAGAACGATCGTGATGTCCTCGTTTTTGGCGGGCGCTGAGATGATCACTTTCTTTACCGAGCCACGCAGATGTTTCTTCGCGTCCTCCGCCTTGGTAAATATTCCGGTTGATTCAACAACAATCTCTGCACCCACCGAGCTCCAATCAATTGCCGCCGGATCTCTCTGCGAGAAAACCTGAAACTCGTCGTTTTCGACTTTGATTCCGTTTTCAGTTGTCGAGATCTCGTGATCCAGATTGCCCAAAACGGAGTCATACTTCAGCAGATACGCAAGCGTCTTGGTGTCCGTCAGATCGTTGACAGCCACGATGTCGATATCCGGATCGCCGATCGAAGTCCGATAGATATTCCGGCCAATGCGACCGAAGCCATTGATGCCCACCTTTACCGCCATTTGCAAAACCCTCCTACGAATTTATTAGTGGCACAGGCTTCAGCCCGTGTCTTCTCGCTCACACAGACCAAAAAGTCTGTGCTACTAGACCAGGCCTGTGATACAGCGACAGAAACTTGCGCTTGAGTAAAGAAGAGCAAGATTATGCGGCGCAGCTTGGCAGTGTCAAGCCACGGTTCTTCTCATCTTTTTGAAACTGCTTTCAACAAAATAGCGTAGTAAAGACTTGATCGCACGAGACTTGTTTGGTAACAGTGTGTTCAGTACCCGGTGATCCAATAAGCGTCATTTGAAGGAGTTTGCTGTAATGTCGATTCTCGTTTCTCGTAGTCATATCAACAGGCTGCTATGCTGCGCACTTTTTATTGCAGCCACAGCCGTAGCCAGTTGGGCGCAGGTGCCGTCGGCGAGTCCAACGCCAAACGCGGCGACGCCGCCCGGCCCGGAGACTCAAAATCCGACGGCTCCGCCAGCCACGCAACAGCCGGCGCCGCAAACTCCTCCGGCAGTACCGCCCACTGCGCCCGGTATCCAACCTGTCGTGCCCGGTGTAATAACCACCCCGCAGCAACAGCCGTTACCGCTACCAACTCCGGCGCCGGAAGGTTCGACCACAGAAGAGCCGCCTACACCGTTATTTCCCACAGTCGAACAAAGGCCACTGCCACCGCTGCCGAATCTCACGCGTCTGGGCGTGAACAGCAACAACACGATTGCGTTGTCCCTCAACGATGCCATCAAGCGGGCCCTGCAAAACAACAACGACATCGAGGTATCGCGCGATGATGTGCGCTTTGCCGAAACGCAACTGCGTTCGCTCGAGGGAGTGTACGATCCAATTTTCAGCATCACGCCGCAATACGATAAACGCATTACACCGCAAACGAGTATTTTCAGCGGCGCGACAAGCACCGGAACAACCTCGCAAACTGTCTATACGTTGAGCCCAACAATAAGCAAAGCGTTTAGCTATGGCGGCGGGCAGTACCAACTTAGTTTCGCAAACACCAAGACGGTCACAAACGCGACGAGCAGCACTTTGAATCCTATCTATGCTTCGAATCTGGCGCTCTCGTTTACTCAGCCGCTTTGGCGCAATCGCTCGGTTGATAGCAATCGCCATCAGATCAGGGTTCAGAAGAAGCGGCTGGAACAATCGGATGCCGATTTTCGGCAGCGCACGATTGATGTGATTTCCCAGGTGCAAAGCGCGTATTGGGACCTCGCATTTGCTTTGCGCGATCAGCAAATCCAACTGGCGAATCTAAATCTGACGCGTGAAAACTTGCGCGTGGTTGAGGCGCAGATTTCGGTCGGCGTCGTGGCGCCACTTCAGCGGGCGGAAGTTTTGACCGAGATGGCTACGCGCGAATCGGCACTGTTGACTGCTACTCAGACCGTTTCGACCGCCGAGAACACTCTGAAACAATTAATGCTCAAAGACTCAACCAGTCCGGAATGGTCTGCGCAGATCACGCCCACCGATACGCCGACCGTTGACCTCAATCCGGTGGACTTGAATGGCGCGATCACTGAAGCTCGCAAAAATCGTCCAGACCTGCAGCGGTTGCGAATCCAGCGAGAGATCAACGATCTCGACGTTCAGTTTTTCAAGAACCAGACGAAGCCTCAGGTTGATCTGCAAACAACACTGGCGACAACCGGACTTGCAGGTTCGCGCTGCGTACCTGATGCGTCAATTGGAAAAACTTGTCCCGGGACGCCGCCTGCAAATCTCGTCGGTGGTTACGGACAGGATCTAAACAATCTTTTTGGCTTCTCGACGCGCAACATTAGTGTGGGTGTGGCCATTCAAATTCCGCTCAGGAACCAGACGGCAAACGCGAATCTTGCCGGCGCCCGAATCCAGCGTGACCAACTTGAGGCTTCAATGAGATCTCAGGAGCAGGTAGCGGAGGTTGACGTGCGCAATTCCGCGCAGGCAGTTGAATCCGCGCGGCTCAGAGTTGTAACAGCGCGAACCGCGCGCGAGAACGCAGAAGTTCAGCTCCAGGGCGAACAACGGCTCTATGCCGTGGGGCGTTCGACGACCTTCCTGTTATTTCAGAGGGAAAACGCACTGGCGAACGCACGCGATCAAGAGTTGCGGGCGGAAACGGATTACAACAAGGCGCGTTCGAGTTTGCAACGTGCGACTTCGACAACGTTGCGGGCCAACAACGTGATGGTTGATTCAACCACACCGTAAGGCAGCTCACATTCTCAATTCCACTTCGCGATTGCTGGCGTTCGCGGCAATCGCATTTTTTTTGGAGCAACGACATCGCGGCGTTAGTCCACCGCCGGTGGGGTGAGTATTTTCCTTCGGAGATCTAGTTGTTGTCCGTCTACTTGGAGTCTTGGTGTCATGAAGTCAGTACCGCCTGCGGTAGC
>DNND01000114.1:814-29366 GCA_003488005.1 Blastocatellia bacterium | reverse complement strand
GAGACGCCCGCGGTCCCAGTGAATGAGTTGAACTTCACGATTCACTAGTCTTCGCTTCCTGCCAGAGCGCTTCCATCTGGTCCAGAGTTATCGAGTCAAATGCTTGTCCGCGGCTGCGTAGTGTTTGTTCGATGTAGCCAAAGCGACGGCGAAACTTGCGATTAGTTAACTTCAAAGCCGCCTCTGGCTCGACTTTCAAGTGGCGCGCAATGTTTGTGGCCGCGAACAGCAGATCGCCGATTTCCTCGCGCACGCGCGTATGATCGGCTTCATTGTTTGACCTTGCATGATTTGAAATGGCGTCACGCAGCTCGTCCATTTCTTCTTCCAGCTTTGCGAAAATGTCTTCGATGCGTTTCCAGTCAAAGCCGACCCGCGCCGCCTTGGTCGAGAGTTGATGAGCTTCCATCAGCGCGGGCGCCTTGGACGAAACACCGTCGAGCAGCGACTCTTCGCGCTCGGTTTTCCCCGCCGCTCGTCGCTCCTCGGCCTTCATCACTTCCCAATTGCGCAACACTGTTGCCGAGTCGTTTGCCTCGGTATCAGCGAAAACGTGCGGATGCCGGCGCACCATCTTCGTATGAATAGCATTCGTCACATCGTCAATAGAAAACTCGCCACGCTCGCGCGCAACCTGCGCATAAAACACGATCTGAAATAACAGGTCGCCCAGCTCATCACGCAGTTCCGCAGGACGTCCTTCGCGCGCACCCTCGACAGCTTCAAACGCTTCGTAGGCTTCTTCCAAAAGCATTGGCGCCAGCGTGGCGTAAGTTTGTTCGCGATCCCAGGGACACCCTTCCGGCGATCGCAACTTTTCCATCAGCTTGATCAGGTCAGCAAAAGTTGCAGGCATGGCGTTAGTCTAAAGTCCAAGGTCCAAAGTCCAAAGTCAAAACGGGAGTTAGTTAATTCAATTCGAATAGTTTCATTGTGGTACTGATGCAGTTTGAATTTAGGCAACTGAATGTGATGAGGTCGGTACCGTCCGCGGTAGCGGATGTGTTCCGACAGTGCCAATGAGCAATCACTGCATCCATCCGCTACCGCGGACGGTACTGACCTCATTGCCACTGCGCGGCTTTAATTCAAACGGCATCAGTACCTGCATGTTCTCTCTGTTGCGAGCCTGCAATCAGGATGCTACCATCGATAGCAAATAGAAGAGTCAATTACTGTGGGCACTGTGCCTATCAAGTGCTCTTGAGGTTTAGCATAAATGAGCGAGGAACAAACAAATTTCAAAGTTACCGATCGTCGGCTTTTCAATGCCGACGGGAGTCCCAGAGAGTTGAGTCCGGAAGAAACGGTGGAGATAAAAGCCGAAGCCAAACCGGTAACAAACGAACCACCGCAACCGAGTGCTCCACCTGCCGAAACTCCAGCTGCTCCGCCCAGCCAAAGCGCTGCCCCTGCGGAACAGCCGCATGCGGAAATACAGGACGAGATCGACATACCCGGCGCCGATGATCCGGCGAGCTTCGCTAATTTTCTGATGTCAATCGCTTCCAACGCAGCGTCGTCACTGGGAATGATGGAACACCCGGTGACGCATAAGCGCGAAGTGGATCTGGAGCTGGGCAAGCATTGGATTGATGTGCTCGGCATGCTGCAAGACAAGACGCGCAATAATCTTTCGCCCCAGGAACAGCAAGTTCTTGAAGGACTGCTTGCCGACTTGCGCATGCAGTATGTTTCACTCGCCAACGCCACCACGCAAAAAACGCCGCGCGCATTCTCCAGCAGCGACATCACCGGCGGCAGATGAAACGCGTGAATCGTAAATCGTGAATGGTTTCAGGTTCGCCAGCCCGACCGCCGCGTTTACGATTTACGATTAACGATTTACGATTCACGAGATGAAGCTTACCTTTCTCGGCACCGGCACATCCACAGGCGTCCCTTCCATCGGCTGTGAATGCGAGACCTGCACCTCAAACGATCCCCGCGACAAACGGTTACGAGTCTCTGTTCTGATCGAACACGCCGGCCAGTCGGTCTTGATCGACACGTCGTCCGATTTCCGCCAGCAAGCGTTGCGCTATGGCCTAAAGCGGCTTGATGCCGTGCTGATTACTCATTGTCATGCAGATCACATTTTTGGTCTTGACGATATTCGCCCGCTGAATTTCCGCTATGGCGCGTTGGGGCTTTACGCGAACGAGCGCGCGTGGGTCGATATTCGTCGCATCTTCAGATACATCTTCGAACCTTCGCATTTTGGCGGGGGCCTGCCACAGGTCATTCCCCACACGGTCGAGCCCGGCGCGCAGTTTTGTTTGGAAAGAGATCTGTTAGTTACGCCGCTCGAGGTAATCCATGGCCGCCTGCCGGTAATGGCTTATCGGCTCAACAATTTTGCGTATGCAACGGACCTCAACGAGATTCCGCCGGCCACGATGGTCCAAATGCGCGATCTCGACGCGCTGGTACTCGATTGCCTGCGTTTCAAGGAACACCCAACGCATCTTTGGTTAGATAAGGCGCTCGAATACATCGAGAAGATTGCACCGCGCCGCGCGTTTTTGACGCACATCGCGCACGACGTTATGCATGCGCGCGATTCAGCGCGGCTGCCGGACGGAGTCGAGTGGGCCTACGACGGATTGGTATTGAGTGATGAGTGATGCGGTCGGTGAAGGGTATTCGATTTTCCATTTGTCATTTACCATTGGTGAATTCAACTTCGAAGTGCAACGAGTTGAAGTTGTGGAATTGTTTTTTTCTTGAGCGCCAAGGGCGCGGGAGTGTAATAGCCAGGGGCAAAGCGCTGAGCCGCAGCGAAGCGCGACGCTCCTGGAAAGTGAGGCGGATAGTGTCCAAGCTCTGAAGGAGCGGCATGACGTCTCAGTCATAGAATCGATTGTGCGCACTTTCAGCGCTCTCTAAAGTTTTGTTGTGCTGTTCCAGGGGCGACGTGCTTCGCTATGCTCAGCACTTGCCACTGGCTATTCCAGTCCGCGCCCTTGGCGCTCAGGACGTTGCACTTCAAACTTGATCCACCATTTCTCATTTTCCATTCATGAGAAGCCCGCCGAATATCTGCAACAATGAGCGACTTCGGTGTGAACTATGACGTGTTTTTGTTCTGCGAAATGGCACATGGAAAATGGAAAATCTGAGTTCGTTCTGGATCGACGTCGCGGACGCATTCTCAATTTATGAGACTATTCCACGGAACCGACAACGCCGAAATCCAACGACCAACAGTTCTAACGTTGGGAGTGTTTGATGGTCTGCATCTGGGCCACCAGTTGATCGTGCGCACCGTTGTCGAAAGGGCGCGTGCGACTGGCGCAGTGCCAACCGTTATCACTTTCGATCCACACCCACGCGCGGTGTTGCATCCTGAATCGTCGCCCCCTCTCCTGCAAACCCTCGATCAAAAAGTTGAAGGCTTTGGCGTGCTTGGTATCGAGCAAACGATTGTCATTCGCTTTGATCAGAAGTTTTCTCAAATTCGCGCAGAGGAGTTTCTGCGCGATGTCGTAAAGGAACGGCTGCAGGCAAAGGAAGTTTACCTGGGCTGCGGTTTTGCTTTTGGCCACAATCGCGAAGGCAACATCGAACTACTAAGGCGCGTCAGCCAGGAGCTGGGATTTTTCGCCGATGAAGTTCCCGAAGTCCAGGTACGCAGCCAAAGAGTCAGTTCAAGCAAAGTTCGCCGTTTGCTGGCTGATGGCAAAGTGAATCTCGCCCGGCGGCTGCTGGGCCGGCCGTACGGCGTTGAAGGTCCCGTCGAAAGAGGCGCCGAACGCGGCCGCGCGCTGGGTTTTCCGACGGCCAACTTACACCCGCACAATCGCGTCATACCCCGCAACGGGGTCTATGTGACCGGGACCCTGATCGATGGGCAATGGCGGCGTAGTATTACAAATGTGGGTGTGCGGCCGACTTTTGGGAGCGACGCGGAACCTTCGGTGGAGACATTCGTAATGGATTGGGCGGGCGATTTGTACGGTGATGTGGTGCGCGTTCGCTTTCTGCACCGCTTGCGTGATGAGCGAAAGTTTAATTCAATTGAGGAGCTGACGGCGCAGATTCAAAAAGATGTGCGACAAGCGCAAAGTTATTTTGGGCGACAATCGGTGAAATGTTCACTGTCGATGGTTTAGCAAAGCAGTAAAACCCGGCGTCAAGAATGCATATGAAGAACGAGCAATCATTAGTTCCGGTAACAAGTTTGGTTAAGCGGTCGAATGGAAATTCGGCTGAGCATGATGCTGCGAATTCCGGCAGCGCCGCTCCGCTGACCGATGAGTTGGTGGCCGGCATTCTTGCGGGCCGCGGTTTGCGCGGCTGGTTGCGCGCCGCACGAGTCGCCCGAGTGCTGGGTTTGTTTGCGCTCTACCTGTTTCTCGACACCTACCACATTCGCGCCGATTTTAACCGACGCATGGCTGAACGGCTGCGTGCCGAAGCTAAAGACAAAAAAACGTGGGCGCGTTTGCAAGCGCGTTCGCATGAAGTTCTGCTGATAGCTTTCGATAAGCTTGTTCGCGCTACGCGTCTGCTCATTTTTCGCGGTCGCGAAGGCTCGGAAAACAAAGCCGCGCGGCTTGAGAAGCAAGCTGAATGGCTGCGCCGGAGTTTGATCGACCTCGGTCCAACCTTCATCAAGATCGGACAAACGCTCGGCACTCGAGCTGACCTGCTGCCGCTGTCTTATGTGAAGCAACTGGCGACACTTCAGGATAACGTGCCGGCGTTTCCGACCGCCGAGGCTTTTGCGCGCATTGAAGCAGAGCTGGGGAAAAGTCTGGCCGAGTGTTACGCAGAAATTGATAACGAACCTATCGCCTCGGCCTCGCTGGGCCAGGTTTATCGCGCGCGCTTGTTTTCAGGTGAAGAGGTTGCGGTAAAAGTTCAACGGCCAAACCTCGACCGCATTATCAGTTTCGACGTTGCCATCCTCTACCGGCTTATCAAGTTGGTGAACCGTTTCTTTCCGAAGGCGAATGAAAACGCTGATTGGGAAGGCATGTTAGGCGAGTTTCACGCGACTGTTTTTGAAGAGATGGATTACGTCAAGGAAGGGCGCAACGCAGATCGCTTCCGCTATAACTTCCGCACCTGGCGAGCTGTTCGCGTTCCTAAGATTTACTGGACGCACACCCGCACAAAAGTATTGACGCTCGAATTTATCCGCGGGACGAAGGTAGTTGACATCGAAGCGCTGCGCGCGCGCCGCATCTCGCCGGTAAAAGTTAATCGGCTGCTGGTGCGCACCTATCTGAAGCAATTGTTGGAAGATGGATTCTTTCATGCCGATCCGCACCCGGGAAATTTGCTGGTGATGGATTCGGGCCACCTCGCGTTTTTTGATTTTGGCATGGTCGGCCGCATTGACGTGAAACTGCAGGCGCAGATGATTGACGCCTTCTTCCATGTGGTGGAAAAAAATGTGCACGGGCTGGGTCAGGACATCATCAACCTAAACTTCCTGAAGCCGGGCGTCGATCCCGAGACGGTGCGGCCGGTAGTTGAACGACTTTTCAAGGTTTATCTCAACTTGAAGCTTGGCGAAGTTAATTTCAAGGAACTGACTTACGACTTGGCCGAAGTGGTTTATGAATATCCATTCCGGCTGCCGGCAAACTTTACCTACATCATGCGGGCGCTGATGACGCTGGAAGGCATCGGCATTGTTACCGATCCGGCCTTTAGCTTTTTTGAGACGGCAAGACCTTACGCGAAGGAATTCATGCTGCGGCGTGAAGGACGAAAGTTCGGCAAGCTCATCCTGAATACGATTAGCGGCCGCGAAAACGGCAACAGTGGCCTTGAATGGTTGCGCGTCTGGAAACTCACCAAGATGGCCGCGCAGATGTACCTGGGCTGAAATAATAAGCCGCAGATTTACGCAGAAAAACGCGGATCAGAAATTCAATAGGTGAAAACTAATCCGCGTTTTTCCGCGTAAATCTGCGGCTAACTAATTATCTATCCTTTCGGCTTCTCGCCGTTCGCGGCCGGGAGATTCATCTGGTTACGAAACAGATTGAGCAACAGCAGCGTACCGATACCGCCACCGCCGTCACCGCCGGCGCCTCCACCACCTGACGCCATGATGTCGGGCGTGATGCGCACACCTTTCTCGCCGATGACCTTCAGCACCTCAACCAACGCCACGCCCTGTGCGCCGAGCGCGTTGACCTGTTCGCGATAGGCGACGCCCTGCGCCTCGCCCATCAGACGTACCTTCTCGGCTTCAGCCTTGCCGGTTTGCAGAATGTAGTGGGCCTCGCCTTCACCCTCCGCTTTGCGTTGCTCGGCGCGCTTGCCGGCGATTTCGACGCCGACCGTCGCACCCATCAAGTCCTTCTGGTTGTCGGCCTGCGACTTGGTCCGTTCCAATTGAATGCGCTTGTCCTCAGCCTCGCGTTGCGCGTTGTACATATTTTGGCGCTGCTCGGCGAGAATCTTTTCCGTCTGCGTCTTCATCAACTCTTCCGGCAGATGAATGTGGCAGATGAGCACGTTAACTACGTCTACGTGATATTTCAGAAGATGAGCGCGCACCCGGGCCTCGGCGCGTTCCTGTTCCTCGTGGCGATTTTGCAGGTAAGCCATGGCCGAAGATTCAGATGCCTGGTTGCGAAAGATGGAATCGATCAGCGGGTGCATCACGTTTTGGATCAAACGCTCGATGCCGCCAATCTTCGCCACCATGAAAGGCGCATCTTCGGGCTTTACGCGAAAGACCACGCGCACTTCCAACTGCATCGTGAAGCCGTCTTTCGAAATTACTTCAAACGGATTGAAGGTGTTAACTACCTCGCCTGAAGTCCATTCAACTGTCTGGTTGGTCGTGGGAATGATGATCGGCGTAATCGCCAGCGTGTTGACGTAGTAGCGCCCTGGCCCAACCACTGTTTCCTGTATGCCGCGATATCCTTCGGGGACCACGTAAGCCTCGTGTGCACCTTCGTCGAGACGACGGTCCGCCGGGTCGCCGGTCATCAGTTCAACCTTGATCTCGGCCGCGGTGCGGCCGTCGTCAATCTTGTCGAGCACGGCTGCTGATTGTTCAGCCTGCTCTTTTTCTTCGCGCTCCATACGCGCGCGCACCTTCGCAGCCATCTGCCGGCGAATCTCATCTGAAGGGTCCTTGCCGGTGTTGGAAACAATGACTGCGACCTCGCCCGGTTTCACTTCCTTCGCGCTTTCCGGGATGACCTTGAAGAGCTGCGGGTTAATGTAATAAGTTCCGGGCAGCAGAATATCTTTTTGTGGACCACGCTGACCGCGGCTTTCGATAAACTCGTGACCGTCCTGAAAGTTGTCGTGCCCGGGAATTGATTCGGCGACGTAATCGCCGGGATTCAACGCCGCGCCATCCAGTGCTTCCACCAGACCAATCTGGTTTTCATTAATCATCGTCGCATCGTAAAGCCTGATCGTGAACAAGCCTGGTTTGACGTCCTGGGGGTCACCCTCGAGCGGACTTGACTGCGTTAGGATGCGGTAAGTACCGGGTGTCAGGATGTCGACTTGCGGACCACGCTGACCACCTGAACCAACAAACAGCTCGGCGTTTTGAAAACTGAGATGGCCGTCAATTGCCTTGCCGAGCAGGCGGCCCGGATCGAGTGGCGCGCCGTCCGCGGCGATGATGATGCCGACCTTACCCTGCGGAATCACGGTCGTCTTCGCGACTGATACGCGGAACAGATACGGATGGATAGGCCACAACCCAGGCGGCAAGGTCCGCAGCTGGATTCCTTTGACGCCGCCCTGTTTGATGAAAGCGATCGGATCCTGAAAGTTGTTATGAGCGTTTTGCGCCCGGTCGGGAGCAAAGATTCTGCCCGGCAACATCGGCTCGCCGTCAACCGCTTCAACAATGCCCATTTCGTCGGCGCCAATCTCGATCAGCGGCACCTTTCGGACTACTCGCTCAAACGGATACTTGATCAGGTGCAGTCCTGGTTTCAGCACGTCGGCCTGAATACCTACTTCGCCTTCAGTAGCGACCACACGGCCCGGCGGCATCTTGGCGCCGAAGTAGCGGCGCTCCTTGATCGCAATCTGACGCGCATCGACGTTGACGGCAATACGTTTGAGGATGATGAACAGCACAATGAGGACAGCCAGCGCTATCAGCAGGATTGGCAGCAGTGCAACAATGTCAAGGTTTTCCATAAGTCTTGCCTCTTTCAATTAAGGGGATTTGAACTAATCATTCGGAAGCCGCTTCCAATTCGCGGCGCGCATTTGCGAGGGTCCGTTTCAAAAGAAAGCCTGCGCCTGAGCTTTTGGTTGCCGAAGATAGTATCCAGAATTCACCATCGAGTATAGAGCGCAACTCGAGAGCGGAAACATCTACGAGCCGCCCGGCGCGCCAAAATTGCAACGCTACTTCCACCGCACTCTGATAAACCACAGCATCGTCGGAAAGCGCAGCGATGTGCAGCGTCTTAGCAGTTGCGTTGCGGTCGGGAGCGCGCGCGTAGGACGCAATCAGGCTGGCAGCCAGATTCTGATTCACGCGTAATTCGTGACGTGTAACAAAAGAAACCAACGACAGTAATCCGGGATCGGAATCAGCGCCCGCAACGAGCAGGTTCAATGCCTCTTCGTAGAGCTGCTTGTCTCCGAGATTGAGAGCGTCCAGCAATGTCGATTTGTCGCCATTGCCCGCGCGCTCGAGTAGTTCGGCGCGCTGTCGAGCGGCGGCGGCATCGGCTTGCTCTTTTGCGTCGGCGAGAGCCAGCGCCCGGCCCTCAGTTGTTCCGTCGCTAAACAGTCCGCGACCCGGCGGCGGCGGTAAGACGTCTACTGCAGTCGGAGCAGCAGGCTTCTGCCAGAAATAAACGGCAATAGCTGCAACAGCCAGGATGAAAAAGGAAGTAATGAGAAAGGTGACCATTTTGGCCACGACAGCAGCGTGCTCTTGAAAAGCCAGAAAGCTGTTGTCGTCTAACTAATAATACGCTGTAAGGAACATGGAGGTTTCATTAACCGCGATCGCGGGCGTCCCGCCCGCCTGGATCGCGGGCTCCCGCTCGCTTACTGGGATCGCGGGCGTCCCGCCCGCAATGAGCGCGGAGCGCGAACGACCTGTTTTAGAAAAGGAGAGTCTTGCGCACGCATGCGGGCGGGACGCCCGCGGTCCCAGTAAGGGCGACCCTCCTTTATCGATTCTCCCTAATCGCGTTGAAGAAAAGCGGATAAGTTGCCAGCGACTGGCCGCGGTATTGTGGTCGGAAGCCGAAAAGAATAATACGGCCTTTGCCCAATGTTACTTCAACCAGCGCGGCCTTTCCCTTAATTCGATCGCCGCCTAATAGCCAACCGGACAGCAAAGGATTTTTGTTAGTTGGGTAGCGAGCGATGATGCGCACGCTTGTGCTCGCGGGCATAACTTCAAACACCGGCGAGTCCTCAACCCAGGCAATCGATTCTTTCGGCATGCCTGCAGCAATGGGATTCGAAGTATCCAACTCGATCTGCAAGATCGAGCCCGGCACAAAAAACTCCTTTTCCGACCAAGCGTCCGTTACATCGCGCAGCGGAAGTTTGAATTGCTCAATCGCAAAAGCCGAGGCGCGGTTAAAACAAACCAACGTGCCGCCCTGCTCGACAAACTCGCGCAACGCTTTCACGCCGTCCTGTCCAAGCCCGCCAGTATATTCCCGCGGCATCGTCCCGAGTGTGTAGCCATTGAGAATTGTTTCCGGTTTCTGATCGGCGATGACGATTGAATTGTATTTGGCCTTCAAGCCGCCTGCTCGAATCTCTGCGTCTTCAGGCGACGAGTATTTGTAATGTTGCTGATCCAGGATCCAACGGGTCCAACCTTCATCGATGGCCGCTACGTGCGATTTGTATAGTCCGAGCTTTTCATCGACCTCGCCGAACCCGGTGCAACTGTTCATCCCTCCCTCTTTCGGCAAGCGGTAACGGAAGGGTTGCCGAATCTCACGCACCTTCACTCCCATCAAGAGCGACAACGTATGCGCCGTTACGTCATAAGGTGAAATTGGATGGCCCGCGCCATCGCGCAAGTCAGGATAGTGCTGGTTCTCAAGCAGCGCTTTTGCAAACGATCCATAGGGTTGGTCCATGCGAATGACAGCGGCGCCTTGCGCGTACTTAGTCCCTGCTGCCATAAACGGCAAAGGAAAATCAACATCGACGCCGGCGCGATCCAATGCCTGGATAAGATCGGATTGATGGCGCGCTTCGGGAATGATGAAAGCAAACAGTTCGCCTTTTTTCCTGGGAGCCACGGCGGCTCTTCCGGTCTCATAGAATCGGCGCAGCCACTCTTCACGATTAGCCGCAGCGTGGTCCAACAGTAGAAATGCCGCCGTCGTCATGTAATTTGCGATGTCGCGCAAATGCCACTCGCCGCCGCGCCAGAGTGGACCAAAGGTGGCCGACTCTTTTTTTGGATCGTAGCCTTCGGCCTTTTTCAGTTGTTCAAATTTCACCGAGATCGGCGTGGCAATTTTGCAGGATGCGGTTTCAGAAAGGATGCGCACACCGCCGTGGTAATGCGAATAAGCACGCGACGGTGACCAGGCGTCAAAAGTCGAATTGGTGGTGATTCCTTTGAAATCGGCGGCGCGCATCTCGCGCGCCAGGTAGTTTCCGAGTTCTGTATATCCCGCCACTATTTGTTTCGGCACATTCGGCTCGACTGGCGGCATGTAAGGTGGCAGAAACATTCGCGAGCCGTACTCACCTTGTTGATGTATGTCGTGGACTATCTGCGGGTGCCAGGCGTTATGAATTTTTTCAACAGCGATCTGTGTCTCGACCTGGGTAAAGGCATACCAATCGCGGTTGTCATCATGGCCGGTGTACTTGTGATAGAGCTCGGGCGGGCTTGTGCCTTCGAACGGCGTGCCTAATGTTTTGTCGTACCAGTTCTTAACGATATCGACGCCGTCGGGATTCAGCGAGGGCACCAACAAAATAATCGAGTTCTTCAGAATAGCTTGAATGTCGGGCTCGTTAGATGAGGCCAGCCGGTGGGCGATGAGCACGCTCGAGAGATATGAACCCACCTCGGTCGAATGGATGCCGCAGGTTATGAGCACGATCGTCTTACCACGCGAAATCAGTTCAGCAGCTTTGCGATCGCGCGCTGCTCCCACTGGTCCCAGTTGGCGCGGATCAGCCAGCAATTCCTGAATCTTTTGGAATTCATCCAGCCGCGCCAGGTTCTCCGGCGCGCTAATCGTGGCCATCACGAAAGGCTGGCCCATGGTTGACTTGCCCAGCTCTTCAAACTTCACGCGATCGCTGCCCTTAGAAAGCGCTGCAAAATATCCAACCACCTGAGACCAGCTTGCGAGCTTGCGATCGTCGCCAGGTACAAAACCGAGTATTTCTTCGGGCACGGGAATGTGCCCAAGAACTGGCGTTGGACTTTGATTGTTGACGACGGAATACGCGCGGGCACGTGAAAATGAATTGAGTTGAAAGAGAACGGCGGTGGTTAGAACGAGAAGAACTATTTTTGTTCGCATGAAATCGGGTTGATCGCGTCTCTAGCTCGACTGAAACAACGGAGGAAGTGTAATCGAAAATGTGCTGAAGGATGAAGGGCGTTGCTGCTGGGAGCGCGGGCGTCTCGGCCGCAGACGCTCCGCCAAACGCTTTCTTAAAAAGGATCAATATCAGTGCAGCCGTTCGCGCGTCGCGCTCATTGCGGGCGAGACGCCCGCGGTCCCAGCAGTCGCGTTCAGCTTTCATTCAGTGGCGAATCAACTTGCCCAAGCGCAGGTGGCCCGTGTAAAGTAGCGCACGAACTACCCCTACGCACTCCCCGTTTTACAAACTGAATCGGAGGTCACTTCGGATGTCTTCTGAACGCATTCCTGCGAACGAGTTCCCGGATCGAATTGGTTTCAAACCCGATAATCCTTATCTGGAGAATTTCCGACCATACATTCCGGCCAACGTGCGCCTGCCCGAGTTGACGGCGCTGCCACTGATCATCGGCACGCTTTTAGGCATGGTCTTTGGCGCGTCTTCGCTCTACCTCGTTCTCAAAGTTGGACTAACTGTTAGCGCTTCGATTCCGGTTGCGGTGATCTCTATCACCATCTTTCGCATGCTTTCAAAATTTGGTATGCGCGATGCGACGATTCTCGAAAACAATATTGTGCAGACGGCCGGGTCAGCGGGCGAGTCGATCGCGTTCGGCGTCGGCGTGACCATGCCGGCCATCATGATTCTTGGCTTCGATCTCGAATTTACACGAGTGATGCTGGTGGCGATGCTCGGCGGATTGCTGGGCATCCTGATGATGATTCCTCTGCGACGCGCTTTGATTGTGGCCCAGCATGGTTATTTGAAGTATCCGGAAGGCACGGCCTGCGCGGAAGTTTTGAAAGCCGGCGCTTCCGAAGAATCACGCGCGGCGGCGGCAGCGGGTGCTGATCCAAACGCGCGCGTTGAAGTGTCAACGCAAACTGGAGCTAAGACAATTTTCGGCGGCTTGGGAATTGGGTTCCTTTATCAAGTGCTGATGACGGGACTCAAGGGATGGAAAGACGTGCCGGAAAAAGTTTTTGGCGCGCCGTTCAAAGCGGGTTCAGTTTCAGCCGAAATATCGCCGGCGCTGCTGGGTGTTGGTTACATCATTGGCCCACGCATCGCTTCCATCATGTGCGCCGGCGGCGTGTTGGCGTATCTGGTCCTGATTCCGGCGATCAAGTTTTTTGGTGAAGGCATGACTACGGTGTTGCCTCCCGGAACAGTGCCGATTAGTGAAATGAGTCCCGGTCAGATTCGCGGCGCGTACGTGCTTTACATTGGCGCAGGCGCAGTCGCGGCCGGCGGCATCATCAGCCTGTTTCGCTCGCTGCCGACAATCTGGCACGGTCTGAAAGGCGGGCTGGCAGATCTTCGCGGCGGTCAAGCCGCAACTGCGAATGCGCCACGCACCGATCAGGATATTTCGATGAAGTTCGTTATCGGCGGCATCATCGCTTTGATCGGCATGATTATGGCTTTCCCGCAGCTCGGTTTGCAGGTGAATGTTTTTGTCGCCTTCCTGGGCGCCGTTTTGATCATCGCTTTCGGTTTCCTCTTCGTCACTGTCTCGTCTCGCTTGACCGGAGAAATCGGGTCGTCATCGAATCCAATTTCGGGCATGACTGTAGCGACTTTGCTGTTGACGTGCTTGATATTTTTGGTTATCGGCTGGACTGGCCCAACTTACTACATCACTGCACTTTCCATCGGCGGCATTGTTTGCATCGCTTCTTCAAACGGCGGCACCACTTCGCAGGATTTGAAGACTGGATTTCTGGTTGGCTCAACTCCGCGGCTACAGCAGATTGCCATTCTGGTGGGTGCATTTGCTTCCGCGTTGATTCTTGGTCCAATTCTTTTATTGCTCAACGATTCGGCGACCGTTTATGTGCCGCGCGTGAGTTTCGAACCGGCGACCGCCAACGTCGTTATTGATCCAACTAAAGCGAGTTCCTTGCCGGCCTATACCGATGAACTCAAACCAACGGCGCCCGGCAACTATCGAGTGTTGAAGAATGAATCCGGCGCCGCAGCAATAGCCGGTCTCGATCCGGGCGAATATCTCGTCGATGGTTCAGGTAAAGTTGTTTACAAAGTTGAAGAGAACTTCCCGGCGACGCTAAAAATCGATCCATCGCAAGCAGGTGCACCCGAAAAATTGAAGGGACCGCAAGCGAACTCTGATTCAAATACTTATCACCCTTATCACAAGACAGACACTACCGGCGGACCGGCAGGCCGTTACCTGGTAAATGATCAGGGCGTTCCTGTTTACCTCTCCGATCCCGGCATCAACGGTATTCACAAAGTAAGGCCTGACGGTTCGGCAGTAACAAAGTACGACGCTCCGAAGGCAACTTTGATGTCTTACATCATCAAAGGAATTTTGAATCGCCAGTTGCCCTGGGGCCTGGTGCTGTTGGGGGTGATGATTGCCATCGTGCTTGAGATGAGCGGCATCCCTTCGTTAGCTTTCGCGGTTGGGGTTTACCTGCCGCTGTCATCGTCGAGCCCGATTTTCATTGGCGGCATGATTCGCTGGGGGGTCGACAAATACCTGCGCAAGAAACTGCACGGTAAACAACTAACGGAAGACGAGTTGGTCGCCGAGACGGACAAGAGTCCCGGCGTGCTGATGGCCTCGGGGTACATCGCGGGCGGCGCGTTGGCAGCGATCGTAATCGCGATTCTTCAAGGTGTGCCAAGACCGGCGCTGGCAAACTTTAACAAGTCGGTGGAGGACTGGGCCACGCTTCATAATCCATTGTTCGCCGGTCCAAACGCCGACCTGTTGTCAATGATTCCGTTCATAATCCTGATGCTGTTGCTTTATCTCGTGGGGCGTGAGGTTCTGTTGACAACGCGTCCCGAGGCAGTGAAGCGACGTTAATTCTCTTTGGCTGGGTTTTTTAGTTTATACTTTTCAGGCGCGCTGCTTAGCCCGGGGCGCGCCTTAGGTTTGAGCAAAAGGATTTTACTGATGCGCGCTCCAGTGACAAATTCTCGATTGTTTCAAAGCGTCGTTCTGGCAGGCTTGTTAATGTTTTCGTCTGCCGGCGTGGTTGTGTCGCAGCAACCACAGCGATCACCTTCGGACACCGTGCGCGAGTTTTATAAGGCAATGCGCGAGAAGAAATTTCGCGAGGCTTTTGACTTGTCGATATACAAAGCTGCGATCGACGGTTTGAAGAAGCAGGAATTTGAAGATTTGCGTCCGGACTTTGAAAGAATAGCCTTGGCTGTCAAAGAGAAGATGCCGACCGACGTGAACATTACTGGCGAGCAAATAAGTAGTGATGTTGCCACCGTTTTCATCAAAATACTGGACACGGAGGGCAAGGACCAGTTGGAGCCAACCACGCTTATCAAACTCGATGGTAGTTGGGTGGTTGGGGATCGAGACAGCTTACAACTCGTGAAGAAAGCCGGCAAAGAATTCTTCTTCAACGCCCGGATCGATGCTCACCACAGTGATGTGCAGGACATGTTGACGCGCATCTCGCTGGCCCAGCTGCTCTACAGTCAACAGCACAATGGACTGTTTGCCGACCTGGCAACTTTGATCACCGCCGGCCTGTTGCCAAAAGATCTTGAAGGCGTTGAGTCAACCGGGTACCGTTTTCACATCAACAGCCTTGATGCCGGAAAGAGCTGGAACGCAGGGGCTGAGCCCGCCCAGTATGGCCGCACCGGAAAGCTTTCGTTCTACATGGACGCCGCCGGTGTTCGCAGCGGCGACAAGAATGGCAAGCCATTGACGCCTTGAAAAGAACGCGCGCCCATGGTGTAACTGTTGCGCGATTGTCCTTACCTTAGTTTCCCGCCAAAGCGCCCGTCTTAGTGCGCTTTTGAAGTTTCTATTGCTTCCCGCGTTCAGGGTGCCTAGAATGGATGTGATTTTCCCGATGCTCGCTCCCTGATTTGCCCCCCTCCTCTAAAAGCGGCAGCTAATATTTCCGCAGAACTGAATTTTCCGAAGAAGTGCTTTCACACCATCTTGCCGTTCGCGAATTGTTTGTTGCCACCACGCAGAATTAGAAGGACGCAAAAAAATGCCGGAACTGGCACGATCTCTGGTTTCACATTTGCGACGGTTTGTCGGCGACCGCCGTCGTGCTAAGCGCCAAAATGCGCGGCTGGCTTTCACTCTTTCACTTGCCGGCACGGCAACCAAACTTAATGGAGCTCGACAGAGTGCCACATTAAAGGGACACACGCTGGACGTCAGCGTTGATGGGATTGCGCTGATTGTGCCGAGCATCCTGCTGGGCGAACATCATCTCGTAGGAGAGAATCGCAAACTAAGCGTAAGGCTGGAACTCCCCGAAGGAAGTATCGAGATGAAGGTAGCGCCGATCCGTTACGAAAGTCTTGAAGAACACGAAACGGAGACAGGTTACTTGATCGGCGCGAAGATCGTTGAGATGAGTGACTCCGATCGCGAGCGGTTCACGCAGTACGTGACTGGATTAACATAACGTCATCCTTCCTGAATAGTCGTGCGATCTTCCTGCCAGCTCCCCTGGTCCAACCCATTCAAACAAACTCCAGCCGGCCGAAGGCTTCCGGAACATGGAAGTTGGGTTGCTGCGTCCTCGTCGGTTGCCAGGCGATATAGCGTTCATCGCCTGGTCCAACGCAACGAAAAAGATTCGCACGCCAGAGATCGCCCACCTGCGGCCGCGGAAGTGAATCACTCCACGGAATTCGCATACCGATAATAACCTGGTCACCTACCGCTCGCGCCGCCGCTGTCATTCCCGATTGAAATTCCCAATCCGTATGGCGCGCGTCATCAATCAACTCGATTGCGAGGTCAAGCCATTCACCGGTTGGCGCAACTTCGAATTCCAGGTAGCGCTGCGGCTGCGTTGCATCTGGCGCAACAAAAAATTCGCAAACATCTCTTTTCCAAAGACCGATCGTTTTTTTGTCTAGTTGAGGAAGGGTATTAATTAGCAGCGGTTCGGTTTGTTTGCCTTCAAAGCGCAGTGTTAACGCCTCGGCGGACCAGATTATGCGCGCTTCAGCGTGGCGCGACGGCGGCGCGTCTGCGCCGGACCAATAGCGATGAATGAAAGCCGGTTGCGCGGTTGCCCAGGCCGGATGCTCGAAGTCGCCAACCAAAACATCGCTTTCTGCAAATCGTGCAACGATCGTGGAGTGGTCCTGCATTACAACAGACTCCGCACCCAACCGCCGTCGACCTGCAGCGTGACGCCGGTTATGTAGGACGCGCGTTCCGAAGCCAGGAAGGCTACCGCCGCGCCAATCTCTTCCGGACTAGCCAGACGCCGCATCGGCACTTGCGCAGCCCACAAGCCGATCATCTCTTCTTTTGGCTTGCCCGTTGCGGCGGCGCGAGCAGTTGCCAATTCCTCCTGTCGCTCCGTTAACGTGTAGCCGGGTGCAACATTATTGACAGTGACATTATCCGCCGCAACTTCGGTCGAGACTGTTTTGGCCCATCCCGTCAAACCGGCGCGCACCGTATTCGACAACAACAAGCCCTCGATGGGCTGCTTCACCGAAACTGAAGTGATGTTTACGATGCGGCCCCACTTCTGCGCTCGCATGCCCGGTAGAACCAGTTTAGCCAGGCGAATCGCCGACAGCGCATTCAACTCAAATGCTTTGCGAAACATCTCGAGGTCCGTATCTACGAAAGTCGTCGACGGTGGACCACCGGCGTTGTTTACCAGAATGTCGATGCGGCCGGCGCGTTCGAGCGCGAGTTTGACGAAACGTTCCACCGATTCGTTATCGGTAACGTCGGCGCCAATGCCCGCAACGGTGGCGCCGGTTTCATCATGGAGTTCTTGCGCGGCCTCACTCGCGCGTTTTTCGTCACGCGAGCACAGGAAAACACGCGCGCCCTCTTTGGCGAGTTCCCGTGCCGCCGCGAAACCGATCCCCTTGCTGGCAGCAGCAACCAGTGCCACGCGATCTTTTATTCCTAAGTCCATGATTCTCTCCCTGTTGGAGAACTGCCGGAATAGCTCAAGCAGTTCCGCTAACTAGTAAAACTTCCCAAACAAGCATCAAGCAGTTTTTCCGGATCGCCATCCTGAAAAACGCGCGCGCCCATATCCTTCGAGAACTTTTGCAAGAGATAATCTGCCGCATCCGCAACGCCGCCGGTGCCGCTGAGACAGCCGATGACTTTGCCTTCATCGTGGGCAATCGTGAATTCGTTTAGCGAGCCCATGGCTCCGGCAATAAACAAAACGATGTCGCACGATCTGACCAGCACAACATTCCGGCCCTTCAAACCAAATCCTGTGTAGACAATAAGATCACAGGCGTCGAGCGGCAGTTTGAATTTTTCGACATGCGCTTTACTATTCTCGGCAGGCGAGACGCCGACATGAAAGACGCCGGCATCATGCGCCACTTTGCCGACGACATAAACGATGCCGGTAGTGGCGCCCGTCAAAAGCAGCAGTTGGCGCGACGCAATAGCCTGCGCCAACGCTTGCGCTTTTTCCACCAGCGCGTCTTTAGTATCCGGCGAAGCTTCGCCGGCCGAGCCCATCACTCCGACTTTGATCTTCATACCTTTTTGGACCGCCGCGGCTTGACGCCCGCTTTTTTTGACTCGCTTTTATCAAGCAGTTCATTGAATGGATCTGGCTGTCGTCTTTAGCGTTTCAGCTCGTCCAGGCTTTCAGTTGAAACTGGCGGCGCAACGAGTTCCGCTACCAAACCCGGCTCCATCACACTCACGCCGCTGATAGCGTTCCCCGGTTCGCGTTTGTCCTGGTCCCACCAACGTTGCGTAGCAAACCACGCCAGTCCGGGCAACAGAAAGAATGCGCCGATGCCGATCGATACGACGCGAGGCGATAGACCAATCGGATCGAGCAAAGCGCCGGTGGCATAGTTTGACACAGCCATCGTCAGCGTTAACAACGCCAGCTCGGCTGCAAACACTCGCCCACGAAAATTGTCTTCAACGCCGCGTTGCAACAGTACGGTGGAGAAGACCCACAAAATACTTCCGCCCGTGTGAGCGATACCTAAAACAATCAACGCAACCACAAAACTGGTTGACGCGCCAAATGCCATGTAGAAGACGCCACCGATTAAGAAGGCGATCCCGATAGAGAACTGCATGCGCTTTTTGCCTTCGCCGGCGATGCGCCGCGCCACAATTGGCCCAACCGCGGTGCCAATGCCGCGCGCTGCAAACAAAACACCGATGCCCGTGGCAGCGCTATGGCCCACCGGAAAAATCTTTTCGCCAAAAACAGCCAGTAAAGTGAGAATGCCGCCACCCATACCCCAGGCCGGTTTCACCAACAGCAGGGCCAATACGCGCGGCCGCTTTTTCACGTAGCGGACGCCTTCGACAGTTTCTGTGATACCGAGCGCACGGCTCATTGTTAACTTTTGTTTCTCACGCGGCGGTCGTTTGGGTATACGAACGCTGGCAATCAAAGCCGCGGAAAGCAGAAATGATAGGCCGTCGAGGATGAATGAAACGTCGGTCCCGAATAATCCGGTCACCACGCCGCCGATTGCGGCACCCAGCGTCAACATCGCCGACCAGGTGACGGAAGAAATCGCGTTGGCGGCTACTAACTCGCGATCGGAAACGATCGATGGAATGACTGCGGTCTTTGCCGGCTCGAAGAAAGTAGAGAAAGCGAGTTGCAGGACAGTCAGAAAATAGATGATCCACAACTGATCGGCGCGTCGCACAAACAGAAAACCGAGCACGACGACAGCCCGCAGCAGATCGGACACGATCATAATGGTGCGGCGGTTAAAGCGGTCCGCAACCACACCCGACAGCGATCCAAAGACGAAGCTGGGCACAAACCGGGCCACCATCAACAACCCAATGTGCCGGCCGGATCCGGTCAGATTGAGGATGATTGTGTAAAGAGCAATCGTGTCAAACCAGTCTCCCATCTGGCTGACAACCTGCCCCAGCCAAAGCTGGCGAAAATTTCGATTGCCGCGCAGCAGCTCGATATAACCGGCAGACTTAGTCGTCGTTATTCTTTTGCTGACGGCTTTCGCCACGCGCGTCCCTCCCACGATCAAAAAAAGCGAGGCCTGAAACGGTCATGAACAACCACTTCACATCAAGCCATTCGCTCATATTGGTGTAACTCACGAAGGTTGCCCTGTCGTTTAGACGTTGTCAACCAATCGACGCCGCAGTCTGACCGAAGCCATCACTCTGACCCGTCAGATTGAATCCCGACAACAAGCGTAAGAGTTTCTTCTGCAATTCGGTTTAAAAAGACCTTGATAAGTCGACCCATTGTCGCAAGATCACATCTCGCCGCTTGCGGCACAACAATTGAGAAAGGGATTGCGCGGCTGAGAAGCTCAGGGCTTCACGGGCTCTCCGCACGGAGTCCGGAGCCGCCAAAATTTTCGACAGCGCGCGCCAAAAAATCGCCGCGCTACTTTGACAAACTCTCACCCAGCAAGGCGGGCCCGCAAGGCTTGCCGGCTTGCCCCGATCAAGGGCCAAAGCAAGTTGAGTTGCTCCCAGCTTGCTTTGGCCCATCGAACTGAGTGAGAGACTTCACTGCCAATGAAATACGACAGTATGTTCTTGCATTTGAAAGCCTAGGGAAACGATAGGAGCGCGGATGAATCAGCTCGAACAGATTGAGCGAAATTTCTTGGTAAGGCATTACCGGCTTCTTATTATCGCCGGCGGCGCTTTCATTGCGGCCTGGGCCATTACTCAAATGCTCTCGCTTGTATTCCTGGCCATTACGTTGTTTGCCGGGGCACAGGTGATTTATCTCATTTGGACCCGCCTTACCGCCAAGACGCGTGAGACCGAAGAGTTGAGCCGCATGCACTTTGCCACCGCGGAAGCGCTGGCAACAGCCATAGACGCCAAGGATCAGACCACGCATTGTCATGTGCGTCGCGTACAGGTTTATGCCGCGGGTCTGGGAAAGGTGCTGGGGCTGGGCTCACCCGAGATCGCGGCGCTCAAGGCCGGCGCATTGCTTCATGATGTGGGCAAACTCGCCGTGCCCGCTCACATCATTAATAAACCCGGTCGGCTAACGCCGGCTGAGTTTGAGAAGATGAAGATCCACACGACAGTGGGCGCGCAGATTCTCAGTCGCATTGATTTTCCTTATCCGGTAACCCCAATCGTGCGTCACCATCATGAACAATGGGATGGACATGGTTATCCTGACGGCTTGAAAGGCGAACAGATTCCCATCACCGCGCGCATTATCTCGGTTGTCGATTGCTTTGATTCAGTTAGAGAAGATCGTCCCTTCAGGCGTGGTATGACGCGCGACGAAGCGCTCGCTTTTCTGCTGCGCGGTTCGGGCAGTCATTTCGATCCTAACGTCGTTGAGTTGTTCATCAAGCATTTGCCTCGATTTGAATCGCAAATCGCAGCGCTTGGATTGCCGCAGCAATTGCCGCCGACTGAGACTCATGAGCCGATCGAGCTAAACGAAGTTGATATGACTCAAACCCGCGAGCGCGGCTGTTACATGGCTTACGATCAGATAAAGAGTGCGCATCAGGAAGTCTACGCGCTCTATGAGATTGCGCGAACGTTCGGCTCCTCGCTGGATGTAAAGAACACGGTGGAGATACTGGTCGACAAGGTTGGCCACGTGGTGCCATTTGATACCTGCGTTGTTTATCTGTATGACGAGTTGAAAGGGTTCGCGACCACCGCGCACGTTGCGGGTCGAAATGCTAAATGTCTCGCCGCCAGATGTGTCAAACCAGGCGAAGGCGTCACTGGTTTTGCGCTGGCAAATCGTAGCCCGATTAATCAACTTCATCCGAGTCTTGATTTCGCCGGCCTGGAGATTGAGCGCGAATACCGTTCGATGGCCTCGTTGCCGCTCTTTAAAGAAGACATTCTACTGGGGGCCGTTTCTGTCTACTCAGCAGAACTCGATGCGTACACTGACGATCACATGAGACTGTTGGAAACGGTAACGCGTCTCGCGTCTGACGCATTGTCAAACGCAATGCATCATGCTGTCGCTGAATCTAACGCGCTGACCGATCCTCTCACCGGTTTGCCAAATGCCCGCTACATTGCGCTGCGTTTTGACGAAGAAGCTTCCCGCGCGCGTCGTACAGACCGGCCCTTCCAGGTGGTCATGCTTGACCTTGATGACTTTAAGATCGTCAACGACACGTTTGGGCATAAGGTGGGCGACAAGATGTTGCGCGAGATGGGACGAATCATCCAGGGGCAGTTACGCGAATACGATTTTCTGGCTCGCTATGCAGGTGATGAATTCGTAGCGATCGTTCAGGAGTTGGTTGGCAATCAGGTAGAGGATCTGCGCAATCGCATTGAAACGGCAGTCTCCGAATTCTCGTTGAAGATTCGCGGGAACGGCGAGGCCCGGGTCGGCATCAGCGTCGGCACCGCAACGTTTGGCATTGAAGGAGAAACGTTGGATCAGTTATTGGTTGCAGCCGACCAAGCCATGTACCGTGCCAAGTCGAGCCATAAGCTCGAAAAGGTTACGCGCGAAATTGCGGTATCCGACAGTCTCGTCGAACTTGAGAACGATAACCTCGCATCGGTTTCGGTGAATTAATTCTCAATACCTTTCCAGGACCAGACTGTCATTTTTGCTAGGTACCTTGCTTCTTTTCAAACCATCTCATGATAGAAAAGTATTGACTTGGCAGTCGCTCCAATTTAATATGCGCGCTCGTCACCCTTTAAGTCACAGACTGACTCTAAGGTAGTTAGTAGCTCGATGGTAAACCGTAGCTGCTTTGAGTAGCTTCTCAATTGGACGCCAACGTGATGCAGCCCCATCCTGCCAAACGGCTCACCCGAACAGGTATTTCGCCGCACCAGCTTCATTCGCCGTTCCGTGTCAGGATTAGCCGCTGCTTTTCAATGGCATTTTCATGACAAAGGGCCCTGCTGTTAGCCTTGAACTAGCCGCAGGACCCACTGTTCTCAACTCACTTCTGCCTGTTTCCAAGCAGAAGATGTGCTTCTGAACAAACCACATCTTAACGCGACGACGGCGGAGGTACAACCATAAGGAGATGATGCGATGGCCAAGCTCAGAATGTTACGCCTCGTCGTAATCGGAATTCTGTTTTTCTGTATGCTAACGATCAATGGAATACTCCTACCTGGCGCGAGAGGTCAGTCAAATGAAAACAATGTAGTAACTAGGAAAGTCAGAGAAGCAAGAGTAAAGACTGGTTCTGAAGTCGTTCAGCGCGTCAATCAGTTGAAACAAGCAAACAAGCAAGTGAAAAATGCCCTTAAGGCGTTTGAAACCAATGCTCAAAAAAATGGACATCTCCCTAAGATCGAGGACTCGTGGTCGGTAACATCAGCGGCTTATCCCGTTACCGTATCGCGAGCTGCAACCCCTAAAGTGGCTGGGCCTCTGCGAAAGGTCAGCTTTAAGCCGCAGGACACAATTTCCGAGGACGGAATCGAGATAATCTTCATACCGGTTTACAGCGTTCCCGGTGAATGGCAGGGTACGGTAATCTGTAACAGATACGACAGCAGTGGGAATTTCCTTGATCAGTACGTCGCCGACTTGGTCTTGATACAAGCGGGTCCTAGTTATTCGTGGACAGGCCTATACGAAGTATCTTTCGAAGGTAGCCAATCTTACCTGGAATCGGATCCGGCGCTTGGAATGATTACCGATCCCTACTTCGAGTTTGGAACGCCATCGAATCAACAACCGTCAAACCATGACGGTTTCTTAGACGGTCAAGTTTCCAGCATCGCTAACACGCGATTTCTAAACATCAACTTTAGTCTTGTCGCGACCACTCCTCAGAGGTTTGGCATTCCCGGACCTCGTTATCCACCAAATCCAAGAATGAATCAGTGGGTTAGGTGCACGGCCTCGCGGTGCGTTGGGACAACCGTCGGTTGTGGGGCCTTGAGCACATTGACCGCGGGCGTCAGTTTCGGTCCATGCGCTGTCAGCGCTTGTCTGGGAAGTGCGGCCGCCTGCGGTCTCTCTACTATTTTCGGCTTATAAGGAGATTTATGGCGATCACAATCTCCCTAGTGGCTGCTTCGATCGTGGGAGTGCTCGCGATCCTGGTCGCCCGGCTATTACATCTTTCGGAGTTTGCCTCAGTAACGATGGCGTTCGTTCCGGGCATGTTAGTCGCATTCCCAGCCATAAAGTCATTCATGGGCACTCCGCTCAGGTTCTGGCAATGGACCATCACTGTAGCATTATGTGTCTTCTCAGCTTGGCTGATTTATTTGGTTATCGGCCCATAAGGCTTGCAACACCCTGAAGGGAGGGTTGCGGCTCAAGCTGACCCCTCCTTCCTTATCACGGTGCGTCACCGTCTTGACATGACGAGCCGCTTCGCTTTCAATCGTTGATGGAGTTTGGTTCGGGTGATTCAGCCAACTGAACGCTTCACCCGGCCCATGATTGTGCCGGTCATTTTTGACCAGCCTTTCCTTCCTGGATTGAAGCATGCCGGCTGCCATTAACCCCTTAAAAAATCCGACCGTCCTGGTAGTTGATGACGATGCCGAATCGCGCGAGCTGCTGCGCAGCGCTTTCGCTGAAGCCGGCTATCGCTCGCTAAGCGCGGATACTTCGGCGTCGGCATTGCAGTTACTGCGCGACGATTTCTGCGATCTCGCCGTACTCAATTTTGATCTTGAGAACGCCGGCGGCGCAGCCTTATGCAAACTTTTGCGTGCGCAGCCAGCCACCGGCAAAATGCTTATCATCGCGTTGACCAGCGACGATGCTGCGGGTCAGCGCGCCGAGGCCCTCGCAGCTGGTGCAGACGAGTCGCTTTCAATTTCATCGTCGCCGGCCGAGGTTGTCGCGCGCGCGAATATGCAGCTGCGGACCACACAACGCGAGTGGGAACTAATCGGCAGCAATCGTGAATTGAGTTTTCTCGCGGACCTTGGGCGCGGTTTGCTGAAGGCGCTCGAGCCGGAACAGTTGGTGCGGCGTGTTGCCGGGGCGACCTACGAAGGCACGGGCGCGGCACTGTGCGCAGCATTTGTAAAACTAAACGACAGACGCGAGGCCGGCTGTGTTTTTGATCGCGAAGGGAGCGCCGAAGATATATCGTTGTTGGAAGTCGATCGCCTGCGGGCCTGGCTCGAGCCGTCGCCAGTTTCGTCATTTCTAACCGACAAGAACGAATTCTTCATTCGCGATGAAAAACATGAAGTGGAATATGCGGCGCCGCTTAGGTTCGGAGGTCGCGCCAAGGGCGCGCTCATCGTGGCCTTTGACAGGCGCGAAGATTGTGATGAAACGGAAAGGCGCCTGATTGACGCCGCGGCGCAGCAGGCGGCGCTGGCGGCGCACATTTCTTCGCTGTACCAGTCGGCGCGCGATGCTTCGACCAGTTTGGCTGCTGAAGTTGAGCGGCGCACTGCCGAAGTCGAAGCCCAGCGGCGTTTTATCGAAGCCATCATCGACAGCCTGCCGTTGTCACTCTATGCAATCAATCGCGACTACCGCGTCGTTGCCTGGAATCGTAATCGCGAATTAGGCGAGCTCGGTATTCCCCGCGGCTTCGCTTTAGGAAAAAATATTTTCAATGTCTTAACGCGGCAACGACGTGACTTGCTTCAAACCGAATTCGCCCGAGTCTTTGAAACCGGACAAATCGAACGCATTGAGCACGAAACTACGACCGCAAGTGGCGAGGTCAAGCATTGGTTGATCAGCAAGATACCGATGTGGATTGACGCAAACGAACCGGTTTCACATGTGATCACTGTGGGCGAAGACATCAGTGCCCGCGTTGAAGCCAACCGCGCGGTGGCGCGCGCCGAAAAGATCGCAGCGATCGGCCGGCTCGCCGCGGGTGTGGTCCACGAGATCAATAACCCGCTCGCCACGATTGCTGCTTGCGCCGAAGCGTTGGAGTCACGCGTAAACGACGGAGAATTCAAGGACTCGCCTGCGGTGGACGACTTGCGCGAATACCTGGGATTGATTCGCAGTGAAGCCTTCCGCTGCAAAACCATCACCAACGGCTTGCTTGATTTCAGCCGCACTCGCCCGGCCGCGCACGGGCCAGTCAGCCTCGGCGACATAATTTCGTCCGCCATCCGTCTGCTGGCCCACCAGCAGCGCGCGAACAACATTAATTTTCAAATCGAAACGGCGAGTGATCTGCCACTGGTTTCCGGAGACGAGGGACAACTGCAACAGGCAATCATTGCTCTGGGCACAAATGCGATCGACGCCATGCCGGTCGGGGGGCAGTTGCGAATTGTCAGTTCAAAGAATGGCGAAAACGTCTGTGTCGAAGTGAGCGATAACGGAGCCGGCATTCCCGCTGAGAACGTTGCGAAAATCTTCGAGCCGTTTTTTACTACCAAAGAAGTGGGCAAGGGCACGGGTCTCGGACTGGCGGTTTGTTATGGTATCTTAACCGAGCACGGTGGCAGTCTCGACGTGCAATCCACAATTGGTGTTGGCACTACGTTCACGATTTCACTCCCAGCAATAATCTCCGACGGAGAGCAGGATTGAGCGAGCAAAAATCAGCACGCATTTTGATTGCCGAAGACGAAGCGAATCTTCGTCTCGTTTTGCAAAAAGAGTTGGAGCGGCTCGGTTATCGCGTGCAGGTTGCGCCGGATGGCGAAGCAGCGCTGCGCAAACTTGAAGAGAGCAACGTCGATGTTTTGCTTTGCGACATCAATATGCCGCGCATCGACGGCATGGAGGTTTTGCGGCGCGTGCATGAACGGCCCAATCCTCCGGAAGTAATCATGCTCACCGGCCAGGCCACAGTTGAAACCGCGGTTGAGGCCATGAAACTCGGCGCCTACGACTACCTCACCAAGCCTTACCACATAACAGAACTGGACATTCGTGTTAAGCAAGCGGCTGAGAAGCGCCGTTTGCGCGTAGATAATTTGCGGCTGCGCGAACAGTTAGCGCGGCAGTCGGGGTTGCCTGAGATCGTTTCGGTTTCTGAGGCAATGAAAGAAGCAGTGCGTTTAGTTGAACGCGTCGCACCTTCTGACGCGTCGGTGTTGATAACTGGTGAGTCAGGCACGGGCAAGGAATTAATCGCGCACGCTATCCATCGCTTGTCGAACCGCGCGGATGGTTCGTTCATCGACATTAACTGCGCCGCGTTTCAGGAGTCGTTATTAGAGTCGGAACTGTTTGGTTATGAAGCCGGCGCCTTTTCCGGCGCGAAAGGCCGGAAGCTCGGGCTGATTGAGCTCGCCGATGGTGGCACACTGTTTTTGGATGAAGTGACTGAATTGCCGGCGCAACTTCAGGCCAAGTTACTGCGGGCGATTGAGACGCGCACCTTTTTTCGCGTCGGCGGCGTGCGCAAGGTTGAAGTTAACGTCCGCATCGTGGCCGCCACTAATCGCAACCTCGATTCGGTGGTTGCCGATGGTTCGTTTCGTTCGGATTTACTTTACCGCATCAACGGCTTTCAAATCGATCTGGTGCCTCTGCGCGAACGCTCCGAAGATATTGAGCCACTTGCGCGCTACTTGCTGAATTATGTTGGCGGTACGACCAAACCAGAACTTGATCCACAGGCACTCGAAGCGTTGCGGACTTACAGTTGGCCGGGCAACGTGCGGCAGTTGAAAAACTGCCTGGAGCGCGCCGTGATTCTCTCGAACAATGGGCGCATTACGGTGAACGAATTGCCGCCGGAAGTAGCGCGGCCGACACCATTTATTCCTATGGCCCAGGCGACGTCGCAACCGGGTGCCGCGCCGGATTACTCTGCCACTGCCGCCAATGCTTCGCCCGCTTCACTGCGCGACGTCGAGCGCCAGCAGATTCTTGCCGCGCTGGAACAAACCGGCTGGCACCGCGGCAAGACAGCCGAGATTCTTGGTATCTCGTCCTCGACGCTCTATCGCCGCCTGCGCGACTACAACCTCGACCGCCGCACTCATTAACCTTTAGAAATAAGGTTCGCGAAAACCCTACATAAAGAATTGCCGGAGTTACTCAGTTGAGCAGCTCCGGCAATTTTTGTTGGCTGGCTTGATCGCGAACTATTTGGTCTTGAAGAACGCGTCGATATGCGAACCATCAAGCGCCGTCATACGCACCTGATAGCACTTGTTTGCTGGTTTTGGCGTTTGCCAGTTCTGAATAAACTGACCGCCGTCATAACGCAAGCTGGTGCTTCCGGTGTTTGCAACGTCCACCGGGCTTTCATAGCCAGGCGTGCTCGCGCAATTGTATTCAGCGATCTGCACCGAGCCGAACATAACATCCGTTAGGGACTTCCGTTCCGTCGTCGGACCCGGAGTTCCCACGTAGATGTTGAACTTCAGCGGTACCGTTTGTCCGCCCTTGATGGTGTTTAGCACCATTGCGGTAACGGGCATATCCACCGGTTGATAGAATCCGGTCAATGTCCAGCCGCCGACCACCAGCGTGCCATTCACGTAGGTGATGCTGTAGTTGGTACTCGTTTGCCCACTCGGAATGATCGTGTAAGTGCCGGCGAGTGTGCTGTTGGAAATGGTGACGGTATTGTTGGAGATGTCCTTGAACGCAAGCGCTAACGTACCGCTTAGGTTACTGGCACTTTGCCCAGTGACAAAGCCGGCGTACGTAACCGTAAACGCCGGGACTGGACCACCGAAAGGCATAGTCTTGTTGTCCGCCGTTATCGTCAGCGCCTTCTTGTTCACGTCGATCGTGACTGTCTTGTGAGCAGCGTCGTAGTTGGATGTGGCAGCCGCATCTACCGCCAAAGTCTGCCCATTGCCGGCATTCAGAACTGTGCCCGATGCCGGCGAGTAAGTCAGTGCTCCGGGGGCCGAGCCTCCAAATACACCAGCAACCGTGGCGTTAAGTTGAGTTCCACTAAGCGCCGTTCCGTAAGTGATTGACGACGGATTACTCCACGTTATCGTTTGCGGGGCCTTAGTAATGGTGAAGCCACCCGAACCCGTATTGCCGGTGTGATTGGAGTCACCAGCCCATGATGCGTTAGCAGTGGCTGCGCCGGCATTGGTGTTGTTGCTGTAAACGAGCGAACTGGTTACGTTGACCGGACTCATGCCTGGGCCAGTTGCTTGTGCCGTACAAGG
>DNND01000114.1:0-485 GCA_003488005.1 Blastocatellia bacterium | reverse complement strand
GTGTAAGGCGCACCCGCGGTGCAGGTGACTGTCACCGTTGAAGCTGCCTGGTTGATGGTGAACCCGCTGTTGCCGGTGTTGCCGGTGTGGTTGGAGTCACCAGCCCAGTTCGCTTGAGCGGTGGCTGCGCCCACATTGGTGTTGTTGCTGTAAACGAGTGAACTGGTTACGTTGACCGGACTCATGCCTGCACCAGTTGCTTGTGCCGTACAAGGCGTCTGCGGCGAGCCGGTGTAAGTGTAAGGCGCACCCGCGGTGCAAGTGACCGTCACCGTTGAAGCTGCCTGCGTGATCGTAAACGTTACCTGACTGGCAGTGCTGCCGCTGTGGTTTGCATCACCTGAATAAGTGGCATCTGCCGTGGCTGTGCCGACGTTGATGTTGTTGGCGTAGACCACGTTGGTCGTAGTGTTTGCATCGCCGACTCTGGTCACCGTGGCGGTGCAGGGAGTGATAGCTGAACCGGTATAGGTAAAGCTGCCCGG
>DNND01000031.1:45695-52257 GCA_003488005.1 Blastocatellia bacterium | reverse complement strand
CATCGAGGGTCGGCGAACTTTTTGTCCCTTGCGTGATCCCAGGGTATCGCGCGAAGCGCACTTTACCCTGGCCTAGTTTTTTCCGCGCCTTCAGCGCTGACTCGACGCGCTGCGCGCGACATTAATTTATAACTGTCCGCCATCCCAACCCGTCGAGGTAATGCCCTCATCCACACGATTCACGATTACCATTTACCATTCACCATTTACCGCGCTTAGCGATTCACGATTTACGTTTCCCCAGTCCAACAACTCCTGCCACCACCCAGCGAACTCAACCAGCGCCAACACCACCGCCGACACTCGAAAGACCTGCCCCCACGATCTCATCGAGTAATGTGCGACCGTGCTCACATTGTCCGCGCCTGCCAACACGAAATGATAGTAACCACCAAACACCAGCGCCCCGAGCATTGAAAGTAACAGGATCAGGTAACCAAACCGCGCGCGCTTCCAAAGCAGGCAAGCGGCAGCGAGTTGCAGCAGAATTATTACCAGCAGGATGTAAGCGTTCTGCCAACCATTCATGAGGATGTTGAGATTATGTGCGCCGCCGAATGCCCACACCACCCACCACCACAGCGTGCAATGCAATGATGGCGACACTCAATCGCCTAAAGCGGCTCCCCGGCTCTTCGCTTAAATGGCTCGTATTCCCTCATGAGCGCTCAATTAGAAATGGGAAACGCACTTTCGTCCTCCAAGAATGCGAGACTGGAAACTCAACTAACAGAAGTCACCCAAGGCCTTTAGCCCTAACGAGCTGAACCGTCGAACAATTGAAAGCCAATAACCAGATGAAGTATGCTCAATACGAACGACGGAGGCTTAGACATGGCGCAAGAATTTTCGAGAGCGGTCGAAGACGTAAAGCAGCTCTCAACCGCTGAGATTGAAGAATTGCAGGAACTGGTCAAGCGCTATCTGATCGAAGAGCGTCGGCGAGAGATCGGGCAGAACTACGAAGCCAGTCTCAAGGAACTACGTGAAGGCACGTTAACACTCTCATCCGACCCGGATACTCTTCGTAAATCCTTATCCATTGACTGAAGTCGCCTTCAGTTCATCATTCGAGCGTGCCTTTAAGAAAAGAATGAAGGCAACGCGTGTTGGAAACTACGAGTAAAACTCTCTATCACTCACTCAAGCCTAAGGAGCAAACAAGTGGAGTACGATCTGTTCATCTCTTATGCGACGACTGATGGCCTAGCCTTGGCGAAGGAGGTTTCGGCGTTCCTCAAGAAGAAATACCTTCTGTCGGTATACCTAGCTGATGAACAAGAGCGGTCCGGGGAATTAATAGATACGAAAGTGAAGGAAGCCATTAAGTCTTCTCGAAAGGTGTTGGTTCTCTTCACTCCGGACGCAACTAGCTCTAGTTGGATTCAAGGGGAATTGACCTTTGCGTCAGAGCTAAGAAAGCCGCTACTCATTTGTCGACGGCAAGATGTTGAAAAGAACCTCCTTCCAATACAGTTGATGCAAAGGGAGCATATCGTATTTGCGGACCATGAGACGTTAGTTGACCGCTTGGATAAGGAAAAGAGCTGGGGAATTCCTCTGATCATCCCTTGCGCTGGAAAATCCGGGGGCTTATATCCGATGAATTTGGGTATGCCTAAAGTACTCCTACCGGTCGGAGATAGGCCAATCTTGCATCACATAATTCAAAAATTAGACCCTCGCGTCTTTTCTCAAGTCATCATCCTTACTGACAAATTCTCAGAGATGATTGAGTATTTTGCAAAACTCGCGCTAAGTGATATTCCGATTAAGTGTATCAAAACGCCGCATCCTCAGCTTCCGATGGCGTTGAAGGAAATGGGCCTAGAAACAACCTTCATGATTCACTACTCGGATATCCTTATCGAGGGCGACTTTAACTGGCAGAGTTTCATCGAGCATCACAAATATAACAAACAGCAGAATTCTGTGGTTGGCACCTTGATGGCAAGCAATCGATACAAGATGGCGGTGGGCAGAATCAAAATGGGAGGTCAGCAGATAATTACGGAATTCACAGAAAAACCCGAGAGCATCGAATCGATTGGCTATAGCATCAATATGGCGGTCTCCATATTTGAACCCGATTTTCTAAGGTATGTAGAGGAAGCTGATTACAGTTTGTATGGCCACAGTGTCAAAAGAGCCATGGCGCAGAAGAAAAAGTTTTGCTTGTTCGAGCATGATACCTGGCGACATATTCAAACGCTGAGCGATTGGTATGATGCTCAAATCCATTATGTGCCTGGCGACGAGCAATCCTTCTTAAAGGAGGTTACTTCACCGAATTGATATCTCAGGCTTATTCTCTCGACTAGATAAGCTCCCAAACAAAATCCCACGATCTATTTCCATCCATTGCGTAAATGACGATTAGGCTTGATGAGAGGCTATCGTCCAGCCTGTTTCGCGGCCGCTTCTACCCAGCTTCCGAGATTGCTTCGACCGTCATCATCGATCCAATCATAGGTTTTGTAGATCTCTGATAGCTTCCGCTTCACTCCATTTATTGTTAGCGTCAGATTATCAAATGGGTTTATTCCTTTGGTGTCGCAGCTACTATCAAATAAGGGACAATTATGAATATAGATGCCAAGTAAGCCATTCCGATGTTTCAGGCTTTCGTTTATTTCATACTGAATCCATTTTCTTCCGGCAGTTCTTGCTCCGATTAAGACGGCGGTAACGGAAGTCCCATTTAATTGTGAAGCAATCCAATCCTTAATCGCCTGGTCGCCTTTTCCTTGAACCTCTTCCCATTTTGCCGCATCAATAAAATCAGATGTCTCAATGCCCCGGTTCTTAACAACATTGCTATTCCTAATCTGTCCTGCCCTAACAGAATCTCTTTTATAATGAAAGCTAAAGAATACTTTTCTTGCCATGGCCCCTATTTATTCACTCCCTTTATGATTTGAACGATCTTGCTGATTATGCCTTCAGATGCTTTTGAGGTGTACTTAGAAAGTTCTTCCAACATTGGAATTACATCTTCGTTGCCAGCGTAGTAAGTCGTGAGATCCTTTGAGATCTGTTCGTAAATCTCCTTCGCCACATAACCGGTTGACGGCACGGGTATAGGGACAAGGTCGTTTTGTACAGCAATCTCAAATTCCCTTTTGACGCCGTTAGCGAGAACAACGTTACCACTACTATCCAATTTGTTACCAAAGATAAAAATCGCGATGCCGGCCAACTTAATCATTCTCTGACGGTATTCTTCCCAAAGTGCCGGTAGCTCCTTTTCGCCGGTCTTGAATTGGGGAAACGGTTTCATTATCAGTTGGTCCTCGCTGTGCCTCTCGGGTCGCTCGTAGACGGCATCCAAGGCACCATTTATGACAGCACTGCCAACCCCCCAACCAAAACCATTCACAATACGAAAACCCTGGGACACGATAGTGTGACTTAGCTTATGAATGAACTCCTGAGCTTCGGGCCGGTTCCAATCCGCGTATTCCTCTGCACTGCCCGAAATGAATATAGTCCTCTTCCTAAAGCGATTCGCAATCTCCTCCAAAATATCAGTAATCTCGGTGTATTGATCAATCAGGAGAGCCTGAATGCCATAACGCTTCAACTCACCAATCATTAGTTGCTGTTTTCTAAGGCTGTATTCTAGGTCCGCCTCTGTTTCGCTGCCCTTCTCACCTAACTTTGGCCGCTTAATAAAACAATAATGATCTCTTCCGTAAATGTGATATTTAGCATGAATTCTTCCCAAGACGTAGTCGAGATTTGGATCGGTGAAACTAAATCCAATAAATAGAAATGTCTTGGTAGTTAAATCACCCGTGAGAGCCGAAAGAAAAGGCTCATGGGTCATTGGGTATTTCTCGTAATCTTGTTTCGTCAATATTGCTCGGGCCGGAAGGGAAACATCTCCATGCATTTTATAAACGACCGCATCTCTTTTAGGGCGGGTGTTAAAGATCTGTTCTACTTCATATTTGACATCAGCCCTTTTGTTAGCCTCCTTTAACGCATTTTCAATTAGGTTATCGTAGTTTGTGGTCCAGTAGGTTGAGATGGGCAGGCGCGCTAGGATGCGATGGTTTTCTGTTAATTCGTTTTCCTCCACAAACTCTTCGAGAATTCGTTTGTTCAATTTGGCGCGGCTTTTCTCGTTTACATGGTACTGAGCCAACGAAATAAGATCGGTTTCTTTATCGATCTGCAGTCCAAGCTCCTCCGCGATATCTGTAAGTAACCCTGGCCAGTCGACGTAGCCCGTTGCCTTTGACAACCCCGCGCCTGCAAAGATGGCAACATTATTGCTCGCCAAGTCTTTGACGAAGTCTGTTATGAAGGCTCCAAGCTCCTTATTCATTTAGACCGACCCTCGAAAGATAGTTTGGTTTCGGCTTCGACCGGAAAAAAGAGAAGTTCGTAACCAAAGACAGGTCGATGCCATGCGAAACTTTTGTTGGCCCAACATAACATATCAAACCATTAATCTAATACACGCTGCCCCGATGGCTTACATTTCTTCTTGCGCGGCGCGGTCGCGGCGGGCGACGTGGGTGGCGTAGGCTGCTTCTTCGACGGCGTGAGCGATGGCTTCGGCGACGCGCTTGCGAACACTGACGGAATGTATTCGGGAAGGGGTTGCCTTGAATCGTAAATCGTGAATCGAAAAAAATCAGGCGAGGTCCTCGTTCACAATAAAATCTCGAGGGGTGAGGATGTCTATGCCTTCATACGCCTTAATCACCAGCAGGTCCTGGTCTCCGGTGATTATGCAATCGCACTCGCCACTCACCGCCAGCGCTAGAACATTGTCGTCATCCGGATCACGGCAGACTTTTCGCTCCAGTTCGGCCGGAGTAACCACTCGCATCCTTGACCGTAGCAGGGCGACGGCCTCGTCAGCCAGATCCTCCGGATAACCAAACTTTTCTGTCAGCTTCTCTTTGGTTTCGTCAAGAATGAAATCGGAAGTGAGCAACGTGTGCCGAAGCACGCAATGTTCAAGAAGCTCATGGCAAACGCCGCGTGCGATGAGGGCTGCGATTATGACGTTTGTATCAAGGACGATCTTCACGACACGAGATCGAAAACATCCTGATCGGTGCGAGACTTGTTTTGGGAGATCAGGCGATCGCGCAAATTCCTAAACTGCCTGAGGAAAAGAAAGTCGGTCAGCGCTTTCTCTATCAGCGCATCTTCAGAGAGACCTTCTTCACCCGCCGCTCGGTCAAGGGCGTTTTTGGTTTCGTCCGGCAAATTGATTGTTATGGGCTGGCTCATGCGAATCCTCTTCTTAAGTCCAAGAATATCACAAAGCGTCAACGCGGTTTAGCTTACGGCGGTGGCGAGGAGCAAATAACGTCGCAATGACCCACCCTCTACCGCAGACGGTACTGACAAGACCCGCAGCCCAGGCGGAAATACCAGCTTTCTACAAGTTCTCTTGTGATGCGCGGTCGCGGCGGGCGACGTGGGTGGCGTAGGCAGCTTCTTCGACGGCGTGAGCGACGGCTTCGGCGACGCGTTTGTCGAAAACTGAGGGAATGATGTATTCGGGATGGAGTTCGGCGGACGTGATGATGCCCGCGATCGCGTTCGCGGCGGCGAGTTTCATTTCTTCATTGATGGTGCGCGCGCGGCAGGCGAGTGCGCCGCGAAAGATGCCGGGGAAACAAAGCACGTTGTTGATCTGGTTCGGATAGTCGGAGCGGCCAGTAGCCATCACCGCCACGTAAGGCGCGGCGTCTTCCGGCATGATCTCCGGCGTCGGGTTGGCCATCGCAAACACAATCGGCTTCGCGGCCATCTGCTTCAAATCTTCTTCATTGATCACACCGGGCACTGACAAACCAAAGAAGACATCGGCGCCTTTGATCACGTCGTGAACAGTTCCCTTCTCCTGGTTGGGGTTCGTGTTCGCGGCATACCACTCTTTCACCTTGTTCATATTTTCGCGGCGGCCGCGATAGAGCGCGCCCTGCTGGTCGCAGCCGATGATATTTTTCACACCAGCCGCCATCACGATTTTTGTGCAGGCAACACCCGCCGCGCCGACGCCGTTTACGACAACTTTGATCTCACTCATTTCTTTGCCAACGATCTTCAGCGCGTTGATTAACGCCGCCAGCACAACAACCGCGGTGCCATGCTGGTCGTCGTGAAAGACTGGGATGTCGAGTTCTTCTTTGAGTCGATCTTCAATCTCAAAACAACGAGGCGCGGAAATGTCTTCGAGGTTGATGCCGCCGAACGCAGTGGCAATGTTTTTCACCGTCCGCACAATCTCGTCCGGGTCTTTCGTGCTCAGGCAAATCGGGAAAGCATCGACGCCGCCAAATTCTTTGAACAGCATTGCCTTGCCTTCCATCACCGGCATGGCCGCGGCTGGGCCAATGTCGCCGAGGCCGAGCACCGCCGTGCCGTCAGTAACGATGGCGACGCAGTTCTTTTTGATTGTTAGCGTGAAAACTTTTTCCGGATCGTCGTGGATGGCCTCGCAGACGCGCGCGACGCCGGGCGTGTAGGCCATCGACAAATCCGCGCGAGTCTTCAAAGGCATTTTGGAGACGACTTCGATCTTGCCGCCGAG
>DNND01000031.1:0-45393 GCA_003488005.1 Blastocatellia bacterium | reverse complement strand
TGCATGAGGAAGGTGCGATCGGAAGTTTGCAGGACTTCGATGCCGTCAATGGCCTTGACCGCGTTGACGATTCTGTCTTCGTGTTCGCTCGAGACGGTGTTGACGGTGATGTCGCGAATGATGTAGTCACGGCCAACGCTGACAATATCAATTGCGCCGATGTCGCCGCCGGCGCGGCCGATGGCGGTAGTGACTTCGCCGAGCGTGCCGGCGCGCGAAGAAAGTTTGACGCGAATGGTAAGGCTGTAGCTGTCAGATGGTGCTCGTTCCATAACGTCGTGAATCGTGAATCGTAAATCGTAAATAGTCAAAAGCAGGAGCGCGGCTCTGCCGCCTTCCGTGCGGTAAGCCTATGGCTTACCCGGGAACATATCTCTTGTTTGAGGCTGCGCCTCCTTTGCTATTGCCTGAAAGAAGTTGAGCCAGGAGGCATAGCCTCAGGAAAAGAGCGATGCTTGCGGTAAGCCATAGGCTTACCGTACGGAAGGCGGCAGAGCCGCAACGCGTTTGCTTAAGTTTTCTTCAGGGCGATTTTGATTTGAGTGGCGACTTTTGGATCCAGGCCACGCTGGGCGGCGAGTTGCAGCGAATGGAGGCCGAGCAGTTTGTAAATCTCCAGAGCTTCGGCGAGCTGTTTTGGGGCCAACGCTTTCAGATGACGCTGGACCGTGGCGACGTCGCCGCGCGCGAAGGTTCCGGTCAATGCTTTTTCGGGCGACGTCTGTTTCAAGTTGTTCACCGTGCTTTGCACAAGTGGCGTCAGAACGTTCTGCGCCTCTTGGGGCTTGAGACCGCAGGACACCAGCATCTGAACCGCGAGATCGAACAGCGCAACGAGATGCGGCGAGGCCATCACCGCAGCCGCATGATAAAGAGCTTTGCTTTCGGGCTTGATTGTAAAAGCGTTCCCGTCCAGGTCGCGCACAATCGCCTTTGCGGATCGCACCGCGACGCTGTCGCCCTCGACACAGTAGAAGGCGCCGCTCAATGCTTCCGCACCGGCGCGTGGATCGCTGACGGAAATAAGGGGATGAAGTGAGCCGGTGTGGAACCCGCGCTCGGCGAGTGGCGCCAGGACTGCAGAAGAGAGTGCGCCGCTGGTGTGCAAAAAAGTGCTGCGACGGCGCGCGCTGCGCCCAAGCTTAGCGAAGGTTCGCGCGATGCCGGCAATGGCGTCGTCCGGCGTAGTTATCAGAACAAGATCGCTGGGCGGGAGTTGTTCAAGTTGGTCGGCGCCGAGTGCGAGGGTTGTTGAAGGCAGCGCGGAAAGCGAGATCGCTTTGCGGGCGTTTGCGGCGCGGCGGGCGGCGACTGCGCGAATCGGGTAAGACTTCGACGTTAGCGCGATGGCCAACGCGGTGCCCAGGCGGCCGGCGCCAATGATTGAGATTGTTGGTTTGCCTTTTGACATGACATCTGCCATCCAGTCTTTAGCATAGAACCGGAGAAGAGCGGGGGCCATGCCCAACCTTCCCGACCTTGAGATTTGGCGTCGGCGAGACTCAATCGGGAGGCCTTCATTATGAGAACCTCGATTAAGACAGGGCACCGAGAATCACCTCGATTTTAGGCTTTCGCGGGTGCAGGCATTATAATGGCCGCGTTCCTGCTTATTCCAAAGCGAGCCCAATGGACGGCGAAACCGATTTCCCCAATTTTTCGGCAACCATTTAGCGGAAAACAGGCGCAACCATGCAGCCGGAATCGGGCATCATAGACTGCGCATTTGAAAATAGCTAAAACAGCTTCCGATCCACTGCGCATCGTTAATCAGTTTTTTGCGCAGAACTCCTCAATCCGTGGCGCCTGGAAAGTTTTTTCCCCGGAGTCCTTTTCGGCACGATTTGTTTTGAAGTCTCTGGAGGTTTTTTCAAGATGATCAGCATCTCCCGCGTTAGTACCGCGTTCATTCTCGTCTCCGCAATAATTCTAAGTTCAATTGCCGGTTTCGCGCAGACCACTCAGACTATCCCGTCGACCAAAACTGCCGGCACTACCCAGTCGCAGGATCAGACTGCAACAGCCACGACCGCGAAGAACGACCCGAAAAGCGCCGCCAAGACGCCGCCACCGCTGCCGGTGAAATCCAACAAACCGCTTTCGGTCAACGACGACCCGAACATGATCGGGAAACGCAACATCAATAAAGGCATCATTGCCAAGATGAGCGGCTCGACGGAAAAGGAAGTGCGGATGGGTCGCGAGCTGGCCGCGGAAGTGGATCGCCAGGCAAAGTTTATCGACGATCCGGTGATCACCGAATATGTAAACCGCGTCGGCCAGAATATCGTGTTGCACTCAGACGCGAAGGTTCCCTTTACGATCAAAGTTATCGATTCCGACGAAGTTAACGCCTTCGCCTTGCCGGGTGGATTTTTCTACGTCAATAAGGGTTTGCTTTTGGTGGCTGACAATGAAGCTGAGGTCGCGGGCGTTATGGCCCACGAAATCGGACACGTGGCCGCGCGCCACGCGGTTGAGAATCAGACCAAGGCCAGCCTGCTGGAATATTTGGCAATGGGTGGATCGATTTTTCTCGGCGGCATTCCCGGAATGATTTATCAGAACACCGCCGGGCTCGGACTGTTGGGCATCTTCATGAAGTTTAGTCGCGGCGCGGAAGAAGAAGCCGATCGGCTTGGCGTTCAGTATATGTGGGCCGCTGGTTACGATCCGACGGCGATGGCGACGATGTTTGAAAAGCTGGAAGCGAAAAACAAAAAGAAGCCGGGCATTATTGCGAAAGCTTTTTCGACGCACCCTGCGCCGCCAGAACGACGCGCTTCGGCGCTCTCGTTGGCGGCGCGGTTTCCCGAGCATGACGAGTATGTGATCAGCACGTCGGAGTTTCAGCGCGTGAAGGCGAAGCTTTTGCGGCTTTCAAATGCAAGAGCCTCGAGTACGGGAGCGCTGCCGAGCGCGGATGATGGTGCGCCGGGACGTCCGACACTCAAACGGCGCCAGCCGACGCCTGACGAACCGACTACGAATCCGGACGGCAGCGAGCAGAAACCTGCGGAGAAGCAAGAGCCTCCGAAGTTGAAGCGGGCCGACAGCACGACAACTCCGCCACCTCAAGAATAGGGTATAGGAAGGGTGTAGGATTTAGGGTGTGGGGTGTAGATGCACCCCACACTTTTTTGTTGGTCCTCTGAATTTTGCTGGCCACTTGCCAGCCGTTAGATCGCGCTTGCGAGCCATTGAATGGCAGTTGCTCAACGTAGGTGGACTCCAGCTAGACGCATCACCCCTTCTTTGCTACACCCAATCCCCTTCACCCAACACCCTTCTTCCTGCTACACCCTATCCCCTACACCCAACACCCTTCTTGCAGGCCCTCGCCTTGACACTCTTTTTGTCGTTCGGTATTCTAACCGTTCGCGTTTTATTCACTGAAAACAGAGATAGTTAACCATGTCAACATACTTTCCCAGCGGCAAGGATCTCGCTGGACAACGAAAATGGTACGTAGTCGATGCGGCGGGTCAAACGGTCGGCCATTTGGCATCCGAAATCGCCTCCATCCTGTCGGGTAAACGCAGTCCGCGCTGGACCCCCTTCATGGACCTTGGCGATCACGTGATCGTGATTAATGCGCGCAAGGCTGTGTTAAAGGGTGCGAAGGCCCAACAGAAACTGTATCGCCGCCACACGTCGTATCCCGGCGGCTTGCGCGAGGTGACTGCCGAGGAGATGTTTGCGAAGCGGCCGGACCGCGTGATTAGTCTCGCCGTCCAGGGCATGCTTCCGAAAACCAAACTCGGCAAAGCGATGGCGAAGAAATTAAAAGTTTACGCCGACGCCGATCATCCGCACACCGCCCAACGCCCCGAAGTTCACACGCTCACCACCCGATAACAAACGAGAGTTAATAAAGAGGACGAGATATAGCTGTGGCTGATATTCAATACTACGGAACCGGACGACGAAAGTCGGCGACTGCGCGCGTCTATCTGCGCGCGGGCGACGGCGCAGTGAAGATAAATCGCAAGCCGTTTGAAACGTACTTCCCCAACGAGACGCTGCGCATGATCATTCGTCAACCTTTGCAGTTGACGGAGACGACGGGCAAGTTTGACCTGCTGGTCAACGTTAAGGGCGGCGGTCCGGCGGGGCAGGCCGGCGCAATTCGTCACGGCATTACGCGAGCGCTGATGGAGTACAACAGCGACCTGCGACCAGCTTTGAAAGAGGCGGGACTGGTCACTCGCGATCCGCGCATTAAAGAACGCAAGAAGTATGGACAGAAGGGCGCTCGCAAGCGCTTCCAGTTCTCCAAGAGATAATGATGAACAATGAATGATGAACGCGGAATTCAGCATTCATCATTCTGCATTCATCATTTGTCGAGTCCATTGCCACAACTCGGATTGGTTGTTCTTGATAATCAAGGACCCACAGTCGTGGCGAGTACATTAAACCAGTTCACACAAAGGAGACTACGGTTTGGTTTCGGTTACGATGAAAGAATTGCTGGAGGCTGGCGTACATTTCGGCCACCAGGTACGGCGCTGGAATCCCAAGATGAAGGAATACATCTTTGGCGAGCGCAACGGCATTTACATTATTGATCTGCAAAAAACGCAGCGCATGTTTCGCGACGCGATCGCATTTGTGACGAATGCCATCGCCGAAGACAAAGGCAAGACGGTGCTCTTTGTGGGCACCAAGCGCCAGGCTCAGGAAGCGGTGCGCGAGGAAGCGGAACGCTGCGGTCAATATCACGTCAACCAGCGCTGGCTGGGCGGTCTGCTGACAAACTTCCAAACAGTTCAGAAGTCGATCAAGCGCCTCAAAGATCTTGAAGCGATGCAGACTGACGGGCGTTACGAGAAACTGACCAAGAAGGAACGCATCAAACTCGACCGCGAACGCGAAAGTCTGAATAAGAACCTCTCGGGTATTAAGTCGATGAACCGGCTGCCCGACATCGTTTTTATTATTGACGTGCGCAAGGAAGAAATTGCGGTTGCCGAAGCGAATCGTTTGGGAATCCCAATCGTTGCGGTGGTGGACACCAACTGCTCGCCTGAAGGAATCGACTACGTCATCCCCGGCAACGACGATGCCCTGCGCGCAGTGCGCTTGTTCGCCTCGCGCATTGCCGATGCGATTGTGGAAGGCCAACAGATAGCAACTGAAGGCGGCGTGGTGGAGCAAGCCGGCGACGAAGCGGCGGGCGGCGAAGCAGCGGCCAGCGAAACAGCCGATCAAAGCGGAGCGGCTGTCGCAGAAAACTCGACAGAGGCAGCACCTGAAGCCGCTGGCCCGGAGGCTACTGAGACGGTTGAAACTGCAGCAGCTCCCGCGGCGGAACAACCTGAGGCGAATTCGCCGGTTGATACCAATGCAGAATCAGTAGTCGCGGCAAGCTGACGACAGATCTAATTTTTTACTTAACGGCGAGCGCAGCCTTCAAAGCGGGACTCCCGCCGGGCTGCGTTTTTTGCTGAAGTAGCACAGACTTTAGCCTGTGTTCTTGTCAGTACCGCCTGCGGTAGCGGGTGGGTTCTTAGTCTTCGACAAACCAAGAGTTTGTCGGACAGAAAATAATTACGGAGAAACTAGCGATCATGGCAGACATAACAGCAGCAGCAGTGAAACAGCTTCGCGAAAAAACAGGCGCCGGCATGATGGAGTGCAAAAACGCGCTGGTGGAAGCTGAAGGTCAGGAAGAGCGCGCGATCGACATTCTGCGCAAACGCGGATTGGCGTCGGCTAAGAAACGCGAAGGTCGCATTGCTGCGGAAGGCATCGTCGGTTCATACATTCATATGGGCGGCAAGGTTGGCGTGTTGGTCGAAGTCAATTGCGAAACGGATTTCGTGGCGCGCGGCGACGAGTTCCAGCAGTTAGTTAAAGACATTGCCATGCACGTTGCGGCGGCCGAGCCGCGTTACGTGTCCCGCGAGGACGTGGCCGCAGCTGATCTCGAAAAGGAACGCGAGATTGCTCGGGCTCAGGCCAAAAACGATCCAAAGAACGCCACCAAGCCCGACCAGGTTATCGATAAGATCGTCGAGGGCCGTCTCAATAAGTTTTATGAAGAATCGGTCCTGCTGGACCAGCCTTTCGTGAAAGATCCGGCCAAGACTGTGGCTGAGTTGGTAATCGAAAAGGTTGCCAAAACCGGTGAGAAGATTACAATTCGGCGGTTTACTCGGTACAAGATGGGCGAAGGTTTGAACCGGCGCGACGAAGACTTTGGCAGCGAAGTAGCATCGTTGATAAGTTAAGAGAAGTGCTGAGTACGGAGTGCTGAGTTAGAGTCAAGAAGTTCAGAGTCCAAACTTTAGTTTGTGCTTATGAACCGAAGCAAGCTGAAGCTTGTACTCTGAACTGCTTGCGCTTGCCCCATGAAATCATGAGTGCCACCGACATCACATCCGATAAGGCCGCGCTTACTTATAAGCGCGTGCTGCTGAAGATTTCCGGCGAAGCCCTGATGGGCGAGCAGAATTACGGCATCGACGTCGACGTCGCGCGCATGGTCGCCGAACAACTCAAGGCCGTGCATGAAATGGGTGTGCAGATTGCGGTCGTAGTTGGCGGCGGCAATATTTTTCGCGGTGTTTCCAAGAGCGCCGGCAACATGGACCGTTCGGCCGCCGACTACATCGGCATGCTGGCGACGGTCATGAACGCGGTGGTGTTGCAGGACGCGCTCGAAAAGGTGGAAGTGCAAACGCGCGTGATGTCCGCCATTGACATCCCGCAGTTGGCCGAGCCTTTCATCCGCAGGCGCGCGGTTCGGCATCTGGAAAAAGATCGCGTCGTAATTTTCGCCGCCGGCACCGGCAACCCTTATTTCACAACTGACTCAGCCGCGGCGTTGCGAGCGCTGGAGATCAAAGCCGACATCATCCTGAAAGCAACCAAGGTCGAGGGCATCTACTCGGCTGATCCGATGTTGGATTCGACCGCCACGCGTTACGATTGCATCACTTATCAGGAAGTGCTTGAACGGCAGTTAAAGGTGATGGATGCTTCCGCAATTTCGCTTTGCATGGACAACAACCTGCCGATCATAGTTTTCAACATGCGCCAGCCGGGCAACATCATGCGCGTGCTATCTGGTGAGGCAGGCGTTGGCACAAGGGTATCGGTGAACAAATAGTGCTGAGTAGTTCCTAGTTCCCAGTTCCTAGTTTCGAGTTTCGAGTTTCGAGTTCCGAGTTGCGGAAATTGGAATGTAGGTTAGGTACTTATGAGGTTTTCGAGTATGCCCGTCGGTCCAACTCGAAACTCGGAACTCGAAACTCGAAACTTTTGGGAGACGACATGAGCGAAAAGGACGTTATCAAAGATACCCGGCCGCGTATGGACACGGTCATCGAAGATTTTCGTCGCAAGCTGTCAACCGTGCGCACCGGCCGTGCTGCGATTAGCCTGCTCGACTCAGTGATGGTCGATTACTACGGCACCATGACGCCGCTCAGCCAGATGGCTTCGGTGCACGCCCCTGAGCCGCAGATGTTGACGGTGCAGCCCTGGGATCAAACGCAGGTAGCCGCAATTGAAAAAGCGGTGCGCGCTTCTGATCTGGGCCTGAACCCGTCAAACGACGGCAAGCTGGTACGGATTCCTATTCCGCCGCTGACCGAAGAGCGCCGCAAGCAGCTTGCGAAACAAGTTCATGAGATCGCCGAGGATCACCGCACCGCGGTTCGTAACATTCGCCGCGACGCGAACGAGCGTCTGAAGAAGATGCTGAAAGACAAACAGATCTCGGAAGACAACGAACGTGATGGTTTGGAAGAAGTGCAGAAACTAACCAACACCTACACGGCCCGGATCGACGATCTCACCAAGTCGAAAGAAACCGACATCACCAGCGTCTAACCAAAAAACAGAGACAAAAAACCAGGGCCACCTCTTCGTTGGGGCGGCCCTGGTTGTTTCAGATTGAAAGACGGATAAGCATGTCCGCGGATCAATTCGGTATCGCGAAGGCGTCGTCGCCAAGCTTTTGATTGATCTTTATTTCTTTGGCATTGAACTCTGCGAAGGCCGCTCCCTGAGGCATTTCGATCCGCTGCGTAAAACTACTGGGAACCAGAACACCCTCTACTTCTTTGAATTTCCTGTTTTCCGTACCGAAGTTGTAACCGCTGAAAGAAAAGGTGTAGCTAATAATGCGGCCGGTTGCCGGGTCGAGATAAAAGTCCGTGGCATTTCCTTCCGAGTCTGCAACCCGGAATCCCCGTAGTTTTTTCTTGTCGGGAAGCGCAGTCACGGCGTAACCGGGCTGATCAAATTTAGCCAGCACCCTCATCCCGAATTTACTTGACGGCGGCATCTCGGCGCCTGGAAGAGAGCTGTAAGACTGTTGGCCGTCGAAAATCTGCTTAAAAGTGAAAAGAGGCCGCGCATCAACCTCCAGGCGCATCTTGTCGCCGGCATTCGCAAGCACGAAGCCTCCGGGAACTGACTGGGTGGAGTTAGGTCCGTAAAGATCGACCGAACCGCGCAACACGATGCTTTCGAGATTTTTGAACTTATCTCCTCCCTGAGCTATCACCGCGGCGCGGGCCAGATCGAGGGGCGAAGTGGCACTGGTGATCGCAACGGCCGGAGTTGCCGGAATGGTGTTGCCGGCTTTCTCTTTGGTTTCTGTTTGCGCCTGACCGGATATTGCCGCGACAAGCACGAGAGCGAGGAGTGCAAGCGAAGTTGAGAGAATTCTCTTCATGGGGGTAATCCTTTTTGAATTAACGAGAGACTCTTGCGACGCGAAATAATCGCGTCGCGTTTCATTAGCGATCAAAAGTTAAAGCGAATTTGAGCGGTCACTCTGCGGTTGCCCGCACCGCCACCGCCGCCACCACCGCCTCCTCCACCCGGACCAAAGCCACCGAACCCGCCGTTTAGCGCGAGGCTTTGACCAAAGAATGGCGAAGACAAGTTGCCGACTGGGGGCGCAAGATTGACGTGATTCAATAGGTTTTGGAAGTTAAGCGAAAACTGCATGCTGTAGCGCTTGGCTTCGGCACCGCCGCTGCTTACTGGACCACCGATACTCGACAGACCACCGCCGCCGCCACGGCCGCCACCGCCGCCACCTCCGCCACCGGGAATCTGCGGAATGCCAGCCCCGCCACCGCCGCCTCTGCCACCGCCGCCGCCTCTACCACCGCCACCTGGCTGTTGTCCTTCGGTGCGGTTCGCTGCAGAAGCCGTATGAATAGTTCCAAAGTTCCAGGTCTTGCTAACGCGCATGTTGATCGAAAGGAATGACGGACCTTGGCCTAGATTGCGCGGGATTAATGCTTCGCCTGGAGCCGGACGCAAGTTGAAATTTCCGTACGGCGTGCAAACGATATTCGCCGCCGGATTGGCACAGTTCGTACCCGAGGGCGCGAACGATGGGCGCTCGGTAAACAAGCGGTCGCCGTTCGTATCCTGGCCCGTCGTAATGTTAAAGGGACGTCCGGAACTGGCGATGATGAATGGATTCAAACTCAACTGCCACCAGGGCAGATTGATAGTTCCAGCGAAAGTGAAGCGATGCCTTACGTCGAATGCCGCGCGCCCAAACTCTCCGCTCAAATCATAGGAATTCGCCGGAAACAGCGAGCCGCCCTGGCCGTCGGTATCGTTTGTGGTCTTGCTCAGGACATAACTTGAAAAGAAGGTTATGGCGCGGCTAAAGCGATTATTGAATCCAATGAACAACTGGTTCTGATTAAATCGGCCGCTCGATTCATATTGATAGATGTCGCCGATGTTTCCATTCGGACGAACGCCGTTCGTTCCCGGAATAGGTGCGTTAATGTCGCGCGCGCGAATGACGTGTTGAATGTGAATACTGAATACGCCCGCGAACAGCGTGAAGCGATACGGCAGTTGGCGTTCAACCTGCCCGCCGCCAAGGTAAACAACCGGAGCGCGCAGATCGTCAGCCACGCGCCAGGTAATCTGCCGGTTTATCGCACTAAGACTGTTTGCCGGCGGCACGTTGGGGAACGTGTCCAACGGCGATGCGGCCGGATCTACAAATTGTCCACTCGCGTTATAAAGCGGGACTTCACTTACAAAGAACTGCTGCTGGTTTACGCCGTTGAAGCGATGCGCTTGAAGCGTCTGCCCTTCACCGAACCGGTTATAGAAGACGCCGCCGCCGGCACGAATCACCATCTGCGGCGGTTTGGTGCTGTTGGCCGCGCCCGGAGACCAGGCCACAGCAAGACGCGGCGCCAGGTTAAAGTTACTGCTGATGTTTGATTGGTTTTCGTAACGCAAGCCAAAGCTGAAAGTCAGGTTCGGCCGCACCCGCCAGTCGTCCTGCGCGTAAACGCCAAAGTCTATCTGTGAAACGCTCGCCGCCGGATTGCCGCTGGCGATGTTGAACTGCGAAGCGCCGCCGCCGCGCCGCCGCACTTCCAAAGGCGACAGATTATAAGGCGCGCTGCTGAACAATATTGTGCGGCGATATCGCTCAAGACTGTCGGCGAAGACCGGTTGGTTGAAAATCGGATTGTTGTTCGCGTCCAACGTCGGCACCAAGCCGCCGGCAAAAGTAAACGAACCACCAAAATTATTAGGATTGATGTCGGTTATCGAAACCCCGCGCACGCGTCCACCAAACTTTAAGGCGTGAGTGCCGCGCTGCCAGGCAAGAAAATTGGTCAACTCCCAGCGCTGATCGGTGTTCGTTACCAGGCCCACCTGCGAACCGCCGCTGATAAACGAGCTGCTGACGTTGATGGTTGGTCGCGTTATATCTCCAATGCTTTCAGAACGCTGCCGGGTAAATTGAAATCGCGTTTCGTTAATCATGGCTGCATTCAGCACGGCCGTTTCCGTGATCTGAATTTGGTGTTGCGTATTGGCGGAAGTGTACGCCCGCTCCGGCAACGAGAAACCGCCGACACCATTGTTGTCGATACTAGAATGATTGAAGCGGTAGCGCATGATCAGCGTGTTGTTGGTATTCAGTTGATAGTCCACGCGCGGACTGAACTCAAGCGTCCGCCGCGGCACAACTACACCAAAACCAAGCTGAAGCGGATTCAGATTCGAGTCCAAAATGGTCGCCGTAACCAACTCGTTGTCGTCGGTCTCGCGCCGCTCAAAATCCAGAAAATACGAAGCCTTCTTCTTAATTAACGGACCGCCCAGGTTGCCGCCATACTGCCGCGCCTGGAAAGGCGTCCGTCGTGCGGAGAAGGGATTTCGCGAGTTAAGACTCTCGTCCTGAAAACTAAAAGACAGGCTGCCACGCGTTTTGTCGGTGCCAGGCCGAGTAAGAATATCGATTCTCCCCGACGGCTGATCGTTTTCAGCGGCGAAGGGATTCTGGTTGATGCGGATTTCGCGGATCGATTCTTTCGGCGGCAAACGGCCGCCGGAAAAACCATCGACGAAGATCTGTCCACCGTTTGGTCCAACCGATGGTCCGGCCAGCGCCTGCAAAGCCGCAGCCAGTTCGTCCGGGTCGTCAGGCAAGGCATCGAGATCTTTGCCGGTGATTAAAGTTTGATTGGCATTATTAGTAGAATCAGTGCTCAGCGGCGTCTCGGCTGCGATCGTCACTTTTTGTTCTTCAATCGTGACTTTCAAAGTGAGATCCAACGACTGGCGCTGCCCTGCTGCAACGTCAACCGTCGTCTCGTCAGAAACAGCAAAACCGGCGGCCGCAACCTTTACCGAGTACTTGCCCGGAGCAAGACCGCTGATGGTGTAAGCGCCTTCGCCGTTCGTCACGGCGGTCTTTTCAACACCCGCCGCGTCCGTAACAGTTACGTTGGCGCCGACAATGGTTGCGCCGAGTTCATCCGAAACCACACCGCGCAAGGTGCCGCGCGCCTGCTGGCCAAAGGCAAGCAGGGCAGATAAAACTACAATTAGTATCGCGCCAAAAGTCGTGCGCAAAAAATTACTGGAGACGTTCATAATTAGGAACCTATTGATCTGCAAACTCTCGATAAATTTTTGAACTACGGCAAGCCGATTCCGAACTGAATGCCACTGCCCAATCCGGCGGACGGATTTGGCGTAGATGGACCGGCTGCCTGCTGTCGTGCTGCCATCATGTTGAGTAGTGTATCGGCGCCGGAAATAACGCTGATCGCAGTTAAACGAGTCGGATCTGCGCCTTTCGTGCTGGACACAATGATCGTATCGCCTACTTTGACATCTGCGATTGAAATCGTCGGGAGACGTTCGAGCATGTCCTGAATATTCATGCCACCGCCGCCCATCCGGCCACCGCCTCCGCCCGGTCCGCCGCCTGGTCTGCCTCCTTCGGGTGGACCACCTTGTCCGCCCTGTGGCCGGTTACCACCCTGACCTGCTGGCGGCTGACCGCCGGCGCTGTTTGCGCCCGGTCCGCCGCGTCCCATCATCGACATGCCACCCATTTCGGCACCAGATGGAAACCGTCGCAAAACTGCATCCTGCTTAACAACGATGGTCAGCGGCTGCTTTGTCTGCAGATCGTTAATTTTTACTTCACCCGTCGCCGCATCAACCGCTGTGACGACGCCGGCTACATTTCGGAACGCACCGGTCACAACTTTCTCGGGAGTGAAAGACAATCCATCAGCGCTACGTTCACCGAGCGCGCGCAGTTGATCTCCCACCTTGAGCTCCGCAAATTCCGCCGGCTTAGCGTCGGCAAATTTGATCGAGTCAGGAGCGTAACGACGCATTTCCACCTTATCTGAAACTGGAATAACTACGGATTGCTGTCCCGTCATCGAGCGGCTGGAGATAGTTATCTCTTTGCTTTCGGGTTTCACGGCAGTGATTATGCCCAGCAAGCCGCGACGCTTCCATTCCGCGCGTTCCGCTTCTTGCTTCTTGGCGATGTCCGCCTTGTTCATTACGATTAGGGCTCGGGCCGGAATCAACTTGTGATCGTCGGAGACTTTGCCACGCGCCCAAACGCGATCGCCTTCACCGACATCGGTAAAGGCAATCTTCGCGGCGTTGGTCAAGGTCTTTTCCCCAGGCGCGAGGCGCATGTAAACGGTCGCGTCGTTTAGCGCAACTGTCACCAGCGAACCAGCGTCGGTCTTGATGATTAACTGGTGGCCCGCTGCGTCGATCACCTTCACTTCACCAATCGCGCCGTTAGGTGTTATCGCCGCATCGCCGGCGGGCGCGGCAGGGGTGGTAGCCTGCGCGTTAGCTGCAGGTCCTGCGATTACCAAAAGCTGTACCAGCGCGAATGCGATAAAAAACGCCTTCATTACTCCTCCAGGTTTTCTTTGAGAACAACGCGATCGATTACTTAGAACAAAATGTAGGGGATCGGCAACTGCAAACTCGCGCTGTCCAATGTGTTACGCATAAAACTCAACGATTGTTCTGTTTATGTCCCTCAGCCGGGCACTCGAATCCCACTGCCAATTAAGACAGACACCGGTTTGCCGCCGGTGGTTACAAGTGGCTTACCCAAGCTCGAGTTTCTCCACCACCCAAAAAATAGCCGCGGATTCCTGCCGGTAAACGCAGATAAGAATGAAAGACTTGCAGGCTCCTGGGACTGCAGGGTTTACTCGCTACTAAATCTGGCTTCGGTCTGAGTGAGCATGCTAGTCCATCATGGTCACGCCCCGTGTTCGAAAAAGTTGCACAAATCCCACGCTTCCGCCCGGGGAGAGTTTTTGATGCGCCGGGCCTCGGATTCGTTGATATTTTTCAGTGTGTTTGCGCTTTTCACAGCCGGAGTGGCATAGACTTTAGTCTGTTTGTGGGGGATACAGACTAAAGGAAGTCCTGAACAAGTTGGTGAAAGCTTGCACTGAGCCCGCGAAGCGTGGCGCCAGCATAAAGCCTGGGGTGGAGCGGAGCGAACCCCCAGGGATCGTTCAGGTAAAAGGAAGAGCCCATGAAGTGGGCGACAGCCGTTGAGGACAGGTAAATCGCAGCGTTTTCGCTATCGCACGCTTCGCGCGTTCCGGGCGCTTTTAACTGTCGTCGTCCTGGGGTTCCGCGCCGCTCCAGGCTTTATGCTGACGCCACGCTTCGCGGGCTCAATACAAATTGTTCATCCCCTTGATCAGAGCTTTCTAAAGTCTATGCCACGCTCTTTAGCAACTGTTAGTTTGCGATAGCTGGTTATCACTCAGCCTGAGGGCTCGATAACCACCGCAAACTAACAGTTTGCTTTTACAGATTAACCGTTTGCTTTGCGATTAAAGCCAACCTTGTAGCGCGCGGTGAGAGCCAGGCCAAGGCTGGTAACCAAAATCAGGGCAACGATGAAGGGCCAAATGTACGGTAGCGAAGAGAGAGTGATCCAAAAAACAGTACCAGCCAGCAGCGCTACTGCCTCGGAATTTCTGCCGAGTCTGAGAAACTTTCGTTGCAGCCAACGGCCGGTGGCGGCGTAAATCATTACGCGTCCAAAGAGAGCTGCAATCAATATCAACAACAGCGCCATCAGTCCGACCAGGGCACTGACCGGGGCGGGCAGGAAACGCAGTGCAGACGGTACTCCCACCCCGATTACAAGCGCGCCAATGAATCCGATCAGCGCCACTCGCAGGCTTGTGAGTTGCAGTCGCGCGATGCCGCGACTGATTGTTCCCGGCATGGCCGCGGTCAGGGCGAGCGACACGATAAACCAGAAGAGCACAGCCAGCAAACGAAAGCCGACATATGCGGCCGACCACTTTGGCGCCAGCAGGTCTTTGGGGTTGCGCATTATGTTTCGCAGTTCCTGCTCGTAGCCGGCGTACATGATTGTCATCGCCTGTGGATTGCGATTGGGGATCTGATCGGCATGTTGATATGCGCCGCCCACCACCATTACGTCACCGCCAATGCGCCCCCCTTCCAGCAGGATAACCGACCCGCCGATCGCCGCCACGTCTTGTTCCACCACGCCGCGAACAATTACATCGCCGCCCAAAGCGATCGCTCCCTTTTTTACCGTACCGTTTATTTGCAATGAATGTCCGATTGCATAAACGTCCGTGTCCGATACTCCCTCAACAATGTAGGGAGAATCCGTTGGCTGCGGCAGTGGCGGAGCTTGCGCCTGCGCGGCGTATTGCATGCACGCGACGGCAACCAGCAGTAAACCGGAATGCAAAAACATTCTGAAGATAGACAGATCTAAGCCGCGCCAGAAAAGCGAGGCATTACCCATTGATGACTTGGATAGGTGCATGCGAACCGCGCTTAGTCGAGCACGCGAGTTCGGTGGTAGCGTGATATCAAAAGCGTGAGGAAACCGATAGCAAAAACAAACAAGAGGAGGGCCACTAGATCCGAGAAACCGGCGTCACCAACAATGCTCCGGCGAAAGACGCGCGCGAGCACTGAAAACCCGGCCATGGCATCGTAAATAGTTTTTCCGAATAGACTGATTATTCCAAATATTGCTTTAAAAAATGATTGGATATTGGCAATGACAGCGCGGCTGGAGGCGACTCCTAACAAAGCAAACGCAACCATCCCCAGAACGATGCAGTAGCGCAAGGCTTTGCGATGCTCCGCGCGATCGCGCACGCCGCGCATATCATTCTGAGCGTGTACAGCGACAACTTTTGCAAAGTCGGGAGGCACTTCCAGATCGAAACGGCCGGCAAGAGCAGTATCGAGTTCACGCATGAACGTGCGATGGGCACGCAACTCAGCGGCACAGGAATCACAGATGCTAACGTGCCGTTCAAACGCTGATCGTCGCGCCGGTTCCAGTTCGTCGTCCACGAACGCGGCGATCTGGTCGCTCTCACAGATATTATTTTCGCTAGTCATCAAATGAAAAAGCTAAACTCCGGTAATGCCTCGCAGCAGGAACTGCTGACGCATCATCTCGCGCGCGCGAAACAGGCGATTCTTGACGGTGCCCAGCGGCAAACCAGTTACTTCGACTATCTCTTCGTAAGTCAGATCCTGTGAATGGCGCAGGACGATAAGCTCGCGATAGGCCGTCGGCAACAAACGAACGACTCCCTCAATCTCGATCCGGCGCTCTTCGCGTTCACTCTGTTGCTCCGGACTGAGACCCTTACTTTCAATTGCCAGTTGCTGCGGTTCGCTTTCAGTGCCGCCGTTGATCGAGCGTTCGCGCCCGGCATTGCGGCGCAGATGATCGATAGCGGCATTATGCGCAATCTTGTAAATCCAGGTGGAAAACTTAAACTCCGGCCGGTAGCGCGAAAGCGAGGCGTAAATCTTGATAAAGATTTCCTGAGTCAAATCAAGCGCAATATCATAGTCGCCGACCATGCGGTAGACGTAAGCCGATATTGGTCGTTGATAACGCCGGACCAGTTCTTCAAAACCGCCTTCAAGACCTTGCGCGGCGGTTGCGACCAGTTCGCGATCGGCAGCGCTGCTGAAACTAAATAGATTGGGTGATGCTGACATACTCATTATGCGGAGGTATTACGTCCGGGAAATCACAGATGTTTCAAGCCGTCGGGCGGCGTTGCTTGCCCTATTTCCAGGACAACGTCGCCAGCCCGGCCGGTGCGGCGATGGAGTCAAAACTTAGCTGGCGGGTCGAAAGTTGTAAGCCAAGGTCCTCGGCTTCCAGCGGTCGCAGATCAACGCCGAGCGTGTCGCGAACGATGCTGGTAATCCGTTCCTTGCTGATGGCATCGCCAACAACCAAAAGTCTGCTAAGCAGGCTAGCCCCAAGTTCTCCCTCGCCGGATCGCTTATCGCGATAAAAGAGAAGCAGGCGATAAAGCTCGTCTTCACATTCATCGGGCTCGCAGATGACGGTGCGGATTATCAGTGGTTGCTTGCCGCGAAAAACTACCGCGGTAAAACCCGTGGCTGAAGAACTCAGCAACAGCGCGTCGTCTCTTGAGCCATTTAAAGTAAGCCACTGCCCTTCCGCCACGTGCCGCGGCAGCACCAAACCGGCGCGCCAGCCAAGCATGTGCAAAACGTTCTCGTACTCAGCGAGCACTGCCGAGCGCGTGCCCACCAGCAGATACCGATCACGTCCCTGGGCGTCCTGCGGCAGGCGCTCGCGAGATAACGACAACTCGTCAAGCGGGGCGCCGAACCCGCGCTCAGCCTTCCAGGTGAGCACTTCTTCGAGCTCAGCATGTGAACCGGGATTTGACTCCAGGGTCATGATCAGACTACGACTGGCGGCGTCGGGCAAACTTGCCGACCAACGCTTGCGTTGCGACAGACCGGCGCTGACGGCGAGGTCGTTGAGCGCCCGGGCCAGTTCAGACGGATCGGAAATGTTTGTTTCATCAAAGCTGGGACGAATCAGGGATTCGGGCAACGAGACCGTGGCGGCGCGCTTAAGAGTACTCCCGTTCTTGCCGCGCTCGAGTTGGACCATGGTAAGCAGACTCTTTTCAAACCCGATCGCGTTTGCGGGATACCAGGGATGAATTATTTTTGAAAAAGGGTTAGGCATTGAAGAATTTCGGATTGCGAATTTCGGATTTCGGATTTTTGCTCTCGCAACGTACTTCTTACGTCAGTCACTCGCGCTTCAAAAAACGCCATTTCGAAATTCGAAATCCGCAATCCGAAATTTTAGCTCACCATTCGTTATACGGCGTGCCTTCCGACGAAACATCGGTTGAGGCGCTGTGCACGTCGGTTACGCCCTGCTCGCCCGAGCCGGAATTAGGATCGTCGCCGGTGGTTACCGCCCAATCAGCTTGTCCGGTAATTGGGTCTTTCGGCAACTCGCGCATGTAGCCCGAGCTAACCAACTCGTCCAGCGACTGTGGCAGTTTCTGCTTGTCAGCGGCGTATTGATCTATCAGGCTGCGCATTTTGGAAAGATCGTCCCGCAGCACGGCTTCGCGCGTTGAAAGGATCGTCTTTTGATATTGCGGCAAAGCGATGGCCGCCAGAATGATGATGACCGTAATTACTATCATCAACTCCAGCAGCGTGAAACCAGACGGCAGACGGCGGACAGCAGACGGCAGCAGCGACGAACGCCGATTTCCAAGTTCCTGCCTTCTGCCGACTGCTCCTGCCTCCTGCATTTCACCAGTCACTGTATTTCTCTCCATTCATCGCCGTGTCTTTCGACTTTGAGCGTACATCGAAAACATTTTCGCCACCCCACGAGCCTGAACCCGGGCTGTCATAGCATGAACTCAGTTCCCATTCAGCTTTGCCTGTAATCGGATCGATGGGAATGCTGCGCAGGTAGACTTTTTTCTTGGTCGACGTCTGTGGTACCCCGGCAAAGATAGGCCTTGGCACCACGTTCACACCGCTCACCAGAATGTCTAAATCGGGAGGATAGTGATCCGGATTGTCTACGCCAAAGATGGTGCAATCGGAAATCATTACCTTGCTGCGAGGATCAACCACGCCGGCAGTCGGAGTCGGGCAGGTTGAACCGACAGTATCGCGATGAAACTCATCGATAGCGGTGCGCACCTCGCGCAATGCGTCTCTCAACTGCTGTTCCTTTTGACGCTTCACCGAAAGCTTGACCAGCGGAATAATGCCCATGGTCATTATCGTCATCACGGTAATCGTGATAACGAGTTCGATTAAGGTGAAACCGCCCTCTCGCTTTTTAAGCATCACGTTCGAAACCTAAATGACTACGCGGCGACCGGAAAGCGGTACTGCCTTCGTCTCGTCGCCGCGTATTGAATTGCTCAGACCTTGCACTGCGTGCTCTAACTCACGTCTCAACTATTTGACAGTTGCGTGAATCGGTGACAAATCAAGCACCACGTTGCCGGCATCCGTAGCCATCACGTGGGTAGCGTTCGTATCGAAAACCAAGCCGGCATCTCCGGTAGATAAAGCTTCGATGTCGATGAACAGCCACAGTCCCGAGTCCTTGAGCGACAAGGCGCTGCGGAGATTTGAAAGCGATATCAGGCACATTCCGGTCGCGTCTACAGACTGAGTCATGGCCGGCGCGCCTTCCTTGTTGCCGTTATCAGCGGTCAATGCGGTTCCCGCCGAAAGACCCTTTATCCTGATCACCTTCGGATTGAAACGCAAAGCCAAAATCGCCATCGCCAGCGAAGCGTCAGAGGTCAGCTCAAGTGCAAACCGTCGCGTCTCTCCCACTTTCATCACCGCATCGGACGGCGCCAATATCAACTGCGCTGATTTGGTGTTGGCGCTAACAGACGTTAGTGCCGTGTCAATCGGTTTGGGCATGCTGGTCAGGACCGCACCCGCATTCGTATTCAAATTCGTATTCACCGCCGCAACCTGCGTCGCTTCCGAATTGCTAACCAATGACTTCGGCGCGGGCACAAAGGCCGGCAATTCTTCCTGTGCCGCTTGAGTTTTTGCTACTTGAGAATTATTAGCCGGCGCCGGTTGCGTCGCGACGACATCCTTCGGCGTTTCGTTTTTGGCCACCGAACCTGTAGTGACCGTCGTGGCCAGAGGCGTAATAGTTGTTAGGTTGACAGTTGCTGTTGCGCCGCCATTGTTCACGGGCACTATAGTTGCCGGCTCGAATGAATTATTCGCACGAGCGGCTCCGTTTCGCTGTTGCTGGCGAGCGGCTGCAACTTGTTCTTCGTGATCGGCTTCGCGCAACATGGCCTCAAGCGAGCCGGTGGTGGGCGACTGAAGTGTACCGCTGGGACGCATCTCTTCATCACGCGGAGTCACGGCCGGCGCGCGCAACACGCGTGGCGTCACCGCAATCACAATGTCGATGCGGCGATTTTCGCGAGTTGGTGACGTGAACAAACGGCCGAGTACCGGAATCAATCCTAACAACGGCAGTCCGGCGCGCCCATTGCTTTGCACATCCTGGGCGACGCTTGCCAGCATCATGGTGCGATTATTTTGCACGCGCGCGGTGCCGGTGATGGTTCGTTCAGTGAAGGTCGGCGTCAGCGTGCGGGCGCCGAGCACGTCTTTAGATTCAATCGACATCTTGACCTGAACGTCCTGGTTGGGAAAAACCTGGGGCGTAAACTTTAGCGTCAAACCAGTCGGCTCATAATTGATTACCGGAAAGCCACCGCTGGGGAAGCCATTGTTTGTAGTCGAAGTTCCAGTTTGAATTCCGAACGGATAAGCCTGCGCAGTTTGCACCGGAACGCGCTGGCCGATGCGGGCGCTCGATTCTTCGCCATTGAAAGCGTGGACTTGAGTTGAAGCAATCAGCCTGGTGTTGTCTTTAGCTTGAAACGCAGTAAACACTGAAGGCGGAATCAACAAGGCTGCGGCAGCCGCAGTCGGCGCGCCGCCGATAATGCTCGCCAGATTGACGCCGGTACTTGCTCCGTTACGCGCGCCGTTGGCGGTTAGTACAGATAAGCCGGGCGAACCTCCAAGTGTAATCCGGTTATCTGACGACGCAGATCCTATTTGATTACCTAATTGCAGTAAATCGTTGTTAGAGACTTCATAGATGTTCACGTCCATCACTACTTCAGCGCGATCTTTATCAACGCTTTGAATCAGCTCGCCGATCAAGCGGACGTTTTCGGCCGTATCGCGGACCGTCAAGCTATTGGTCGCCGGATCGGAAACAACGATCGTTTGTGGACGGCCGACAGAAGGCGGTATTGCCTGTTGGACCAATCCCTTTACTTTTTCCGGATCGCTGTTGGCCAGATAAAAGGTGCGCAACACAAGTTGTTGATACTGAGGCCGGCGCGTTTGATCAGCCACGACGATAGTGCGGCGACTCAACTTTTGAAAAAACAATCCTTCCTGAAGAAAGACATAGTCCAGCGCCTGCGAAGTACTGACGTCGCGTAGATTGATATCGATCTGGCGCGGTTGCACAAACGACTGCCGGTCGAAAATAACGTTGAGGTTAAGCTGCTCGGCAAGACTGCGAATGAAGGCTTTCAAATCGCCGCTATAACTGATGACGCGCAACTGCTCAGTGCGCGTGGAAGGCAGCGGCGCGTCCGTAGCCGTCACCATTTGAGTTGCGTCACCGGTTTCTCCGGGACGCGCTCCATTACCGGTGCTGGTACCTTCTTTCACGCCCTGAAGTTGCAGCATCCGATCCATCTCAGACACCGCGAGTTGGTTTACCGGATCGTAACCGTAAGCTTGCCGGAAAGCGTTGTACGCACCCACGAAATCACGTTGCTCCGCCAGCGCGCGCCCCTGCTGCATGTACGATTGGGAAGCATTGAAACTCGAGCGCCGGAAATGAAGTTGGTACTCCAGATTCGAGGGGTCGGCAGCTACAGCCAGCGTAAATTCCTGCGCGGCCTTTTCCCACTGTTGATCCTTTTCGAATTGCATGCCTTGTTTGAAGTTGCGATCGCCCTTCTTGGCCAATGCAGTTACCGGCAAAAGCAACAAACAAAAAGTAACCAGCAGGGAAACCAGCACGCGGCCTTGGGTATTTTTTCTCATTTTTTATCTCTCTTCAGGGGAGGTGGCGGTCCGAACGTGGGCTAATAATGCCGTTCAGAAAGCCAGGATGCAACTGCTCCGGCCTCGTTTTCTTACACGCAGGCCGAAAACTCCAGTTCCTTAAAACGGCATTTTACTTGGCTCAATGTCTGAACCATCCGGGACCAATCACTAGTCGGCCCGGTATTCCTCAACGAACGTGACGCGATTTATCTCGTGCAGCGTGGAAATGCCGGCGAATACCTTTTTCAGCGCCGACTCGCGCAGGCTGGTCAAGCCTTCAGCTTCGGCGGCGCGCCGCACTTCAGAACCAGGCCGGCGCTCAACAATCATTTCGCGAATATTATCAGAAAGATCGAGCAATTCGTGAATCGCCGTTCGGCCGCGATAGCCGGTGTGATTGCAGGCATCGCAACCGACGACCATAAAGAATGGGGTTTCGCGATGATCCTCCGGCCTCAGTCCCGACTCGATCAGTTCTTCATCCCTGGCCTTATACTGCCGCTTGCAATAGGGGCATAACATGCGAATCAAACGCTGAGCCAGCACGCAGTTCAACGAGGACACAAAGTTGTAAGGCTCGACGCCCATATTAAGGAAGCGCCCGATCACATCGATGACGTTGTTCGCGTGCACGGTGGTGAAGACCAGGTGGCCCGTCAGCGCCGACTGAATGGCGATCTGGGCGGTTTCAGTATCGCGAATTTCGCCGACCATTATTTTGTCGGGATCGTGACGCAGGATGGAACGCAAACCGCGATCAAAAGTAAGTCCTTTTTTCTCGTTCACCGGAATCTGCGTTATGCCATGCAACTGGTACTCGACCGGATCCTCGATGGTAACGATCTTATCTTCTTCGTTTCGAATCTCATTCAGCGCGGCGTAGAGAGTTGTAGTTTTGCCGGAACCGGTTGGACCAGTAACCAGGACCATGCCGTAAGGCTCGGCAATGTAATGGCGAAACTTTCTCAGGTCCTCTTCCGCGAAACCAACTACATCGAGATTGAGATTCTTAAACTCTTCGTTGATCTGTTCCTTATCGAGAATACGAATGACCGCATCCTCGCCATGAATAGTCGGCATGATTGAGACGCGGAAGTCGACGTTGCGGCCTTTGTAACGAACGCGGAAGCGTCCGTCCTGCGGCACGCGACGCTCGGCGATGTCGAGTTCCGACATGACCTTGATGCGCGAGATCAGCGTCTGATGATATGCAAGATCGATAGGATCGACTTTGGCGTAAAGCGCGCCGTCAATGCGGTACTTGACCTGCACTTCAGTGTCGCGTGTTTCGATGTGAATGTCGGACGCACGCGACTCCATGGCGTTGTAAATTATCGTATCGACCAATTTGATGATCGGCGACATCTCGGAATCCGTCGCCAGCCGATCCAGATCCAACACTTCTTCGCCGTGCTCTGTTTCCCGGACCAAAGAAATGCGAAAGCCCGACGCCGCTTCCTGCAACACGCGTTGTGTGGCGTCGCCGCGGCGGAGTATCAGTTCAATGCTGCCGGCGGTGGCGACGTACGGCACGATGCGAGCGCGCAACGCTCCGGCGACTTCGTCGATGCGTTCCAAATCGGTCGGGTCCGCCAATGCCACGTGCAGACCTTTTTCGTCGCGGCGCAGCGGCAGAAACTGGTAGCGCACCATCAAGTCAACTGGAATCTCATTGAAGATCGTGTAGTCGATCGGCGAATCTTCTTCCGCCGGCAGCAGGTCCACAAACGGCAGCCGGTAGCGGATGGCGATCTCTTTCGCCGCGCGCACTTCCGGCGGTTCATGCGTGTCGCCGCCCTTTGTCAGGCTGTGACCTACGGTTGGGTGCGGCGTGAGCGGGGGATCTTCAGTAATTTGCTTCATAAAAAATTTAATGCTTGGTGAAACTGCGCCGGGAAATTAATGGTGACCCGCGGCGCCCGCTCCACTGGAAATCGATTGGATAATGGGCAGGTAAATCGCCAAAAGAATGGTCACAACAACCCCGCCCATAACCAACAGAATCGCAGGCTCAAGCGTGGTCGTCAACTGCTCAAGTCTTACTTCCGACTCGGCATCGTAAAAGACCGCAACTTCGTCCAACATCTCGCGCAAGCTACCGGAACGCTCGCCAATTCCGACCATGTCGATCGCCAGCGGCGGCATCCAATCGGCCGACTCCAAACTTTCCGTAAACGATCGTCCTTCGCGAATCATCGGCAGGATGGCGGAACTGCGCCGGCGCAGGGCGCGGTTCGTTATCGACTCGGCGGCAATCTCCCACGACTCGACCAACGTAATGCCACCCGCCAGCAAAGTCGCCAACGAACGTGTCACCTGGGCCACCGACAATTGAACTATCAAGTTGCCGGCCAACGGAATCTTTAAGAGGAAACTGTCGATCGAGAAACGACCAGACTCGGTACGCGACCAGAGGAAAAGAAGGATCGCGCTGACGATGACGAGTGGGCCAAACCAAATAATGTTACCCGCAAGTAGTTTCGAAAAGCCCAACACGATCTGCGTAACAGTCGGCAGCTCTGTGCCAAAGCCGGCAAACAAATCCGACATGCGTGGCACAACGTACGTTGCCAGGAACGTAACCATGCCGCCGGATGCAACTAACAAAAAAAGTGGATAAGCGAGCGCGCCGCGAATCTTACGTCGCAGCCCGACGTTGCGGCGCATGTAAGTAACGTAACGCTTTAGTACTTCATCAAGCGCGCCCGATCGTTCACCGGCAAGAATGGATGCGGTGTAAATCCTTGGAAAGATGCTGCCCTGCGACGCAAACGCCTGAGACAAGGCCGCGCCGCCGCGAATCTGTTCCTCAACATCGCCGAGCACCGCGCGCAGCCGCGCCGATGCCGCACGTTTGCGGAGCATGGCGATGGCCTGAAGAATAGGGATGCCGGCTTTGACCAGGGCCGCCAGTTGCTGATTGAATAACAGAAAGTCGCTGGCTTTAACTTTGGCTTGACCGCCGCGCGATCCCAGCCGCGTCAGCGCAGTCACACCGCTGGTCTTCGGCGGCGTAACGTTGAAGACCCGAAACCCTTCGCGTTCCAGCCGCACGCGTGCTTCGTTGACGCCCGGCGCTTCGACCGTTCGCGTTACGACCTCGCCCCCCGGCGTGCCCAAGCGACAAATAAACTCAGCCATTTAGTTAGTGAATTCCCGGAACAAAACAGCGCGAAAGTATAGCATGCGGTTGTGGCACCATTGAGATTGCCAGTTCGCTTTCGGCCCTTGCATACACGGTTACCCCGAGAAGAAGTTCCTTTTGAAATTCTTTGACGCCTGGGGCCGCAAGCCTGATTTAGTGTTATTCAGTTTCGAAGAAGCTTGACATACCCAACCATAGAGTATAGGACTGGTTTCGACAACCTCGGTCACCTGCTGCTTGCTCACGAATTAATGCCTCTCAGCCCCGTCGTTCACTTGGAGGAGCGATGCATAGACAAAAACAAATAATCTTCATCTTTGTCCTCATACTGATGTCGTTAATCTTTGTTTATCTTAGCGAACACCAGGGCGTTCAAGCACAGGTTTGCGGAGACGAAGTAGGGTGCGGCTCAGGCGAAGACGGTTGTTCAAATCTGCTGATGAGTACGCTTCCCGCAGTGAATGTTCACGTAGCTGGCGGTTGGTATGTTCCCGCCGAGGACCTGGGTAAACATTGTGGAGTTAAGGACTGTTTTCCGTTGCTACCGTTTAAGTGCGCTTGCGGTCAACCGGTTGGCGGGAGACTGTGTACTGCCAACGAAAGAGACGGGCTTTGACCGGTACCGTAAACTTTCCGGTCGGAAAGTCACTAACGCTTTCTCAAGTATATGTTCGCTGCGGAGTTTTTATGTTTCTTAGAAATAGCAAAGGGCTGCAACTGGCAACTGGTCTGATTCTCGCCGTTATCGCTTTCGCCACCGCGACCGTCGTAGTTTTCCCTATCGTCAGGGACGCGCATGGGGACAGCCCACAGGTAGGGCCAAACCAATCAAAAGAAAAATCCTTACTCGAGCTTGAGAAGCTCCGCCAGAATTATGCAATGGTTAAGTCCATTCACATAGTGGCGGACGCGAAGGTTGCAGTGTTCGGCGCAAGCTTCCGTGTGGGAAAGGGATCTTACGAATACTGGGCTGAAGGCGACTCATACAAGATGAAATGCCACACCGATCCTAATGTAGGATTGCTCGCAGATGTCGATGTAGCATACGACGGAAAGCAATTTTATTTTCTTGACCATGCGTCAGGTACTTTGTCTTACCAACAGCAGGATGTAATGAAAACTACGGGTGCCTTACCCAATCCTCTCTTCATGCCCGTTGATTTCTTGAGCATCGACGATGACGATTGTCATTTTTGCGCCCTTCGCATGACAGATTTTAAGTCAGCAAGCGCGCCCTGGAAAAACCGTTCATCCCGCCTTGAGGTTAAATCGACGAGCATAGATGAAACTACCGGGGATGTTTTAACTGACTTGGACATACCAGGCGGTATTAAAAACAAGCACCTATTCAAATTCAGGTTGCGCTTGGCAGAGGCTAAGGATGGCAAGCTTCGAGTAACTCGGATTGATCGCGTGGGGCCTGATGGAAAACTACTAACCACCATGAGGCTTGACCATTTCGCCCCGAGTGCTTTGGGGGAGTTTCCACGCACTATCGATCTAGAGGGCTTCGACGAGCAGGGGAATCTCTTAGCTCGGATGACGTATACGATAACTACCTTGGAGATTAATCAGCCAACTCAAAACAGCGCTTTCGCGATTGGGTTCAATGAAGCCGACGCAGTCTGGGATTCAGATCGCCGAATATTCGTCAAAGAGAAGAAATTGAAAGTATTGCGACCCTAACACTCTTATGCACAAGGGAATTTGGATCTCAATCACCCTGTTCGCAACTCTCGTGGTATTTATTGTCATAGGGTTGTCGGAGTTGGACAGCCTTCCTGGAACAAGTGCGGTGGTTGCACAGGGACAGTGCTCAACATCGCCCCTCTGTCCTTTTGGCCAAAGCTTTAATTTCGACGTCGCCACTTGCTGCGCGGACGTTTTGCCGACTTATCTGTGCATGGCGGAGATTCCCGATACAAGCTGTCCCTACAACATCGGAGGCCCAGGTTGCAGCTCCACGCCTGTGATAGTTGATGTCGGCGGCGACGGTCTTCAGTTGACCGACGCAGTAAATGGAGTTGACTTTGATATGACAGGCAATGCTAGTCACGTTACAGAAAGGCTGTCATGGACTCGGGCGGATTCAGACGATGCTTTTCTAGTACTCGACCGCAATGGAAACGGAAAAATCGACAGTGGGCGCGAGTTATTTGGTAATTATACCGCGCCGCAACCCGCGTCCACTCCTCATAATGGTTTCCTCGCTCTCGCTCATTTTGACAATTCGGAAAAGGGGGGCAATCGTGATGGTTTAATAAATCAAGATGATGCCGTTTTTTCCAGTCTTGAACTCTGGCAGGACATGAACCATAACGGCCTCTCGGAGCCCAACGAACTGCACTCGCTGACCTCCCTGAACGTCGATTCCATCTCTCTCAACTACAAAGAGTCGAAGCAGACCGATCAATACGGGAACGCGTTTCGTTACCGCGCAAAGGTGGATGACGCAAAACATTCGCACGTCGGGCGTTGGGCCTGGGACGTTTTTTTAGTTCATTCGTAGCCGAGGCACTGATCTTCAAAGGGGGCGGAATTAAGCTTCCGCCCTTTCCGCTTTACCAACCCCAACGCCTGTCTTACAATGATTTTCAGTTGACACAGACTGGAATTGAAAGCAGCGCACGGCCACGTCTCCCACGTCCGTCCTTTCCGGATTCAATCAATAGTTGCAGACCGCGGGCATCAGTCTTCCCCGCCCCAGCATCTGTATTGCAGCCCCTTATCTGAGTCGGCGAACCCAACGTTGCAAATTTTCGCGAGGTTTCATGTACCTACCGGTTGGACGCGTTACCAAACTTGTTCCACTTTCCCTGCTGGCACTTCTGCTTGTCATCCTCCCTGCCCGGTCATGGGCCCAGAACAAAACTGAAGACAAACCAGCAAGCGACGCGGCCGCAGCAACGCCGGGCGCAACTCCGCCTGCTGAAGAACAGAAAGAGCCGAAGGACCAGAAGCAGGGCAACGAAATCGCGGGCCCGGTCATTGTCAATACCGATCTGATCACGTTCACAGTCACCGTCACCGATACCTATGGCCGCTACGTTTCCGGTTTGGGGAAAAACGCCTTCACGGTATTGGATGAAAAGAAACCACAGGAGATAACTTTCTTTAGCGACGACGATTCGCCGGTTTCGGTTGGTGTGATTTTCGACGTCTCAGGATCAATGGGCGGCGACAAGATAAGGCGGGCACGCGATGCACTGTCAAAGTTTATTCAAACCAGCCACGATTCCGATGAATACTTTTTGATTGCCTTCAATTCCCGGGCGCAGCTCTTGCTCGATAAGACGCGCGACGGCAATGCGGTGCTCGACAAGCTCACCTTTGTGCAAACAAAAAACAATACGGCGCTGTATGACGCCTGCTATCTCGGCGTCGAAAAAGTGCAGCGAGGCGCTCATCCCAAACGCGCTTTGCTTTTGATCAGCGACGGCCAGGACAACAATTCCCGCTACACCTTTAACGAGTTGCGGCGGCTGCTTAAGGAATCCGATGTGACCTTGTATGGCATCGGAATTTTGAGCGGCAACGATGCGGGCAGCAGCCTCGGCATGGAAGGCCAGAGCATTCTCGACGACCTGGCCGGCGTCTCCGGAGGGAAAGCTTTCTTTCCGCGCAGCGCCGCCGAGATGGATGACATTTTCGAACAAATCGCGCTCGAGCTGCGGCATCAGTATTCGATTGGTTACAAGCCTACTGATTTCGCCAACGATGGCCACTGGCACCGGATCAAGGTGAAAGTAACGCCGCCCCGTGGCTTGCCCCGGTTGTTTGTGCGATCAAAAGAAGGGTACTACGCAATTCCCGGCTCTCGATGACGGTCGGTTCTCGCGGGCTTCCGGCAACTAATCAACTCTCCTTACGCATCTTTCTTAACTGCCGCATCGACGCGCGTCGATTAGTGGCACAGACTTTAGTCTGTGGCTGCTGAGACTGGCACAGCTTAAAGTCTATGCCACGGACGGATGGCCATCGCTTCGCACCTGATTCGGGAAAGGTTAAACTGTTTGCGGCCGCGCCTGGTGGTTAGTTTTCTTTATTCAGACTTTTATCCAGTTATATTAATGATGAAACGAACGAACGAGCGATTGATATCGAGAAGACTGAGACCAAAGCAACTTGCTTTGGTTGTGGCACTGGTCTCAGCGGCAACGTGTTTAGTGGGTTCCAACTTTGTGACCGCGAGAAGCCAAGATTCGCGTCCACGCCGTAGCTCGGCTATTGCGCCGCGTTCGACGCTGCCTACACCCACGCCAACGCCGACCCCGATCCCGGCGTCACGGCCAGTACAAACTCCTGCTCAAACAACGGTAAGCCGTCCGACACCAACGCCGACACCGGTTCCCAGGACCACGCCGATTGATCGCATCGCGCCGACGCTCGGGGAGCCGCCACCCGCGCCTATCCTTAAACCAAAGCCAACTCCGACGCCTCCTGAACCAGAGATTGACGAAGGCAGCACCATCGTGGTGAACACGGAGCTGGTCACTCTGAACGTGCGCGTCATCGATCGCAACAATCGTCCCATCGACAACGTTCGTGAAAGCGAATTTCACGTTTTCGAAGACGGCGTGCCACAACCCATCGAGACTTTCAGCCGCGAGGAAGTGCCGATTAGTTATGGATTGGCGGTTGACACATCGGGCTCGCTGCGTTCGCAGTTGCAAGCTGTAATTGATGCGGGCAAGACGATCATCAACAGCAACAAGTCAGGCGATGAGACATTTCTGGTGCGCTTTATCAGCAGCGATAAGATTGAAACTGTCCAGGACTTTACGGCCAGCAAAGATCTTCTAATTGACGGGCTGGATAGCCTTTACGTTGAGGGTGGGCAAACCGCAATCATCGATGCGGTTTACCTCAGTTCTGAGCGCGTCGCCGAATACAAAAAGGGCGATGACAACGATCGGCGACGACGAGCGTTAATCGTTATCACTGACGGCGAGGATCGCAATAGTTTCTATAAAGAGCCGCAACTCTTCCAGCGCTTGCGCGAAGAAGACGTGCAAATCTATGTGATCGGTTTCGTCAACGAACTTGATAAAGACGCCGGCTTCATTCGCAAGAGCCCGCGCGACAAAGCCGTTGCGTTGATTAATCGACTGGCAACGGAAACAGGCGGCCGAGCCTTCTTCCCGCAATCGATTTCAGAGTTGCCGCAGATTGCCAGCGAGATTGTGCGCGACCTGCGCACGCAGTACGTGCTCTCTTACAACCCCACCAACAAATTGCGCGACGGGACATTTCGGGCAATTCGCGTGGCCGTCGATGATGCCTCGAGCCGCGACAAACGCATCGCGCTGACGCGTAACGGACGCATCGTACCCACGGGAAACTCGGCGCCCAAGCCTCCAGCTACGCGAACCACGACCAAGCCTGCGGTCAGAACGAACAAGACGCCTTAATCAGCTCCGCCCGTCGTAAAGCAAACTGTTAGTTTGCGATGGATCATCGCCGCTCAACTTGAACACCTGGGCGACCATCGCAAACTAACAGTTTGCTTTTACAATTCTCCGAACTCACAATTCCCGCTAATAGCATATAATGCCGCCGCTTTCGCCACCCCTGTGCTCCTCCGGAAGGAACCGCTAATGCCTTGTGACCCTAATTTTCTTGCCGCCATCAGGATGTTCGACCACCTTAACGAAGACGACCGCGTCGCGCTGGCCAATGTTATCGATGAGTTGAAGGTGCCCGCGGGCCACACGCTTTTCCAGGCGGGCGATCCCGGCGATTCCCTCTTCATCATGCAAAGCGGCGCGATCGAACTCTTCATTAAAGACACGGCGGGCCAGAAGATTGTGCTTACAACTGCACAGCCCGGAGATATGTTTGGCGAGCTCGCTATGCTCGACACCGGTCCGCGCACGGCAACGGCGTTGGCCCTGTCGGAGAGCGATGTGCTGGTGCTCGATCGCGGCGATTTGATTTTACTCTTTCAACGAAAGCCGGAAGCAGCGCTACACATGCTGGCAGCCCTGAGTGGCTTAACGCGCAAAGCTGACGAACTGCTGCGCACGCGAGTCTCGCGCAATGTCAATGAAGAGATGGAAGTTCATTCCACTCCGTTGCTGAGAATCGCAGACTGGATTGCGTGGTTCAGCGGCAGCATGGCTTTTCTAATTCTTAATGGCGGCTGGTTCGTAATCTGGATTGCGATAAACACTCTGCCGCTTGGCATTCCGCACTTCGATCCTTTTCCCTTCGGTCTCTTGACCATGATCGTTTCGTTGGAGGCAATTTTTCTTTCGTGCTTCGTGCTCATCAGCCAGAACCGTCAGGCGCAGAAAGATAAAGTGCGTGCCGATATTGAGTATGAGGTAAACATAAAAGCCGAACTCGAGATTGCGCACCTGCACGAGAAGACCGATCGAATTTACGAAAACATGATGGCGCGCTTCGAGAAGATGGATAAGAAGATGCTTCCTTAGCGACTCAGATCTTCGGTCGGCAACAGTTAGTCGCATGAATAGTAAAGCAACGCAGGTCCCGGACCGGTGGGACCCAGAACCTCGCTAGCCGGCATTAATCATCATATCCTAAACGCCACGCCCCTCTTCACATCGTCGCGAACATCGCGATTGCAGCCACGGCCATGATCACTGCGGTGGCCCATCCCAGCCATTTCAATACCGGCGGATTGGTTCGGTTGCCCATGATCTTTTTGTTACAGGTCAACAACACGACCAGGACGATTAATGGCGGCGCCAAAACTCCATTCAACACCGCCGCCCAAAACAACATCTTCACCGCATTAAATCCGGCATAGTTGAGTATCAATCCGATGACCATGGCGGCGCTAACCACGCCATAAAACTTTTTCGCCAGGTGCGGTCGGTCTTCAAGTGTTCCGCGCCAGGCACTTGCTTCGGCAATGGCATAAGCCGCGGCGCCCGCCAGCACCGGCACGCCGAGCATTCCGGTTCCAATCAAACCCAGGGTGAAAAGCAAATAAGCGCCGCGGCCGGCGAGCGGCTTGAGCGCTTCGGCTGCTTGCTGCGCGGTGTCGATGTGAGTTTCGCCGTGAGCGTGCAGCGTCGCCGCGGTGGTGAGGATGATGAAATACATCACAAGCTGAGAAAAGAACATTCCCGTGATCACATCCGTGCGCGACTTTCTGATCTCTTCATCGGTAGCTCCGCGGCGTTGGCCGACCGAGCGCCGTCCCATTTTGCGTTCTTCTTCAACCTCCTCTGCCGCCTGCCAAAAAAAGAGATAAGGCGAAATAGTTGTGCCGAGAATGCCGACGAAGGTTGCGATGTAAGCGCTCGACCACTCGACGTGCGGGATGAACGTTGAACGCAAAACCGCCGACCAGTCGGGTTTTGCAAGAAAGGCGGCGATTACATAAGCGAAGAGTATCAGCGTCAGCCACTTGAAAACTCGCGCGATGAATTGATAGGAGGTCCAAAAAAGCAGAGACGTTATCAGCACCGCATAGATCGGAGTAAAGATCAGTGGCTTTATTCCGGTTACCATCGCGGTCGCGTCCGCCATTCCGCCGAGATCGGCAGCGATATTGACCACATTCGCGACGATCAGCAGCGAGCAAGCGCCCCACAAAACCCAGCGAGAATGGTTGCGCCGCAATACCCCGGCGAGTCCACGACCGGTAACCATTCCGAGCCGCGCGCACATAATCTGTACCGCTACCATTAAGGGAAAAGAAAAGAGCGCGGTCCAAAGCGGGGCATAACCAAACGACGCTCCGGTTACAGAATAAGTAGAGATTCCCGACGGGTCGTCATCGGCGGCGCCAGTTATCAGGCCTGGACCCAATTCACCAAAGAAGGCGCGGACTCTTCGCGGCGAGATCTTTCTAATTACTTTGGCTGGCGCGGCTTCTTTATTCTTGGTCATCGATGATCCTTCTCCGGATTATGCTTTTGCACGAACGGTGCCGTACTTGATTCCGTGGCGAGCTGCGGCTTCTTCAATTGAGTGCGTCTGCGTCAATTTCAAATCGGCCTTGGCCATTTTCACCAGTTCCCGATAGTGGCTATGCAGCGTCAGAATTTCTTCTTCAGTAAGATCTTCCACGTCGATCAGCCGGTTGCTGGCGCCCTCGAGCGCGGCGACGATTTCGTTCAGCTTCAAATGGATGGCCAGCGCATCTTTGTTTTGACTGCGCTGAATCAGGAAAACCATCAGGAACGTAACGATCGTTGTCCCGGTGTTGATGACCAACTGCCAGGTATCGGAAAAGTGAAACAGCGGGCCGGTGGCAATCCAGATAACAATCACCAGCAGCGCAATTATGAAAGCCGTCGAGGTGCCGGTTGCCTCGGTCACCTTGCGCGAGAACCGTTCCAACATGGGACTGAGTCTGTTTCTTTCCGTTCTGGCCATAGTCTTCCCTCCTCTTAAAACTGGACCTGGCTGAATACCGGTTTATGATAGCTTGCTTTCACGATTCATACTGGCTTTCTCTAAAAGTCCCTTGTTGGTAGGGTTCGGCTGCACCTGGCCAATGATTCGAGTCAAGGCGATTCAGACAGGCGTGCTAGAATCCCCCGGCCAATCAGTCAAACTAACGAGCAATCTTCCCATCCAGCCAATGACCTTCTGGCAACAAGTAGAACTCGCGGCAAAAATGCACGGCGCTTTTGTTTGGGCCATCGTAATCTTTGTTGCCGCTGCGTTGGTTCTTAACGCGCTGCGACCCGCCGAACGAATGCGTATTCGCGCGGCGTTGCTGTTATTCGCGCTCGGTTTTGTCGGCCTGTTGTTGGTTGGCGCGTTTGCCTACCGGAGCGTCAGCACTGATAGCTCATTGTATCTTTGGTTCCAATGGGCCGCGCTCTTCTGCCTCTGGATTGCAATCATCAACGTCGCCAGCGTTTTTGTCTTCGAAGTCTTTCTTAGCGCGATAAGACTAAAGCCGCCGCGTATCTTGCGCGACCTGCTGGTAGCGCTTGCTTACGTTGTTCTGGGGATCACTTTACTTTCCATCCCGCGTGTTGATATCAGCGGTATCGTGGCCACTTCCGCGGTGCTGACCGCCGTCATCGGTTTATCCTTTCAAGACACGCTCGGCAACATGATGGGCGGGATGGCGCTACAACTAGAGCGCACGATTGGCATCGGCGACTGGATAAAAATTGATGGACAGGAGGGAGTGGTCCGAGAGATTCGCTGGCGCCACACCTCAATCGAGACTCGCAACTGGGACACGATGGTAATTCCCAACAGCGTCCTGATGAAGAGTCAGGTTACCGTCCTGGGCCGGCGTGCCGGCGCGCCACGCCAACACCGTCAGTGGGTTTATTTCAACGTCGACTTTCGCTATTCACCTGCCGACGTAATCGATGCCGTGGAAAGCGGACTGCGCGCCGAGCCGATTCCAAACATCGCCGGCGAACCGCAACCAAACTGCGTGTTTATGGATTTCAAGGAAAGCTTTGGCAGCTATGCCGTGCGCTATTGGCTGACGGATCTGGCCGTTGACGATCCGACCAACTCAATCGTGCGCACGCGAATTTATTTCGCGCTCCGTCGCGCCGGCATTCCACTTTCGATTCCGGCACATTCGATCTTCATGACGGAGGACGACGCCTCCCGTCGCGAGCGAAAGGATATTGAAGATACTCAACAGCGTGTTCAGGCGCTTGGGCGAGTCGAACTATTCAATTCGTTAACTGAAGAAGAGCACAGCTCGCTTGCTGCTCGACTGCGCTATGCGCCCTTCACGCGCGGCGAAGCTATGACACGCCAGGGAGCTGAGGCCCATTGGCTTTACCTGATGACCGCAGGCGAAGCAGAAGTTCGCGTATCTACCGACGGCAATCTCAACGAGCGCGTCGCGGCGCTGCACGCCGGCGATGTCTTTGGCGAAATGGGAATGATGACGGGAGAGCCGCGCACGGCAACAGTGATCGCCGTGACGGACGTGGAGTGCTATCGGCTCGATAAGGAGGCCTTCCACGACATTTTGCAACAGCGTCCTGAAATCGCCGATGACATTTCAACGTTGCTGGCGAAGCGCCGCGTGGAACTCGAGGCCGCGCGTGAAGGATTGAACGAGGAAGCAAAGCGACAGCGGATGCGTTATCACCAAAACGATCTACGACGGCGCATTAAGAATTTCTTTACGTTGTAAGAGCCATTATTGATTGCCGCGGGATTGTTTATCTAACAGCGGCAAACAAATTGACTTGTTCTATATCCAAAAATATAATCCGCCCGCTTCAAGAGGTTTACCGGCTGACCTTTGAAGTCCCTCGCTGCGACAGTTTTTCTCCCAGCCTTTCAAACCACCTCGCGCAAATTAATAATTGCAGCCCAGCAAAGGAGACTCACTATGACGACCTTAAGGCTCTCTCATCTTCATCGCGTCACCTCGAGAAAAGACACTTTCCTACTCAGGCTATCGCTGTTGCTGATTCTATTGGCGGGATCCTCCGTCTTGACGTCACAGGAAGCGAGAGCCCAGGGGAACGGCCTGCCTGGCCGCGTAGCCGTATTGGAAAACACATCTCTCAAACTTATAGGAATGGACGCACAAGACGCCGATGTCGAACTAACGCCGACGCCCGGAGCCAACGGCAGAAGCCAGTATCTGTCGGACATTCTGGCGAAAGTGCTGGTCCCGGCATCGGCCACGCGAACGCATTTGCTATTAGTAGCCGGCGCGTCCTACGGCTGGCACCAAACGGTTTCTGCGCAACCTTATGAATGCGGAAACGCCGTCGTCGTTTATTTTAAGAGTGCGGCACTTACGAACGCTGGACTCTCGACTGACACCGTTCACGTCGCAATCGGTACGGACCAACAGTTTGAGGAAAGCGCTTCGACAGTCGGGATAACGCGAGGTAAGGATCCGACCTGGACCATCGGCGTGCCGGTAGATCTGTTAGCAGCCTTTTTGAAATTTGCGCCACGTCCAACCATCAACGGGCAGCCGATCACAGATGCTCAAGCCTTAGAGCTCGCCAATATCCTGATGCATTCTCCAATGGAGATTCAGGTGAAGGTGCGGGCAGGCACGAGAAGCGTAGATTCGTTTGAGGTGGGCCAGGGACTCATTCAGGTGTGGGCTGACGGAAATTAGCCATTCAGTACAAGAGCAGTCACTCCTCTTTACGAGTTGCGATTTGCCAAACGTTTCCGCACGGATCCTGCACCATGCCGCGCCGGTCGCCATAAGGCGTATCCCATGGTTCTTCAAGTGACACGGCGCCGGCCGCCAGCGCGCGCTGGTAGGTCGCATCGGTGTCATCGACATAAACGTATAGAAACGAAGGCATCGCCTCGCGCGGACCAACGCCGCTCACCATCACTGGTGAATCGCCTATCGTGACCACTGACGGTCTATCGGTGTGAAATTCTCCCGTCGCGTCAAACGCCTGCCTGAGAAATTTCACCAGCAGGGGTGGGTCGTGAACCACCAACCGAGGCGTTACGCTGTGCCAACCGTCAGGAATTTTTTTCATTAGCTGTTCACCCGGTTGAGTTTCAAGTCGCAAGTTTCAGGTTTCAAGTGTCAGCTTCCCGATTGCCGGTTAATTGTTAAGAATTGATAATGTCGTCGGGTAAGAAAGTCTAAACTTGAAACTTCAAACTTGAAATTTGCAACTTAAAAGTCGACCGACAGGCCGACTTGGATTCCGGCACGCGGACTGGCGTCGAACTTTCCGGCAATCACACCAAAATCGAATGTCATATTTCGCTTGATTAGATAGTTGCCGCCGAACTGCGTTTGCAGTTGTCCCTTCCCCAGTTGCAAATTCTTCGTGAGTGCTCCCGTCAACTCGATTCCCAAATCAAGCTTTGGCGTGAATTGCTTAACCAGCGAGCCGCCGGCGGTAAACACCGTGCCGCGCGACTTAATTCCAATCACACCGGTCGTCGTGTTTCCGGAAAAGAGAATGCCACCATTCAAGCGCAACGTCGTTTTCTTTGTCAGCGACTTTTGCACGATACCGTTCGTGTAAAAGTCCGCCAGGCCCGAGCCGAGTTGGCGTTGGCTGTCGCCGGTCGGCAGTTCAAGGTTGAAAGCAATTGCCAACGCCGGACGGCGCGAATGCTCGCGCTCCTTTAGAAAATTGTATTTGAGCGAAACGTTGGTGTCACCAATTCCGGTGGCGCCCAGCGGAGCGGTGCCGCGCGCATTCATGATCGTGAGCAGCGGCGACTCGATGCCAATTTCGAGATCATCAAAAATTCCATAGTCGAGTTCAAAGTCAGTAGTATTCTGTTTGCGACTCGGAAACGCAGAACCCTGCAGCAAGTCAAACTCGTTGCTGAACTCAAAATGGAAATGACGCTTCGGCGTGGTGTCGGTGTTGTCAGTAACAAACGGTTGCTGCGCATGGACTGTCGCACTCGCAAGAGCGAGAAGTAAGAGAACAAATATTAGTCTGGAAGGTGGTTGTGCTTTGCGCGGAGGATTCATTGGCCATTGATCAGTAATAGGCGGTGCGCACTATATCATTTGTCATCACAACAAGGATACGCGACCTCCGCATAGCAGTCGCAGGCTCGTGAAACGTGAACTGCCGCGCATCCCTTACGCGCGTGACCTCAGAGAATTCGCCGAAATCAGCAAGCGTCCGGCAGAGATTCGTGGGTGGCGAACAGCAGCCGGAATATCCGTTAGAAATTGAAACGCCTGGAAAGCCACTCGACTGCGAGTTGAGAAGATGAAGCTGAGCAAAGATAAGCGCTCGCTCATCTACAACGACTTTCTAACTTTGAGTGGAATTCCGCCGGAAGTGTTTGAGTATCGGCTGGGCAACCGCTCCGCGCTCGACTGGATCATCGATCAATATCAAGTGAGTACCGACAAACGCAGCGGCATCACCAACGACCCCAACCGCCCCGACGATCCCGAGTACATTATTCGGTTAATTGGGGAAGTAATTACGGTGAGCATCGAAACCGTCAAGCTGATGCGTTCGTTATCGGCGAAGTCACTGCGCGCGGAAAAATCCTAAGCCCCGGCAAATCGACGATTCATCAACGACAATTGCGTTGAATTGGGATTGTCCGCGCTTACCCAGGAGCGGGGTCGGCACTAACTGCGGAGCCAGCGCTAAAATCCTTATGATAGAGGTCGCGCATCTGCTCGAACGCAGAAATTAGTCCTTGATCTGTTGTGGAAAAGCCATACTCCACAATTTTTTCGGAGAAGCTTGGAATGGCGAATATGGCGCGAGCCCGCCTCCCGATCGGTGCACTGCCCCGAGTCACGCACCGCTCACACAGGTGGCACTGACCTGTTTATCTCGACTGCGATGAAGATTCCTCGCTAGTCTTCATCGCGCATCAAGGACCGAAACTAGAGATCAGAGGTCAGTTAAGTTTTCGGTGGCGGTGCTGCCGCCGGGTGAGCCGGGAGCGCGGTCGTCATCAGACTCTCTTCAGAAGCTACTTGCAGGAATAACCCTTCGCTATGACTTTCAATTGAGTTATTAGCCGCTGGTCCCTTGTAATGAAGCCGGCCTCGACGGCACCCTGTTCTGGCAAGAGATTCGGAATTGAGAACACGGCAACTCTGTCACTGACTATCCATAATAAGATTGGAAGCGCCCGATTCGACTCGCACTTGTTCCTTATTGATTTGAAATTACTCTCGTAAGCATCTATTTGCTCTTTCTCAATCGCCAAACACAAATCTTCGGGACTTCGGAACTCGCTTTCATTGTGGAGCGCCCAACTCATAAATTCTTTGAAGGGAGAACTGCGTTTTATTTCTTGGATGTTGCGTTTACCGAACTCAGCGTTCAATACATCAGTCCGCTGGTTGTGATCCAGCACGACCATACTTACGGGTGATTCGAGAAGTTTTTCTTTAATAACCTGCTCATAGGTTAAGAATGCTCGGTGATTTGAATAGATGCCGTAGCCAGGAAAATCTGAGATTATAGTGATCTCCTCTCCGGGCTTAGTTTCCCCGAGAATATCGACGATATCTTTGAGGAAGGCAGGAAATTCCCCCACGTACCGAGTTGTTTGATTGTCTGAGATCGCTTGTAATCGATCTGCCGTCTTGAGTTGGTTTTCGGAAATCGCGTTGAGTTGCTTTCCAGTTTGCAAGGAACGGCTTATGGTAAAGTACGCCATGGTGAGACTAATAACAGCAGCAACTATGGAGACAATCGGTAATAAGCTATCTCGCAGCCACCTCATTCGATCCCTGCGAACCACTTGAATGACTTCGATTCCAATTGCCGAGTCGTTCGGCGCCAAAACTGGTCCAACTTCGTCACTCATGGATTCTCCACACTCCTCATTAAAACGAAACGAAGAATTGATTGATCAACAAGCAAATCTTTAGGTCCGCCTTCTTTTCAATCGAGACGCCGATACTTCATTTCTTGATGATCTGTGCTGCAGAAACCATGCCTCGATAATCTGTTGGCAAGTCGCCGATGCCGCGAAATTCTCTCCGCTTCAGGACCTCAATTACGCTGATGATGCGATCTTTTTTGCGCTCTAGAAAAGCCACATCGTCCCCAGTCAGTTGCTTGTCGTGTTTTGCGTAATCATGGAAGTCTTGACTGAGCCCACTCATAAGAATCTCGATTTCCTCCAAAGCTTCATAACATCTCATGATCGCCACACACTTACGAGTGCCAAAATACTTGTAGAGGTCACCTCGAATATCCTCATAAAACGGGAACGTGTCCTTCGTGTACCGTGGATAGTCCTCAAGCTTCTCTCCTCGCCTTACACTTGCTATGAAATGCGCTTCGAGGTATGAAAATATGTCGTCAAGATTGGATACCCGATGTTTGAGATCTTCAATAAGCGCTCTCCTAAGTCGTCGCCTGCGCAAGCCAAAGGTCATTGCGCTAGTAGTGGACCATATGACAACGCCAGCGAGAATACCGATTGGGAGTTCTTGGTTCATTCGATTCGTCCTTGCGTTGCGATCTCTGAGAGGTTCTACAACTAATGCACCGGAAGCGGCGTCCCATCCGCCGCGCAGAAGAGTTCGCTCAATGGATATTGCAGTGCACACGTTGGGCACGACTTCGTCTTCACTAGAGGCAGAGGGCGCGGCCACTTACCGCTCAAAATCTCGCTGTATTCAGGACTGCCGGCCCATTCATCCAAGGCTCTGGCGCGTTCGACGGGAAAAGGGTGTGTAGAACCCATGTTCGCCATGAAGCGATAGAACCGATCGCTAGTCTTTTGATCCAGACCTTCCTTGTAAGCGCGTGCTTGATTGAGGAATTGCTCCGAGTCCAACCCCTGCACGTGGCGCGTGGTTCCTCCTGCCAATTTCATCAGCATCTTTATGCATGGCTGCACGTTCTGAACCCCCAATAATGCCGCTCTGTCAGCGCTGAGTTCAGAGCGCCGATCCCATGCCGACAAGCCAGCCTCGATCCCAGCGCCGACTATTGAACCAAAACCAAGCGTGGCTTTGCCGGCCACTTCGATGAATGGCTTTAGTCCGCGCGCCATCGTCTTATAAAGCACGTGGCCGCACTTGATGTGACCGAGTTCGTGGGCAATCACGGCCATCACCTCGTCATCGTCCATTAACTCCAGGAGTCCTGTTTGCAAAATGATGAAAGGATGATTGTGTCCGGAGGTGTAGGCGTTAACGTCTCCCTGCATGACATAGAGTTCCGGTTCAGCCACATCGAGCACGTCGCAGCATTCACGAAACATCTGATAGTGCATTGCCATCTGTCTTGGCCCAACGCGTATGCCGTCACCAATGTGGGTGATGTAATCAATGCGCTCGAAGCCGTATTCGATGAACTTACCAACCAGCCAATCAAATCCCTTGATCTTTTTGAGATTCTCGGTGGCTTGCCGGTCAAGGGGATGTTGAAAGGCGGAGGACGGCAGGCCCTTTAATGGCACTCTTGTCGGTTTTGGAATGAGAGGGGCGTCATTCAGAGGAACTTCGGTGGAAGGAACAAGCGCGCTATCAGACATGGTAAGGTTTCCTCAATTTGCGAATTCAGAAGTGAAGACGTTCTGATTAAGAGAACCAACTCTTACTCCGCTGCCGTCCGGCCCATACTGGACTTCGGCTGCTCAAAAGCATGCGCCGGTTCCATTTACCCGGTCTCGCTCCTTCATATCGATCCGGTTTTGTTTGTCATCGAGGGCAAGAAGATCTTCTTCCCGGTTTGTTACCGTGTGAATGAGTTAAGAGCAGCGCGAGGACTTGAGGCTCGGAAGCATATACCCTTTTTGGGAAAATTCAAGGGTAAAGCTTGATCCCAAGGAAACATAGAATGTGTCCAGAAAAGCTCGCGGCTTTGATGAGTCACGGGCGCGAGCCTGGTGATTGCGGGCGCGAATTCCACACACGGTCACGACTTTGGTGAAACAACGCTGGGAACCAAAGCCTCAATCGTTTTCACTGCATATTGTCTTGAAGCCGTTTGCCGATTATGTTCCAGGCAAGGATCGCAGCGTTTCACTCAAGTGAGAACGATCCGCCAATGTTTGTAGCATCGGTCCGTTTGCGGTGAATTCGACGGTGCTAACTGAAGCTACCGGACAGGCCAGACGATAACGAAAGCCGCCAACGTCAATTCCCAACATACTGCAAAGCAGAATTCTGATCGTCGCCTTGTGGGAAACGACCAAAACATTTCCCGCGGCAAAGCGTTCGCGGATTTCATGAATGACGCGCAAACCGCGTTCGGCGACCGTCGTTGCTAATTCGCCGCCGGTCGGTGCGTGACGCGCGGGATCTGCCAGCCACTTAACATAATCGTCCTGGTACCTTTGCGCGACTATTTCTTTGCTGAGTCCTTCCCATTTGCCGTAAGCAATCTCTTGCAACTCGTCGCGCGCCTCCAGCTTCATTTGCAAATGCTCGCAAAGCGGTCGCGCAGTTTGAATCGTGCGCCGCAAACTGCTCGCGTAAATTCCGGCCCAGGACTTTGACTGATAGGCATTAGTAAAAGCCTGGGCCATTTCCTGACCTTCCGGCGTCAGTTCAGGATCGAGTCCGGAACCGCAAAAGGTATCGTCGCGACTTAAGGTTGTTTGTCCGTGGCGCAGGAAATATAGAGTCAGGCTCATTAGCACGCCGGATCTGAAGGAAGAAAAACTTCGTAAAGCAAACTGTTAGTTTGCGGTGGTTCGTTGCCGCTCAAACTTGAAGGCTCAGCAACCAGCGCAAACTAACAGTTTGGTTTACAGTTGAAGAAAGATTATTTTGCGGGCACCGAGCCGCTGATTTTCTTGCGCGTGGTTTGTCCAGTGTGGAGTACCGGAATACTCTGATCCACTTCTTCATGCGGCTGCGGAATAATGTGCGTGGCCACCACTTCACCAACTTTTCTACCGGCGGCTGCGCCGGCATCGACAGCGGCACGCACCGCCGCAACATCGCCGCGCACGATGGCAGTCACCAGGCCCGCGTCGATCTTTTCCCAACCGACCAGGCGAACATTCGCTGACTTGACCATGGCGTCGGCCGCCTCGATCATCGCGACCAGGCCTTTACATTCGACTAATCCCAGTGCTTCCGGCATATGCGCTCCTTCGTTTGGGCCGTCATGTTAACACTGAATTTCGCTGCCGCACAGATGGAAAAGATCGTGTCAATGGATCCTTCGGTTTTATGAGGTCAGTACCGCCTGCGGTAGCGGGTGGATGCTTGATTGCCGTTATGAATTGCAGAGTGCGGGTTGGCGTCGACCGCGATCACCTGGCAATCGTAATTCGAAAATCACAGCACCCACCTGCTACCGCAGGCGGTACTGACCTCATGACACGATGATGAGAGAGTCCCTGTGCTGCCATCTCAAAACGACAAGCTAAAGCATCGCGGAGATTAATCCGGCACGCGGTTATAGACTCTCTTAAAGTCCGGCCGGTTTGCGGGAACAAAAACGCCGCCCGACATATCCTGGCTAAAAACCGTCCGGCTGGTTTGCGACAGAGTTTGCCCGTCCTTTGCAAGTTTCCACTCATCGATGATTTCAAACTCTAACGAGTGTCCACCGATGACGCTGCGAAGCTTGACGCGTGTGACCAGCTTGTTGCCGCTCCACTTGGTGGTTGATTTGGTGACGTCTTTAGCGCCCGGCAGTTTCATGTCAGTGCCAGTGCTGAGAAACATTGTCGTGGCATTTGTTTCGCCGCGGCCGTCGGTATAATAAACGAAGTCCTTCTGACCGTTACTTGCAACCGCATGTGTGATTCGCAATTCCGGATCATGGTGAGCGATCTTCAAAGGCTTGTCAGGTATTGCAGATGGTCCGACGTTACTCCTCTTAGGATCCAGCAGCCAGGTGCCGGTGAAGTCAGGTTTGGCGGATTCTTGTTTTGCCTGCGCGGGCCGTGGAGTCGTGCCGAAAACCGTGAGAAGGGCGATACAACAAACGCTGCCGACGACTTTCGTAGCCTTAATTTTCTTCTGAAGGTTCCTTTTTGTCATCTATCGCTTCCCGTATTGCTAGCTTCCACAGCGGGACGGTTTCCACAGGATTCCAACCAATGAAGCGCCGCACAATGCGTCCAGTCTTAGAAACTATGAATGTCTGCGGAATAGCATCCCGGCCGTTCATTAGCGTCAGAGCAACCTTAGGGGGCGCCCAACCAACTCGGTAGCTAACCTTAAAGCGGCGAACCCACTTGCGTAGATCCACCTTCGAATTCTTTGGATTTTCAGTTGATAACTCAACGACCCGAACTCCTTGCGATCTAAATTCCCGCTGTAACTTCACAAGAGCTGGGGTTTTAAATTTACATGGCCCACACCAAGTAGCCCAAAGGTTTACAACCAGGACCTTGCCCGAATAGTCCGACAATCTAAAGTAATCTCCGCGCACGGATTTTAGTTGAGCATTCCGAACACTTTCCGGGAAACTTCGCAGCGGCCCATCATTGATTTTCGGAATTATCCTATCAGCGGGTTCCTGCGCATTTGTTGACCCAAATGCGAGCATTAAAAACAATATGAGGAGGAATTTGTATTGGTGGGCTCGCACGATTAATTCTAGTTTCGCAGTGAATGAATCGGCGCCGGTATCCGGCCGCCGCGGCGAATAAAATCAGCCGAGGAAAATTTGTTTACCGCCATGATGGGCGCACGTCCTAACAAGCCGCCAAACTCAACCATTTCGCCGACTCCCTTCCCCGGAACCGGAATGATGCGCACCGCGGTAGTTTTGTTGTTCATCACGCCGATTGCCATTTCGTCCGCGATGATTGCTGAGATGGTTTCTGCCGATGTCGAGCCGGGCACCGCAACCATGTCGATACCGACTGAGCAGACGCTGGTCCAGGCTTCGAGTTTATCTAACGACAGGGCGCCTACTTGCGCAGCTTCGATCATGCCGGCGTCTTCGGATACAGGAATGAAGGCGCCACTCATGCCACCCACCGAACCACTGGCCATCGCGCCGCCTTTTTTTACGGCGTCGGTCAGCATCGCCAGCGCGGCCGTGGTGCCATGCGTACCCGCGCGTTCAAAGCCCATCGCTTCGATAATGTTGGCGACTGAATCTCCAGGCACCGGCGTCGGCGCCAGCGACAAATCAATTATGCCGAAAGGAATTCCTAAACGGCGCGCGGCTTCCCGGCCCACCAGTTCACCGGCGCGCGCGAGTTTGAATGAAAGTTTCTTGATGATTTCGGCGAGGTCCTGCAACGGCATATCGCGCGCTGCGCGGCCTACCGCGTAGTTGACGACACCCGGCCCCGACACGCCGACATTGATCACTGCTTCCGGTTCGCCAACGCCGTGGAAGGCGCCCGCCATGAACGGATTGTCTTCGACCGAATTTGCGAAACAAACAAACTTGGCGCAGGCGATGCCGCCGCGGTCGCTGGTGCGTTCAGCGGCTTCCTTAATGATGATGCCCACCTGCCGCACCGCGTCCATGTTAATGCCGGCGCGCGTCGTGGCGACGTTGACCGAAGAACACAAACGCTCAGTTGTCGACAAGGCTTCGGGAATGGAGTCTAGAAACTCGCGTTCAGAATCGGTGGCGCCTTTATGGACCAGCGCGGAATAACCACCGATGAAATCGACGCCGACCGCGCCGGCTGCTTCGTCGATCGCCCGCGCCAGTCGTAGCGGATCGCCGCTCGCCCCTTCAGTAATCATCGAGACTGGGGTGATAGCGATTCGTTTGTTGGCCACTCGAATGCCAAACTCATCGCCGATTTGATCGACGGTTTGGACCAGGCGGTCCGCAAAGCGATGGATTTTTTCTGAGACGCGTTCGGAGGTGCGCTCAATTGTTTCTGAGACGCAGTCGCGCAAACTGAGACCGAGCGTTACGGTACGCACGTCGAGATGTTCCATCTCGGTCATCGCCACCGTTTGTAGAATTTCCGCTTGCGAGTATTCCATCTTTAAGTTTCTAGTTTCGAGTTCCGAGTTCCGAGTTCCCAGTCATAAATCCAAACTCGAAACTCGGAACTCGAAACTCGAAACTTCCTACGTAATCACCTTGCTTAAAATTAATATCACCAAAAACAGAATGAACAGGACCACTGCGACCAGGACGAAACGCAAGCTGGCGTCGTAACTCGCTTCGTCGATTACCACGCTCGAGGCATCACGCAGCTTTTGGACTCGATGGGCCACATTGCCTTCGACGTCGCGGGCGACGTGCGTAGCCTTTTGAATCCCAGCGCCCATTTTTCCCAGCGCCTGTTGGCCGATCGCAGGTTTGCGACTCTTTGCCGGGGCGGACGCGGCCGGTGCAGTTTTAGCTGGCGGCTCGTCCGATACAGCCGGAGCGATTAGTTCAGCGGTATCTCTTTGCTTTGATTCCGGAGGGGCCGACTCGACAATCGTCGCGCTAAAGTCCGGATGCAACTGCGTCAGGTCCTTACCACACTGCGGGCAAAAGAACGCTTGTTCGCGAATGGCTATGCCACACCAGGGACAACGTCGGGCGATTAGCGGGTCACTCATAGGAATTTCGGATTGCGAATTTCGGATTTCGGATTTTTCGTTTACCAGTCAGGTTCTCTCTGATTTGAAGGTTAAAGTTCGAAGCTTAAGAAACCATTCATCTTGCGTTTTCGCAAAT
>DNND01000026.1:1703-2943 GCA_003488005.1 Blastocatellia bacterium | reverse complement strand
TGTCCGCCATGGCAATTGGAGAGTGCAATGCAAAAGGCCACGACCTTCGAACACGGCGGCAAGGTCTACGAAGTTCGCGCGATCCCGACGTTAAACGGTTGGAAGGTTCGCATTTTCGTCGAGGGCATCCCGGCAAATGGCTTCACTTATTCAGTCGACTCCGAAGTCTATCAAGATGCTGCGATCGACGGAGTGCCAGAAGATTTGGTGGCCGGGCTGATGGAAACAGCGGAGCGTGATTTTCGGCGCGGCCTTGCCCAGGAATTGGTGGCCGCCGAAAAGGCTACCGACGACGATATCGCAGCGGAAATCGATAAATTCAAACCATGAGACCACCCCCTGGCGCTCTTGCGAGATCCAGAAGCGCAAGCTGACGCCGCGGCTTTGATGCCGAGCCCCTGACGGCTTTCGGGTGCTGCTGTTCCATCCCCCCACACAAGGGGAGTGGCCCCCCAAAGCGGTCTATAGTGAACGCCATATCGCTTCAGCGGCATCAAGTACGCTTTGGTTAGGACGCTCAATCCCGCTTCACAAAGCTCATTCTCAAAAGTCCGACGATGCCATGTTTGAATCCGATCCTAGATAGCCGCAGGTACCTCCGAAACGAGTGCGCGGCAGGCTCGCCGACGAGTTGTATCGCCCTGTCAAAATTCGATTTCAGGTTCTTTTCCCAAATTTGGATCGTTTTGTCATACTCAGCACCGTTATCTTGAAGCATGATTAGACGAAAACTTTGTTCAGCCGCAGCGATCGGCTCCCATATCATTGGTAGTTCGCTTTCGGGAAACGTCTGCTCCAGGTAGGGATGCGGCGGAGTCGGCTGCGTGTAGGCGATTGTCTGCAGTGACAGCTTCCCTCCAGGTTTCAGCATTCTGCCGCAGGTATCGAAGAACTCCCTGTAGCTGCTCAGCTTAATCGATGCTGGGAGACCCTTTTGAACAAAGTGCTCGAATGCGCCAATCGAAATGATTGCGTCGTATGGGGCCGACGGTCTGTGGTCGCGCCAGTCCTGCTCAATCACCTCCAGGCCTTTTCGCGGCATCCTGCGAATAAAGTTTGCCTGCGACGGACTGAGCGTTAGCCCCACAGCATTCTCCACACCCCAGTGGTCGGATAACCTTCGGAGCAGCGCGCCCCATCCGCACCCGATGTCGAGGACGCGCTTCGCGGTCGCCGCGCCGGATGCCTGAATGTGGTGGTCGAGCTTGCGTCGTTGGGCATCCCACAAACTATCGCCAGC
>DNND01000026.1:0-1433 GCA_003488005.1 Blastocatellia bacterium | reverse complement strand
CATATCGTAATGTGAGATAATGGCTGCAGGAGATGCGCCGGTCCTATGCGGTGGATTATCAAGCTCTGCCAATTGCAACACCATTTCTTCAATAGTTGTGCAGGAGACCTGCATGATCTGAACGGCTGTCCGGCTTCGGGCTCATCCTTGCGGGGTATTTGTGATTGATGACTGAACGCTTTTCAAGACCAACGGCCATGTCTCTCCGTCGCCCGTTACGATGGCCGGCGCTCTGGCGCTAGCGGAGAGGGTGGCCCGTCCAAGACACTTGCCCGAACGTTGCTCGGGCGGCTGTCGAGACATCGCTGATCTGCTCTTCGTTTACAGGAATGAGCCCGGAAGCTGGTCCCGCGAAATTCTGATGGACAAAAATCACACCAATCCCCGCTCCCGACCCGTAACGGCCGCTCACCCGAATGAAACGAGGCTGGCTCAGCCCACTTTCAACAGTTCGGAAACTATTCCGTAGCTCTGTCAACGCCGGTAACCAATTGGAAAATCGTTCTGCTCATCATCCTGAGATCTCGGAGGGAAATAAAGTCATGCGTGTCAGTGGGGAAATCATCTTGGAAAAAGTGCGCCGATATCGGGCAACAGCTTCGTTGTATCGTCAAACCGCAGCGTTTCGACCTCTTCAAAAGTGGTCTCTTCTAGAGCAAGCCGAACGGTGGGACCGTCTCGCCGTGGCCGAACTCGAAGACTATTTTAACTTTAACAGCCCGGATTATGACGAAGAGCTGCACGTCACTCCATACGCGAACGAGCGATGTGAGATGGTTGCCGCCGCGTGAGTGCTCTCATGCGAGCGGCTTGAGCCGTCCACAGGCGAAATTAGCACGATTGGTCTCGATATTGCGAAGTCTGTATTCATGTTGCGGGCGCGGTTGTGATCCGCAAACGCGTCAGTCGCGCAAAAGTGTTGGAGTACTTCGGCGAGCTGCCGCCATGCCTGATCGGGATCGATGCGTGTCCGTCAGCCCACCACTGCGGCCGCGAGCTTGCAGCGCTTGGTCACACGGTTAAACGGATACCGCCGAACTATGTGAAGGCCAGCACATCTGGGCCGGATCGCGGGCGCTGAGCCTACTTCTTCCAGTCGTTCTGCCTGATGTAAGGCCCGTAGAGCACATCCTGTCGCCATTCGTAGGCTTTCACGACGAAGGCACCGGCGATAGCGACAAACAAGAGAAACAAAGCTACTTCGATAATCATTTTGAGCCTCCTGCAATGGGAGGATCATATCGATTTTGGCAAGAACTTCGGTCAGCGCAGGCCACTTATTAACAGAAGCGACAAGAAAAACGATGACTGCGGCATTTGTGCCGCGCCCCTATCAGAGATTGCCGCGTCGTTAGACTGAAACCCGTGGCGACGGCAAACACCCAGCTAACCTTAAACATCCGCGTTTTTACACAGCCTGGACCCAAAGCGGA
>DNND01000111.1:21466-21702 GCA_003488005.1 Blastocatellia bacterium | reverse complement strand
ACCCCAGGCTTTACGCTAACGCCTCGCTTCGCGGGCTGACATCACCGCAGTGGCTGGCCGCCGGAAGTTATCGAATTAATCTTTGCCTCCGCGCGCTTCACGATCTCCGCCGGCAGCGGCGCGTATTGCAAGTCTTTGGCAAACTGCTCGCCGTCATGAATTCCCCACCAAAGGAAATCGACTAGCGCTTTTCCCTTCTCAGCGTTCTTTTGATCTTTGTAGGCGAGAATGTAGGT
>DNND01000111.1:20810-21172 GCA_003488005.1 Blastocatellia bacterium | reverse complement strand
TCTTTGTAGGCGAGAATGTAGGTGTAACTGGAAATCGGATACGCGTTCTCGCCGGCGGCATTTGTGATTGACACGCGCAAGTCGTCCGGTGTTTGCGCCGAAGCTGAAGCTGCAGCTGCCGTGACTGCATCAATCGATGGCGCAATAAACTTTCCGCCCGCGTTTTTAATCAATGCTGCGGGCAGGTTGTTTTGCGCTGCGTAAGCCAACTCGACATAACCGATCGTGTTTGGCTGTTGCTTGATCTGCCCGGTAACGCCTTCGTTGCCTTTGCCGCCCTGGCCCACCGGCCATTTCGGCGACTTGTCAGTGCCAACTTTTTCTTTCCATTCCGCACTTACTTTCGAGAGATAGTCGGTGAA
>DNND01000111.1:20161-20514 GCA_003488005.1 Blastocatellia bacterium | reverse complement strand
ACTTTCGAGAGATAGTCGGTGAATACGTACGAAGTGCCGCTGCCATCGGCCCGATGGACCACCGTGATGTCGGCTGCCGGAAGATTCACGCCCGCGTTGTCTTGTTTTATCTTCGCGTCGTCCCATTTTTTTATCTTGCCGAGAAAAATGTCCGCCAAAACCTCGGGAGAAAGATGAAGCGGCTGGGTTATCGAAGCCACGTTATAGGTGACAACAACGGCGCCCAGAACAGTCGGAATGTGCAAAAGTTCGCCGGGCGCTGCTTTCAAATCCGCATCGCTCATCGGCGCGTCCGACGCGCCAAAGTCCACTGTCTGCGCCTGAATCTGTTTGATGCCGCCGCCCGATCCGAT
>DNND01000111.1:19688-19856 GCA_003488005.1 Blastocatellia bacterium | reverse complement strand
ATGCCGCCGCCCGATCCGATCGATTGATAATCGATGCGCACGTTCGGATGCAGCTTGCCGTATTCACTCAGCCATTTTTGGTAAAGCGGATTGGGAAACGTCGCGCCCGCGCCTTGCAACGTTATCGGCCCGCCTGTGCCTCCGGGCCCCGAGGCGCCGCTGCAGGCG
>DNND01000111.1:18619-19394 GCA_003488005.1 Blastocatellia bacterium | reverse complement strand
GCCCCGAGGCGCCGCTGCAGGCGAAGGCAAACACAGCAATGACGAGAACGGTAATAAAAGATCCGGTGCGTAAGACTCTATTCGAGAGGGTCATCTGGTTGGCTCCTAAAATCACTTTGACAGTTCGAAGGAAGGCTAAATCTAAGCGGCGAGTGTTACATCCGTCTGAACATCATCTGAACATCCGGTTAAGCTGCGGCTATTGATCAACTTGACCGCCGTCGTCCGGCCCGGCATTGCTGTGTCACCAAACATGGTTGAGTGGCCGAGATGTTCGCGCTGAGCGCTTATTGCGGGCGGTATGCCCGGCGGTCCCAGTATTAACTTTGAAGTAATGAAACGTTGGATTGGTAACGAAAACTCAAGTCGGCGAATCCTCGCGCAATAGCAATCGATAACCTACGTTAACCATCGTATCGATTCTCAAGTTGTACTTAGCAAGCTTGGTTCGCAGTCGGTAGATGTAAACGTGCAGACTCTCGGTATTCAGCGGCTTATCGTTTCCCCAGGCGTAACGCCACAGTTCTTCCGCGCTAACAATTCTTTCAGTGGTGCGAGCAAGCCGCGACAAGATTAGGAATTCCGTGCGCGCCAGCTTGATTGATTCACCGCCGCAAGCCGCGTAATAATATTTATGCTCAACCCGCAGATAGCCATCGTCATAAACATCGCCCGCCACCGGCCGCGTGTTCTGCTCAGTCAGCGATATTCCCGTGGTCGACATATGAACCCCTCAAGATTGAGTGCTAGCGAAACAGCGGGGGCATGCCCACCT
>DNND01000111.1:0-18327 GCA_003488005.1 Blastocatellia bacterium | reverse complement strand
GGGGCATGCCCACCTTCCCGACCATGAGCCGATGAAAGCTGAGCGCCTTAATCCCATCGGATAGGCTTTCAAGCAAAGATCAAACAAGCGAGTCACAGAGTCTCCAGGTCGGGAAGGCGGGCATGCCCCCGCTCTTTGGGTCCAAACAAGATTTGAATTATGAACCTCTGCTCATGCTAGAAATTGAGCCTGAGCGCGAATTGAATTTGGCGACTGGTACCGAGACCGACGTCACGAACTACAGTTTGCCGCAGCAATCCAAACGTTCCACCAGCCGCCGCTTGTGTATAAGCCTGGCCCGGCTGGACCACGTTGCTGGTACTAACTGTGTAAAGACCGCCCGCTTGAGTTACAGCCGGCAAGGCCAGATTCAAGCGCGACCCCGGGATGTCAAAGTTCGTGTGATTTAAGACATTGAAAATCTCAGTCCGGAATTCGAGGTTGGTTGACTCAGAAAACTTGATGCGCTTGTTCAAAACCAGATCAAATTGCTTGAAGCCTGGTCCACGCAAAAAGTTTCTGGGAACGTTGCCGAACGTACCGGGCGCCGGAGTTGTAAATGCGGCCGGATTCAAAATAAGTCGATCGTTGGACAAATATGGATTCACTCCCGGGACGAGATCCGGCCGCCGCACGTTACGCGAGGCGCCGCCGCTGGGAGTATTGACGACCGCTATGAATCCTGGCGGCAGCGGATTTGCCGCATTGATTGTTCCCGGTAACTGAGCGACAAAGCCGTTCGCAAAGGTAGTAATCGCACCCGCGGCGCCAGTTGGAACAATGCAGCCACCGGTCCGCGCACACTGAATAACAACGTCAGGCCGCACTATTCCAATCTCGAGCGGCAGTCCTGACCGCCCGTTGAGGATGGTACCAATCTCCCAATTCCCCAGAATGGCATTGCCAACGCTGCCGAGATCGTGCTTCCGGCCGCTACCGAATGGCAGATCGTAAAGAGCGCTCAGGTTGAAAGTGTGGCGCACGTCAAAATTGTTGTAGCCATTATCGTAGTCAAACTCAGATAGTGCGCGCGCATTGTTTGCGGCGGTGCGCGCCTCGTTGGAACCCGAAGTGTTACCGAATGAACGTGAGAATGTGTACTGCGAATTCAAAGTAAGTCCGGTGCTGAAGCGCCGAGCAAGCGACATTTGCAGCGCCCGGTACGTGTCATGGCCGCCGCTGGTCTTGTCGTCAATTTCAGCGAAAGGATTTTGCACAGACGACGTGCCGGAAACGATTGAGAACTCGCGGACCGTGTTAACTGCAATTACCTGGCCCGCGCCGTTGGTGCGATTGATCACGCCGAAGCTTGATGGAAGGGTGGTGCCGTCGGCAATTACCGTCTGACCGGGCAGAATGCGATTTGCAACGCTGCGCAAAAATAAATTGCGACCTTCCGAGCCGACGTAGGCCGCCGTCAATATCATCTTGCCGGGCAACATTTGCTGCACCGACACGCTGTACTGATAAACCTTTTCAGGAATCGTGTACTCGGGCGCATAGGCGCGCGGCTGGTATTGCCGGTTATTCGGATTAGCCAGGAACGCGGCCGCAATCACTGCCGGGTCCTGTGGAAAGGTCACGTTGCTGAGTGTGGAACTGATGCGGTTGGATTCGATTGGTTGAATCTGATCTTCCGTCTGACCCGGGCCGTAGTAAATACCAAAGCCTCCGCGCAACACAGTATTCCCACCGCCGAAGAAACCCGTGCCGGTCGGATTCGGAGACCAACTTAAGGCGACACGCGGTCCGAAGTTAGTCTTGGAAGTTTTCAACGGAACCTGACTCGAATCGCGCAACTGCCCGGTAACGATGTCGAACAGGATCTGTCGGTTGTTCGCTTCGCGCAACGGCGTGTAGTACTCGTAACGCATGCCGTAGTTCAGGGTCAGGTTAGGTTTGATCTTCCACTCGTCCTGCGCGTAACCGATGTAGTACGACTGCCGAGCCTGGGCCGGGCCAGTCGAGTTGTTAAAGAATGGCGACGGCGCAGACAAATCGCCAAGGTACTGCACGGTTTGGACCGCGTTTGCCAGAAAGTTGTTAATGCTCGCGAAGGTGTAAGTGATGCCGCCTTGCCGGTCGGTGTACAAGTGAATCTGGCGCAACTCGCCGCCTAACTTGAAAGAATGATTGCCGCGCGTCCAGTTCAGATTATCGATGTACGACAGCGAGTAAGGCGTGTATGGCTGACCGCGTCCGTTCTGTGCGCTGTTCGCTCGGATCAGCCCGCCAGGCGTCGCCACACCCGCGTTCGAGCCCTGACCCGGTAGCGCAAAACCGGCAACACTGCCCGAAATGTTGAACGAAAGATTCGACAAGTCGATGCCGTTGACAGTCGGCGCAACGCCAATGATGCGTGAATAGGCGGCGTTGTAACCCAACTTGAATTCATTTAGCAGTGTCGGCGTCAAGATTGACTGCAAAGCAAAGACTCCGTTCTGCGGCACTTGTCTAATCGATATTTGCCGGCCGGTTACGCCATCGGGCTGCAAGTTCGACCCCTGGTCGCGGAAGAAGCGGAAATAGGCCGAGTGCTTTTGGTTGAACCTGTAGTCGAGGCGCAGCGCCGCCGTATTCTCGTCAACGATATTATTTGCCTGGAGTTGAACCGTGTCGAAAAGATCAGGACCGGTGCGCAAGGTCACGGCGCCGGGCGCTCGGAAGGCTGGAATCAGCGCTGCCGTGGCGGGGTTGCATGCGATCGAACCCGTGCCCAACGGTGCCGCACAGATGCGCGAAGCCAACCCCGGCACAGCTTCGATGGAATTGATGCCGCCGCGAAGTCGGTATCCTTCGAATGAGAAAAAGAAAAACGCTTTGTCCTTCTTGATTGGACCACCGATTGAACCGCCGAACTGGTTCAAACGTAACTTGCTTTTCTGGCCAATGATGTTGTCAAAGAAATTGGCGGCGTCCAACTTGTCGTTTCTAAAGTATTCAAAAACTGAGCCGTGAAAGTCTTTACCGCCTGACTTGGTGAGCACGTTGATTTGTCCGCCGGTGCCGGTGCCGTATTCCGCCGGGTAGTTGTTTGAGTCGACGCGAAATTCCTGGATGTTCTCAAGTGAAGACTGTAAACGGAAAGGCGTCGGGATCTCGCCATTCAAGTTTCCCGGAGAACTGTCGATGATTGCGGTGCCTTCAATGCCGTCATAGCGGATAGCGTTCTGTTCCACGGCCCGGCCTGAAAAACGAATGTCGCCGAACGTGCCGGAACCGCTGTTGACCGAGCCAGGCGCTTGCAGGTAAAGCTGCGAAAGCTGGCGACCATTGATCGGAAGTCCTTCCACTTCGCGCGGGTTCACGTTCGCGCCCATCGCTGCTGAACTGGTGTCGACGAGCACATCTGTTCCGGCTACCACATCCACCTTTGCGTCAATTCCCACCGGGTGAAGTGTCAGTGGAAGATTTACCTCCTGTCCCACCAGCAGTTGAATGTGACTAGCCTGCACGCCAAGATGCAGCGAGCTCGCTGTGACCGAGTAATCGGCGGGCCGCAACGCGGCAATGAGATAGCGGCCCGATTCGTCAGTAATCGCTGTATGCTCCTCTCCGGTGCGTTCGTTGCGCGCAACTACAGAAGCTCCCTGCACTAAAGCTCCATTGATATCCGTAACTGAGCCGGCGATCCGTGCCTGGCCGGATTGCGCGGACGATCTGGCGGGAAGCAGCGACGCCGCCACAAGTATCAGCGCGATAAACAGGAACTGTTTACGTAAGTGAATAGTGTTCTCGTGCATGGAAGTGTCCTTGTTGGGAAACGTTTTGTCTTTGAAACGCTCTCGCGTTCTCAAAAAATTCTGGGTCGATTGCTTAAGTAGCCAAAGGCGCTCAGGAAGTTCGAAAGCAGAAGGTAATCGTGTGAGGTTAAGGCGCTGTGAATTGCGCTTTAAATGTTTGTTAAGGCGCGCCTTCAGGATTCATTCATTTAAGTTCCATTTAATCTCGCGACAACGCACGTGTAACTTGCCGACACTACGGTTTCCGGAAATGGTTTTGGAGGTTACGAGAATGGATCAGCCGAGACCTGGTAGTGTTACGGATTTCAAAGTGCTGTGTGTTAACTGTGGCGTGAAGATTCGCAACCACGCGAGCGAGGATTCGTGTGGACTTTGCCTGAAATGTTTTTATCGCATTCTGGCGGAGCGGCTGCGCGCGCAGAAGCGCACGGCCGCTGGTGAGTATGTCAGTGAACGTTGATTAGCCGCGGATTTACGAGGATGAACGAGGATCTGAAAGGAAATGAAACTACAAAGAGAATGTTTTTTAGATTCGCGATTATCCGCGTGAATCCGCGGCTAATTAATTCAGGGCAGGAAAAACCCGATCACGAATCGCACTATTCCGGCGCCGAGAATCACCCAAATTGCATTAGGTCGATAACGAATCAGCACAAAGCCGGCGAGGAGAGCGAGGACCAAACCGGCCCAGGTGTGAATACCTGCCCGGCCCATGCTAATGCCGGCCGCCACCAACAACCCAACGACTGCAGGCGTGACGCCCTTCAAAAACGACTGGACAATTCTATTGTTTTGGAAACGCCCCAACGACGAGCCCGCCACCACAGTCATCAGGAACGAAGGAAGAAAAATACTGATCGTCGCCACGATTGCACCGAGCGTTCCGGCCACGCGATAACCGATGAACGTCGCCATGATCAAAACCGGACCCGGCGTGATCTGTCCCAGCGCCGCGGCATCGACGAACTCCTGATGCGTCAGCCAATGATGCGCATCGACAACTTCCGCTTCGATCAAAGGAATCATTACAAAGCCGCCACCGAAAGTGACCGCGCCCATGCGCAGGAACATCGTCGACAGCAACAGCAACAGTCCGACTTTCGCGAAGATTGGCATTGACGCGCCCAACAAAACCGCCGAGCGCAGTTTGGTTACACCACCGCTTGGTTTTTCCGGTTCTGCTTCTTCATCTCGCGCGGCGGCGAGCTCGGCCTGTCGAACGCGCTCTTCCGCCATTGCTCGCGTCAGATAGCCGCCAACGAAATGAGTGTCGCGCATGCGCCGGCGACGTCGCTGTAAAGTGACGCGCGCGGAAATACGCTTGCGCCGCGACGCGACGCCCTGAAGTTGTCCAAGTTTGCGTAGTTGCTTTTCCGCGAACGAATCGATAAAGATGCCCACCAAACCAGCAGCGAGCACAACCTCGAGCACAGTTGCACTAAAAAAGGCGACGACCAGACAGGAAAGAACTGCCAGCAGCCACTGCCATGGTTTGTAGAGTGTGTTGCGGCCGATGCGCCAGGCAGTAACGATCACCAGCGCTACCACAGCTGCGTTCAAACCGCGAAACAGTCGATCTGTGTCGGGCAGATAGCGCAGGTGCCGGTAGAGAATCGCCAGCACAATCATCATCAACATTGAGGGAAGAATAAAGCCGGTGATCGCCACGACGGCACCGCGCCAGCCGCGCAGTCTCAAGCCGACATACGTCGCAGTGTTGCCCGCGGCTGTTCCGGGCAAACTTTGCGCCAGCGCAAAGCCGGCGGAAAAATCCTGCTCGGTAAGCCAACGACGCTGATGGACCACCAGCGAACGGATCTGCGAGATGACCGCGTAACCGCCGCCAAAGCCAACGATGCCGATTTTTAGAAGTGAAAGGAAAAGGCCGCCAAGAGTGGGAGTGCTGGCGATACGCTCGAGTTCGCGGCGGGTATCGCGCACCCGCGTTCGCATCTTGCGCGCGCGATTTCGGATCCGGGTTGTGCGCTTGTCGACCTGGGTGACCACTGTGCTTGGTCAGGTAGACTAACACAGCGCGAACAAAAATCAGCCGCGGATTTGCGCGGATACACCCAGATCCGAAAAGACCGTCGGACCTACAATGTCGAGCGATCTATTTTGTTTTCAGATCCGCGCGCCTCCGCGTTAATCCGCGGCTAATATTTGTTATCGCTATCGCTAAAACTTCAGTACCGTATCAAACTGCACGCGCGTGGTAGCGCGATTCGAAGAGCCCGCTGGCGTCGCCGCAAATGGACCAAGCAAGCCATTCAGCCGTTCGGTAACAATGCCGGTAACTGTGAACGTCACGCGCGGATCGGCGGCATAGGAAAACTGTAAACGATGTGCGCGCATGTCCGACTGTTGCGTCACGTCGGAAAAGTTGAACGGCGTGAGCACCGCATCTTTCTCGACACGCAGGAACGTATAGCCAAACTGAACATCGCCGCGATCTTTTGTTTTTCCCACTTGTATCTCGCCCCAGAAGCCGTTGTTCTCGTGGTTTGGCAACAGCACGTCAGCGCCGGTTGGTCCGGCAACAACTACATCATGCGCCTGCGTGTTGGTGACGAAGTCCAGCACGATGGCCACCGGGAAACGCTTACTGTTTTTCAGTTCCAAGCGCGCCATCATGTCGACGAGATTGAAACCGGAGGACAAATGCCCGTCGCGGTTCGTGGCGTTATTGCTCGCATTAGTTATTCCCAGATTGCCATTACCCGCCACCAACAGTTCGCGCGGAATGGAAACCTGCGTCGTGATAGTTTGCGCCGGCGTTGCCCCGTTTGCGGGAATGGTAAAGGTCACCGGAAGCTGCAATTGGTTGCCGAAAACCTGCACCGGCGTGATGAACTGCGTGCCCGAATAGAAAAGATCTGCCACTGAAAGATTGAGCGCCACCTTCTCGTTGGGTTCAAAGCGCGCGCGTGCTTGTGCTCCAAACAACGCGAGGTCGCGTCCGCCGCGGCGTGACTGGTCGATGTTAACGGTGCCGTTGCTGTTGCGCACAAAAGCCGAGTTGCGTTCGAGGAATGGTAGTTCCCACGCCACAATCGTCACGTCCTTAAGTTTCGATTTCTTGAAGCCGCGTGAATAGGATTGATTGAACCCCTCAACCATCAGATCGTTATCGATGGTCATCTCGGTGAAAGTCCACGGCGGTTCAAACTTGCCGCCCTGAAGTTTCAGTCCGGGCACACTGTGCGGCTTGTAAGTTATGAAGGCTTGATCAAGTGCAAACGGTTTGCGATTGAAGAAATCCGTCATGGTTTGGTTGGTCGAGATGCTGTCGGCAAGGCTGCCGGTGGCGAACCGCAAGCCCCAATCAAACTCCTTGCCAATCGAGCCGCGCATCTGCAGTCGCGCGCGCAGGCGCATGCGGTGTCGCGGACTCAAATCGTTGCCGAGCACCGCCGGGTTAGCGCCGTTCGCGAGACTGTTCGACTGTCCAAAGATGGATTCGGATCGGAGGCGAATATCACCGCTGAACTTGATTGCGCTCAACTCCGAAAGGCGCGATTCCACGGTTTTCAAACGGTCGTCAACCGTTGGCGTCTTAACCGTTTGCTGCGCAACTCCGGCTTGCCCCGTCGCGGTCGCCGAGGTCGATAATGGCGCTTCGCTACTGTTTACTTTGGCGGCGAGCAGACGAATCGTTTCCTGCTGTTCGGAAATTGTTTGCTGTAAGCGATCGAGCCGCTGACTCTGTTCGACCAGCATCTGCTCCAGCGTGTTGATCTTTGCATCAGCAGTTTCGGGCTTGAGTTCCGGAGCGGGTTCCGTCGTTTTTTTCGGCGAGTTAACCGCAACCTCAAACCGGTTGGCCGCATGCCTCTTTGCCACTTTCTGCGCGCGCACATCTGTCGCTCCAATGACAAACAGGGCACAGAAAAAAATAATTAACAAACGGATCTGGTTATTCGGTCTGAATGTCAGCCGCATGATGCACGTCCTTTTTGAAGAGAATCTTCGAGAAAACTCACCCGATCTCACGACAATGCAACCATCGCCTTAAGCCCAAGTGAACGCAACATTAAATCAGTGTTAACGAAAGGTGGCTAGAGATAAGGTGGTGTTGGTCGTCAGTTTTTTGCGGAACCGAAATAAAAAGTTGAAGTGCCAGATTGGAAATTTTCGCTCCAGAGGAGCGAGATGTTTATAGGAACTAGCACCCCTAGCGTACTTAGCTCCGTTAGGAGCGCAATATCCGGAGGACTTCTTGGCAGTAAATCATTCACGTCGCGCACCTACGGAGCGCCGAGCGCAAAGAGTTACGCACAAGCTATAAACATTTCGCCCTTACGGGGCGAATGCAGTTGGATAAGGGCGACTTTGCACTAACAAATGAATACCACTACGGTCGGCGGGCCGAGCCGCGAAGGGCCTATTTGCTAGTCAAGTAGCAGGCGCGCGTCCAAAGCTTCAGCCCGCTCAATTGCCGCCAGCAAGCGGAGGTACTGCGAATAGTTTCGGCCGCGGCTTGTCAGGCGCGTCACTTCCGATTGGCTAAGATCGTTGCGCAGCAGCAGATCGAGAAAGTCGTAATAGTCGCCCGTCGCGCTGAGCGGAAGTTCGCGCACGTAGCTCGTTTCGCCGCTGTCCTCGGAACGAAAACCGGCGAGCAGATCGAAAATGTTGTCGGTAGTTAACCGGCCGGCTTCGCGAGACAAACGGATCGGCAGGCGCAACTCAAAAAACCGCAGACCCTGGGCCGTAGTCACGCGGCGCAACTCCTTCGTTGCTTCGCCATCAAAAGGCGACTCAGCGTCAACGAGTATGCGCAGCAAGCGCGGGTGATCCGCAGCGTCACTGGTATCAAGCACGAGTTGCACGCGATCGGCGAGAAATTTTTCAAACTGCGCTTCAATTGGATAGGTGATGCGGCCCAGACAGCCAACTGCTTCACCTTCACCCGCAACCTCCTCAGGTAAGCATGCCGGGCAAGACGGGCAAACCACAGTTTCTGTCTGCATCAACTCAATTTCGTCGCGTGCATTCTCTACCCATTCAAGTTTTTCCGGTGACGGCGAACTGGTATCGCCGGTCGTCAGGCGGGTATGCAGATTTCCCAGACGGCCCCACTCACGCAGGTGCTTTTCGGAAAAGCGCGCACGCAAGGCGCATGGATATTGAACTGCGAATTCGAGTGACACTTGCTTGGAGATACGATGAGATTCAGCGGCGGCTGTATTAACCGTCATGCAGCCGATAAAAGGGCCTTCTCTGCTGCTTGCGGCAATTCAATCGGTACAAAATAATCTCGGGGATATACATAATCTTCGCCCGATTCGTCGATGACTCGCACGTAACCGTCCAGTGCCGCGGCTTCGTCAGGCACCAATTGATAAACTTTTCGCGGCTCCAAATCCTCACAATCTTCGTTTCGGATGCAGAGAACAAAACGTGTAGTCTCTTTTTGCTCGGTCATGATGTTCGATCCAGATAACGCTTAATTTTAACCTTACGTTTGCCGATGCCGTGGGCTTCGTACCAATGCAACTCAACGGTTGGTATCCTACCATTGCCCAGCTTAACTGTTGCAACTCCTTTTAGCTTGCGCCACCGCCCCTCGCCGCATTGCTTTCGTAGTCGTTTGAGTTCACGAATAGAGACCAACGGCAATTTTCTCGACCTCAGTAATTTCGCCCAATATTTCAAAATACATAGGCGGCTCGACCGGTTGCTCACATGCCCTTCTTCAGTCCCGTTAACAGTTTCTTGTAGCCCGATTCATTGCGCAGCAATTCAAATTCCTGGTTCTCTTCAATTTTTGCCAGGTCAGTAAAGCCGTTCTCGATTGCGCGACCCAATGCGCTAATGGCCTTGTTCTTATTTCCCACGCGCGCATAGGCCACGGCCAATAAATAAAACAGGCGCGGATTTTTCGGTTTCAGCAGCACGGCGATTTCGAGTTGCGGCGCGACCTCGGCATAGTTCTTCTGCAGGTACAGGTTGTTCGCTCCCTCATAAGCTTGCGCAAACACCGCTTCCCGTACCCGGCGCGCAACCCTGCGGTCGCTTGAGTCTTTCGCCTCTTCTGCTTTGTGTTCCAAGTCAGAGATTGTTGCCTTTAGTGCAGCCATCGTCTCGACGGACCGTGACTTATCCGCCAGTTGAGCGATCAGGGTTTGGATTTTTACTTCCAACTCCCCCTGGCGATCTTCTTCCGCCCTGGCATTTTTGACGGCGGCTTTCATTTCTTTGGTCGCTGCGAGCCGTTCAAAATTCGCGACGAGGTCCTTAACCTCGCGCAAGCCGCGAAAGTCTGCCGCTAGCGCCTGATACTCAAGATAAGCAGAATAGTTTTGCCCCGAACTTTCGTTGCCACGCGCTACGGCCAAACGTTCCGCCAGAAGCTGATCGATTAACGCCTCATCTTTGGCGCGGCTGCCTTTTTTCATCGCTTGAAGCTCCATCCAGGCGATTGCTTGCATAGCAAGGTCGGCCGGCGGCCAATCGTGCTCTCCGGAAAAAACAGCCAACCGATTTTGCATGCTGGCGTCGTCGAGCTTGCGCTTCAGTTGCTGCATTTCCGGATAGTTAAAGTCTTCTGTTCCAGTCGTAGCGAAGACTACGAACGAAAGATCCGACGATGGAGCAGCGGTACGTGGAAAACCTGCGCTGCATGCAATTACGCCCGCAACCGCACCCGGATTCGAACCCGCTAACGCGAACGCGATGCGGGCCCCGCCGGAAAAACCGGTGCTGTAAACGCGCTGAGGGTCGATAGCAAACCGCCCGCTTGTGTCTTCCAAAACTGCTTGAATCACAGGGCCTACCTGAATGCCATTTTTGGAATTGTTTGAGCCGACAACGATGTAGCCAAACTTTTCGGCCGCTTCCTTGAACAAACTAACGGGAAGTTTGCCGCGCGCGGCTGGATCAAAAGCGTAGAGCATGGGCCACTTCTTCTCGGGCGTGTAGCCCGAGGGCAGATACAGCGCGTAACTCTGTTGCGGGTCGGCTTTAGTGGTGACACTTTCAATCACCTGGCCCCGTGGCAACTCATCGCGCTGACTAGCAAAAGTGCGCGCGGACGCAGTCAGTGCCAGCAACGCAAGTACAGCAAGTATGCGGCAGTTAATGATGGTTTTCGTTTGCAACCGATACCCCCGGCGACTACAAGTTTGATGACAGCGCCGGCGTCACAACTTTTGCCGGCTCGGGCGTGAAATCTTCACCGGGATTGATGAATTGATTTCTCTCAAAGTTGTATTGCTTGTCATACAACTGCTTATAACGGCCGCCGGCTGCCAGCAATTCATCGTGTGTGCCGCGTTCGACAATCTCGCCGGCTTCCAGCACTAGAATCTGATCCGCGCTGCGTATGGTCGACAGCCGGTGCGCAATGACAAAGGTTGTGCGGCCACGACGCAGCGACTGCAAACCATCCTGAATCAGCGCTTCACTTTCGCTGTCCAGACTCGAGGTCGCTTCATCGAGGATAAGAATTCGCGGCTCGGCAAGAATCGCGCGCGCAATCGCCACGCGCTGCCGTTGTCCGCCTGACAACTTCACACCGCGCTCGCCGACGATAGTGTCATAGCTGTCAGCAAAGCCGTTGATGAACTCTTCGCAGTGGGCCACGCGGCTGGCGGCAACGATCTCTTCGCGTGTGGCGTGCGGATTTGAGAAGCCAATGTTCTCGGCAATCGTCCCGTCAAAAAGAAAGTTGTCCTGCAGAACCACGCCGAGTTGGTTGCGAAAATCCTTCAGCCGAATCGAAGCGAGATCGCTTCCGTCCACCAGCACCACACCGGACAGCGGCCGATTAAATGCCATTACCAAACTAATCAGCGTTGACTTGCCCGAGCCGCTCGAACCTACCAGCGCCGTTGTCGAACCCGGCGGGGCCGTAAAGGAAACATGCTTCAGCACGGGCGTGTCGTCGTTGTATTCAAAGCTCACGTCCTGAAACGCGATCTCGCCAACGATGGCTGGACACGCTTGCCGTTGGGAATCGTTTTCATCTTCAGTCGCCATTTGCTTGAGGTCGCGGATGCGATCGAGGCCGGCAAAGGCTTCCGTGATCTGTGTGCCGATGTTTGCGATTTCAACCAGCGGCATGGCCACCAGTCCGGTGAAAATCATATACATGAAAAAGTCGCCGAGCGTCATCTGCCCGTTAAGAATGTCGCGCCCGCCAACCAAAATCAGGATGACGCCGATGGCGCCGACGATGATCGTGGAAAAGGCGGTGACTCCGGAAACAGCGGTCATCGAGCGGGCGACGTTGCGAAACAGACGATGCGCACCGCGCGCAAACACCAACTCCTCGCGCTTCTCCGCCGCATAAGCTTTGACGATGCGAATGCCGCCCAACGACTCGGTCAGACGGCCGGTTACTTCCGCGTTTATTTGCCCGCGTTCGCGAAACACCGGCCGCAGCTTCTTAAACGCCAGCGCCATGCAAACGCCAAACGCTCCCAGCGCCAGCAGCGTAACCAGGGTTAGTTTCCAGTTCAGATAAAGCAGCACCGTTAGGGCAAGGGCGGCCGTTACCAAACTGCCAACAAGTTGGACCAGACCCGTGCCGACGAGATTACGAATGCCTTCGGCGTCAGTCATGATGCGCGAAATTAATATTCCGGTTTGAGTTGAGTCGAAATATCTCACCGGCAGACGCGCGACGTGCTGCTGCACACTCTTGCGCATTTCGGTAATGGCACGTTGCGCTGCCACGCCGAGCACCTGCGAGAGCGCAAATGAAGTAAACGCCTGGACCAACGTTGCCGCGCCGGCAACCAGCGCCAGCGGCAGCAGCAAGCCGCTTTGATGTTTCAAGACGACGTTGTCGATCAGGTATTTCGAACTTGCCGGTAACACCATTCCGACGAGTCGATTGAGAATCATCAAAAACATTCCCAGCGCCAGGCGGTAACGATGCGCCCAAATCAACTCGCGCGCGTCGCGCCAGGCTGTGGCGGGCGTGATCTTCTTCTTCTTCTTTTCTTTGTCGATGCTTGCGCTCATGTTAAGAAATAAATATTGAAGTCAGATGCTTCATAACTTGGGAAGGGTGGTTTACCCCTGCTCATTTGAATGGCCTCTAATCCAGATTGGGGGCAAGCCCGGGGTCCCCGGCGGGGCAGCCCCGCTGGGGTGGAAGCCCACCTTCACGATCAAGAGCTGAATCAACAAGACCTTTTCACTCGGCACTCGAATCCTGCGTCGATTTCTGATTTTGCAATTCCCAAAGTTGCAAATGCTTTAAGAAGGCGTGATGGGCAGCGAAGGTAGCGATGCTAAAGCCGGCGAGACCGTCGCGAAAGCCGCCTTTTAAAACAAAATTTCGGATAAAAGTCGCGGGACCAATCGTGGCGATTTTCAAAGGCGATGTCCGCCGTCCCTGTTCCAGCATTTTGCGCGCGCCCAGCGGCGCATAACGCTCGCCTATCATGCGGTGATGTTCGGCGGCGTCGCGAACCGTGTAATGAAGCAGATCGCCGCTCAGCATTTCGACGCGCGCGTCCGGGTTCATTTTCATGGACTCATGAATATGCGCTCCCTGCCAGCGCCCTTTGGACTTGCGATACAGCCGCAGTTGACGATCGGGATACCACCCGCCACCGCGTATCCAGCGGCCCATGTAAAAGGCCCGACGCGGAATCAAATAACCGTCGGCAAGATCACTATCTGGTTTTGAGAAGAGGCCGTTGATGGAAGCACGCAACTCTTCCGAAACGCGCTCGTCAGCGTCGAGGCTGAAAATCCAAGCGTGCGTTGCCTGGCCGGTGGCAAACTCTCGCTGCGCCGCAAAACCGGGCCACGCGTTTTCAAATACTCGCGCGCCGCATGCTACGGCGATCTCTCTGGTGCGGTCGGTTGAGCCGGAATCGACCACCACAATTTCATCAGCCCAGGAAACAGACTCACAGGCCTCCCTGATGTGGTCTTCTTCGTTGAGCGTGATGATGCAGACTGAAACTTGGCAGTTATCCATGCGAGTGCGCACGAGCATAGAAGGGTGGGGCGGGGGCGTCAACCGAGGCAGCCGCCGGGATTGGCCTATTAGACAGCCTCAGAAGGGCCAGCATACAATTGACTCTTCTTTAGGCGTCGTTGTGGGTAGAACAAATGGACGAACCGCTTTCCATTATCAGGCTCGAGACGCTGCGCGAGACGCCGCTTAACGTCGAACCGTTTCCTTTCATGGTTATCGAGAATTTTTTGCGGCCCGAATATGCCGCGCAGGTGGTTGAGGACTTTCCTGCGATCAATTCTCGTGGCAGCTTTCCGTTAAGCGAAGTCAGCGGCGGCGCAACTTTTCAGCGTCTCGTTGATGAATTGAACAGCGCCGAATTGAAAGCAGCTATCGCAAACAAGTTCGACGTCAACCTCGACGACCGCTCCACCATGATCACGGTTCGCGGCCAGGCAAGTTCACGCGACGGCCGCATACACACCGACACGAAATCCAAGTTTCTGACAATGCTGCTTTACCTCAATCCGGTCTGGGAAGCTGAAGGCGGTTGGCTGCGCATTCTCAAAAACGGCAAGAGTCTGGACGATTATGTTGCCGAGATTCCACCAACGTTTGGTACCTGTCTGCTGTTCAAAGTCACCGATAACTGCTGGCACGGCCACAAGTCTTTCAAGGGCCCGCGCAAAGTCCTGCAACTGAATTATGTGACCGATGACGCCGCGCTCCACCGTCATTTGCTGCGACACAGCCTGACCGCCAAGCTGAAGAACCTCCGCGAAGTCTTCGTGAAAGGCGCTACCTAATTTTCTCCATGCGAGTCTTAATCGTCAGGCTTTCTTCGATGGGCGATCTGGTCCAAACTCTGCCGGCGCTCAGCGACGCGGCGCGAGCTATTCCCGGAATCGGTTTCGATTGGATTGTCGACGAATCGTTTGCGCAGGTGCCTGGCTGGCACCGCAATGTCGAGACAGTGATACCGAGCGCTTTCCGGAGATGGAGAAAGAACTGGCGACACGCTTTCAAAAGCGGCGAGCCGCAAAGTTTTCTAAGAAAAGTACGCGCACAAGAATATGATTTCATCGTTGATGTGCAATGCGAACTAAAGAGCGCACTGGCGAGTCGACTCGCTAAAGGACCGCGCTACGGTTATGACAGTCGCGCTGTTCACGAGTGGGGCGCGCAGTTCGCGTATCAGAAAAAATTCTTCGTGCCGAAAGACAGGCATTCTCTGCAGCGTATGCGGCAATTGCTGGCCGGGGCGTTGGGCTATGAGTATGAAGAGGAGCGTCTGGACTACGGCATTGATCGCTCGCGATTGGGGCCGGTGCTAATCGACTTGCCGGAACGGTTTGTAGTTTTCATTCACAGCACGAGCTGGACTTCGAAAGTTTGGCCGGAATTCTATTGGCAGGAGCTCCTCAACGACGTTACCGCCGACGGATACTCCGTACTATTGCCGTGGGGCAATGAAGCAGAACGGGAACGCGCCGTCCGCATCGCCGCGGGGAACAACAAAGCGATCGTGCTGCCCGCACTTTCGATTTCCGAAAAGGCAGCCATTATCAGTCGCGCCTCGGCGACGGTGGGTCTGGACACCGGGTTGAGCCATATTGCGGCGGCGCTCGACATTCCCTCAATAACAATTTATGGCGCTACCGATCCGCTGTTGGTCGGCGCGACCGGCCGACATCAGTTGCATCTCACTTCAACTTTCGAATGCGTCGGCTGCCACGACGTCGAATGCAAATACACCGGTCCGGCAGAGTTCAAGCCCGCCTGCCTGGTTGAGATCAAACCTGACCAAGTTTGGCAAAAACTCAAACAACTTTCGCCCGCTGCCTCTAACGAAGTTGTCCGCCTCGGGGCGAACTAAATCTTTGGTTGCGTGCTGCTGACGAGTCGCATCTTTGTGATAAGCTTTGCCATCCAAACGCGCGTCCTTCCCGAGCAAGAGCGAAACCGCAATGTGAAAGGTCTGCTATGGCAATCAGTGAAGATTTATTGGAAATACTTGCCTGTCCTGCATGCAAAGCAAAGGTTGAGTTGAAACCTGATGGCAGCGGCTTGAAATGCGTCGAGTGCAAGCGCGTCTATCCCATTCGCGACGACATTCCAGTGATGTTGATCGACGAAGCAACGATAGAAGCCGAACAACCCGAGCAAAGTTAAGGCTGCTCGATCCTAATAGCTTTGAATAGCTTACGTGAAATAGTTGAACAGTCTCCCCAGATGCGCAATCTGGCGATGCATAGCCTGCGCGGTGAAGACTCGGCGCAACCGCTTGCGCCCGCGCGTTGGGACTGGGAAAAAGTTGAACGAATTCTGGTTGTCAGGCTGCGTTCGATTGGCGACACCGTTTTGTCGACTCCTTCCCTCGCGGCGCTGAAACGATTTCTGCCGCACGCCGAGATCGACATCCTGTTAGAAGATTGGGTGGCGCCGTTGCTAGCCGGATCACCGCAGGTTGATAACGTAATCACCATGGAGCGCGGCAGTGTGGCTTCCAGAGCACGAGTCGCGGCAAGTCTGCGGGCCAGGCGCTATGACGTTGTTTACAATCTGCACGGCGGCACGACCGCGACGCTGTTGACGCGGGCGACCGGCGCAACTCACCGAGTCGGCTATGAAGCCTATCAATACTCCCGGCTGCACAATCATCGAGCGCCGGCGTCTTCATTTCTTTGGGGGCGAGACAAAACTCATTCGGTTGAACAGCAATTGGCGCTGCTGGGATGGACCGGCGTTCCCGTCAGCGATCGCCCGCCGACACATCTGGAAGTGACCGAAGCGGCGGACGCTGGAATTGCGGAACACCTGCGCTCGCTGGGAATCAATGGCGCTCCATTCGTCGTCATTCACCCGGCGGCGGCTTCCGACACCAAGCAATGGGCCGCGACGAACTTCGCGCGCGTTGCCGATGCGCTTGCCGGTCAGAATTTGAATATCGTAGCGATTAGCACGGCGAGTGAGATAGCTGTTGTCAACGATCTTAAGCAACATTCAACCGCCGAGATCTTGTCGCTGACGAATTTGAGTTTGCCGGAAGTGACGGCGCTGCTCGCGCGCGCACGTCTGTTTGTCGGTAACGACAGTGGCATTGCGCACATGGCGGCGGCCGTGAAAACGCCGGCAGTCGTCGTTTTTGGATCATCCAACACTGCGCACTGGCAACCGTGGGCGCGCGCTCCCGCTGAATTTGTTTTGGAGGAGATGGATTGCCAGCCGTGTCATGGTTATTTTTGCGAAAAGTTTGAGCAGCCGGAATGCATTAAGCGCGTGCCGGTCGACCGGGTGATGGCCGCGATTGAGAGAGTTTTAAGAGAAAGCGCTTGAACTTTTACCACTAGCGCCTTCTGGCTTCAGGTCTTTGCGCTTTGGGTCTTTGCGGCTTTGCCGCGTTCCGTGCGGTAAGGCTCCGCCTTACCGATAGTGCTTCTTCATTTCCGGGGGAGGCTCCAGCCTCCTACAATTCCGAGGCGCAGCCTCAGACTTAGAGGGACGGCTTACGGTAAGGCAGAGCCTTACCGCAAAGAAGGCGGCAAAGCCGCGACGAACGGAAGGCGCAAAGCAGCACATCCATAATCGCTTCGAGTTTCACCACCATGCCCCAACTAACCAAACAGCGCGCCGGCGAGATCATTCGCGCCATGAGCGATCGTAGTATTGTCGTGCTCGGCGATGTGATGCTCGATGAATTTGTTTGGGGCGACGTCAGCCGCATCTCCCCCGAAGCGCCGGTGCCGGTCGTTGATATTCGCCGCGAATCGGTTCATCTTGGCGGCGCGGCGAATGTGCTGGCTAACGTCATCGCCCTGGGCGGAAGTGGTTGCGTCGTCGGTGTGATAGGGAACGATTCGGCGGGTGAGCGAATCAAAACAACCCTGCGCGAAGTCTGTGCGCAAGCGGATGACTACCTGGCCGTAGACGACTCGCGCCCATCGACGACGAAGACCCGCATCATCGCGCACAGCCAACTCGTCGTGCGAGCCGATCGCGAAGATCGCAAGCCCGTCAACGGCAAGGTTGAGCAGCGAATTATCGAAAGTTTGAAAAACGCCATTCGGAACGCGGATGCTTTTGTCGTTTCTGATTATGACAAGGGCGTTGTCACACCTCGCATTCTCAACGAGATTCTGCAGCTCGCTTACGAAAAAGTTCCGGTGCTAATCGATCCGAAGATTAGAAATTTTTCTCATTACCGCCCGGCGTCCTTAATTACACCTAACCACTTTGAAGCATTGCGCATGACCAATCTTGAGCAGGATTCGGACGAGGGGCTGCACCAGGCGGCGCGTTCGATTCAGGAGAAACTCGATTGCGATGCGGTGCTGATTACTCGTGGCGAGCGCGGAATTATGTTATTGGAACGTGGGCAAGATCCGGTTTTTGTTGAAACCGCCGCGCGCGAAGTTTATGACGTGACCGGCGCCGGCGATACAGTTATCGCCACGCTGGCAGCCGCATTGGCCGCCGGCGCATCAACGTTAGAGGCGGCGAACCTCGCGAATCATGCGGCGGGAATTGTAGTTGGCAAAGTTGGTACAGCAACCGCGAGCGCCGAAGAGTTGCTCGCAACGTTTGAGTAGGCAGTAGCATAGACTTTAGGAACCTCTGATTAAGTAAGCCGAATAGGATCGGTATTAGTCTTTCGACGCGTAG
>DNND01000095.1:478-3407 GCA_003488005.1 Blastocatellia bacterium | reverse complement strand
CCTACGACGCCACCGCAAATGTGAATTATTAATATGGGCAAACGCATCGTTTCGATCCTTTAGCTGCCTTAGCCCGCGGAGCGCGGCGATAGCGTAAAGCCTGGGGTGAAGCGGAGCGGAACCCCAGGTTGACTACCATCTAAAATCCAAGCGCGCGAAGCGTGCGACAGCGCCAACGCCCCAATTCGTGATTATGAATGGTCTGTCGCCCGCTTCGCGGGCTGTTACCTTCTACTCCAGGGATCCTGGGGTTCCGCTCCGCTTCACCCCAGGCTTTACGCTATCGCCGCGCTCCGCGGGCTAAGACAAATCCAACTCCCCATGAACTTGATCAGAGCTCCCAATATTCTTCAGCGGCTGGCTTATTGTTCGAATCAGTGACAGTATCGGGCGCCCTCACATTACCGATATCGACTCAGTCATTCTGTCTTTGTAAATTCGCCGCGCAACGGAATCGGCTTACCGTCTGGCATAACGAAAGTCAATTCTGCGGTATGATGGTTCGCGTCAATCATTGTGAACACCATGCCCTTCAGGTAGCCACCCCGCGTGCTTCCAGTGACATCGAGAAAACTGAACTCGATCATCTTTCCGTCCGGCGACATCTTCCCCTCAAAGCGAGCCCGATTCCCGGCGTCACAATAATGGGTCGCGAGCAAACGATCCCCCTCCACGTAGAACATAGTGATCTCATGGTTTGGCGGGCGCCCTCCATCGGTATTCCCTTCATGCAGAATTGCGGTACCACTCGATGCGGCGCGAATTGTGAAGTTGATCGATATGCCCATGATCGAACCTTGCCACGAACCCGCCAGGGTCTTAAGTTTTTCAAAAGCCTTTTTGGCGTCAGACTGAGCGGCGCTGGTTTTTGGCTGAGCGGCGCTGGTTGTTGGCGGCCCTTGGGCAAGTGCGACGGTCGTCGCGGCAAAGAGTATGAATAGAATTGTAAGTTTACGCATAAGTTCTCCTCTTGAAGTTTCGTGTCGACGGCTATGCTAAACGAAAGGTGGGCGTGGCTGTGTAAACTGTTCGTAAACTGACCACGGTTTTGTAAGGACGAGGTAAAGTCTTGCGCCCAGTCGATGCCGGTGACCAAATTTGATCGCTATAATGCGAGCGATGTTCGATTGGGTCAGACGTGTCAGAAGAAATTGGCTGGTGCTCGCTTGCGTGGCGGTCTCGCTGGTCACCGTGCTCGCCGGCTTGCTTCAATTTCGCGGGATCAATCGCATGAGCGACGCCGTTCGGCGGCAACGCCGCGGAGACGTGGAGAGAACGCTACGGAACTTCCGCGGCGATTTCCGAGCTACCCTATTGCAACCGCTGCCTTTCTTCCGGCCACCGCCGGATGAAAGCAACGCTGTAGCGCTCGAGTCCTATCTAGTCGAGAATACCAAACGATGGCACAGCAACTCTGACCGTCCGCAACTACTCGCCTCGATCAGTGTCGGCACACAAAGCGAGGGGGGAGTCGTCTTCAAACGGCTGCCGACCGGCGAAGACCAATTCAAGAGTGCAGACTGGCCCACCGAGTTTATGGGTTATCGCCGGGTCCTGGAGGAGCGGGAAAGTTCACCCGGAAACCTGGCCCACCCTTTGTCGACCGGAGCTATTCTTACGTTCTTTCAAGGCACCGCGGTTTTAATATTTCCGATCGTTACGGGTACCTCGTCTTTACCGGAGTCGCAACGGTTCACGGGCTGGTGTTTTCTTGAATTTGATCGCGCGTATCTCCGTGAGCAGCTTCTTCCCGAACTAGTGGCGCGGTATTTTGCTGGCGCGCGTACTCAGGCGGCAATCGTTGGCCGCGATCCCTTGAGCCTGATCTATGCCCTGGAGCCAACGGTGACGACGGAAGCGTTGGCACAGGTTGACGCGGGCATAGTCTTGCTCGACACAAACCTTCCGCAGGATATTCAAGTAACACCACGGCCCCTGGCAGACCAGCAACCGATCGTGTCGGGCTCGCCCGGGGTACCCCTTGCTGAGATCGCCGGCGGTCGAGGGGGCAGCGGCACCGGCGCCTGGGTGTTAGTGGTGAAAAGCGAAGCCGGTTCGTATGAAGAGCTGATCGAATATTGGCGCCAGCACGCCGTTGGCTTGAATTTCTGGATGCTCGTGCTGTTGGCCGGGACGTCAGTCATGTTGATTTTGGCCACGGTGCGCGCGCGCCGTTTGGCGCAACAGCAGATGGAGTTCGTGGCTGGCGTCTCTCACGAATTGCGCACGCCGCTGACTGTCATTCAATCGACGAGCTACAATTTATCGCAGGGCACGATCCAGGACCCGAGCCGGGTGCAACAATACGGTGACGTGATTCAACGTGAAGCGCGCCGGCTGATCAATCAGGTCGAGCGAATGCTTAGCTTTGCTGGTATTCAATCCGGTCGTCTGGTTTACGACCTGCAACCGACCAACGTGACTGAGATAGCCGAACGCTCTTTGGCCGAGTACGCCGTGCCTTTCGCAGAAGATGACTGGCAAATCGAGCAGCACTTTGCAGAAGATCTGCCTCTGGTGCTCACTGATGGTCCCGCATTGGAAAGCGCCCTGAAGAATTTGTTTGAGAATGCGCTGAAGTACGCAGCGCAAGGCAAGTGGTTGAGTGTAAGCGCGTGTGCCGCGCAAGGGAGGAAGGGCAACGAAGTGCAAATCACTGTTGCTGACCGCGGGCCCGGAATCGCGCCGAAGGATCTGCCGCATGTCTTCGAACCTTTCTATCGCGGACAGAGTGTTACCGCGACGACTAGCGGAACGGGACTGGGACTGTGTCTCGTCGAGCGTAACCTGCGCGCGCTCGGCGGCAGCGTGACGGTGCAGTCGGCGCCAGACGAGGGGACATCGTTTACGTTGCATCTGCCGGTTTCCTGAGTGAGATTTCAGAGCCCGCGGAGCGGCCGACGGCATAAAGCCTGGGGTGAAGCGCAGC
>DNND01000095.1:0-165 GCA_003488005.1 Blastocatellia bacterium | reverse complement strand
TGAAGCGCAGCGAAACCCCAGGAGCGGCGGTTGAAAATATCAGAAGCCCGCGGAGCGGCCGGCAGTCGAATCGTGAGGAATGACAATTCGTAATCGCGACCTCTATCGGCCGCTTCGCGGGCTCGGCACTCTTTTCGTGAATGATCCTGGGGTTTCGCTGCGCTC
>DNND01000092.1 GCA_003488005.1 Blastocatellia bacterium | reverse complement strand
ACCCCAGGCTTTACGCTATCGCCGCGCTCCGCGGGCTCAGGGCAAACTTTTTCATGTACTCTGAACTGCTTGAACTTACCTTTAATCTCCCGCCGCACTAACACGGTCAGGCTTATCTTCCTGAACATCAACGCCATCCGCTGCGGCGGGCTCTTCACGCGCGCGTCGTCGCCGCGCACCAACCTTGCCCCTTAATCCCGCGGCCGCACCGGCGAGTTTGCGCCAGCGCGCTGTGTGATGCAGATCATCGAGTAGTGAATAGACAACCGGCGTGGCTATCAACGTCAGCATCAGCGACAACGTCTGCCCGCCGATGACAACCACCGCAATCGAACGCCGCTCTTCCGCGCCCGGACCGGTCCCCAGCGCCAACGGCATCATGCCCGCCACCAACGCCAAGGTCGTCATCAGAATGGGTCGCAGCCGATCTCGGTTCCCCTGCATGATGGCTTCGTAGCGCTCGATGCCTTTGGCTCGCAAACTGTTCATGTGATCGATTTGCAGAATGGAATTCTTTTTCACCACACCGAACAGAACCAGGATGCCCAGCGCCGAGTAAAGGTTAAGCGTGTCGCCGGTGGCCCACAGCGACAGCAATGCAAAAGGAATCGAAAGCGGCAAGCTCAACAGAATCGTAATCGGATGTATCGTGCTTTCAAACTGCGACGCGAGAATCATGTACATAAAGATAATCGAGAGAATGAACGCCCAGATAAATTCAGTGAAGGTTCTTTCAAGCTCGCGCGCGCGTCCGGATACCGTCGTCGTATAGGCCGCCGGCAAATGCATGTCGGCAGCCGCGCCGCGCAACGCTTCAATGCGATCGGCGAGTGCGTAACCCGGCGCTACCGAAGCGCGCACCGACGCTAACCGCTCGCGATCGAGCCTGTCGATGCGCGAGGGACTCGTGTCGCGCCTAATCTTGACCAGGTTATCCAGCCGCACCAGCCCGCCGCGCGACGAAGGCACATACAGCCGTTCAATAGTCGCAACGTCGCTGCGATCCCGTTCATCCAGACGCAATTGCACGTCATAGTCTTCGTTGATCGACTCGTCGCGAAAGCGCGAGGCACGGTCTGCGCCGCCCACCATCAATCGCAAGCTGGTAGCGATATCGGAACTATCAACGCCGAGGTCCGCCGCGCGTGCTCGATCAATCTCGACACGCAGCTCCGGCTTGTTGAGTTTAAGCGTCGTGTCCGCATCGACAATGCCGCCGAGCGTTTGCGAGCGTCTCATGAGCTCGTCGGCGTATCCCGCGAGAGCAACGACGTCCGGCCCACGCAGATTGAAGTCAATGTCAAAACGGCCGCCGGCGCCAAAATTAAATGAAGGCGCATTACGAACGCCGGTCCGCATCGGCGCATATTTCCGCAAGCGGCGGCGCACCTCGAGCATCACGTCCTGCTGACTATAGTTTCCCCTAAATGCGTTTAGCGGACTCCCGTTCCTGGTCTCAGTCCACAAACGGCCGAGCGAGAAAGTACGTTCTTCGTGCGGCACAATGCGCACGTAGACGTTGCCCTGATTAACGCCGCCCAGAAATGAACCACCGGCGTTGGCCAACACCATGCGCACGCCGGGCGTCGAGCTAATGTCCTTTTCGATCGCCTGCATTGTCTCGTTCATTACCGCCAGGTTCGTGCCTTCTGGTCCATTCACGCTGACTTCAAACTCCGCCTCGTCAACATTCGTCGGAATGAACTCCTGCTTGACGGCGCGGTAAAGCGGAATGCTCGACAAGACAACCGCGAGCGCTATCACCGTTACGGCGGCGCGGTGGCGCATCGCGAAAGCCAGCATGACGGTGTAAGCCCGATCGATCCAACGATAAAAACCTTTACGTGAACCGGGCGCGCTGTGACCGCCTTTGCCGGCATCGTCAACGCGAATCAGCCGGGAACTCATCATCGGCGTCAAGGTGAAGGAAACCAGCAAGCTAACAAGAATCGCAACTGCGGCGGTGATGCCGAATTGATAGAGAAAGCGGCCCGAGATTGACGACATGAAAGACACCGGCAAAAAGATGACTACCAGCGACAGCGTCGTCGCCAGCACCGCCAGGCCAATGTCTTTCGTAGCCTCGCGCGCGGCCTCCTTCGGCTCGATTTTTTTCTCTTCAATGAAACGGAAAATATTCTCGAGGACGACGATCGCGTCATCAATGACTACGCCGACCATCAGCACCAGCGCCAGCATGGTCACACTATTAAGGGTGAAATTTAGCGCGCGCATCATACCGAAAGCGGAAATCAACGAACACGGAATGGCGACAGCAGCGATGAGGGTCGAACGCCATGAACGCATGAACAAAAGGACCACCAGGCTCGCCAAGATGCTGCCCAGCACCAGATGCTTCTGAATTTCGTGCAGCGCGGCCTCGATGTAGCGCGACTGGTCGCGAATCACTTCCGTCTTCACGTCCGCCGGCAGTTGGCTGACAACGCGCGGCAGTTCTCTCTTGATTCCATTGATAACATCAATGGTGTTGGCGCCTGACTGCCGGCGAATCTCGAGCGTCACCGTCGGCACGCCGTTCAGCCGGGCCAGCGAACGTTGTTCCTTGGTGCCGTCTTCAACCCGGCCCACGTCGCGAATGCGAATCGGCGAACCATTAACATTTGCGATGACCAGATCTTCGAAGGCGCGCGGATCGGTGTAACGGCCCAGCGTGCGCAACACCAATTCTTCGCGGCCCGTGTTCACATTGCCGCCGGGTACGTCCGCGTTCTGGCGGCTAAGTGCCGAGTTTACAGCGGTCACCGGAATCTGGTACGCGGCCAGTCGTTCGGCATCGATCCAAATGTTAATGGCCCGATCCAGTCCGCCAACGACGCGCACCTCGCCAACGCCGCCAACGCGTTCCAGTTGCACGCGCACAGTCTTGTCGGCAAATTCAGTCAACTCGCGAATCGAACGATCGCCCGAAAGCGCAATCGTGATTACCGGCGTGCTGTCGTTATCAAACTTTTGAACTATCGGCGGCGTGGCATCGTCGGGCAAGCTGCGCCCCAGGCTGCTAACGCGATCGCGCACGTCCTGGGCCGCAGATTCAAGATTTCTATCGAGCTTGAAGGTGGCAATGACGATCGAGGTGCCTTGTCCGGAGATTGAACGCAACTCATCGATGCCGTCGACCGTGTTAACCACTTCTTCAATTTGTTGCGTGACGAGCGATTCAACTTCTTCAGCGGAAGCGCCGGGTAGATTGGTGCGCACGTTAACGGTGGGCAGATCAACGGAAGGAAAGCGATCGACACCGAGCCGGAAGTAACTTGCAGAACCGACCACCACCAACGACAACACAATCATCGTGGCGAAGACCGGGCGGCGAATACAGATTTCAGCTAACTTTTGCATTCTTCAAGTTTCGAGTTCCGAGTTTCGAGTTGTTGTCTATGAGTCCGTGCGCGAACGTGGGCAGCAGAAAGAACCTCTAGTCGCAAACTAACTCGAAACTCGAAACTCGAAACTATTGTATGACTTCAACAGCCATCCCCGATTGCAGATTCCCAGGATCGACTATCACCTGATCGCCGACGTTTACGCCGGCGACGATCTCGGTCCAATCGCCATTGCGGCGCCCGGTAGTGACGGGCTTCTCAAGGGCTTTGCCGTTTTGCACTACGATGACTTTTTCAATTCCCGCGAAAGTTACGATGGAACTGTTGGGCACGGTGATGGCCATCTTGGCGTCGTTGGTAACAATCTCAGCCTTTGCAAACGCGCCCGGCCGCAACAGTCCGTTATTTTGCACGTCGGCTTCCACCATCAGCATACGATTCTGCGCCGTGATCACCGGGCTCAATCTTTTGATTTGGCCGAGGTAAACATTCGCGTCGCCTGCGACCGTGACGCGAACACTTTGCCCAAACCGTACCGTGCTCGCATCGCGCTCGGGAACTTCAGCCTGCAGTCGCAGGGGGTTCATGCGAACGATATCGACGACCGGCGCGCCGGCCGCGAGGTATTCTCCAACGCTTGCGCGCTTCTGCTGCACGATGCCGTCAAGCGGTGCATAGACCGCGGTGTCCCCCAGTTGCTGACGCGCTAACGCGAGTTCCGAACGACGCTGGGCGACGAGGGCCTGGCGGTTACGAATTTCCTCAATCGCATCCTGATACCGGCTGACCGCAACTTTGTAGGTTGCATCAACCGTATCAAACTCTGAGCGCGCGACAACGCCCTGCTGTACTAGTTTTGCTGCGCGGTCGCGGCTAACCTTTGCCTCGTCCAGAACCGCGCGAGCCTGCCTGACTGTTCCGGTCTGTTCCGGATTGACGGCATCATCCTTCCCATCAGGCGACAGCCCCACGCGCGCACGCGCCTGGGCCAGCGCTGCTTCCGCTTGTTGCACACGCAGCTTGTAGTCGCTCACTTCGACCTGCGCCACCATTTGCCCGCGCCGTACCACGCTGCCGAGATCGACGGAGATAGTACTAAGCCGGCCGGCAACTTTTGCGCTCGCGGTCGATTGGTCATACGCCGCAAGCGTGCCGTTGGCGGTTACGGTTTCACCAAAAGGCATTTCTTCGACGCGCGCTGTCTTCACCTGCCGCGCGCCCTTGTCGGCGGGTTTGTTTTGACTGGCGCCAGTTTGATAGCCGCTCTTGCAACCTGCGGCTAAGAACAGCAGGACAAGCAGCATGACATAAATAGCGCGGGGCAATTTCGGGAGAAACTGGTGGAGAACTTCGTTTGACGATTGCATGGGCGGCAATCTTAACCCAGGCGGTGAACAGTGGCGAAACTGGCGGATGAAAAGGAAGAAAGCGAGGCTTGCGGTAACGTATACGTTGACTGCTCCATCGCTCAGTGTTTCAAAGTGTGTTTACACACACTCCGTTGTTAGCGGAGAGATGACAATAGCCCGGCTGCGAGGTTCCCAGTGGCATGAGGTCAGTACCCGCCTGCGGTAGCGGGTGGGT
>DNND01000091.1 GCA_003488005.1 Blastocatellia bacterium | reverse complement strand
GTCGCCAACCTGGGGTTCCGCTCGCAAAGTCTCGCTCCACCCCAGGCTTTACGCTATCGCCGCGCTCCGCGGGCTAAGCCGAATCAAACTGCAATCAACTTATCAGAGCTTCCGAAAGTCTATGCCACCGTGTAGCACAGACTTAGAAATTCCATGCCAGCGAAGCGCCATACGAACGCGACTGCCGGCTGAAAGCGGGCGCAATAGCGGGGAAAAACCTGGACTTGAGCAGCCGGCTGGTTTGTTTTCCGTTCTCCTCATCAAGCGAAGCATCGTGATGTTGATGATAAACGTAGCGGCCAATCCCGTATCCCATCGCGCTGCCCGCAAGCACGTCGGAAAGAAAGTGCCTTCTTCCGGTATATCGCGAAATGCTAATTGCTGTGGCCAATCCGTAGGAAACATAACTAACCGCCCGATGTCTTGGTCCATACTCGGAAGCGATTACTGTTGCCAGCGCCCAGGAATTGATCGCGTGTCCGGAAGGAAACGATGAACCGCCGTCAAAAAACTCACCGCTGCTATGGTCCACCTGCGGCCGTTGTCGTTGCGAAATGCCTTTCAGCGCATTACTAACAATCGTGCTGTTGATGAGCGCTTCCGTGGCAAGCAAACCGGTTTCTTTCGCGCGTTCATCATTTCGCATGCGGCCGGTGAGATAAAACAACGCAGAAATGCCGCCGGTTGAATAGAAGGAGCCGGCATAACTGATGTCTTTGCTGATGCGCAAGCGATCGCGATTGTCGCCATGTTCCACTAACTCGCCGGACGTGTGCCGGTCCGTCGCAATCAGCGCGGCCATGGACAATCCCAGCGGCGCGATCCATTTCGCATCGCTTTGTTGCAGATGGAAAGGCGCGGTCCAGATGCCTTTTTGATCCTTAAGAAGATTGGCAAAGAAATTCTTTTCGGTCGTGGGACGCGGCGCCGGTTTTGACTGTGCGGCGGGCGCTGCTGGTGTAGTTTGCGAAAGGACCTGCGGAGATAGAATGATGATGAAAACAAAACTAAAGGGCCAACAAAACGCAGCCCTCGCAGTCTTATGACTGAGATTCATGACTTAACTCCTGATTGAAAAGAAGGAAAACCGGGTCGATTATGAATAGGGGAAACGGTCGATTATCTGCCTCATGGCAATCGTTTGACAACCGCAGAATGAATCGCATGACGGGTGGACGCGGCCCAGTTGTTGGGAACGCGGCATTAGGTGTAGGCTGAGGAATCATTCGAACTATCCAAGGAGATCATTTCATGAAGGCATTTAGCAAAAGTAGTGGAATCGTTTTGTTCTCAGTTTTCCTTTTGGGCCTGTCGGTCGCCGGGTGGAGACTTACTCAAGGTGCGCCTGCGCCAAGCGAATACAAAATCCTTAAGACAGTAAAACTCGGCGGCGATGGCGGCTGGGATTGTTTGACGGTTGACCCGGAAGCGCGCCGCCTGTACATCTCGCGCGCGACTCACGTAATGGTGGCTGATGCGGACACGGGGCAGGTTGTGGGCGACATTCCCGGCACGAACGGCGTGCACGGCATCGCGATCGTTCGCTCGCTTGGTAAAGGATTCATCAGCAACGGACGAGATAATACCGTCAGCGTTTTTGATCTTAAGACTTTGAAGGTTTCGAAACAGATACCGGTGGGCAAAAACCCGGACATCATTTTTTACGATCCTGAGTCCCAACTCGTCTTCTCGGGGAACGGACGCAGCGAAGACATTAATGCAATCGATCCGAAGAGCGAGACAGTGAAGGCCACAATTCCGCTGGGCGGCAAGCCCGAATTTGCTGTAGCTGACAAGGGCCATGTCTACGTTAACCTTGAAGACAAGAGCACGATCGTCAGAATTGATTCCCGTAAACTGGCTGTTGACGCGCGCTGGCCGCTGGCGCCGGGCGAAGAGCCAACCGGTCTGGCAATTGATGAGAAGCATCATCGTCTATTTGCGGCGTGCGCCAACAAGATGATGATCGTCGTCAACACCGCGGACGGTCAGGTGGTAGGAAAGGTGCCTACCGGCGACGGTGCTGACGGTGCGGAGTTTGACTCTTCCAATCAAATAGCGTTTAGCCCGAATGGTGGCGATGGCACGCTAACTGTTATTCACGAGGACGCGCCGGACAAGTTTAGTGTGGTGCAAACCCTGCCCACGCAAAGAGGCGCGCGCACGATGACGCTGGATCCTAAGACGCACAACGTGTTTCTCATTACTGCTGAGTTTGGACCACCGCCGGCGCCCACAGCAGAGCGACCACATCCGCGGCCATCGATCGTGCCGGGATCGTTTACACTGTTGATTGTCGGCAGGGGATAATGGCGATGAGCTGGCGAGGAGACAGTTCAGCGGCTAGTTAAGTTTGATCTCAACCGGTTGCGGCAGACGGTCCACGCGCAAAGTTAGTACCGCCGGACTGGCGACGGGTTCTTTTTTCGGCGTTTCGAAAAATAGAAAGCCCTGGCGTCGGGCGTTGCCGCTGGACAATGGATCGGCAAGATCAATTGCGTAGGCGGCAAACTCTTTTTCAAACTGCTTGCGCGAGTTTGGATTGTAGGCGTAGACGTCGTTCGCTTTGAGGATGCGCGCTACCGCGGCTTTCGACGAGATCAACTTCCATTCCTTGCCCGCCGCATCAGTGAGATGGAAACGCGCTTGTTTCACTGCTACGGGCGCACCACTCTCGAAGACAAGCTCCAATCTAATTGGCAATACTCCGCCCAACGGCAAGTTCGCTTCAAACAAATCCTGGCTCTCTTCATCAGTCATTAGCGGCGCGACCCTGACGGTAACGCCGCCCGCGGACGCGCTGCGCGCACTCGCGGCAAGCGGCGGCAATTCAATCGCTGGCTTTACTTTGAAGAGCGAGCCGACGCATGACGTGCACAGTAAAAGAAACCCCACGGGAATGATCGACAAGAGTTGCCGGTTGAGCATGATTGCAATTTAGCACAGCCAAAAGCAGGAGCACAGAATTGATTTGGCCATGGCTGGCATGGCTGCTTCACGGATTCTTCCCTTGGGAGATTCGTTCGCGCTTTCGCGCTCATTGCGGGCGAGACGTCCGCGATCCCAGTAATTGGTCTGTGCTACTATTCGAAAAATTATGATTCGACCATTTGGCGGAGTTCATCCACAGATCCCAGACAGTGCCTACGTTGACCAGAGCGCGCAAATAATTGGCGACGTGCAGTTGGGAGAACAGGCGTCGATTTGGTGCAACGCGGTGCTGCGCGGTGACATGTATTACATTCGTGTCGGCAATCGCAGCAACATTCAGGACAACTGCGTGGTCCATACGCGCACTGGCGAGAACCCGACTATCCTCGAAGATGAAGTCACGGTTGGCCACAGCGTCACGCTGCACGGCTGTTATATCGAGCACGGCGCGCTGGTTGGCATTGGCTCGATCGTGCTTGATGATGCGCGTATTGGCGCGCAGTCGTTAATTGCCGCCGGCTCGTTGATCTCGCCGGGTACAGTCATTCCGCCGCGGTCATTGGTGATGGGTGTTCCGGGGCGAGTGAAGCGACCGCTGACGGAAGAAGAAGTCGATGGCCTAAATCTATTTTGGAAGAATTATGTGGAGTTTACGAGAAGGTATCAAGATGAAAGATAAACCGGAACCACCGGAAGTTATGCTGGCGCCTGCGGAAATTTCGCCATGCGAGGCTTTGGACTGAAACTAAACGTCACGTGGAAAACCAGGAAGTAAAGAAAGTAATTATAGTCCAACGCGAAACGCAAAGGGTTTGGCCCATTCAGTTTGTAATACCAAAACACTCCAGCCGCTGAGATCAAGTTTAATCCTAAGACTGTTGCCGCAAAGTAGGGACGGCGTCGCAAATAACCGAGCATGCGGTCATAAGGCCGACCGTCGAGTGATGTCATCAGGGGCTTACTCGTGATCGTGCTTAGCTTGTCAAAGGAAAAAACATACCAGCTCCAGTAGTGAAAGACGACTACGAATTGAAAAATCAGCGGAAAGGGATACCCGGCATTGTTCGAACTTTTGAGAATCATTTGCGTGCCGGCAAAAGCAACAACGAGCACCAGCAAGTAAATCCATAACTGCGAACTCCTGCCACCTCCAGGTAGCAGGCGCCACAGGACGAGTCCGCTCAAAATTACCAGCAGCACAATGCGAAGGTCAGATACCAGCCATGAGTAGGGAAGCAGTGGCGGCGACGCCAGGTGAAAGACAAACTGCACTGGCTCGGTGGTTTGTTCCAGACGATCAACTGGTAGCCAAATACCGTCCAGATTGTTTCGCTCGGCCCGGAAAGTTTGGCCCACCTTGTGGCCGCCAGTAAGCAATACAGGAATCTCTGTAGCGGCAGCAGGCGTTTGGTTCGGTGGTGTTTCTGAGTCGCCGGTATAATGCGGCAGAAAACTCAGATCCCTGGCCTGCGTCCATTGGTGATCTCCCACCAACACCTCGCCATCGGGGCGTGTGTCAGCGGTCGTCGCCCGGGTGGTGAAGGCGCGCAGTCCCGCAGTTTGCGGAGCCAGCAGGTGGAAATAGAAATCGCGGCCCAGGGAGTTCTGCACTGGCTTAAACGACGTCAGTGTCCAGCCGCGAGCAGCCATATGCGCTCCTGTCAATTCCACGCGCCGCAGGTCCTGGCGAAAGTCCTGCTGTTTTGGAACCAGAAGCATCAACAAGATCAATGGCCCTACGCCGGCCACCGCAAAGACCCCCGGGCCGCGCCGATGGCGCGCGCGAGTTTGCAAGTAAACGAAAATTTCGTCGCGAAACGCGTGGTAAAGAAAGTAGAGATAGATTAGCCCGGTGATCGCATAATTGTAGTGAATGATCCAAAGCGTTACCGTCAGCAGCGCCAGCAAGACAAAAGCCGGGCGCGCCTTTGTCTCGCCGCGCATCACGCGACCAAAGTAGAAGACAAAGCCCAGTATGACGTGCGGCCAGCCCATCGTCACAATGAGCATTTCGTAGCCTTGTTCGCGCCAGAGAAATCCGGCCAGCACCAGGCTGGCTACGGTCAGCGTCAACGTCAGAAGCACATTTCGCAACGCTATCCCGAGTGACGCCGGTAGGGTGGGCGTCAACAAGTTTTCGGCAACAGGTGCAGAACTCATGATAGGTGGCTCGTTTCCTCGGTGGCCCACGGCGGAGCTGATAGCATTATTTCCAAAAGCCCGACGCTGTCCAGTCTTATTCGGGCTCTTTCCTTCGGGCGCCAAAGAATTCAGGTTATGATGAGCGGCGAGTTTTAGCTCTTCAATTCAAAAATCTTTCGACGAACGCCCCATGCCTTCTGCGAAAACCCAACCGCCGCGCGGCATGCGCGATTTTCTTCCCGCAGACGTTCGCAAACGCGAATACGTCATAGGTGTGATCAAAGAGGTATACGAACGCTACGGCTTTGAGCCGCTGGAAACTCCGGCAGTAGAAAATATCGAAACACTGCTGGGTAAGTATGGCGACGAAGGCAATCAACTCATCTTCAAGATACTCAAGCGCGGCGAGCATGAGAAGACAGGAGAAGCCGATCTTGCGTTGCGTTACGATCTGACTGTGCCGCTGGCTCGAGTGGTCGCGCAATATCAAAACGAGCTGCCGAAATTTTTTAAGCGCTATCAGATTCAACCTGTCTGGCGCGCTGATCGTCCGGCGCGCGGGCGCTTTCGCGAGTTCTATCAATGCGATGTTGATGTGCTGGGTTCCCGCTCGATGGTGGTGGAAGCGGAAATTTGTTCGGCTGCCGGCGATGTGCTAACCACCCTTGGCTTTAATGATTTCACTGTTCGTTTGAATCACCGCTCGGTGCTCACGGGTTTGCTGGAGCAAGCCGGAGTGAAACGCGACAAGCATGCCGACGCGTTAATTGCGCTCGATAAGATGGACAAAGCCGGTCCGGAAGGTGTCGCGCGTGAATTGAACGAGCGCGGTATCGTTGACGAGTCTGCGGTGAGACTGATGCGTTTTTTCGAAGGCGTCACCGGTGCCGAACGCGCGGCAAACCTGCTTGATCTGGAGGGCGGTGAAACCCGCAGCGCGTTCAATGCAGATATTTTGGGCAGGCTGGTTGAGTTTATTGGCACGAACGAAACCGGCGCGAAGGGAGTTGACGACCTGCGCCAAATTCTACAGTTCTGCAAGGCCAGAGGCGTTGCCGCGCGCATAAAGTTGGACCCGACGCTGGCGCGCGGGCTGGCTTATTACACCGGAGCAATCATGGAGATCAACGTCAAGGATCTGGCGGGCAGCCTGGGTGGCGGCGGACGCTATGACAACCTGGTGGGAATGTTTGCGGGCCAGGATGTTCCGGCGTGCGGTTTCTCGCTCGGGCTGGAACGAATTATTGTCGTGATGGCTGAACGAGAAATGTTTCCGTCTGAAGTCGTTTCCAACTCGGCCGACGTTATGGTCAGCATTTGGAACGGCGAATCGATAGTTGATTCCATCGCGCTCGCGAACGAGTTGCGTCGCGCGGGTCTGCGCGTTGACCTGTACCCCGAGGCGGACAAGGTAGGCAAACAATTCAAGTATGCATCCGAGCATGGCGTTCCGTTCGTAACCGTGGTCGGCGACGATGAACGCGCGCGCGGCGAAGTGGCGATCAAAAACATGCGTACCGGAGAGCAGCGAAGTGTGAAGCGCGAAGCAGTTGCGGAAGCAATCCGCGCCGCGTTGAAAATTCGATAACCAAGGTGTAGAGATATGACTGAATCACTCGGCCAACATTATCTTGAAGACTCGATTGCCAGCCTGCGCGCTTACAAGAAGATGGCGGAGAAGGCACTGGATCAACTCAACGACGAAGAGTATTTCCGCACGCTCGACGAAGAGGGAAACAGCGTCGCCGTCATCATGAAGCACATGGCCGGCAACATGTTTTCGCGCTGGACCGACTTTCTGACGACTGATGGCGAGAAACCAAATCGCAATCGCGACATGGAGTTTGTGATTGATCCAAGTACCACTGTCAAAGATTTGCGAGATTACTGGGAACGAGGTTGGCAGGTTGTATTCGCTGCGCTCGAGCCGCTTGGCGCAGACGACTTGATGACTAGAGTGATGATTCGCGGCGAAGAGCATACTGTCGCGCAGGCAATCAACCGGCAACTGATGCATTATGCGAATCACATCGGCCAGATCGTTTTTCTGGCAAAACATTTTCATACGAGCGACTGGAAAACGCTGAGCATTCCGCGCAACCGTTCGGCAGAGTTCAACGCCCGTCTGCAAAACCAGTGGGCAATGAAAGACTCTGAAGAGCGCGGTTGAATGAAGCTTGGCCTTATTAATAAGGGGGACCGAGTTGACGCAAAGCGTTCTCATTCACTCCTCTCTTTAAGGTGTACGCGCTTGGCACCGTCTGGTTGAGTGTCGGGGAAGTTCGCGGCTTTGCCGCCTTCGGTGCGGAAAGGCTCTGCCTTTCCGGAACGTGTTTTTATCGATGAGGCTACGCCTCCGTCGGAGGCATAGCCTCGACAAGTGGGGGCACCACCGGAAAGGCATAGCCTTTCCGCACGGAAGGCGGCAAAGCCGCAGCGCCACCTGATCATCAAGTTTTTGACGCTTACCGGGAGCAAGAAATGACCAGCACTAACGCTTCAAAGAACGCCGAGGCATTCCGCGTTGTCGCGTTGAGTCATGTGAACGTCACAGTCTCGGCGAACGCTGAGGCTGCCGCCAAAGAGTTTTATGGGACAGTGCTGGGACTGAAGGAACTTCCCAAACCAGTTGGTACAAGGCAAAACGTCGGCGCCTGGTATGAACTCGGCGGCGTTCAGCTTCACTTATCAGTTGAAGAACAAGTAACGAACGCAGCGAGTGACCGGCACGTTTGTTATGTTGTTGCCGACATCGCGCTTGCCGAGCGCCACCTGCGCGATTCCGGTGTCGAGATCATTTCCGACCCACGTCCTATCGCCGGCGTGAAAAGGTTTTACGTGCGCGACCCCGGCGGCAATTTGATCGAAATAGTCCAGGCTTAAGCGCGGCTTTGCCGTCCGATGTGCGGTGGCGCCTGCCACCCCAGCGGGGCTGCCCCGCCGGGAACCCCGGGCTGCGCCCCACCGTTTCGGCTTAATTAAAAGTTTCGGGGCTGCGCCCCAACAGGGGCATAGCCCCCTTTTCATTAATAGGTGGCCGGAGGTCGCAGACCTTCCGCACATCAGACGGCACAGCCAAACACACGCTGGCCCTCAATGCGTCACACGGTTAATATCTATCGACAATGCTTGATCACTTAGGAAATCTCGAGCGCACCCATTCGTGTGGCGCTTTGCGCGCAACTGATGTGGGCGTTAGCGTGACGCTAATGGGCTGGGTAGCGCGGCGTCGCGATTTTGGCGAGCTGACCTTTATCGATCTGCGCGATCGCGAGGGCATCACTCAAGTCGTCTTCAATTCCGAAGATGCGCCTGAAGCCCACGCAAAGGCAAAAGGGTCACGCGGCGAATTCGTAATCGCCGTTACCGGAGAAGTAGTGCTGCGCGATGAAGCCTCGCGCAATCCAAAACTGCCGACTGGCGAAGTGGAAGTCCAGGCACGTGAGGTCTTAATCCTCAACGACGCGCGCACGCTACCGTTTCAACTCGACTCTTCTGTCGATGCGCTAGCCAGTGAAGACCTGCGTTTGAAATATCGTTACCTCGACTTGCGCCGGCCGCAGCTTCAAGCGAACCTGCGCCTGCGTCATCGGGTACTGCGCGAGATTCGCAGCTACATGGACGAGCAGGGCTTCACGGAAATTGAAACACCAATTCTGATCAAATCCACTCCTGAAGGCGCGCGCGATTACATTGTTCCGTCGCGCGTGCAGCCGGGAAAATTCTTTGCGCTGCCGCAATCGCCGCAGTTGTTCAAGCAGCTTTGCATGATTGCGGGACTGGATAAGTACTTTCAGATCGCGCGCTGCTTTCGTGATGAGGATCTGCGCGCGGATCGTCAACCTGAATTTACCCAACTCGATCTGGAAATGAGTTTCGCCACGCTCCATCAGATTTATTCCGTGACTGAAGGATTGTTTGCGCGCATCTTCAAACTGATTGGAGTCGAGCTGCCGCTGCCGTTTCCGCGATTTACTTATGCCGAGGCGATGCGGCGCTGGGGATCGGATAAACCCGACCTGCGAATCGACGGTATGGAGTTGCAGAATCTTTCGCCGGCACTCGCGGGAACTACTTTTGCCCCTTACGCGTCGGCGCTCGCTGCCGGCGGAGAAGTGCAGGGAATTGTGATCAAGGGCGGCGCTGGACTTTCACGCAAAGTGCTCGACGAATTGCAGGAATTCGCAAAGCGCTATGGCGCCGCGGCGCTAGCCTGGATAAAACTTGGTGACGAAACCACCTCATCGCTGCTGAAAGTTTTGGGTGAAGACGGCGTAAACGCGTTGGCCTCGGCCGCGGCCGCTAAGAAAGGCGATGCAGTCCTGATAGTTGCCGGAAAAGCAAAGACGGTGGCGGCAAGTTTGGGTGCTTTGCGAAACGAGGTCGCCCGGCGCGAGAAGTTAATTCCAGCAAACGCGTACGCGCCGTTATGGGTGACCGAGTTTCCGATGTTTGAGTACCACGAAGACGATGACCGTTATTACGCCATGCACCATCCCTTCACTTCGCCGCTCGACGAAGATCTCGGCCTACTCGAACGCGCAGTCGAAGGAGGCGAAACCGACTTGTTGGGCCAACTGCGAACCAAAGCCTACGACCCGGTTATCAACGGCGTCGAGTTGGCCAGTGGTTCTATTCGAATCCACCGGCGCGACGTGCAGCGGCTCGTCTTCAAAGCACTCGGCCTGACAACGGAAGAAGCACGTTCACGCTTTGGGTTCTTTCTCGATGCCCTCGAGTTTGGCACGCCGCCGCATGGTGGCATCGCGCCGGGGATTGATCGTTTGATGATGGTGCTGGCGGGCACGGAAAATATTCGCGACGTGATGGCGTTTCCCAAAACAGCTTCCGCGACCGATCTAATGATCGACGCGCCTGGTGAGGTTGATCAGAAGCAATTGGAGGAGTTGCACCTGAAGATCGTGGACAAGCAATAGATCGCTAAGAAGTCATCCGCAGATTCCGCAGATTACACAGATTCACAAAAAGGGTAAGACGCTTTTTCAGCTTCGCGCATTACCGCCTCAAACGAAATCCCTTCTACCTCGTTTTCATCAATGGCCCGAATGCGCGCCAGAATTTCCCGTTCCCATTCAGCACTTACATCCGTGTCGGATGTGCTGTCGTTCAGTCTCAGTAACAGACTAGCCAGGTCAAGCCGTTGCTCGCGTGAAAGTTGAGAGGCCTCTTTTGCGATTTCTTCAAATGCTTTTGACATCGAAAGTAATCTTAGCAAAACTGGTCGGTCAGGCAAGCTAAATGACAACTGTGACTCTTCGACAACTTGAAGAGATTTTTGCATCTGCGACGCAAGCCGCACCTGACGAGTGTTGCGGCCTGATAGGCGGTGACGGCGAACGCGCAACCAGCCTTTATCCGCTGCGCAATGTGGCCGCGAATGCGCAGGTGGCATACGAAGCGGCGCCCGAAGATTTGTTCGGCGCACAGCGGCAGATGCGCGAACGCGGGGAACAACTCCTTGCCATCTATCATTCTCATCCGCGCGCAACTGAGCCGCAGCCTTCCGAGACCGATGTGCGGCTGGCCTACTACCCGCAGGCCATCTATTTCATTGTTGGGCTTTCCGGTGCACAACCGGTGATGCGCGCATTTAAGATTTCAGAGGCTGATGGCCGCTGGGAAGAAGTTGAGTATGCGGTCGCAGACGAGTAAGATTGAACCATCTTAGGTAACACATCGTAGAGACTGCCGATGGAAACAAAAAGGGGTAAATACGATACCAACCCCCTCGATCCCGATTTTGTGAAGAACGCGGAAAAGGATCGGGGCGAAGGCGGCAATGGACCAGTGACGCAGCCGGTGCGCAGCGCCACGCGCGAAGTTGGTTCCGCGGCTAACGAAGAAGCGCGCGCCAACATTTATTCAGAGACGCCCACACGACGCTATGACAAGGCCACGCTGGAAACGTCGTATCCTTCAGTTTTCGTGCCGCCAACTTATGCACCACCCGCGCCCTATCAACCGGCGCAATTCACGGCTCCGCCAATAACGCAAAGACCGGGTAAGCGTTCCGTCGCCGGTATCGGGTTGTCGGAAAAGTGGGCCACGGTCCTGCCATATACGCCCTATCTCGGAGTCATAGGATCTCTTGTGGAACTCTTTCTGGTTCCTCGAAGCGAACCCAAAGTGCGCTTTCACGCGGCGCAAGGTTTGGCTTTGCACGTGGCGATTTTGGTATTGGGAACGGCTTTCTCGGTAGTAGGCGCGGTCAGCGGTACGACTGCCGGGGGCTCGCTGTTTAAATTAGCCTCGTTCATATTTCTGATTGTCTCGATGATTCGCGTCGCTAAAGGCAAACCTCATCACATCAGCGCCCTGTCGGAACCGGCGCAGTGGTTCAACGATCATATCGAGTTTAAGAAGTCCTAGACCCGGCGGTGCTTCTGGCACTGGCATTGCAATGCTTGTGCGCGGAGGCTTTGCCAGACCAGCTTGTTGAATCTTCGAACTGAAATCGTTCTCAAAGACGCTCACGATGTTGCGTTTTGGTTCAGCTTTGGCTCGCGTCTCGTAACATTCTGGCAACAGAGAATGGGCGAACGCAGGCTTGCGGTAACTCATCAAACAGAAGCCAGGCCAAAGGCTCTCTTCCCTAAATGGCATGAATATGGTGAGTGCACTTATTCCAGGGAGGTTGGGCCAGAAGACTTAAGAGCGGCACAATCTCAGGGTTGGCCGCTTTTTTCTTTGGCGCGATTTGAGTTCGAGTTCCGGCTTTGCCGGTATGGAGAAAACAAATGATTAGAAAAAACTATTACAGTCTGCAACGGGTGATGGCGATGCTGGCGGTGTTTGCGATTTTTGCAATGCCCGTTTCAGTTTTCACCCAAACAAAAATCAGCTATCACAGCAACAAATACAAACCCGCGGATGACGTAAGGGCCGGCCGCCAGGCAGCGGCGGAAGCTGAGCAGCAGTTTCCCCTGCTGAATGACGCCCAAACTAATAACTATGTCTCGCGAGTTGGCATGCGGTTAGTATCGGCGATTCCGCCGGAATTTCAGCATCCCGAGTTTCAATACTATTTCAAGGTGATAAACGCCAGCGACATCAACGCGTTTGCTTTGCCCGGTGGTCCAATGTACGTAAACCGCGGCATGATCGAAGCCGCGCGCAACGAAGGCGAGATGGCGGGCGTTATGGCCCACGAGCTTAGTCACGTCGCTTTGCGTCACGGTACCGCGCAGGCATCCAAAGCGCAGAAGTATGGTTTGTTGGCCGGCATTCTCGGCATTGGTGGACAGATTCTTGGTGGACCAGCAGGAGCAGCGGCGCAGGTTGCGGGGCAAGGTGTCGGCGTTTACTTTCTGAAGTTCAGTCGCGAATATGAAACTGAAGCCGACATACTCGGCGCGCAGATCATGGCGCGTGCAGGTTATGACCCGCGCGATTTAGCCAACATGTTTCAGACCATCGAACGTCAAAGCGGCGGTGGGGGTGGCGGGTTTATGAGCAGTCACCCCAGCCCGGCGAATCGTTATGCGCGTATTAATCAGGAAGCGCAGTACCTGCGGATCGTGAACCCGGTGCGCGACTCGCGCGAGTTTGCGCAAGTCCAGTCGCGCTTGCGTGGCATGGGCCGAGCCCCATCGATGCAGGAAATTGCGCGCAGCGGTCAACGTTATCCAAATGGCGAAAACACCGGCAACACGGGAAACTATCCGAACAATCCGCCGGGTGGGCGCGTCGGATATCCATCGACGCAGTATCAGAACTATTCGGAGTTTGGCGGTGCGTTGCGTGTTAGCGTGCCGAGCAACTGGCGCGAACTGGGCGGCAACAACAGTGTCTGGTTTGCTCCGGAAGGAGCCTATGGTCAATCTCAGAATCAGGTGGTCTTCACGCATGGCGTAAATTTCGGCGTGTTTCAGGCGCAAAGCACCAACCTGCAACAAGGCACTAATGAGTTTCTCAATAGCTTGGGTGGAAATCTGCGGCAGCAAAGCGGCTACCAGCGCACTACGATTTCGGGAAGGACCGGCTTATCAATGACACTCAACAACGTCAACGAAGCAACCGGCCGAGCGGAAATTATTACGGTCGTCACAACGCAGCTGCGTAACGGCCAACTCTTTTACATGATTGCGGTCGCGCCAAGTAACGAGTTCAATTCGTACCAAAGCGCTTTCCGCAATATCCTGCGTTCGGTGCAGTTGAATGACTAAGTTCGTCGAACTAGCTAAGGATCAATAACAAGAAGGCCCGCTTCCAGAGCGGGCCTTTTGACTGGGACCGCGGGCGTCCCGCC
>DNND01000132.1:21678-22370 GCA_003488005.1 Blastocatellia bacterium | reverse complement strand
AATCTGCGTAATCTGCGGATGACCAGTTTTCCATCTCGCGTTTTCGAGAATGCTCGTTATAGCCTTTGATAATCATCTGCACCGGCTTGTGGCGAACTCGGCCCAGCTGGTCCAGCGCCAAACGCATTTTCGTCGGTTTTCACTTCAAAAGTACGGCCGTAATCGCGCTAGCGCACTCTTCCGCGCTCTGGCCCGCTGAGACCGCTAACCGCAGTTCCGCCAATTCGTAGACCGGGCGGCGCGCGCGGTAGAGTTTTTCAGCCGCTTCACGCGAAGGCGCAAGCGGACGGCCATCGTTTCCGGTCGGAATTCTCTGCCAGCACAGTTCGAAGGGCGCATCCAGCCAAACCACGCGAGCGTTCTGTTCGTTTAAGAGCCGGCGATTCTGCTCCTTCGCCCACGTGCCTCCACCGAGGGCGATTACAACATCATCGCTTGCCGGCAACACCTCAGTGAGTGTTTCAGTTTCAAGCTGGCGAAAGCGATCTTCACCATCGGTTTTGATCATCTCGCTGATCGATCTTTTCTGTTGCGCAGTCATCAATTCGTCGAGATCAACAAACTGGCAACCAAGTCTGGCGGCGAGCGCCCGGCCAACGGTCGTCTTACCCGCTGCCATGAATCCGGTAATTGCGATTAACTGCTTAGCCATTAGATGCAAGTGACATAAGGTCAGTACCACCGCGCGGTAG
>DNND01000132.1:4409-21285 GCA_003488005.1 Blastocatellia bacterium | reverse complement strand
GCGTGGTGGTACTGACCTCATCTCACGTAAATTGTCACGTCTCGACCAGCGATTCAAGTACTTCAAAAAAGTTGGGAAACGAAACAGCGACGCACTCGCTGCCGGCAATTTCTGATTCTCCATCGGCCAAGAGCGCCGCCACGCTAAAGGCCATGGCGATGCGATGATCGCCAAACGATTCGAGCGTTGCGCCTTTCAAACGCGCAGCGCCGACTATGCGCAAGCCGTCATCAAACTCTTCAACCGCCGCGCCCATCGCTTTGAGATTTTTTGCGGTAGCTGCGATGCGATCGGTTTCCTTGAAGCGCAACTCACGAGCATCGCGAATTACCAGGCCGGCCGGAAGCTGGCTGCCAACCACCGCCAGCAAAGGCAGTTCATCAATCAATGCGGCGCTTAATTGACCACTTATCGTTAGCGTTAATTCTTTTTCCGGGCTTTCCCGTAATTTACCGCCACGCGCGCGAATGACACCGACTGGTTCATTCGATTCATCTCTCTTTGAACCAATGTCGATCTCCGCCCCCAACGCCCGCAAGGTGTCGAGAAATTGCGTGCGCGTCGGATTCAGCCCGACTCCTTCGATTTCAATCTCGGAATTTTCCAGCAGCGCCGCCGCGGCGATGAAAAATGCGGCGGCAGAAAAATCTCCGGGCACCCTGACATCCCTGGCTGAGAACCTGGCTGGACCAGTTACGGCGCAAGTCCGCACTTCAGCTTTGTCGCCGTCGCTGACAAACTCAATCGGCGCACGGAACCACTGCAACATGCGTTCGGTATGATCTCTGGTCGACCCGTGACGCTCGATGATTTCCGTCCGCCCTTCCGCCTGCAACCCCGCCAGCAGCACGCAACTCTTTACTTGCGCACTCGGAACGGGCAATTCATAGCGAATCGGTTTTAGTGTCTTGCCTCCGGCAATTTGCAAAGGCGGATGACCCTCGCGAGAAACAACCCGCGCGCCCATTCTTTCAAGTGGCTCGATGATTCGCTTCATGGGACGCTGGTTCAGCGAATCGTCCCCGGCCAATATGGTGGGAAAGTCCTGCGCCGCCAGTATCCCTGCGAGCAGGCGCATCGTGGTGCCACTGTTGCCGCAATTCAGTGGGCCTGCAGGCGGATGCAATGACCGCATGCCGGTACCTTCAATTTTGATCCTAGTTCCCTGTCGCTCAACAGAAACGCCAAGCGCCGCCAAACACCCGAGCGTGGCCGCGCAATCCTGGCTGGCAGAAAAGTTTGAGATGTATGACGTGCCGTTCGCGAGCGCGGCGATCAGCGCCGCTCGATGCGAAATCGATTTGTCTCCGGGCAGGTGGCAGCGACCGGTCAGGCGTCGTGCCGGCTTGATTCTCATAGTCAATATTACCTTGCCGAGTGGCGCGCTATGAAGCTCTAAAGAATAGTTATGAAAACATTTAAGCGAACAAAGCGCGGCCGAAATTCAGTTTTGCACCTTCTTGACAGGCGATAGCTGAGCGTGTTAAACCCTCGGTCTTCCGGGTAGCTTTTGGAGTTTCACTTTGCAGCCTAGATCCGCACGCGATGGCTCTGGGGAGCGGCCATGTCTTTTAATTGTGACTCTTGAGACAACTGAACTCAGATTCCCAAGCCGCATCGACTCGGTTTCCGAAGCTGCCGCGGCAGTCTCTGAATTCCTGAGTCGCCTGGGCATCGACGAAGGAGTAGCCTACGGCGTAGACATGGCGGTGCGTGAAGCAGTGACCAATGCTGTGCTGCACGGGAATAAACTTGACGAAGCGAAAGTTGTGGATCTAAAGCTGAGCAACTCGCCGGACGCTTTTGAGATCATCGTTCACGACCAGGGGCGGGGGTTCAATCCAGGCGATATCCCAGATCCGACCAAAGAAGAGAACCTTTTGAAAACCTCCGGGCGTGGTATTTTCTTCATGCGAAACTTTATGGACACGGTTGATTGGTCATCTGATCCCAAAGGCGGGACCACCGTGCGCATGCTGAAGAAACTATAGAATTGATTTTGGTGAAACTAACAAATCGTAAATCCGTTTTAAGGAGATCGCAGCAATGGCAGAGCTAAACATTTCGGAACGCCAGGCCGGAGACGTAACAGTTTTGGACATGAACGGCAAGATCACGATTGGCGAGGGTAGCGTGGCGCTGCGTTCCGCTGTTCGCCGCTTGCTTGAAGAAGGCAAGAAAAAGATTCTGCTGAATCTGGCGCAAGTCGGCTACATCGATTCCAGCGGCATTGGTGAATTAGTCTCAAGCTACACGGCCATCAACAAAGATGGCGGCCAATTGAAGCTGCTTAATCTGACGCAGAAACTGCGGGACTTGTTGACGATTACCAAGCTGCTGACGGTCTTTGATGTCTACGAGACAGAACCTGAAGCCTTAAATAGTTTTAAGTAAGCGAGCGAATTTTTTTCGCAAGCGAACTAACAAGGGAGATTGAGACATGGCAGAACTCGAAGTCACGGAAAGACAGGCTGGCGACGTCACCATACTCGATATGAGCGGGTCGGTGCGCATGGGCGAAGGCAGCATTGAATTGCGCAACGCCATACGCGGCCTGGTTGACGGCGGGAAAAAGAAGATTCTGCTGAATCTGAGGAGTGTTAAAAACATCGACTCGAGCGGCATCGGCGAATTGATCGCCAACTATACGACCGTCAGCCGCGATGGCGGGCAACTCAAACTTCTGAATCTGACAGAAAAGATTCAAAACCTGCTGGTGATAACCAAACTCCTGACCGTCTTCGACGCTTACGATAATGAAGCGGAGGCGCTGAACAGCTTTAAATAGAGTTTCAGGTTCCAGGTTTCAGGTTTCAAGTCGAACTACGACGAACTAGAAACCTGGAACTTGAAACCTGGAACTTTAAGAATGTTTCGTTCTACCTTTCGCCGTTTGCTCGCGCTGGATGATCCGCCTGAGCGAACGGCGCTTGCTTTTTCAATCGGCGTTTTCATTGCCTTCTCACCGCTGCTCGGTCTGCACACAATCCTGGCCACGCTGGTTGCCTTTCTTTTTCGCTTCAACAAGATTGCCGTCTATGCCGGGACCTTCATAAACAATCCGTTCGTCACCCTGGTTCCTATCATCATTTCGTCGTACGCAGTAGGAGCACTTTTGTTAGGTCGGCCGCTACGAATCCCTGAGCAGGGTTTGGCGCTACTAAAAGAGCCGCATTTGTTGACGGCCGACTATTATCCCCGGCTGTTTCACGAGAGCTGGCACATCGTTTTGCCATTTTGCATTGGCGGCATGATCTTGTCCGTCGTTTGTTCGCTTATTGCTTATCCAGTAACATCTTCGCTGTTGCGAGCGCGCCAACGCACCAGGAAAACCGACGCCAACGATTGAAGTGTGGTGGTCGCTGGCATCTGTTTCAAGCGTGCACGGCATCTCTAGAATCTCCCAAACAAACCAGCAGAACCGTTATCGAGTATTAGCGTCCTTATGAAAAAATTTGTCTTGCCCGTTTCGTTGTTGCTTATCTCTTGCGCGACGGCTGGAGCCCAGCAAAAGCCCGTTACTTCTTCAACGCCGGCGCCCAACCAACGTGTGCCGGTCGCCCAGCGGCAACCGGCCGCGTTCGACCTGGCGACCTATGGCGTCACCATCAATGTCGAGCCGCGCTTAATCATCATGATGGCTGCGCTCGAAGCTGCCGGACTCGATGCAACTCCCGCGGGTTCCGAGCCTTCGGTCTTTCGGGCACAGGTGCAAAGAGATCTTGCCAATCTTGACCCGAACCTGCGCGCTCGCATGCGCAGATTCTATGAACGCAACAAGCTGCCGGCGCCGGCCACACCGGCAGATCAAGCCGCGCGTTATGTTTCACTCGCGCTGGCGCTTGGGCCACCACCTTTGCTCGACGCGCCGGAACGCTCAGAACAGTTGCCGGGAAGTTTGCTCGAGGTCCTCGATTTTGCGCCGTTGGTGCGCGAGTTTTATAGCCGTTCAGGCATGGAAGAAAAACTCGTCGTCTACACTCGCGCCTACCAGGCTGAGGGCGATCGCCTACGCCAACCGACCGCCGCGATGATCCAGGCAGTCTTGTCTTATTTGCATACGCGGCCGATTACCGTTGCCACCGAGCGTGTGCCCGTCAGAGTGCCGAGCGGGAAAAAGAAAAACGACCAGCGCGCCTTTACTACCCGGCAGCACGAACGCCACTTCTTTATTGTTCCCGACTTGTTGGGGGCGGCCGGCACCATCAACTTCCGCGTCATCGCCGACGACTATTACGCGGTTGTCCCTGCCGGAACTGATCCAACATCATCAGAACTGCGACGTGGATATCTGCAATACGTAATCGATCCGCTGGTCCTAAAGTTTAATCGCGAGATCGCCGATCGGCGCGAGCAGATCAAGCAGGTGCTGGCCGAACGTGAGAAAGCGGGCGCGACGGCTAGCCCGGACATTTTCCTTTCCGTTTCGCGTTCGCTGGTGGCTGGCGCTGATGCGCGGTTTGACGAATCCCGAAGACTTGAAAGAGTTACAGCGGACGCTCGCGCCAGACTTGCCAATGCCAAACCCGACGAGGCGCGCGCAATCGTAAAAGAAACTGACGCTGCGATTGCTGCAATTAAGGATGAAACGATTGCGCGACTGGCTGATGATTATGAACGCGGCGCGGTGCTGGCGTTTTTTTTCGCCGAGCAGTTCAAAGATATCGAAAGTTCAGGTTTCGACATCAGCAATTTTTTTGTGGATATGATCGCTTTATTCGATCCGGCGCGCGAAGCGAACCGGCTGAAGGAAGTCGCGGCAGCACGAACGCGCGCGTTGGCTGCACGCCAGGCGCGCCTTTCGGCACGAGCCGCAGTTGATGAGCCGCCTGTCTACTCGGATGCTGAAGCAGCAAGGGCAGCGGTACTCGTAAAACAACTCGGCGAGATTGAACAAATACTCCAGGCAAAGGACTACCCGGCGGCCGAGGCACGCCTGAAAGGGTTGTTGAAAGATTATTCGCGCGAGCCGCGCGTCTTTTTCGCACTCGCGCAAACGTCGAGCGTGGCCGCCGCCGATGCCACTGACGAGGAAGTACAGACGCAACGACTAAAGGCAGCGCTGACAAATTATCGGCTGGCGGTCGAAGCTGCTTCGCGCGAAACAGATCGCGCGCTAATCTCGCGTGCGCATGTGGCCATGGGCAGGATTTACGGGTTCCTCGAGAACAATTCAGAAGCAGTGAAGGAGTTTGACGAAGCGATCAAGATGGGCGAGATCACTGGCGGCGCTTATCGCGAAGCGCTGGAGGGGAAGAGCAAACTGCCGCCCCAATAAGTAGGACAGGCATTCCTGCCTGTCCTTTTTAGTAAAGAGCCAGTTTCGGTTGAAAGGACAGGCAGGAATGCCTGTCCTACTTTTTATATTGGTTGTTGTGGCGCTTTGATTACGCGCACTTTCGGCATCTTGTTTGGCAGTTGAACATTGATTTCCGGAATCGTTGGCAAATCGATTCTCGGCATCGAGATATTGATCTCCGGAATCGATCCGAGTTCGATGCGCGGAATAACAATGCGCCGCGCTGATTGCGGGGTGGCGCCGGGCGCTATCATCGACTTGACCACATTAGGCGTAACCGTAATCGTTCGTTGGTTTCCCTTGCGGATGACCGTTAACGTCACGTCGCCTTCTTTCTTTTTGTTAATGCCCCGAGCAACGTCGCCGGCGCCGTCAACTTTCTCGCCGTCGATTGCTGTAATCACGTCGCCTGCCTTAATGCCGGCCTTAGCCGCCGGACTATCCTCGGCAACCGAAGTGACCAGCACGCCCTGTCCATCTGCAATGCCAAAGTAATCGGCGAGTTGCTTAGTCAACTGCATCGTGCTTATGCCAATGCGGCGATTGTTGCCGAACGCGAAAACCATATCTCCGCCCTGTCCGGGACCTTCCCACTTCCAAACATTTCCGCCGCGGCCTTCGGGAGCCATTAGGCCCCGCAGGTCCGGCATCCCCTGCAAAGCTCGAAAGCCCTCGCCGGCGTTCATCGACTCATTACGTTTGCCGATGGTGACTGAAACTTCCTGCTCTGATCCACCGCGGCTGATGGTGAGTCGCACGCTTTGATCGGGAGCGACTTCCGAGACAAGCCGGGTCAGTTTTTTGGTGCTGGTGACGTTCTCGCCGTCGAATTTCAAAATCACATCGTCTTTTCGCAAGCCCGCTTTTTCAGCCGGGCTGTCTTTGGCGACTCGAGTGATACCAACGCCGCGCACCTCGCGCAGGTTGTAGCGGCCCATGTTGTCCTTGCTGACGTCCTCAGCAAAGAGACCAAGAAAGCTGCCGCCGGAAATGAAAAACGAAAAATTCTGCGGCCCGTCGGGCGGCATTGGCAGCGCGGGCTCGCCCGGCGGCGTCGACGGCATTGGCGGCGGCGCAACCTGTTGGGCCAACACAATGCCGGCCGTCAAAATCAGGGAGAAGATGAAACTAAAAGCATTTCTAAGAGTCATGACAGGAGAATCCTCCGGAAAGATTTTATGGGTTACACGCGCGAGATTAGTGAGGGTTCCAAAAGAAGTATCCGCAGATTTCGCAGATTCGAGGCAGTAGGCAAAAGGCAGAATGCAGAAAGCAGGAAACCAAACGTCATTCTCTCTGCCTACTGCCCACTGCCTTCTGCCCTTCTGTGTAATCTGCGTAATCTGCGGGATTAATATTTTTACGCCTTCAGATAGACTTCACGCTCGCCGGCAAACTCAACGGCAATTTTCCCTTCTGAATGCGCAAGATCAAGATGCGCAACCGCCTCGGAAACTGCCAGAAAACGATGCACATCGTCCGTCTCCGGAAACATTGAGCGGGAAACGTCCCAGGCGCTGACTCCAGTTTTCGGAACCAGTTTAATAACTTCGGCCTGGCGCTCGCGGATAGCTCGAAAATAACGAGTGAATAACTCTTCAAAGTCGTGCACCGGCCCACCGTGTCCGCCGTGGACCATCGTTGGCGCAAAGCTGCGCAAACGCGCGAGGCTGACAAGATACTCCGCCAGCGAAGGAAAGCGTTTTGCCGGATCTATTGGATCGGGCGAGAGCACCGGGTTGGGCGTAATGCGTTTCAGCACGCAGTCGCCGGCAATCACGGTGCGATCCGCTTCACGAAGAAACGAACAGGAGCCGGGCGTGTGACCGGGCGTGTGAATGATTTTCAAGGCGCCAGTCTCAAACTGTAATTCTGACTCGTCCCACAGTGGTCCATACTCATCCTCCGCAAACGAGTCGGCGTACGAATGCACGCCTTCATACATCTTGCGCATGCCTTCAATCTCGGTGTCGGGAACGCCTGCGCGCGTCAATAGGTGGCGGTGCGCTTCATGCTCCAGTCGGCCAAGTCGATGACCTGTCTCCCACTCGTGAACCAAAACTTGCGCGTCCTTCGCTTCGTCGCGCAATGAGCGGGCGAGGCCGCAGTGATCCTCGTGCGCGTGCGTCAGCACAATTCGCCGAATGTCAGAAACGCGAATGCGCGCTTTGCGCAAACCTTCGCGCAGCGCTTCGATGGCTTCTTTGGTTTTGGGGCCGGTGTCGATCAGCGTAATCGGATCTTCCGCGATCAGGTAAACGTTGACCGGGCCAATGTAGAAGGGGGTCGGCAGCGAGATGGGGACTATGCGCATGAAGAAAGGGTATTGCGTGTTGGGTGTAGGGTTTAGGTAAGCGGGTGGGTGGAGGAGATTGGATGTCGAATACCTACACCCTTACACCCCACACCCAACACCCTCTTTTTAGTACGCCCACTTGTTCGCCGTGATCAGCACATCCGCAATGCGCTGACGCGCCGTGATGGTGTTCATTGGCGTCAGCTTGGTGAAACGTCGCAACGCCGCCAACAGCGTGCGCAACTCGTCCCCTTCCGACATTCCCGCCAGCGTGTTCTTGGCGCGCGCTTCAATTCGTGCAACCGCGTCGTTGCAAAACACGCGCGTCATGTCGATGTAGCGGGCCGCTGCTGTTTCACCTTGCGCTGCCGCCAACTTTTGCGCGCGCAATATTGCGGACTCCATCGCGTACGCATCCATGATGATGTCGGCGATGCCCAGCAGAATCTCCTGCTGCTCACCCAGCTTCATCATGTATTTCTGCGCCGCGGTTCCCAGCGTCATCAGCGCAACCTTCTTAGCGTTCTGGGCCAGCTTCTGCTCAGTCGCCAGCACCGCTTCGTCGTCGTCAAAACTGGCCAGCTGCGGCGTCAGTATTTCGTCCATTAACGCCTGCGCTGCCGGCAGCAACGCCAGGTTCCCGCTCAAGGCCGCTTTCATCAACCGGCCGGGAATCAACATGCGATTGATCTCGTTGGTGCCTTCGAAGATGCGGTTGATGCGCGAGTCGCGATAGGCGCGTTCAGCCGGATAGTGCGCGGAATAACCATAGCCGCCGTAAATCTGGACCATCTCGTCAACTACAAAGTCGCAATACTCCGACAGCGCAACTTTTATAATGGAGCACTCTGCCGAATACTCTTCGATAGCCTTCATCTTCGCGTTCGGATCGTTCGGGTCAGTAATCGCATCTTCGATCATTCCCAGCGTGCGGTAAGTCATCGCCTCACCCACCCAGGTGCGAATCGCCATCTCCGCAAGTTTTGACTTGATCGCTCCAAATGAAGAGATCGATTTACCAAACTGCTGGCGCTCGTTCGCATAGCGCACTGCTTCATGAATCATCAACTTCATGCCGCCGACGCACATTGCGCCGAGTTTGAAGCGGCCGATGTTGAGCGTGTTAAAGGCAATCTTGGCGCCCTTGCCCACTTCGGCGAGCATGTTCTCGACCGGCGCTTTCGCATCAGTTAGCACGAGCGGTGTCGTGCTCGAGCCCTTGATGCCCATCTTGTGTTCTTCAGCGCCCGGCGTCACACCTTCCTGTTTCTCAACGATGAAGGCGGTGAACTTATCGCCGTCAACTTTGGCAAACACGATGAAGATGTCGGCAAAGCCGCCGTTGGTGATGAACATCTTCTCGCCGTTCAGAATGTAATGGGTGCCGTCGTCGCTGAGCCGCGCCGTCGCCTTTGCCGCCATCGCATCCGAACCCGAGCCGGCTTCAGTTAACGCGTAAGCCGTGATCAATTCGCCGGACGCAATCTTTGGCAGGTACTTCTGCTTCGCCGCTTCCGTGCCGAAGTAAATGATTGGCAGCAGACCGATGCCGCTCTCCGCGCCGAGCGTGGTGGCAAACGAGGCGCAGCGGCCGATATTCTCACCAACGAGCGCGCCACTCGTCTGGTCCAGACCAAGTCCGCCGTATTCTTCGGGAATGTTCGCGCTAATCAGGCCGAGGTCCGCCGCCTTCTTCACCAGCTCGCGCGCCAGGGCCCAATCGTGATGCTCGAGTTCGTCAACGCGAGGGCTTACTTCGTTATCGATAAACTGCCGCGTCGTCTCGGCAATCATGCGATGCTCTTCGGTGAAGTCTTCCGGCGTAAAGATTTCTTCAGGCGTGCGCTCCTCAATTAGAAACGCACCACCTTTGACTATCTGCTTTTGTTCGACTACGGCTGACATATCGCTATCCTTTCATGTGCGGTGAAAAGTCAATTGGCTTCAATCTGTTGAATAATCGTTGGCGGCATCAAACCACGAAGTTCCGGATACTTCTCGGCAATTCGAATTAAATCCAGTTCATCCTTCTTACGTTTGCTGAGTCTCCGCGAATTGTCAGCCCACGCCCACATTTTTCCGCGGACTACATCTGCAAGCGAAGCCACTGGAACTTTCTGCCCCAGGACTTCATGAACCGCGGTGTCGTTTAAGAAATCCTGGTAGCGCGGGTCAGTGGTGAACTGAATGCGAAGGTCACTGCCCGCCATTGTCGCATTAAGAGAATGCGGAAACGCTTCAACCGAAAAATCCGCGCGTTCCAATTCCTTTTTTATCTGCGGCAAATCCGAAGAAACGACAACAATGTCGGCATCGAGTGTGTAGACGGGCTCGACGTAACAGTTGACTGCAAGGCCGCCAATCAAGCACCAACCGCTGTGCTGATTGAGAATGCCGACTACGGTTGCGAAGTCAGTACTGCCACTTCCGGTTACTGCCTCAAATATTTCCGACTCGGTCATAATTCTAAGAGGCTAGGCTCTGGGTTACGCTACTCGCGATGCAACTAACAACGGACGACTGACCTGACATTCTCACAATCGTTCAAAGATTCCCGCCGCGCCCATGCCGCCGCCGACGCACATCGTCACCATGCCATACCGGCCGTTGCGACGTTCAAGCTCGCGCAGAATGCTGGCAGTAAGTTTCGCGCCGGTGCAACCGAGCGGGTGGCCCAGCGCAATCGCGCCGCCGTTAACATTTACCTTTTCGGGATCGAGACCGAGCGTCTTAATGACCGCCAGCGACTGCGCGGCGAACGCTTCATTCAACTCGATCACGTCGATTTGATCGAGCGTCAATCCCGCCAGCTTCAATACTTTTGGGATAGCAAAGACTGGTCCAATACCCATCTCCTCGGGCGGACAACCGGCGGTTGCGTAAGCAACGAAGCGGGCCAGCGGCTTTACTCCCAAACTGTTTGCTCGTTCAGCCGACATGACAATCGCAGCGGCCGCGCCGTCGGACATCTGCGACGCGTTGCCGGCAGTGATCGTGCCCTTCATGCTGAATGCGGGTCGCAATTTGGCGAGGCCTTCGATCGAACTGTCTCGTCGGACGCCCTCGTCACGATCGAAAACAATTTCGCGTTTTTGTTTGCGGCCTTTTTCGTCTAACTCTTCAAAAGTCACGGTCAACGGAACTGTCTCATCTTTGAACTTATCGCCGTCGAGCGCCGCCGCAGCTCGTTGATGCGATCGCAACGCAAACTCATCCTGCTCTTCGCGGCTGACGTTGTATTTGCGCGCGACGTTTTCGGTGGCCAGGCCCATGTTCAAGTAGAAGTCGGGATAATGTTCGACCAAATAAGGATTCGGCCGAATTGTGTGACCGCCCATCGGAATCATCGACATAGTTTCCAAGCCGCCGGCGACGATTGTCTCTGCGCCGCCGCTCCGAATTCGATCCGCGGCCATGGCAATCGACTGCAAGCCGGACGAACAAAATCGATTGATGGTCATGGCGCTGGTTTCTACCGGCAAGCCCGCGCGAATTGCGGCCGCGCGCGCGACGTTCATGCCCTGCTCCGCTTCCGGCATGGCACAACCCATGATCACGTCTTCGATTTCTGCTGCTTGCAGACCAGGCACGCGCGCCATCGCTTCCTTAATCACCGCCGCACCCATCTCATCGGGCCGCGTGTTTCTTAACGTGCCTTTCGGCGCTTTGCCGACTGCGGTGCGAACTGACGACACGATTACTGCTTCTTTCATAGTTTTAGGTCCAACGTTCTTTCAATTTCGGATGCCTTTAAGAAGTTCAGAGTCCAAGCTTTAGCTTGTGTGTTTGGCCAGGAAAAACGCAATCTAAAGATTGGACTCTGACCTGCTTGACTGATTCAGCACTTCAACTCCAGCGCGGCTGTGCCGCATTCCGTGCGGAAAGGCTCTGCCTTTCCGTAAATCCCTAATTGATTTGAGGCTATGCCTCCGTCGATCCAGCGAGGCATAGCCTCGCAAGAATTTCAATATACGCGCCGGAAAGGCAGAGCCTTTCCGCACGGGTTGCGGCAAAGCCGCCGTCTCTAATTCCGTAGTGGTTTTCCCGTCTTCAACATCGCCGCTAATCTATCTTGCGTTTTTCTGGTACCAGCTAAAGAAAGAAACGCTTCGCGTTCGAGATCGAGCAAATACTGTTCGGAGACGCGCGTTTCGTGATTCAAATCGCCACCCGTCAGAATGCGCGCCAACTTTTCACCAATCAACGCGTCGTGGTCAGAAATGTAGCCACCCCGCTTCATCTGATGAATGCCCAATTTCAATGTCGCGAGACCCGCATTGCCGAGCGCCAAAATATCGGTACGCTGTTGCGGCTCGACATAACCGCTCGCTGCCAGCGACAGCACTTCCTTCTTCGCGTCCGCAATCAAGCGATCGCCGTTCATTGAAATCGTGTCATCGGCAGAAAGAAATCCCAGCGTGCGCGCTTCCTCTGCGGAAGTCGCAACTTTTGCCAGCGCAATCGTTTCAAAAGCGCGCTTCACAAACGGAAACGGATCAGCATCGTCAACGTTTTTCGGAATTGAATCGAGCGTACGCAACAATAACTCTTTGGTGCCTCCGCCCGCCGGGATGATCCCCACTCCAACTTCGACCAGACCGATGTAAGTTTCAGCCGCCGCACGAACGCTGTCGCCGTGCAAAACCATTTCGCAGCCGCCACCAAAAACCAGATTGAAAGGCGCCACCACAACCGGCTTTGGCGAGTAACGCAAACTCATCGTCGCAGTTTGGAAAGCGCGACCCATCATGTCGAGCTCTTCCCAATTCTCTTCCTGCGCCTCCATCAGCATCAACATGATGTTCGCGCCGACGCTGAAGTTCGTTCCCTGATTGCCAACAACCAAACCAACAAAATTCTTTTCCACTTCGCCAAGGGCAAACTTAACCATCTGCAGCGTGTCGCCGCCGATGGCATTCATCTTCGAATGAAACTCGAGACAGGCAACGCCGTCGCCAATATCGAGCAGCGACGCGCCGGAATTCTTTTTAATGACGCCGGTGCGATCCTTGACTGACTTCAACAAAATGACGCCCGGCGGTTCGGCTAGCGGCAGGTATTGTTCGGAAGCAAAGTCGAAATAATACTGTTGGCCATCATGTTTCTTGTAGAAGGATTTCGCGCCGGCATCCAGCAACTTTTGCACGTTGACCGGAATCGGGTGGCCTTCTTCCTTCATGCGCGTGACCGATTTTTCCACGCCAATCGCGTCCCAGGTTTCGAAAACGCCCAACTCCCAGTTGAAGCCCCAACGCATCGCTCGATCGACTTCCACAATCGTGTCGGCAATCTCGGGAATGTGGTTCGCCGCATAGCGGAACGTGCGCGACATCGTCTTCCACAAAAACGCGCCCACGCGATCCTTGCTCCAGACCAACGTCTTGATGCGCTCAGGCAAGTCTTCAATGTTCTTTGCCATATCGAGCGCCGGCAGTTTCACTTTCTCTGCTGGCCGGTAATCAAGCGTTGCATGGTCCAACACCCAGATGTCTTGTTTGCCGCCTTCGCCCTTCTGGCGTTTGTAAAACCCGCCTTTGGTTTTGTTGCCGAGAATTCCGCGCCCAATCATTTGCGTCAGAAATTCAGGCGCAATGAACACATCACGCTCGTCATCTTCCGGCAAGGCTTCGTAAAGGTTCTTTACGACGTGTCCAAACACGTCCAGACCAACCAGATCAAACGTGCGGAAGGTGGCGGTCTTGGGCCGGCCTACCGATTGGCCGGTGATCTTGTCGACTTCTTCAATTGAATAGCCGTCTTCAAGCATTGTCTTGATCGTAACCATCGCGCCAAAGGTGCCGATGCGATTAGCGATGAAGTTAGGCTGGTCCTTCGCAACCACCACTCCTTTGCCGAGGCGCTGGTCGAGAAAGCCAAACATGAAGCACGACACTTCCGGCTTGGTCCATTCAGTACGGATTATTTCTACGAGATGCATGTAACGCGGCGGATTGAAGAAGTGAACGCCGAGAAAGTGTGCGCGAAAGTCTTCCGAACGTCCTTCGGCCAGTTGCTTAAGGGGAATGCCGCTGGTGTTTGACGCGATGACAGAGCCAGGCCGTCGATGTTGCTCGACCTTTTCATAAAGACCTCGTTTGATGTCGAGGTTCTCAACTACTGCCTCAATGATCAAATCGCAGTCTTTCAGTTTCGCCAGGTCGTCTTCGAAATTTCCGATACTCACGAGGGCGGCCTTATCGGGTGTGAAGAACGCCGCCGGCTTCGCTTTCTTAGCAGCTTCCAAACCACCGCGAGCAATCCGATTGCGAACTTCCTTCGACTCTAACGCCAGGCCTTTGGCCTTTTCTTCCGCGGTCAGTTCGCGCGGCGCGATGTCGAGCAATATTGTCGGCACACCCGCATTCGCGAGGTGCGCGGCAATTTGCGCCCCCATCGTTCCCGCTCCCAACACTGCTGCTTTTTCAATGTGCATTAGCTAGACGACGAGCATTTCTGCCGTCGCTCTTTCAGACAAGGTTTGAATTCAAAAACGCCCGCAAACAAGCTGCCAATCATAACTGAATGAGCATTCATTCAGCAAGTTAGCGGGCAAAAAGTTTCGCCTCCCCGGACGAGGGGGTCTTGCTTTTCAGGAATTATTAAGTGGTCCGCTGGAATTCCCATTCGAGTCAACTTCAGATTACTCGCGAAAAGATTAAGCTCTGATATCGCCAAGCGAAGTCTTCCGGCGGCGTTCTCGGAAAGAAGGATGGCTTTGTCATTTGAAATATTTAGTAGTAAGTTGTCACTGATGGCCAGTGAAGTATTTCTTTCGAAATCTCTAAACTCAACGCCGCAAATCGATCGGACCGCAACTCTCCTCGAAAGAGACCCTCATTCGTTTTCAAATCCAGAGCAACTCAGAATCCGCCACATGGATTTGGAGCTGAATGTTTTATTCCAGGAACGCGTGCTGCACGGCGTGGTTGAGTTAAGTCTAGATAGATTAGACGAAACTGCGACCGAGTTGATCCTTGACACCATGGCTCTTCGAATCTCGAAGGTCGAGTACTCGGCAAGTGGCAAAGGCTATCGCCCTGCTCAGTTTCAAATGGGGTCTGTTCATCCGATACTTGGTACGCCGCTGCGAATCCAGTTGCCTCGCGACGGCGACCGAGTTCGTATCGAGTACTTCACTGATCCCAATGCACTCGGTCTACAATGGCTCGAACCTCAACAAACCAGTGGCAAAAAGCATCCCTTCTTTCTCACGCAATCGCAAACGATATATGCACGGAGTTGGCTGCCATTACAGGACTCGCCACAGGTGCGAATGACTTATCGAGCGACCGTTCGATGCCCCAAGGAACTGCTCGCCGTGATGGGTGCCGGGAATAATCCTGAAAAACTCAATGGCGGTCGATATCATTTCGAGATGCCGCAACCAATCCCCTCATACTTAATGGCGCTCGCTATTGGAGACTTGGCTTTCAAGCCTCTGAGCCCGCGAAGCGGCGTCTATGCCGAACAGTCAGTTACTGAATTAGCTGCCTCCGAATTCGCAGACATCGAACTCATGATGAGCAAGGTTGAGGGGTTGTACGGGCCGTATCGTTGGGATCGATACGATCTGCTTGTGTTACCTCCGAGTTTTCCTTTGGGAGGAATGGAGAATCCGCGTCTCACCTTCGTTACTCCTACCATTCTGGTCGGCGACAAAAGTCTCGTGTCATTAATCGCTCATGAGTTGGCCCATTCGTGGGCAGGGAATCTTGTGACTAATGCAACCTGGAGCGATTTTTGGTTGAATGAAGGCTTCTCTGTGTACGTCGAACGAAGAATCGTTGAGGAAATCTATGGCCGCCGAAGGGCGGAGTTAGAAAATGCTTTTGGGCGCCAGAAGCTGGATGATGAAATCATGAGATTGAGCGCGTCCAACCAAGTGTTACACGCGAACTGTCAGGACCCCGAAGATTGCGTTACTGAAATTCCTTACGAGAAGGGTGCACTGTTTTTGGTCCAACTTGAAAAGACATTTGGCCGGGAGCGTTTTGACGAGTTTCTCCGAAGTTATTTTAATCACTTTGCCTTTCAGAGCATTCGTACTGCCGATTTTGTGGCCTACCTAACGCACGAGTTGCTGTCTCGGGATGCGCGTTCCGCTAATTCCATTCCGGTTGTTGAATGGCTTTATGAACCCGGACTGCCTCAGTCTGCGCCTAAACCACCTTCCGATGCGGCCGTGGCAGTTCGCAGCGCGGCCAGGTTATGGCTGGCAGGAGACAAACCAACTCGAGATCTTGGCACGTCCTGGACCACCTATGAGTGGCTTCTCTTTCTGAAGTCGTTGCCACCCGCATTGAAAGCGCAAAGGTTACAGGAACTGGACAAAGAGTTTAACCTCACCAACTCTCCTAACAGCGAAATCGCGCATGAATGGCTGCTCATGGCGATCCGATCAAGCTATCAACCGGCAGCGCAGCGGTTGGAGAAATTTCTGATCTCGATCGGCCGTGAAAAGCTAATCAAGCCACTTTATGAAGAGTTGATAAAATCAGAAACGGGAATCCGCCGCGCCAAAACTATCTATAGCAAAGCCCGTCCCGGTTACCATCCGCTGGTAGTCAAAAAAATCGACCCACTATTATCGTGGCCAGAATGACAGGCCGGTTTATGCTTTTCAAAAGTGGCCTGCCATTCAAGCTGCGGAGGCCGGCGGTGATGAGTGCGGCTGCATTGCCAGTTGTTGCTGGGGTGGCTGCGGCTGCCGAAAGTGATAACTAAAACCGTCATCGGGCAACAGCCAGCTTCGATGTTCGAAATGATAGGTCTTTATACCTCCTTGTGGTTCCGGCTTAGTCTTCGGTAACACCGACTCATCCAGACCAAACGAGTCGAAGAAGATTTCTAATTCGCCTGGGAATTGTATTGACCCGTTGAAGTTGTGCGAAAGACTGGGCATGGTCCACGAAAAGGGCCTCTCAAGCGGCACTACGTAGACAGCCTTCACGTTTATTTGCAACCTGTCGACGTCACAGTAGTCCTTCAACGGAAACTTGAAGCCCCATCCCGGCGAATATGCTTCCAGGGCAGGATCTGCAACTTCACCCTTTTTATGACCGAGAGACAATGAATCTCCGTCCGGTTTCGTCACAGTAATCTCAAAGTTCGTGACTTCATTGATTTCGTCCTTCTCCGCTGTCCAGCCTGCGGAATCCTGTATCACTTTTCCCAGTCTTCGGCAGGTGTATGTAATGTCGTCTTCAGCGACGAACGACTTTCTATCCTCAGAGAATTTGACGGTAGTGACAGCCGTAGTGTTTTCCCTGAAGGGGCCGCCG
>DNND01000132.1:0-4119 GCA_003488005.1 Blastocatellia bacterium | reverse complement strand
GTTTTCCCTGAAGGGGCCGCCGATGTGCTTTTCGATTTTGTCCAGATAGAAGTTATAGAAGCCTTCCGCTTTATCCAATTCATCGATGTGAAAAAATGTCTCAAGACACTTCTTCTTAAGTTGTTTCAACTTGTCGTCCCGCAAATCTTTTAGGAACCGCTTATCGATAATCGTTTCGACGATGAGAGTGTGAAAGTATTCGTAAAAGTGGCGGGTTTCAAGGATGAAACCCAGCAGGGCAACAGAAAAGCAGGCGATGGCGGCATGATTAAGGAGTTCCAAAAAAAAGGCCGGCCAGAGAGAGCCCTCACCCGAAGGCGTCGCCAGATACGTTTGCAGAAATTTTAAGAGGAGTCCTAGTACGATAAGGCCTAACGTCATCCGAATGAGCCGGGCGTGCTTGCGAAAGAAATCTTTCATTTGAACCCTCCGAGACGTGAAGTTGTAAGGATTTCCAGCAGCAAAACTTAAGGTCAACTATTTGTCGTTAGCTGGTACATTTATTGAGCCCAAAGACCCCGAGTCAAGCTGGATCTGCTGAAGTGCATAGGCACGCGCAGGGAAATTTGAGGATTCAGCCTTGAGTCAAGGTGCCCGCAGATTAGTGCAAGTCAATACCGCTGTCAACATTTTGATCCGGGTTCGCAACCTTGTTACGACTGACGATAGATAGAAAAGATCTCAATAATTTCTCAATACGTCTTCAGGCTTGAAGCCCATCTTTTCGAGCCGGTCGCGGGTTTGCTCCATCATCTCTAACGAGCCACAGATTAAAGCAACCGGCGACTTCAGATCCGGCAACACGTGATCCAGCAGCGACTGCACATAACCAGTCGGGCCGGACCAGTCGTGGCCGTCGGGCTTTGAGATCACCTGGCGCAACTCGACACCCGCGTCCTTCCAGCCTTCGGTTTCATCGCGATAGCAAAAGTCGTCCGGCGTGCGCGCGCCGTAAAGCACAACCAGCTGACCAAAATCATCTTTTCTTTTAAGGACATGCCGCAGCGCGGAACGCAGCGGCGCCACGCCGGTGCCCATGGCCACAAAAACCAGATCCTTGCCTTTCTGCGCATCAAGCTCGAACCCATGCCCGGCAACTTCCAGCAGCTCGATCTTTTCGCCGGGCTGCATCTCGAATAACAAATCGCTGGCGCCAACCGTGCGCTTCACCAGCACCTCCAAGTCCCTGTCTTCGGGAGCACTCGCAAAAGCAAAATAGGCAGGCGCCTCGGCAGCGACGGAGAGCACGGCCACCTGGCCCGGCGCAAATTGGACGCCGTGGTGTTCGCTCATTCCCTCAGGCATCAAGTCAAAGGAACGAATCGCGCGAGCCTGAGCGCGAACTGCGGTGATGATGAGTGAAGTCAAGATAGTGTTTATACGAATCTGATTTTAGAGCGGCTTGCGGGTCGACTTGACTCCCCTCGGCGGGTCGTCAGCCGTCAGTCGCCAAACGTTCGCCGGCGTAAAGTGCGTCGATCGCGTCGCGATACTTTTCGTCCACTACCCGACGCTTTACTTTTAAGGTCGGCGTCAGCTCGCCGCCTTCGATCGTCAATTCTTTTTCGAGCAAGCCAATCTTCTTTACTTTTTCAAACTGGGCCAGCTCGGAAGTGAGCGCCGCCACCTGCCGCTCGAATAGATCGATAATGCGCGGGTGTTTGCACAGCTCCGCGCGGTTTCGCGTCTCGATGCCCTTCAGTGTTGCGTACGATTCCACGCGCTCCCAGTCAGGCACGATCAGGGCCGCCGGAAACCTGCGTCCGTTGCCAATCAAAACAACCTGATTCACGAACGGCGAACCTTTGATCAATTGCTCGATTGGCTGCGGCGCGATGTACTTTCCTCCGGACGTCTTCAACAATTCCTTTTTGCGATCGGTGATGCGCAAAAATCCGTCGGCATCGATCGTTCCGATGTCGCCGGTTTTGAACCAGCCGTCTGCGCTGAACACGGCCCGAGTTTCTTCCGGCTTGTTGTAGTAACCGCGCATCACGTTTGGCCCGCGCGTTTCGATCTCGCCGTCCGGCGCAATGCGCACCTGCACGTTTCTGATCGGAGTGCCAACTGTGCCCACGCGATTTTCTTCGCTGGTAGACGCCGTAATCACGGGCGACGTTTCAGTCAAACCGTAGCCCTGAACAATCGGGATGCCCGCGCCGATGTAGATCAACGCTAATTCTTCCGGCAGGGGGGGGCCGCCCGAAACAAGAAGACGGATTCGGCCGCCCAGCGCCGCCTTCCATTTCGAAAACATTAATTTCGTGGCCAGCTTGTGTTGCAAACCGAGCCACACCGGAACGCGCTTCTTGTCCAGGATGTGGCGGGCATAATCTTTTCCAATGTCTACGGCCCAGTTGAGCAATGCAACACTGGCGCGGCCTTTCTCGGTTGCGCGTTGTCTGATGCGAGCATAAATCTTTTCGAAAATGCGCGGCACGCCAACAAGGATAGTTGGATGAACTTCGCGAAGATTTGGCCCGATGGTATCGAGCGACTCGGCGAAGTAAACAGCCATGCCGCGATACAAATACATGTACATCGCCTCGCGCTCGAAAATATGTGACAAGGGCAGCACCGACAGCGCGGTGTCCGCGACGCCAAAGCGGAAGTGCCCCGACGAGTCGACCAAATTCGAAACCAGATTCCCGTGCGTGAGCATGACGCCTTTCGGTTCACCAGTCGTGCCAGACGTGTAAATGATTGTCGCCAAGTCATCCGGTTTCGCTTGCAGTTCCAGTTCGCGCAACACCTCGCGGTGCTGGCCCGCATAGGCCTGCCCCCGTGTTTCGAGTTGTGCTAAAGAGATGGCCGTCGATTTTGAATCGGGATCTTTTTCAAAGACGATCAGATGTTCGACCGCGGGGCAGTTCGGAAGTATGGGCCCTATTTCGCGCAGCTTTGCTTCATTGGCGAGCAGCAGCACGCGCGCCCCCGAGTCTTTCAAAATGTACTGCACTTGCGCCGGCGTTAGCGTTGGATAAATTGGAACGTCGATCGCGCCGAGAAAGATGCAGCCGACATCAACCAGGGTCCATTCGGGCCGGCTCTCGGAAAGAATGGCAACGCGGTCGCCGCGCCGTACGCCAAGCGAATAAAGTCCTGCTGCGATCCAACGCGCGCGTTGCAGCACATCAGCCGACGAAATCGGTATCCAGCGACCATCGCGTTTGTAGTTGAGTAGGTCGGGTCGCTCATGAACGCGGGCAATAAACTCGAAAACTTCGGACAGCGTGGTTGGTTCCGCCACCGGCGAAGGCACGCGCTCAAGCGATGGCGCTTCCGTTTCCGGCTGAAGCTGAGTGATTGAGTTCACTGCGCGGCGACTCCGTTCAGGAAGATGTCAAGAACTTGATCGGCCATGGGCGCCAACTTATAGCGGCGTTTGGAGAGAATCCAATTCGTCGCCATCTCGTCGAGTGCGCCGAAAAGAATCTTGGCCACGACTTTGGCGTTCAGTTCTTTGCGAAAGACGCCGGCGCGCTGGCCGTCCTCGAAAGTTGAACGAATCAGCCGCAGGTACTCAGCAAAGCCGGCGGCTGAAAACTCTTCCATAAACTTTGTCGAACCGCGCAGCTCTACCTGAAAGACGACCGCCAGCTCGCGATCGGCGCCCAACCGATCCAGATGCATGTGCGCAATGCGTCGCAAGCGCTCGCCCGGATCGGCTATATCTTCCAGACGCTTGCGGCCATCGGCGATTGCCTCTTCCATGTTGCGATCGAAGATCGAGTGCAGGATTTCTTCCTTGCTTTTGAAGTAGAGGTAGACCGTGCCGTCAGCGACCCCGGCTTCACGCGCGATGTCGGCAACTTTGGAATTGAAATAACCGTTGCCGGCAAAGACACGAATGGCGGCGCGCAGGATCGCGCTGCGCTTGTCGGCGACGACCGGTCGATCTGAATTGAGGGAACGTGCGCTTTTCATTGCCGATTTCCGACTGCCAAAACTGAATGAATCATCACTCAGTACCCAGTAGCCTACTCTGTGGCCAGTTCTAAGCGCAACAGCAGTTAGTCTTCTGTCGTGCGTCAGTTTTGGGTTGCTAAACCTACCTTTTATTGGAACGGGTGGCGGAACGCGAAGCGATCTCATTAGCACCGTGGCTTAAGCCCGGTG
>DNND01000010.1:30347-34390 GCA_003488005.1 Blastocatellia bacterium | reverse complement strand
ATTCCAGATTCCAGATTCCAGATTTCAAATTCCAGAACTAGAAAATGCCTACGAAACCTGCAATCAGTTTTGAAGTATTGGCACGCGACGGCGAAGCGCGCGCCGGCGTGTTGACAACTCGCCGCGGCCCTATTGAAACGCCCGTTTTCATGCCGGTGGGAACCGCGGGCACGGTAAAGGGCGTTCGGTTTGAGGCGCTCGAGAGAGAACTCGGCGCGCACATCATTCTCGGTAATACCTATCATCTGTGGTTGCGCCCCGGCGTCGATGTAATTCGTGCATGCGGCGGACTACATCGCTTCAACAGTTGGCCGCGCACCCTGCTTACCGACTCCGGCGGCTTTCAGGTTTGGTCACTAGGTGCATTGCGAAAGATTACGGAGGAAGGAACTGAGTTCCGTTCGCATGTCGATGGCAGTCTTAAGTTTTTATCGCCCGAAATCTCGATGGAGGTGCAGGCAGCTCTAGGTTCAGACATCGTCATGGCGTTCGATGAATGCGCGGCGGGCGATGCGCCGGCGGATGTTTCACGCAAAAGCATGGAACTCACGGCGCGCTGGGCCAGGCGTTCGCGAGTTCGATTCGACGGATTACAATCCGAAGAGTCGGATACCGGCCGAACTGACGAGACCAATCTATTGAGTGGCGCGCAGGCGTTGTTTGGCATCGTGCAGGGTGGGGCGCACAACGATCTAAGACGCGAAAGCTTAACTCGCACCACCGAGATCGGATTCGACGGTTACGCTATCGGTGGCCTCAGCGTCGGGGAAAACAAGTCCGTAATGTGGGACGTGGTCGGCTCGCTGGCGCCCGAAATGCTCGCGGAAAAGCCGCGTTACCTGATGGGTGTTGGCACGCCCGAGGATCTGGTCGAAGCGGTTTCGCGCGGCGTCGATATGTTCGATTGTGTACTGCCCACGCGCAACGGTCGAACCGGCCAGGCATTTACTTCGCGCGGCAAGATGAATCTTAAGAATTCGCAGTGGGCTCTGGACACCCGGCCGCTTGATGAGTCGTGTGCCTGCGCAGTTTGCCGCCGCCATTCGCGCGCCTATCTTCGTCATTTATATATGTCGGGCGAGATCCTCGCGAGTGTCCTGTTAACGCACCACAATTTGGGCTTCTTCCTTGACACCATGCGACGCGTGAGGCAATCTATCCGGTCTGGCAATTTCACGAAATTTCAGCGAGAGTTTACCGAGGGCTTGAACACTTATTCGCGTCAGAATGTTTAAGAGTTGGCCGGAAGTTGGCCCACGGTAGTTCCGCAGTAACTAACCAAGTACATCGAGGTCTGAGAGAAATTATTAGATGATAATTGCACTTGCCATGTTTCAGGGTGGTCTGGGCGCACTGGGCGGCCTGCTGCCGATGCTTTTGATCATCGGAGTTTTCTATGTGCTGCTCATCCGGCCGCAACAAAAGCGGCAGAAAGAACTGCAACAAACAATATCGGAGTTGAAGACCGGAGACCGTGTGGTTACCACCGGCGGAATTATCGGCACCATAACGACGGTACGCGATACGAGTTTCTTAATTAGAAGCGCGGACAAATCTATTCTCGAAATTGCGCGCTCGGCCGTCGCCGGTATCGATGAAGAAGAAAAGAAATCGTAGTTTCTCGTAAGATTTATTTGCAATGAAAAAGAAGAATCTGCTTCAGCGCACAATTATCATCGCAATTGTTACGCTGCTGGGTTTGTATATTGTCATCGGCCCGCGACGCCGGCCCACGCTTCACGATTTTACCTGGTCGGGAATCAAAGCCACCTTAGCGGAAAACATTCACCTCGGGCTTGACCTCAAGGGTGGCACGCATCTGGTGATGCGCGTGAAGACCGATGAAGTTCTGAAGAATCTGACGCTGGCCGACGCCGCCACCATTAACAAGGCGATCAAAGACGCCGGCCTGCCTGCGAAGGAAGCGACACCGGAAACTGGCAGTAGCTATCGAATCGTTTTGGAAGTTACAGATGCGTCGCGGCTCGCACAGGTTGAGGAAGCCGCAAAGAAGAGCTTAGGCAACGATCAGTCGTATTGGACATCGTCAACTAGCGGTAACACTGTCGTCTTTACATTGCCGCCCTCGGCGCAATCCCTGCTTGCTGAACAGGCAACTGACCAGGCCCAGCGAATCATTGAAAGCCGTCTGGATGCAGTGGGCGTGGCAGAACCGTTGGTCCAACGACATGGCTCGCAAGCGTCTCATCAGATATTGGTGCAGATGCCGGGTATCCACGACCCTGAACGTGTAAAGCAACTGCTAAAGGCGGAATCAAAGCTCGAGCTCGTACACATTGTCAGCCCTCCCAGCCCACAAGCGGCTCAGACCTACAATACGGAAGAAGAGGCGAAAGCATCGCTTGGCGGAACGGTTCCGACCAATCGTCGTGTCCTGCCATATGCCGAACGAAACGAACCTACGGCAGCCGGGCAACCCGCTACTGATAACGCACAGAAACAAAAAAAATGGGTTGTAGTCGAGTCGCCTGCTGTCGTTGACGGGAACGAACTTCGCAGTGCCAACGCAGTTCAGGCGCAGGGTGGTGGCGACTCCTATCAAATCGCTTTCGCCTTGAAGCCCACCGGCGCGAAAAAATTCGGAGCTTGGACCGGCGCCAACATCAATGAATATATGGGCGTCGTTTTGAACGACGAAGTTAAGTCCATCGCCTTCATCAAGTCACAAATAAATGATCAGGGCGAAATCTCCGGGCGATTCACCAAGCAGTCGGCCGACGACCTGGCGCTGACGTTGCGCTCGGGTGCTTTGCCCGCGCCGATTGAGTATCAGGAGGAACGGACGGTTGGGCCAAGTCTGGGCGCCGATTCGATTCGATCCGGCGTCCGCGCCTCATTGTTCGGACTGATTTTCGTCGTCGTGTTCATGCTCTTTTACTATCGCGGCGCCGGCGTAAATGCCGTTGTCGCTCTATTGCTAAACATGATTCTCATGTTGGCCGGGCTGATCATTTTCCAGGCTACCCTGACGTTGCCCGGTATCGCCGGCATAATTCTGACAATTGGTATGGCGGTGGACTCGAATGTGCTTATCTTTGAGCGCATTCGCGAAGAATTGCGTACCGGGAAGACGATTCCTTCGGCTGTTGAGCAGGGATTCGCGCGCGCGTTCGTGACGATTATCGACACGCACGTGACGACAATTATCTCGTCGATGTTTCTATTTGTTTTTGGCACCGGACCGTTGCGTGGTTTCGCGGTCACCCTGGTACTGGGCCTTTTGATAAACCTGTTCTCGGCAGTTTATGTTTCGCGCACTATCTTCATGTGGGAGTTGAGTCGCAAGCGCAAGTTGGAATCGTTGAGTATCTAAAGGCGGAATGCTCTCCGCGCGCTGGTGCGCTGACAAATTAATATGATTCAAGTTTTTAAAGACGTTAAGATCGATTGGCTGGCCAACCGCCGGATCTTTATCATCGTTTCTGTTCTGCTGATGTTGCTTGGACTTGGGTCGGCAGTTTTCCGTCAGGTGAAACATCCGAACGGGACCGAGGCTTTCAATATGGGCGTCGACTTTAAAGGCGGCACCGTCGTCACCGTGCGGTTCAAACAGCGGCCGTCCGCCGAAGTCATCCGCGACGCCTTAGTAAAGGCCGGTTTGAAAGACGCGATCATCCAGCCGGTAACGGACAAGCCTGACATCGTGCTAATCAAAATCCCGCTCGAAGGTGCGGGGGAATCGCAAGCCCAGGTGGAAGCCGGCCGGGCCAAGGTACGAGAATCCTTGCAGACCTTTGGTTCGGAAGCTGGTATCGATAAAGATCTCAACTCTGATCCCAATGCTGCTTTCAAAATTGAAGGTACAGATGCGGTAGGCGCTGTCGCCGGCGCGCAGCTTCGCAACAAAGCCATCGCCACCACGCTAGCGGCGCTGGTGGGCATCCTCATGTATATCGCCTTCCGCTTCGAATGGACCTATGGAGCGGCCGCCGTGATCGCCGTGTTTCACGATGTGCTGGTCACACTGGGATTCTTTTCCATCTTTCAGTGGGAAGTCAGTCTGACAGTTATCGCCGCCCTGC
>DNND01000010.1:14032-30043 GCA_003488005.1 Blastocatellia bacterium | reverse complement strand
CACGCTGGTTGGGTTTTCGGTCAACGATACCATCGTCGTTTTCGATCGTATTCGCGAGAACCGCCGGCTGCATCGGCGCGAGTCGCTATACAAGATTACAAACGATTCAATTAACCAGACACTTTCGCGAACGATCATTACCTCGGGATTAGTTTTTCTTTCGGTCCTGTCGATGGTGTTGTTTGGCGGAGAAGTATTGCGCGGTTTTTCGCTGGCACTTTTGATCGGAGTTACCTTTGGAACCTATTCGTCGATTGCGATAGCCAGCCCGATCATGGTGTGGTGGGAACAAAGGCTCGAGTCAGCTAACAGAAGCTCCGCCGTGACTGCAAATCGCGAACAGTTGCGTCCGGTTGGTTCCGCGAAACGTGCCGCCGCAACCGCTGAGGCGCGTAAACAATCTCGTGGCGCCGGGCGGGCTTAAAACACATTGCCAAACGGCCACGAATACAGTGTTTGTCGCTATAATATCTTTAAATTGCGCTTGACTTTGTTGCGGGAAGCGGCATAGACTGCTGCCGTTGCTGGCCAATTAAATACTCGAAAGTCGACCCACGTTTTTGAGAAACGAAGGTTGTAGGCGGGTTAGTCTGTTGAGTAGGCCGGCGAGTTTTTTTCTCGCACAGCGGCTTTCCAGCTTGGTTCATAGTGCTCAACTGGCTGCTGGTTTCCCCTTCATTTTGTGGTGAGCTCAAACCGGGACGATCGACGTTTGAGTGCAATTAAGGAAGCGAACGTTCGCGTCGTAAATTATTTTGCACCCCTGATCCATTTGGCACCGGAATAGGGAGGATAATATGTTCGATAACCTTGTTGAGTCTGGTTCGCACAAGCAAGACTTGGGGCGAAAAGGCTCGTTCATTCTGGGTACAGTTGCAATTTATGCTGTGCTCTTTACCACGGTTTTCGTTGTCGGCATTATCTGGTATGACGCCGCCCTCGGTGAGCAGGATCTGGAGCTGACTACGCTGGTGGCTCCCGTTCCGGTACCACAGGTACAGAAGGCGCCGGAAAAGCAGGAAGAGGCCAAGCCCACTAAGGCCGAACAGAACGTCGACATCAGAAAAGAACTGATCGCCGATGTTAGCCGCACCGAACTGGTTCCCAAAGAGGTATCTGCGAAAGCTAGCGATATCCCGCCAGTCAGGCGGGGCGTGACCACAGTCGTCGGCACTGAGTCGTCGAACGCAGCCGCTCCCATTTCCGGTCCGGGAACAGGCACCGGAATCGTCGCTGGGCCAACCAAAGTAAACATCGCTGACGAACCGCCGCCGCCGCCGGCACCGACTCCCCCGCGCGCGCCAATCTCAGGCGGAGTGCTAAACGGAAAAGCAATCAGTCTTCCCAAACCGGCCTACCCCGCCATCGCCAGGACGGCTCATGCGTCCGGCACGGTCGTGGTCCAGGTGTTGATTGACGAAAACGGAAACGTCGTGTCGGCGCACGCAGTATCGGGTCATCCGTTACTGACAGCCGTGGCTGTCGCGGCGGCACGTGGCGCGAGGTTTTCGCCCACTAAGCTTTCCGGACAACCGGTGAAGGTGACCGGCGTCATTACGTACAATTTCGTGGCGCAATAAAATGCGGAGGTTCAGCGCCGTACGAGCCTCTGGCGGCTCATTCAGCGAGTTCCCTGCGAGCTATTAATGTAAGAAAAACCTTTTGGAGGGTTTACCGTGACTATTCTAACAAGTCTTCTAGGAACCAAAGTCTTTGGCTTGATTGTATTAATGTGGCAAGCGGCAGGCGCAGCTCCTGCAGCCAGCCCGGGAGAGGTGGACCATTTCTCGATCATGTCGATGATCAAGAGTATGGGCGGCGTCGCCATCGGCGTTGTTATCGTTCTGCTAATTATGTCGGTCTACTCGATCGCCATCATGGTCGAACGTTATCTAACCTACTCGGCAGCCAAGAAGCAGTCGCGCGAGTTCGCGCCACGGGTGGCTCAAGCGCTGAAGAACGATCGCATCGAAGAGGCGATAAACATCAGCGACAAACACCGCAAGTCTCATCTGGCCATGGTGGTCAGCAGCGGCTTACAGGAGTTCCGAGCGCACGAACAATCGTCCGACATTTCCGGCGACGAAATCGAAGCCTCGAAGCGCGCCCTGCAGCGTGCTATCGCCATCAAGACGGCCGAGTTCAAGCGCGGCCTGTCGGGTTTGGCGACCATCGGGTCGACGGCTCCGTTCGTGGGATTGTTCGGCACGGTGTTTGGAATTATTAACGCGTTCCGCGGCATGAAAGCGGCAGAGCAGGCGGGTATCGGCGCGGTCGCCGGTGGTATTTCCGAAGCCTTGTTCACCACCGCGCTGGGATTGCTGGTGGCTGTGCCCGCTGTTTGGTTGTTCAACTACTTCACCGGCAAAGTCGACGGCTTTATCGTGGAAATGGACAACTCGGCTTCAGAACTCGTCGACTATTTCATTAAGAATCGCACGAAGCAATTGAAGCCGTAAGCGGTCTGTAAATTTATCAATGGTGGCCGGGCCGTTAGCAGGAACTGCCGGCGGACCAGGTTCTTTCTGTTGGCGAGATTGAAAGGGAGACTGAGTTATGGGAATGGCAGCAGGTGGAGGCGGTGGCTTCCAGTCAGAGATTAACGTCACCCCAATGGTCGATATCATGCTGGTGCTTTTGATCATCTTCATGGTGGTCACGCCGTTGTTGCAACATGGCGTGACGGTTAGCTTGCCGCAAAACATGAACAACCCTGAAGAAGACCAGAGGATCAATAACGAGACCGCCATAGTTATCGCCATTCCCAATGATGGCGAATACTGGCTTGGCAAAACAAAACTCACGCAGGATCAGATCAAGAGCAAAGTTGAAACGATGTTGGGTAACATCAAGAAGGAAGAAGACCGCATCGTTTACATCAAGAGCGGTGTGGGCGTCAGCTACGGCGAGGTCGTCAACGTCATCAACGAAGTAAGAGGGTTGGGAGTTGATAAGATTGGCCTGGTCGCTGACAAGAAGAAGAAACCTGGCGCAACTGCCCCGGCTGCCTAATCAATCATTCGGACGGGGAATTGTCAGAGTTCGCGTATTAAGAGGAGCAAAGTTATGGCTATGGGTGGTGGTAAAGCAGAAGGCGGATCAAAAGCAGTACCCTATATTAATGTGACACCGCTGATAGATGTGCTGTTAGTTTTGCTGATCATCTTCATGGTGATCACGCCGCTTAAACCAAGCCGCTTTCAGGCTGACATTCCCACGCAAAGAGATCCGAACGAAGATCTAAGCAAACTGAAACCAAACCCGCTAACGCTGGTCGTTTCAATCTCAAACGATCTTCAACTGAAACTTAATGCGGACAACATCGGATCGGTGAACGACACGGCGCCTCTCAGTCAAAAGTTGCTGCAGCTTTTCCAGCAGCGCAAAGAACAGCACGCCTACAAACCGGGCATGGAGACGCGCTCTGATTTACCCGACTCGGAACGGCTGGAGAAGACAGTGTTTGTAAAAGCGCCTCGATCGTTGAAATACGGCGATGTGGTGAAGGTGATTGACGCTATCAAAGGGGCGGGCGCCAACCCAGTTGGACTTCAGGTGGACGATCTGCCTCAATAAGTGGCTAATAACCAGCTGGTTAGGCTACGCTGAAACAGTTCGAGCCAATTCTTTGTCGCGTTTCATCTTAATGGAGCTACGGATCAATGAAACTCTCTCAAACTAGAATCGCCATCGTCTTGGCGGTTCTCGTTGTAACCAGTTCCGGCTGCGGGATAATCAATCGAATCAGGGCTAAGAACGAACTAAACGAAGCGGCGCGCACCTATCGCGAAGGCCACTTTGAAGAGGCTGAACAGCATTCGCGCCGGGCTCTGGAACTCGATCCCAACAGTAAGAGCGCTCCGTCCTTCATTGCGCGCACTATCCACGCGCAATATCGTGCCGGCGTAAACTCTCCGGAAAACATTGCCAAGGCCCAGGAAGCGATTCAGGCCTATCAGCAGATACTCCAAAAAGATCCTAAGAACGAAGAAGCTTACAAAGCTATTGCCTACCTTTACGGCGCAACTAAGGACGAAGATAAATTGCGCTCCTGGATCTCTGCACGCGCAAACGATCCAAGCATCGATCCGGCAAAACGCGCCGAGGCTTACGTTGTGCTCGCCAGCAAAGACTGGGACTGCTCGTTTAAGATGACTGAGTTGCCGGCCAACAAGACGACCACGCTCAACCCAGGCAATCGCGCCAGCGTCGCCTACAAGAAACCAACCGACCAAAAAGAGTTTGATGCAGCCCAGGCTTGTGTGAAGCGTGGACTTGAAGAGATTGAGAACGCGATCAAGCTTGACCCGAACAGCGAATCGGCCTGGTCCTACAAAACGAATCTCTTACTCGAAGCTAAGAAACTCGCTGAGATGGACGGCAAGACCGATCAGGCGGCTGAACTCGATAAGCAGCGCGAAATTGCCCAGAAGCGGACCATGGCGCTGAGCGAGGCAAATCAAAAGAAGAAAGAAGCAGAGGAAGCTAAACAGGCGGCTTCCCCGGCCAAGTAAGACTGCAATCTCCTTACCGTCATTCTGGTGATGCTCGACTTTCGGGTCGGGCATCACCTTTTTGTTATACTCGACAATACCGCCTGCTTGTTCCCGTGAACCTATTCAGCCAGTGGCGCCGTCTTTAGATGATTCGAATCGAAGAAATTGTTGAGAAGGTCGCCAGCAATCACCCGCAGGCCAACCTCGATCTGCTGCGGCGCGCCTACCTTTTCTCTGCTCGCGAACACAAAGGCCAAAAGCGTGCCTCGGGCGAATCATATCTGGTGCATCCGCTCGAAGTCGCCAACATCCTCGCCAACATGAATCTCGATGAAGTTTCCGTTGCGACCGGCTTGCTGCACGACGTCGTCGAAGACACGCTGGTAGACCTCGATACCATCCGCAAATATTTTGGCGAAGAAATTGCGCATCTCGTTGATGGGCTGACCAAGATAGCGCAAATCAGCAACATTTCGCGCGAAGAGCAGCAAGCGGAGAATGTGCGCAAGATGCTGCTGGCCATGGTCGATGATGTGCGCATTGTGCTGATCAAGCTGGCCGACCGTCTGCACAACATGCGCACGTTGCAATACCTCAGTCCGGAAAAAAGAAAACGCATCGCCGAAGAGACGATGGAAATCTTTGCGCCCATTGCTCATCGCCTGGGAATGGGTAAGTTACGCGGGGAATTGGAGGACCTTGCTTTTCGTCATCTGCATCCGGACGCGTACCGCGAACTGACCGAACAACTCGAGAAGCGCCGGCAGGAGAATGAGGCTTTTCTGAGCGGAGTAACCGAACGCATTGAGGCAAAGATGAACGAAGCTGAAGTGCCGTTCGTGCGCGTCGAGGGTCGCGTCAAGCGGCTCTACTCAATTTGGAAAAAGCTTAAGCGACAGAAGATCGATCTCGATCAAGTCTACGACCTGGTGGCCGCGCGCGTCGTTACTCCAAACGAAGTCAGGCACTGCTATGCGGCGCTGGGAGTGATTCATAACACCTGGCGACCCGTGCCCGGCCGCATCAAGGATTGGATCGCAACGCCACGCGACAATCTGTACCAATCGCTGCACACCTCGGTCATTGGTTCTGACGGGCAATCATTTGAAGTTCAAATCCGCACTGAGGAAATGCATCAGATTGCGGAAGAGGGCGTCGCGGCCCACTGGAAATACAAGGAAGGGAAACGCGGTGCACACGATGACGATAATGCGTTTCAGGCTTTACGTTCGTTGGTCGAGTGGACCCAGGAAGTAAAAGATTCGCGAGATTTCCTCGACTCGTTGAAGCTGGATCTTTACCCCAAGGATCTTTTCGCCTTCACACCGATGGGCAAGGTAATCCAACTGCCGCGCGGCGCTACTCCGATTGATTTCGCCTACATGATTCACTCGGAGGTAGGGAACACCTGCACTGGTGCTCGCATCAACAACCGCATTGTGCCGCTGCGCAGTCAAATCCAAAATGGCGACGTGGTCGAGATTCTGACTTCGCCGCACTCGCATCCTTCGCGCGACTGGCTGAATTTTATTGTCACTTCGCGGGCGAGGAATCGGGTGCGTCATTGGGTCGCGGAACAGCAGCGCACCGAGTCGATCGAGATCGGCAGAAAACTTTTTGAGAAAGAAGCGGCGCGCTTCCAGCTTTCCGCCAAAAAGCTCTTTAGCGACAGCGACGGCGAGATGAAACGCGTCGCCGGAGAATACGGTTACGGTCGCGTCGAAGATCTGCTGGCCGGCATCGGCTACGGCAAACTAATTCCGCGCAACGTGATCGCAAAGTACCTGGGGCCAGAGCAGTTTGAACAACTCGACAAGCAAAAGGAATCGCGTTTGCGCAGCGGCGTTCGTGCTGTCAAGCGTTTGATTCGCTTTGGTGACGATTCAATCGTGGTGCGTGGCGTAGATGATTTGATGGTGACGCGCGCGCGTTGTTGCAACCCGCTGCATGGCGAAGAAATTGTCGGCTACATAACACGCGGAAAAGGCGTCGCGGTCCACACCAAACGCTGCAAGAACGTAGCCTCATTAATGATTAACCGCGAACGCATCGTGGATGTCGAGTGGGCCGGCCGCCCCGAAACGACGGCCTACGCAGTCAAACTGCTGGCCGTTACAGAAAACCGCACGGGCATGATCGCCGGCATCACCGGCGCAATTTCAGATATGAAAACGGGCATTCGCGATGCGCGCGCCTCGGTGGCCAACGACGAGAAGGGTCACATCGAAGTGACCGTCGAAGTGTTTGACGTGAAGCACCTGGACAAAGTGATCAATTCCATCAAAGGTGTGCCCGGTGTGCTTGACGTCGAACGAATGCAAGGCGTCGTCTGATCGGCCGCGGATCTGCGCGGATAAAAAAGATCTGAAAAGCTGTTTCATAATCCTTCTTTTCAGATTCGCGTTTATCTGCGGAAATCCGCGGCTAAGTTTTTTCTTACCCACCGTAATCTAGCCCGTACAGGCAACTTTGCCCTGCTTTAGATGAATCTGTTAGAATCACGCTTTTCGTTTAGCCGTCAAAATCGAGACATTCGCCACCGTGAAGCAGATCATCCAAACCGAGCGGGCTCCCAAAGCTATTGGGCCGTATTCGCAAGCGATCAAGTCGAATGGGTTTGTATTTGCTTCCGGACAGATACCGATTATTCCGGAAACCGGCGAGTTTGTGGCCGGTGGTATCAGCGAGCAAACGGAACAGGTGCTAAAGAATCTGTCGCAGGTACTCGAGGCGGCCGGCAGCGGCTTGAATCGCGTCGTCAAGACCACGGTTTTCCTTGCGGACATGGAAGAATTCGCGGCGATGAACGAAGTCTACGGAAAGTTTTTCAGCGATGAACCACCGGCCCGCGCAACTGTTGAGGCGTCGCGTTTACCGCGTGATGCGCGGGTGGAAATCGAAGCGATTGCTTTGTCTTGAGAAACTAAGAAACCGGCTGTAGCTCGGAGCTGGTAGCCGGTTGCTAAATCCAAAGGTTAGGGAAATGTTAAGCGGCCTTGGCCACTTTGCCCGCCTTGATACATCTGGTACAAACCTTGGTCCGTTTGGCGCCGCCCTTGGGCAATTGCACGCGAATGGATTGGAGATTCGGGTTAAAACGCCGCGGCGTTCGATTGTTTGCGTGAGAGACATTGTTTCCAAATTGCGGACCTTTTCCGCAGACTTCGCAACGTTTTGCCATGATATCTGATACCTCCGAAGCTTAAGACTGGCGGCCGCGCAATAGGACGGGACCAGCGACGAATATCGAAACGAAATTTATAACAGACCGTTTTCGCGATGGTCAAGTAAGCAGCAGCCCAGCAGTCGCCACAAATCTTTAAAGGAGCAACTATCCAAAGTGCACACAACCGTCAGATTAATTAGCGCCGCCACGGTGCTCGCCCTAACCGCCGCGCTCTTTGTCGCCTGCAGTAATAGCGGCACTTCAGAAAATAAGGACAGCACGGTGGCCGCAACCGTGAACGGCAAGAACATCATGCTGGCTGAGGTCGAACGCCAGATTAGCCAACAAGCCGGCGGCAAGCAGGCGCAGCTTTCGCAATTGGAATTGGCCCAGGCGCGTTTGCAGGTTCTTGGCGGATTGATTCAGCGAGAAGTGCTGTTTCAGCGCGCTGACAGGGAAAAGCTGCTGCCGACTGAAGATGAGATAACCGCCGCTATCAATACGCAAAAACAGCAAAGCGGCATGACCGACGACGACTTTCAAAAAAATCTTGCGGCACAAAACCTGACGATGGAATCTTTACGCGAAGAGGCGCGCAAAGATATTGCTATCAAGAAACTCCAGGAGAAGTACAACTCAAAGATCACTGTCAACGACAAAGAAGTTGAAGATTTCTACAACGGCAACCGGGACAGGTTTGTGAGTTCGCGCGGCGTGGCCCTGGGAATGATCGTTATTGATCCCGCTGATAATTCCTCGCAGGGGATTACGCAGAACGACGCCAAGAGCGACACGGAAGCCAAGCTGAAGATTGATAACATCTATCAACAGTTGAAGAGCGGCGCTGATTTCGCAACCGTGGCGCGGGCAAAAAGTGAAGACCCGACCAGCTTGCAGCGCGGTGGCGATATTGGTTTTGCAACCGAAGAGGATTTGAAGCAGAACTCGTTTCCGCCGGAACTGATCGCGCGGTTTTTTGGTCCAATGCAGGTGGGTGACACTACCGAGCCGGTCCATTTCGCGAGCGGCAAATGGTACGTCTTCAAGCTTGAAGAGAAACGGTTGTCAACTGAGAACCTGACGCTTGAAAGCCCGGGAGTGCGACAGCAGATCACGCAGGCGCTGATCAAGCAACGAGGCGACATCCTGAATGCGGCGCTGCTGGAAGTGGCAACGAACGAAGCCAAGATCGTAAATAATCTGGCCGGCACGATGCTGAACAATCCGAGCAATCTGGGATTGCGACCGGCGTCGCCGGGTGCGGTAGCTTCGCCGGCGGCAAGTTCTACTATAGCTCCGCAAACGACCGTGTCGCCGGCGGCTGCATCGCCGGCAGCGAGCCCCAGGGCAAGCGTAGCCAAGCCGTAGTCTTGTTAAAAACAAATGCGCGGGTGCGGAAGGCTTCTTCAGCTCCGCACCTCTTTTTTTTATTTAGGTAGCGATACCAGTCAAGCTAGGAATGTCTGATCAAGTATCTTAGACGCGTAGCGTCGGTGCGAATGTAGCCCGGCGTTTTAACGCCGGGATCAGGTTGTTGCGGTTCTCGTCGCGTTAGCGACGATTGAAAGTTCAACCGTCGCTACGCGACGTGGCTGTCCCGTTTGACTGTTCCTGGCCTTGAAAGGCCGGACTAAATTCGTACCGACGCTACGCGTCTGCAACTGTCGACAACTTATGCTTTTTCGTCTTTCAGAAGTTCGCAAGTCTTACGGCACGCAGGATGTCCTGCGCGGCACTACGCTGCAGATTAATCCGGGCGAGCACGTGGGCCTGGTGGGGCGTAATGGTTCCGGCAAGACGACGATTTTTCGTCTCATTAGTGGCGAGGAAACGACGGATGCCGGCGACGTCGTGCGCGCTCGCGGCGTGCGGCTGGGGCTGCTGGCCCAGCATGTGAACTTCGTGGCCGGCGCCACCGTCCATGAATCCGCGCTCGCCGCTTTTGGCCATCTGCAGCAGATTGAGCATGAAATGCACGAGCTTGAGCATCGCATGGCCGAAGCGCCCGATGATCTGGACAAAGTGCTCGAGCGTTACAGCGATCTACAACACCAGTTTGAACGCGAAGGTGGTTTTGAGTATGGCGCGAAAGCCGAAGCGATTTTGCAGGGCTTGGGATTCGACCGCACAACCTGGGAGATGGAAACCGAAAAACTTTCCGGTGGCCAACAAAATCGCCTCGGCCTTGCTCGCCTTTTATTAGCAGAGCCCGACGTGCTGCTGTTGGACGAGCCGACAAACCATCTTGACGTTGACGCGGTTGAATGGTTGGAAGAGTTCCTGAAAAGCTATCCGTCCGGGTTCGTCATAATTTCCCACGATCGGTATTTTCTGGACCAGGCCTGCCGCCGGATCATTGAACTTGAGAACGGCAAAGCCTCGAGCTACACCGGCAATTATTCCGCTTATCTCGTTGAGCGCGAAGAGCGTCGCGAGGCGCAGCAACGTGCCTATGACAACCAGCAACAATTGATTGCCAAGACTGAAGAGTTCATTCGCCGCAATCTCGCCGGACAAAAAACTAAACAAGCAAAGTCGCGCCGCACGATGCTCACGAAACTTGAACGGATCGATGCTGTGCGCGCCGACCAGTCGTCCGGCGACTTTCGTCTCAACTCGATCGAGCGTGCCGGCAATCATGTGCTGACTGTCGAAGACGCGGCCGTCGGCTACGGCGAGCTTATTCTTGCCAAAGACATCTCGTTTATTTTGCGACGCGGCGAATGCCTCGGCATCATTGGGCCCAACGGTTCCGGCAAAACCACGTTTCTGAAAACGATTCTGAAAAAGATACCTTCGCTGTCGGGTGAGATACGCTGGGGCTCAAAGGTCCAAATCGGTTACTACGCGCAGCAACTCGATGACCTTGATGATCGAAACGAAATCATCATGGAGCTACGCCGGGTTGCGCCTTCAAGCGCCACCGCCGGCGAGTTGCGCACCTTCCTCGCCAAGTTTCTGTTCACCGGCGACGACGTTTATAAGCGCGTGCGCGATCTTTCCGGCGGCGAGAAGGGAAGATTGGCGCTGGCGAAGTTGATCTATTCGCGCGTCAATGTGCTGGTGCTCGACGAGCCGACAAACCATCTTGACATTCCGTCACGCGAAGCCCTCGAAGAAGCGCTTGATGCCTACGAAGGCACGATCATAACCATCAGCCACGATCGTTATTTTCTGGATAAAGTGGCCACGCAGATTCTGGCGCTTCACGGCGAGGGCGCCGCTGAACATTACAACGGCGACTACACGGAGTATCACGACTGGAAAGCGAATTCAGCAGCGTCTGCAACTGCGTCCAGGTCGCAAAGCCGCAACGCTCAGTTCGGATCAGGCACTCGATTAGACGCCGCTGGCAGATCAGAAACTGACAACGGTGATTCATTTGAAGGCGCAGTGAGCGGGGACTCCACGCCATCCGGCCACCGCGCGAAAGGGAGCCCAGTACCGCCTGCGAGAGTGAGTGGGTCTGGTCGCGGTAAAGAAAAGTCGCGGCCAGGTAGCGGGAAGGTAAAGTCATCAGCGGTAGCGGCTGGATCTTCGGGTGTCAAGGTCATCAAGAAGGCGCGCGGTGCGGTCCTCATTGAAAAGGACGTAGCTGAGTCTGAGAATCGCCTTGCGGAGTTGTCAGAAGAAATGGCCAAGCCCGAAGTGGCGCGCGACATCACCAAGCTGGTAAAGCTCAACGAGGAATATGAGCTAACGCAATTGCGCCTAACTGAGTTGATGGAAGAATGGGAACGCGCCCAGTAGGAGAGAAGCCGCTGGTTTGTTAGTTCTCAGGGACGTTGCTTGACACGTGCGCGAAGCGTTTGCTACTTTCGCGCCTCACTTCATCGCGATAGGTTACATAGTTGGAGTGAGTTGAAAACGACTCATAGGCGCGTAGCTCAGGGGTAGAGCACTACCTTGACACGGTAGGGGTCTGGGGTTCAAATCCCCACGCGCCTACCATTTTTATTGAGTTATTCCGTTACTCTAGTCCCTCCCTCATCGTTGCCTGCACAATTTGGCAGACTCTCAAAAATTTGAGGAGATTTGTAAGCCTTCGTGGTCGTTTCGCCGCTAACTAACCAACCCTCCTTTCCTGTTCCTTTTTCGGCATACTTCCAGACACGGCGAAGCTGATCTGCTTGAGCGGTAGAGGCTGTTCAAGCTTCGCAACGCCTTCAACCATTCCATCCCAAGTTGCATGGGCATAGCCGGGTGTCATGCGTGATGCATAACCGAACCCAGTCATTGAGGTGAATGTCCGAGCAAAGCGGAAATCACATAGTGGTGAACGCCATGTTCGAGTAAGCGAGTTGCAAATGTGTGGCGCAGATCATATGACCGCAAATTCTCGATACCGCCTCTCGCACAAGCGGCTGCAAAGCCTTGCTTGATCGCCTCAATCGGCTCATCTTTGCGATTAGTAAATAGCCATTCGCCGGTCGTTGCGTCGCCAAGCAATACCCTGAAGACCTTCTGCGCGGTCTGGTTCAACGGTAAAACGCGGGGCGTTCCATCCTTGCCCTTGGCAACCAGAACCGATTTGGGTGGAACGAGCATCTCCCCCTTTTCGACCCTAGGTTATTCATTTGGTGTGAGCTTTCTATTTCTTAACGAGCGAAATCCAAGGCCGGTAGTTTGCTTCGTCCCAGACTCTCTTCACTTCTGCGTGCTCTTGCTTTCAAGGGTTGAAGGAGAACGGGATCGCCGCGCGTCGGCTGTCAACCAGCACGAAATCGTCACTTGGCAAAAATACAAAGGAATAGACGACGCACTCCTCGTAAACGACCCACTCGAGCCGAATTGGTTTTATCGCGGGCTGCACAAAGGCCGCCTGCGAGCTTCAATGTGTCATCGTCAGCCAAGAAGAGCATCGAGAATAAACGCGGTGACTCGCGAAGATTACTTAGTGAACTACATGGAGATGGCACTTTGCGCGAAGTATTCCGGTTTGGGCCGTCTTATGTCCAACTTCCGCATTCGGGCGTTGAGCGTGCTTCGATTTAGTCCGAGCCGCGCGGCGGCGCCGGCAACCACCCACCCGGTTTCGCTTAAGGCGTGCAGAATGTGTTCTCGCTCAAAGGCCTCGAGTGTCGACGCTCCGTTATTATCGTTCAGAGCGGGAAGCGAGGATTGATCCAGCTCCGTCAACGGAATCTCTAGGACAAAGCCGCGTGACAGAATCACCCCACGCTCGATCATGTTCTGCAACTCACGCACATTTCCCGGCCATGGCCAACTGACTAGTTTCTCCATCGTGGTAGGCGGAACGGTTTTGACATGCTTACCCATCCGTCGCGCGAACTTTTCCATAAAGTATTCCACTAGCAGTGGAATGTCTTCACGTCGCTCACGTAAAGGCGGAATTCGAACCGGAAAAACGTTCAATCGGTAATACAAGTCGGTGCGAAAATCGCCCTGCTTCATCATGTCCGTCAGATCACGGTTCGTCGCAGCGACCAGCCGAACATCTACATGTCGGGTATGAGTACTGCCAAGTCGCTCGAACTCCTGTTCCTGCAGGACTCGCAATAGTTTGGGCTGAAGTGCTGGCGGAATATCCCCGACTTCGTCAAGAAAAAGCGTGCCTTTATCTGCCATTTCGAAACGACCGATTCTTTGGGCGATAGCACCAGTGAAAGCGCCTTTTTCATGACCGAAGAGTTCGCTCTCAAGCAAATCGAGTGGAATTGCAGCGCAGTTCAACTTCACGAAGGAACGCCCGCATCGCGTGCTAACGTTGTGAATGGCACGCGCGATTAGCTCTTTACCCGTCCCTGTTTCTCCTTGAATAAGGACTGTGGAATCTGTGGGCGCAACACATTCGACCTGCTCGAACACCGATTCGAGGGCAGCACTCTTTCCAATAACCTGCTCAAACCTGTGCTGATCACGATCCGGATCACTGAATTTTCGGCTTTCTACAGCTTCCACAGAAGACCTCCCCGGGGGAATCCGGTTCCACTTCCGCTACTTGCTCAATTCTCTAGAGCCGCTCGAACAGTTTCGAGCAGAACTTCATCATTAAATGGTTTTGCCAGGAACTCGACCGCTCCTGCTCTTAACGCCTGCATCCGCATCTGTGTATCACCATGTGCCGTGATGAAGACGATCGGAATCCTGCAATTCTCAGCATTCAGCTTCCCTTGCAACTCAAGACCAGACATCCCCGGCATGCGGATATCGGCAATCAGGCAGCCGGCTTGAAACTGTTGGCCGGACTCTATGAATGTTTCCGCCGAGTCGAATGCCCGCGCGCTCAAACCTGCAGATCTGAGCAAGCCCTCCAATGCGACGCGCACAGCAGCATCATCATCGACAATCGCGACTACTTTGTTATTTCCATGAGTGGCCATGCAGACAGCCTAGCGCGGCAGGAATGAGGAAACAATTATACGTTGGTATAGGTTCGCTAATATTCTGTGTGAGACTTATTCTCGAGCGGAAGCTCAAGTCTTTCCGACATTCTGACCAATTCCGCCAACGATTGAGCCTGCATTTTACTCATCACGTGGCCGCGATGGACCTTGACGGTGATTTCGCTGGTTCCTAACTCAAAAGCTATTTGTTTATTGAGCATGCCCGATACAACTAAGCGCATTACCTCACGCTCTCGTGGGGTTAACGATTCATACCGCTTTCTCACGCCGGAAAGTTCGGCATCATGCTGCCGCGTTAACCGATCACGATCCAACGCCTGATTGATCGCATCAAGCAAGTCCTGGTCGCGGAAAGGTTTTGTTAGAAACTCTACCGCACCGGACTTCATGGCCCTGACAGTCATTGGAATATCTCCATGGCCGGTGATGAAGATGATAGGGATATGGACACCCGCGTCAGCCAACTGGCTTTGAAAGTCCAGACCGTTTATTCCCGGCAGTCTGATATCCAGGACCAGGCAACTTGGTCCATCCGATCGCTCGCTTGTGAAGAACTCTTGCGCCGTTCCGAAGGACTCGGACCGTAAGCCAACCGATTTCAGCAGCCCTACGATGGCCGCCCGCACCGCCGCATCATCATCAATGACGAACACCGTGGAAGCGACTGCGGGAGTCATTCAGGCGCCTCGACTTTGGTAGGTAGAGTGAAACAAAAACTTGCGCCGCGCGGAGGGTTGTCAGCAGCCCACAAGCGGCCGCCGTGCGATTCGATGATGGAGCGGCTAATCGATAGTCCCAAACCGGTACCCTGAAGTTTCGTGGTAAAGAAGGCATTGAATATATCGCCCGCCTGTTGCGGCGGCAGCCCCACGCCTGAGTCGGTGACCGACATTAGCAGTTGTTCGTTTTCTGCTCGCTGCGACTTGATGGTGAGCTCGCGCGTGCCCTCGACATCTTTCATCGCATCGATGCTATTCATGATGAGGTTCAGCATGACTTGCTGCAATTGCACGCGGTCTGCCATAAGCTGAGGAAGATCGGTAGCAAGATCCGTTCGGATCGAAACTGAATATCGCGTTGCCTCGCCGCGTAGGAGGACAAACATTTCTCGAATAACTTCGTTCACATCGACTAACTCCCGTTCCGTAATGCCCTTTTTGAAAAGTAACCGGATCCGACTAATGATCTCCGCCGCACGCGTTCCATCTTTTGCGCTTCTGATCGCTGCATCGCGCGCCTCTTCGATGTTTGGGGTGTCGCCGGCGAGCCAGCGCACGCAGGTATTGGCGTTGGTCACGGCGGCGGTTATTGGTTGATTCACTTCGTGCGCCAGGGACGCAGTTAGTTCTCCCATCGTCGTCGCTCGACTGACGTGCGCGAGATCCGCCTCTGCCCGGCGCAGAGCTTCTGCGGCCCGCTTGCGGTCGGTAATGTCACGGGCGATCTTGGACACGCCAATGATCTGGCCGTTGGCATCCTTGATCGGTGAGATAGTTAAAGAGACATCGATCTGCTGGCCGTCCTTCCTGACCCGCACGGTTTCAAAGTGGTGAACGCTCTTTCCCCGCCTGAGTCTTTCGATAATCTGTGACTCCTCATCCTGGCGGTCGGATGGGATCAGAATCGTAATGGGTCGCCCGACTGCCTCCTCGGCCGCGTAGCCGAAGATTCTTTGGGCGCCGGCGTTCCAACTGGTAATGATCCCCTCGAGCGTCTTGCTTATGATCGCATCGTCAGAGGATGACACGATCGCCCCCAATCGGAGCTGCGCTTCCTCCGCCTGCTTGTGGTCGGTGATGTCGTTGTTGGTCTCGAGGATGGCAGTCGGCAGGCCCCGCTCGTCTCGTTGCAGAGACCAGCGACTCGCCACCACAACTTGCGTCCCGTCTCGCTTTGTATGTGTGAGCTCTCCTTCCCAACGGCCAGTCGCAAGCAACTCGGCGTTGATCTGATCAATAGGGGCCGGAAAAACTGTCTGCGT
>DNND01000010.1:12060-13659 GCA_003488005.1 Blastocatellia bacterium | reverse complement strand
TCGGCGCCATGGTTCCAGTAGGTGATAACGTCGTCCATGTCGCGCACGAAAATAGTGTCGTGCGTGAGATTGAGGAGGCTGGCCTGCTCCCGTAGACCGGCCTCAGCCCGCTTTCGGTCCTCGATATCGGTAGCCGTTCCATACCATTTGACTATGTTTCCGAGCTCGTCGCGCAACGGGAGGGCGCGGGTGAGAAACCAGCGATATTGACCGTCAGCTCGGCGCATTCGGAGCTCATGGTCGATATGTCTCCCAGTTTCTCGAGTCGCGCTCCACCTGGCATCGCTCCCCTCGAGGTCGTCCGGATGGACCACGGACCTCAAGCCGCCTCGGGCAGAAAGCTCTTCCCAAGAGCAACCGAGGTACCTCAGCCACGGTTCATTGACGAAATCGAACGTGCCGTCAGGCAGACCGCTCCAGACCATACCGGGAATCGTGTCGATGACGAACTGAAGCCGACCCTCTGACTTCTTTATTTCGTCAAAAGCCTTTTCCAGAGCCGCTCTCGCCTGGTGTTGCTCAGTGACGTCCATCACCGCTCCAATAAACTCAACGGTGCCCGATTCGTCACTTAAAGCGTGAGCCACAACATGGACATGCTTGACCGATCCATCCGGTATCAGCAGTCGGTATTCAAAATCAAAATCTTTCTTATCCTGCGAAGCGCGCTCGATTGCTTGTTTCAGGAGGGCCGCATCTTCCGGATGGACCCGTTGGCGAACGAGTTCCACAGTCGGTTTCGTCGTTGGGTCGTATTGGAAGATGCGATAGGTTTCCGCTGACCAGAATATCTCGCCGTTGGAAAGTCGCCAGCCGAAGCTCCCGGTATGACTGACCCTTTGAGCTTCCGCCAGATATTCCTCACTACGCCGCAATCCTTCGTTGACGGCCGTCAGTTGTCCGGTTCGCTCTGCGACTCGTCGTTCGAGCGCCTCTGCGACACGCCTTTGGTCACCTGAGCGTCGGGCCTCTTGCAATCCAATTCCGGTCTGGTTGGCCGCGACACGCAGGAGGAGCCGTTCAATATCGGTCGGGAAATCAACTCGCTGCGAGCCAGCCACCAACACGCCGACTTCTTCCTGAAGGCCCAGGGAGAACGACGCTATCGAGACCTCACCCTCTCCGGCCGGATTTGGAACTACGAAATGCGAAGTGGTTTGGTCGCCACTCAACCACGGGTCGAGCGCTCGACCGACTTCCTGCGGCTGAACAGAGGGATGCTGAGGTTGAGTCAACCGGACCACCTCGATTGGCGGAGCGCCACTCGGGTCGCTTAGCCGGGCGTACCCAAAGTCGAGGCGCAGCATGGCGACGAGCACATCGAGCAGAGTACCGACGATTTGGGATGACTCGTTGCCACTCCAAATAGCGGGTAGGGCCAGAACACTGATCAGATCGTTAATGCAGCTCTGAAGGCGCTTAACCTCATCAGCTGTCTTTTCCATTTTCACTTCCATATCAGACCAATGCGGTGGGCGTGTTGCCCGGTGTGCGTCGTTCGCGCAGTTCCCGCAAAAATTCATCCGGCGGTACGAAGAACGGGTTCTCCTGGAGGATGCCGCCGATGATGATCATCGGGTGGGTCCGCATGATGTCGAC
>DNND01000010.1:584-11649 GCA_003488005.1 Blastocatellia bacterium | reverse complement strand
TCAACACCGGGCCGGTCTTCCAGGGCCCAGTCCATATGGGCAACCAGGCGAGTCAGCGGGAACCCTTCCTGGATGCCGCTATCAAGGACTTCTTCGATTAGCGCAAGCATCCGATCCTGATCGAAATGACCATCGCGCAGATAGGCGTCAGCCCAGTTGCGTAGCTCGAACTGACCGCTCTTTTCCGCCGCCTCCACATCGATGCCGGCCGACGCGAGTCGCAGGGTGTGGCCCGCACGCAGCTTGGGATCGACGATGTGGAACGCCTTCTCGCCCCGCTCGAAACCCTCTTTGATGAACGGAAGCAGCACCTTGTATTCTTCGTCGGCGCTGTGAAAGAACGCGCAGATATGACGTTGCGCGCCAAGCACCGAGCCCGCGAACCGAATCGGTTGGCTGGTCTCACTCGGTGCTCGCCCACGAAACTTGGCATTATCATCGATCGGATTCATAGCATTCTCCTTCTAAGACTCGAACTAACTTTCAAACCATGCATTTCAGTCATTCCACATAGTCTCTGCTCGGCCCGTTTCATGTAGCGCGTGCGATTTTAACAAGTAGTGCAAACTCGATTGTCACACCAGGGACCACCGTTCGGAAGGTCCTTCGCTTCAAACCCCCCAAGGTGTCTCGAATCGCATCTTCATAGAGAGGAGCGAGATTAAGATCCTCACTGTCGCCTTTTGCGACTCTCTCGATCAGATCAACAGGCTCGGTCGGTATACTGATCGATGCAGGCTTAGCCAATACTTTATTGTTGTTGGTTGGCCCATGGTGACCCCCGGGACAATTGCTTTACAGCCTCATTCTACGACGGCGATCTACTGAGTCAAAATGTTATGTCCACTCTTACTGATAAACTTTGAAGAGGGGACAGTTGATCTATTTAACCTTTGCGACGATTAACGTGATGTCATCATGCTGGGGAGCCTGGCCCTGCCACTCTAATACTCTCGCGATAACTTTTTGGGCCGATTCGTGCGCGGCCAACCGCACCGATTCAATCAGGATCGATCGTAGTTTCTCTTCACCGAATTCCACGCCCGCCGGGTTCAGGGCTTCCGTGACGCCGTCGGTGTAGATGGCAAGCATATCGCCCTTCTGCAACTGAATGGTTTCCTGCTCGTAGGGTCCGTTCAGGAAGGTACCTATGATCGGCCCTCCAGTGGTCAGCAGTCTGACCACTGGTTCTTCTGCCATAGATAGGGCGGTACCAACGTTCGTTTGAGTCGCCATGTTTGATGGAGATCGCAGAGATCCTGCCGCCTCAAAAAGCTCTGCTGCTTCCCGTCGTGGAGGAAGTCCGTCGCGAACCAGCATTGGGGGATTGTGCCCGGCGTTGACATAGGTCAAACCACGGGTCGCTTTATCAAACTGTGCAAGAAAGAATGTCGCGTAGCCGCCATCGCTCGTTGAGCGCTGAAGCAGGCTATTCATCGCGGAGACGACCTCAGCTAAGGATCTCTCCGCGGAAGTAAGTTGGCAGCGCAACGAAGCCTGAACCGTGGACATCAGCAGCGCTGCGGCTATTCCCTTACCAGCAACATCGGCGATAGCGATTCCAGTGCGGCGATCGTCTATCTGAAAATAGTCGTAGTAGTCACCCCCAACCCCGCGAGCCGGGAGGCAGGTGCCGTAGAGCTCGATGGTGTTATCTTCAAGCCCATCGGCGGGGAAAAGGTGTCGCTGCACTTCGGCGGCCATCTCGAGTTCGTGCTCAATGCGCTCTTCCTCGACCATCCTGCTGATCATTTTCATGTTTTCAATGAACGTACCCATCTGATTGGCCACCACCAGCAGGAGGCGTTGATCTTCTTTTGCATAAGGCAAATCTGAGAGCCGCTGTCCCAGTGAAATGAGTCCACGTAAACGACCATTGGCGGCGATGGGAATCAAGAGTGTGGAACGTATCGTGCGCAACGTTTGGCTCTCGTGATCGGCCGGGCCACCATCAGTCTGCAGGGCCGCGGGCTGCGACATACGATCAGCGCCCGTAGATCCCGCCGAATTCAAAACCGATGTCCTTAACCGGTTAATGGGCCACTCGTCATAGTGCAAACCGAGGCCGCGAAGCCGAGATAATATTCTGGAGCCTGCCCTTGATGTAGCGGACGAAAATGCGGCGAAGTACGCACCGGCATCCTCGTCATCGAGGAAGATGGTTACATTTTCCGGGTGGAGCGCGTCGCTGATCTTGTTCGCTACTAATTCGACCAGTTGTTCGGTTTTCGAGAGAGTAGGAATCGCCTCACCAAGTTCGGTTAAGATTAGTTGAGCGTTGTATGCCTCACGAAAGAAGCGTCGATCAATTGCGTTCATCACACGCCGGTTTAGCGTGGTTAGCAGGGCTATTGTCCCGATGGTGACGAAGATCGAAGCGACAATGTCCGCTCGGTTGCCATACTGATCGATGAGGGCAATACGCCTACCCGTTAGCACAAAACTCAAAGCTGCAAGGATGGCGGCCGCCTGGAGGAGTCGAAAGCCCTGCGAGACGAGCAGATAGCGAACGCTGCGACGGATCAGGAAACTGACGGGAATTTTCCGGAGTTGCATCATCATTTACGGTTGAGTCTTGTACTCAGACTTGTCGAGACCTACGCCCGCCGCCTTGACGCCACCGTTGATTCCGAGCATCTCGACAGTGCCACGCAGTTCGATCGGCGCGATCCTTGCACCGTTGCTCGTTACGCCACTATCGATTTCAATTAAGCGCGTAGTCATTGGTTGTTCATTCACTGAGTTGACAATTCTCCATTAGGGCGCACCGCAATCCCCTTGCCACTCTTCGGGGCCCTGTTAACTGTTAGTCCAAAACTTGCAGGGAAGCGGCAAAAGTAAAGAAGGAGTGGGAACACCGACGTGAAGTTAGTGGTCACATTTCACCGCTTGGTAGCTTATGGTCGCGCACCGAGTGTCATGCCTTTCGAATAAATCCATTTCCCTCGAAAGTCCTTTGTTAACCAGTTGCCTCATCGGTTCTGATAACCCAGAAATTGTGGAACAGCGTATGCTCCACCTCGAGTAGAGGATTAAGAAAATGCAAACACGACAATTGGGAAAGACGGACTTATTCATCACGCCGCTGGGTTTTGGGAGCTGGGCCGTCGGAGGCGGCGGCTGGCAGTTCGGTTGGGGCTCTCAAGATGATCGAGAATCGATCGCGGCTATTAATCGCGCACTTGATAGAGGTATCAACTGGATTGATACGGCGGCCGTTTACGGGCTCGGCCATTCTGAAGAGATCGTGGCTCAAGCTGTTAAAGGACGCGCGGAGCGACCTTACATCTTTACGAAGTGCTCGATGGTCTGGGATCAAGAAGGCAAGATTGGTCACAGTCTGAAGCGCGATTCAATTCGGCGTGAAGTCGAGGACAGCCTGCGCCGGCTGCAGATTGAGACAATTGATCTTTACCAGATTCATTGGCCGGATCCGGAAACCGATATCGAAGAAGGCTGGAGTACGCTTTCTGATCTCAAGCGCGAGGGCAAGGTTCGCTACATCGGAGTTTCGAACTTCAATGTCGAACAGTTGCAGCGCGCGATGAAGATCGACCGCGTTGATTCACTTCAACCACCCTATTCACTCATCCATCCGCAGGTAGATGATGAAATCTTGCCTTTCTGCGAAAAGAACGGCATAGGCGTGGTCGTCTACTCGCCGATGATGTCGGGACTTCTCAGCGGACGAATGACGCGCGAACGAGTCAGTAATTTTCCCGACGACGACTGGCGCAAGAATAATCCGGAGTTTCAGGAACCACGGCTTTACCGAAACCTGTGGCTCGCCGAGTTGTTGAAAAATATCGGCAGACACGATGGCTTCTCAGCAGGAGAGATAGCAATTGCGTGGACGCTACGGTTATCAGCGGTGACCGGGGCAATCGTTGGCGGCAGAAGTCCTGAACAGGTTGACGGAATCGTGGGCGCAGCAGATTTTCGGTTGAGCGAAGACGAGATTGACGGGATTGACAGGTTCGCGCGCGCGAACGTTTGGGTAAAGGAAGAGGTAGCGGCTTAGCGCGGACCTTATGTCAAGTTTATTAACAAAATAAGGTGGTAATTGCTGAGCACAGAGGGAGAAGACGCTGTGAGCACCTTGCAAGCTCCTCCCGCGTGCATTGTCAATTACATCGCGAAAAAGTAAGTCTGGTGAGGTGTAGTTGCCCCGCGTGATTCTGGCCGCAGGCTGGATCCAAACGATGCAGACCGAACTTCGATCCCCTTTTTACTAGTAAGCCAGAAGGCATGGACCTAGGGCTTTCCATTAGTCGAACGATTATCGAAGCCCATCGGGAAGGTTTTGGGCTATACCAAATGAGGGCAAAGGAGTGAGAATACAGTTTACCCTTCCACCGGGAACCTGGTTATGGACATAACCTACCAGCACGAGGGATCAGCTGCATTGGAGAAGACCTTCGAGGAGTTCAAGACACCGAAGGATCATCTCCACAGAGAAAACTTCGCGCTGAGAAAGAAATCGATCAGATGTCGATGTTTGAGGAAATTGTCGGATCATCACCGGCTCTGCTGCGCATGCTCTCACGCGTCGCCAGAGTTGCTCCGACCGATTCCACGGTTCTCATCCTGGGCGAGACGGGCACCGGAAAGGAACTCATCGCCCATGCTATCCACAAGCGCTCCCATCGTTCAGTTGGTGCGTGTGTTTCCGTTGACAGTGCTGCTATTCCGGTGTCCTTGATTGCTTCGGAACTGTTTGGCCATGAGAAAGGAGCCTTCACGGGAGCACAGGGGCGACACCTTGGTCGTTTTGAGCTGGCTGAGGGCGGTACGATTTTCCTGGACGAAATTGGCGAGCTGCCTGCCGAAACTCAGATCGCCTTACTGCGAGTGCTTCAGGAACGGGAATTTGAGCGAGTAGGCGGCAGCCATCCCATTCCGACAAATGTTCGAGTCATCGCGGCTACAAACCGTAACTTACAGGCGGCCATTGCCGCGGGTACATTCCGGCTGGATCTATTCTATCGCCTAAGCGTATTCCCGATTGAAGTGCCTCCTCTGCGCGAGCGTAAGGAGGACATCCCGATTCTGATCGAATACTTCACCAAACGTTATGCCAGCAGAGTAGGAAAAAACATAAAAACCGTCGACAAGGCAACGCTTGAACTATTTCAATCCTATCATTGGCCGGGCAACGTTCGAGAGCTACAAAATGTAGTTGAGAGATCGGTGATCCTGTCCGAGGGCGAAGTTTTTTCGGTTGACGAGAGCTGGCTACCAAGGGAACCACTCCAGCCGAATCCGGCATCGCGCCATCCTGGCGGAATGCTGGTAGACGGCCAAAAGAAAATGATTGAGGCTGCCTTGGCTGAAACCAATGGCCGAGTCTCAGGCCCGTCCGGGGCGGCGGCCAAGCTGGGAATACCGTCGTCCACACTGGAGTCAAAGATTAGGGCGCTCAAAATCAAGAAGTATCGCTTCAAGCTAGGCTAGACCCTCCTTACCCACTCGCGAGAATCCGCAAATTTACGAACGAGACTTCGCGAACTTGCGAAACTGAAATTGCTCTCATTAACTCATTCCACTTTGTCTTTCAATACACCAATTGGCCTTTGACTTGCATAGGTTTTTATCACTTCTCTGACTTGCGCAGTTTTTCATCGCTTCGCCGCCCCCTCTTCGGCAGAGTTAGAGTTCCGCGCACATCATTGTCGAGTCATGGTTGGCAACCAAAAATTCGGGTTGAGGCAGAAATTCAAAGGAGTAAAATCATGTATCGACGAGCATTGATCAGGCTATCGATAGCGTGCTTAGCGGTGATCGCGGCCTTCATTGTCGTCTCTCTCGCGGTATTCGCGCAGAGCGAAGATGGGCAGATGCCGCCGCCAGTCTATAATCCGTATCCGCCTGGCATCCTTCCGGCAGATCTGGACCCTGAGATCAGAAGGGTCCGGCGCGAAGTTCGAGGTATCTTCAACCAGGCTCTCGCAGAATGGCGCGCATTGCCGCCTCCGAATCTGACAGGCCAACCGCCAAAGCTGCAGGGCAGTGGCTATAACATGGTACAGACGCTCGGGAAGCTGATGAACTTCGACGAGAAGATCTCCGTCTTCAAGGATCAGGCCTGTGCGTCTTGCCACATGCCGTACGCGGGCTTCAGCGGACCGATCCCGTCTGTCAACCTGACCATGATCGCGTATCCCGGATCGTTTCACTACCGGGCCGGCAAGCGGACCGCGCAGCGCTACACGTATTCGCCATGGTTCCCGGTACTCCAGTACAACGAGACCCAGCAGTTGTTCTTCGGCGGAAACTTCTGGGATTCCCGGGCGACTGGATACTTGTTACAGAATCCGGACGCCGAGCAGGCACAGGGCCCGCCTGTCGATACGCAAGAAATGGCGGCGCCTGATACAGCGTGCATCGTGTACCGGCTGTCCCAGTCCGAGTACCGGTCTCTCTTCGAGCAGGTGTGGGGCGAGGATTCACTCGATATCAGGTTCCCATACGACACGGAGAAGATCTGCTCAACCCCGGGAGGAGCGGCGGTGTTCGGCATGGACACAATGCCAGTCAAGTTGAGTCCCGAGGATCGCGTTCTGTCGAACAGGGCCTACGATAATTGGGGGCAGTCGCTGGACGCCTACGAAAAGGGAAAAGAGGTCAGCCCGTTCACGTCGAAATTCGATGCTTACCTGAAGGGCCTGACCACGTTGACGGCAAACGAGATGGCCGGTTACAACCTGTTCAAGGGCAAGGGCAACTGCAACTCCTGCCACGTCGACGGACGAGGCACGACGTTGACCGCAGGCCAGACCGACACCAGCACCGCAGCGACGTCGAACCCTCTGTTCACTTGCTTCGGCTCGGCCAATGAAGGGCTGCCCCTGAATCCCAGGAACGCCTTTTACTATCAGACCACGCCGGATTCCTTCGGCTTCACTGCGAATCCGCTCGGCTTCGGCTACCGGGACCTGGGAATGGGGACCTTCCTAAGAAGCGGCTTTGGTTCGTGGCCCAACCCGAACTCCGAATGGATACCGTTGGCGCCGAAGGCCGACGGCACGTTCCAGGTCTCGACGGCACGCAACGTGGCGATGGCACCGACGCAGTGTCCGACGACCGAGGCGCCTGGACCCTACTTCCAGAAGGAGTTCTTCCACAATGGCTACATCAAGAGCCTGAAACAGCTCGTCCACTTCTACAACACGCGCGACGAGCCGGCATACGCCTACCCGGTGACGTCAGGGCACTGTCCGCCAGGCACGGTCGAAAGAGTGACCTGCTGGCCGATGCCTGAGGTGAGGAACAATATCGATATGACGACCGGGCGGCTCGGCCTGACGAATCAGGAGGAGAACCAGATCGTGGCCTTCCTGCTAACTCTTACGGACGGTTTCACGAAACCGTATCCCAATCGGAACACGTTTACGGGTATGTGCAGGACCGGTGGGTCGGCGTCAACCCAAGGGAATGAGTCTCTGATTCCGACGCCACCGCTTCCGCCCTGCGCGACGGCGGTCTGCGGCGTGGCGCCTTATCCCAATCCGGCCATTCCGTAGCGGGCAAGACGCTTTATGGCCGGACGCAAGCCGGACGAGCCGAGAGCACGATGCATGGGGGTCGCCGGCGACCCCCGTGGCCTTTGCATCGTCTTTCTAAGGGAGTAGTAATCGGAGGTCTGTCCATGAATAAACTCCTTCTAACATTGGCGATTACGACCACGGTAGGCGGCCTGCTTTTTTCTAACCCAGCCTCCGCTCAAGTACTTCCTTCGGCGAAGAAAGCCGAGCGCGTCGCGATCACCAAAGGGCCGGAGCTCGAGTCAGCCACCAATTACCTGACCATCATCAGGTGGACAACCAACAACCCTGGGGGCTCGGATGTGCATTACGGCATCGTGCACTACGGTACCGATCCTCGGGATCTGACCCAGACAGCGAAAAATTCCATCAGGCTCAACCAGGGTCATCAATACACGACGTTCCGCGTGCGCATCGAGAGCCTCAAGCCACGGACGACCTACTACTACAGAGTTACTTCGGAGGAGAGCAATGGCAAGAGCGATGGGGTGAAGAGCGCCGTCAGGAAATTCACCACACCTGGCCCCGGTGAGCGAATAGTGGCTTACCCATGACACCTGTTCCCCAACCACGATAGCGGCAACCCGGGCCATCTGGACGGGAGAGCGACGCCTGGTCAGCGGAAAAACAAGAAGACACGTCTGAGCCCATTCACTTGTGCGACGATCCTGGGAGTGGGCATTCCTTCTTCGCCCGCACTCAAAATCTCCGATGAGTTGTCCTGGCACACCTTCATAGCCTACTAACGGTTGACCACATAAAACCATGTGGCGCGATACGGTCATCCGTGTCGCCATTCGCTTCGCCGACTCACTATCAATCTTTACGTGTCCTTACCTATTCTCGTTGAAATCTGAGTTCGCCTGTTACACCGGCAAGATGGCACAGCGTGTGCTCACTCGCGTACCGAGGAAATCGACATGATGGGTGAAAAATCTCCAACAGCGGTTTCGAGGCGTGCTTTCATTAAGGGTGTGATTGCGTTGAGTCAATTTGTCGGAGCTTTTAACAGTAAGTAATCGGAACGATGAGTAGGAGTAAACATTATGAGGAGACAGTTCTTAGTATGGTTGATCGTAATTACGGCAACCTGTTCATTGGTTTACGCCCAGGCACGACAAAGCGGGGTTACGGTGGAGCTGAAGAACGCTCAGGGCGAGAGCGTCGGCACCGCCATGTTGTCTAAGGCAGGCAACGGGGTCAGGATCAAGCTCGATCTCAAGAACCTTACCCCAGGTGAGCACGCGATTCATATTCATCAGATGGCCAAGTGTGAAGCACCGGGTTTCGTATCGGCCGGGTCCCATTTCAACCCTGACGCCAAGCACCACGGACTAAAGAATCCAGAAGGGCCTCATGCTGGCGATATGAAGAATTTCATCGTGCGAACCAACGGAACCGCGACTGCGACGTTAACCGACTCGAGAGTAAATCTGGGGAGCGACAGTCATTCGCTTTTCTCTAATGGTGGTACTTCTCTCGTGATACATGCAAAAGCAGATGATATGAAAACCGATCCAGCCGGGAACTCAGGTGATCGGATTGCGTGCGGGGTGATCGCCAGGTAGCTCATGCGAGACGTTCCGACCCCATCTCCAGAGCAGGGGACAAGAACGAGACTTGGTGGTTAGAGCGAAGATTCTTCTTCGACTCGTCGAGTTGTCGAAAAACATCGGTAGGCACTATGGCCTCTCGGCCGGAGAGATAGCAATTGCGTGGACGCTGCGATTATCTGCTGTGACCGGTGCAATCGTGGGCGGAAGAAGCTCTAACCAGGTTGACGGAATCGTGGGCGCAGCAGATTTTCGGTTGAGCGAAGACGAGATTGACGGAATCGACAGGTTCGCCCGCGCAAATGTTTGGGTAAAGGAAGAGGCGGCTGCTTAAGTGGCAGCGCAACCCAAAAAGTCAGCCGCGGATTAACGCGAAGAACGCGAATCTGAAAAGAATAAGCAGGCCTTGGAAAAAGGGTGGCAATAGATTCAGCAAGACCGTCGGAGTTGGCGATCTTTAGTCTCCTTCAAATCCGCGTTCATTCGCGTTAATCCGCGGCTGAATCCTAGGGGGGCGGAATGGGTGGTCTAAAGGTGTCGTACAAGTGGCTGGTGGCGATCGCGTTCGTTGCGGGACTGTTCATGGACCTCATGGACGTGACTATCGTCAACGTCGCCCTGCCGACGCTCGGCCGCGACTTCGGGGCGAGCACCAACACCCTCGAATGGGTCGTAACCGGCTACTTGATCAGCCTGGCAATCTGGATCCCAGCGTCTGGCTGGATCAGCGATCGCTTCGGATCTAAGAAAACATTCGCGTTCGCGCTGGCAGTGTTCACCATTGGCTCGGCGCTGTGCGGCCTCGCTTGGAGCGATAGTTCCCTGATCGCCTTTCGCCTGCTTCAGGGCGTCGGCGGCGGCATGATGACACCGGTCGGCACCGCGATGCTCTTTCGCGCCTTCCCGCCGGCTGAGCGTGCGCGAGCCTCGGCGGTGGTTACCGTGCCCACCGCGATCGCTCCGGCACTAGGGCCGGTATTGGGCGGATGGTTGGTGGATAACGCGAGCTGGCGCTGGATCTTTTACGTCAACCTGCCCGTAGGCTTGGCCACGCTCGTTTTCGTCCTACTATTCCTTCGCGAACACAAGGAGCCCGACCCTGGAAAGTTCGACGTCTGGGGATTCTTCTCTGCCGGTGGTGGGTTGGCCCTGGTGCTATACGCGCTTTCTCAAGCACCTGCTCACGGCTGGACGTCGACGGCCGTCGTCGTCAGCGGCCTCCTGGGAATCGTACTCATTGGTTTGCTTGTCGTACTCGAACTCTGGCGGCCGGATCCGATGTTGCGCCTGCGGCTGTTCGGTGATCGGATGTTCCGGTACGCGAACCTCAGCATGTTCATGGTCTATGCCCTGCTTCTCGGCGTGCTTTTCCTCCTTCCTTTGTTCCTTCAGGAGCTGCGCGGCCTTTCGGCGCTCAAGTCGGGACTGACGACGTTCCCTCAAGCGCTCGGGATGCTTTTGATGGTGCCCGTTACCGGCCGGCTCTATCCGCGGGTCGGCCCACGGCGCATGCTGGTGATCGCTTTAGTGGGCATCACGATCACGTCGGCGCTGTTTCTCATGGTCGGTCTTGAGACGAGCCTTTGGTGGATACGCGCAATCATGTTCCTGCGAGGCATCTCGATGAGCTTCGCAATCGTTGCCGCCCAAGCGGCTGCCTTCGCGTCGATTCGATCAGAGGAAACCGGCCGCGCCTCAGCGCTCTTTAACACCAATCGGCAAGTCGCTGCGTCGATCGGAGTTGCGGTGCTGGCGACCGTCCTTGGCGAGCACAATTCCGTGACTGCCTTCCACCATGCGTTCGCCGCCTCGATCGTCTTTGGGCTTGTGGGGATTGTCTTCGCTCTCGGGATTCACGACGAGGATGCGGCGGCTTCAATACGGCGATCCACTTAGTAAGGGCAGGCATTTCCTGCCTGTCCATGTCCGCAAAATTCCCAGGTGGACAGACAAGAATGTCTGTCCTAC
>DNND01000010.1:0-275 GCA_003488005.1 Blastocatellia bacterium | reverse complement strand
CAGACAAGAATGTCTGTCCTACATGATCGAGTGACCAAATATCACCGTCTGGCACTGGGTGGTCAATCAACTCTCGGTAAGCAAGCTTTAAAAGAATCCCAACTCTCCGTTGTTTTCAAGAAAACCTGTTAGTTAATCATCAGTTAGCAGGCTCTCGCCTTTTCTGGCCCACGGCATAGTGGATGCAATTGCCAAGAGGAAATTGAAGGTGATCCTGGTGATTCAAGTTAAAGAGGAGGACAAAGATGACTTTTAGAAATAAACGAGCGTTAGCC
>DNND01000146.1 GCA_003488005.1 Blastocatellia bacterium | reverse complement strand
CGAGTATCGCGGCCGCTTTGGACCATAAGACTAGCAGCCGGAGAGAGAGAGTAGTTAGAAGAATACCGGGAGCCGTCTAAGACACTCGCCGCAGGCAACTTTTTGCAGTCAAGATCGCTACTAATTGGTTTCTGTCTGAGAGCTTAACAACCCGACCGTTAAGGCCAGATACCACGACTAACAATAGAAGGTTCGCCCATCCCTGCGCGTGGGATTCACTGCGACCAATTCAGCGGCTGAGGATGTTCCTTGGTTCATGAATTGACAGAGTGATTTCCGGGCTCTAGCATATGGCGGATTCGAGAAGTGCGCTAATGTTGGTTTCTCCCTCCCGATAGTTTTAAAGCACTCATCGCCCGGTCACCGTAAATTAGAAAGGTAACTCATGCCTCGCATCCTCCGTCACTATCGTTACGCCCAGCCGTTGCTTGTTTTCTCGCTGCTCTTTTCGTTGCTTCCAACTTCGCCTGCAATACTAATCGCCAACACGGGCAAGGTTGGTGATCAGTTTATTCATCCCGACGCGAGGCAAGCCCCTGACCCTTCAACCGAGCAATCAGCTCGCGCGGCTGAAATCAACAGCTCCGCCAAAGTGAAAGAGGCGTACGGAGTTTTGCCGTTGAGTTTTGAAGCCAACAGCGGACAGACCAACCGGAAAGTAAAGTTCCTGGCCCGAGGTCAAGGGTACGGACTGTTCCTAACCGCGACCGGTCCGGTCATGTCCTTGACGAAAAAGTCCGAGAAGAACACCGAACCAATAAGCAGTTTGGTCGCGAAGGAGAATGAGCCGGCCAGCGACACGGCGGTGGTTTCATGGGAAATGGTCGGCGCTAACAAGTCGCCAGGAACATCTGGAGTCGATGCGTTGCCCGGTAAGGCCAACTCCTTCCGTGGAAACGATCCGTCTCACTGGCGCAGCAACCTTTCCACCTATGCAAAGGTCCGATACAGCAATGTCTATCCGGGAATCGATGTCATTTATTACGGCAATCAGCGCCAACTTGAATACGATTTCATCGTCGCGCCAGGAAAAGATCCGAACCGTATCAAGTTAACCTTCAAAGGCGCCGACGCGACTGAAATAGATGCTCAGGGCAATCTGGTTCTCAGGACCCGCGCGGGTGACATCACGCAAGCAAAGCCTCTCGCTTACCAGGAAATTGCCGGCGTGCGCCGCGAAGTTTCGGTAAGCTACCGAGCGGATGCACGCAGTGTCAGTTTCAACGTCGGCAATTACGACACCAGCCGACCTCTGATAATCGATCCTGTACTTATCTATTCGAGCTTCCTCGGAGGCAGTAGTTTCGAGTCCGGCTTTGCAGTCGCAGTGGATGCGCAGGGCAGCGCTTACCTCACCGGAAGAACCTCCTCGTTAGACTTTCCTACATCCAACGCTTTTCAAAGTACCTTCGCTACTTTCACCGACGTTTACGTTGTGAAGCTTAATGCGAGCGGGACAGCCCTCCTATATTCGACATATCTGGGCGGCGACAGCAGCGAAAGCGGTCGTGGGATTGCCGTTGATAGTCAGGGAAGTGCATACGTTGCCGGCTCTACTTTCTCAACTAACTTCCCAACCACCGCCGGCGCTTTTCAGGCTTCCAAGGATTTGTTAGCAGATGGGTATCTGACCAAGCTTAGTGCTTCGGGCTCCTCATTGATTTATTCCACGTACCTCGGGGGAGATAACAGCGACAACATAAACGGCCTCGCCGTGACTGCAGATGGCCGCGCCGTTGTCACTGGAGGTACAGACTCGTTCAGATTTAGCTCAATCGTGTTTCCAACTCCGAGGAACGGCCACTCAGCGTTCAAGAGTACGGATAAAGCCGGTCAGTGGTCGGTATCGGATAACGGGTTGACGGCGGCCAGTGTAAATACTTTCGCAATCGATCCAGCCAACTCCAGCACTCTCTTTGCCGCCTGCAGGACCGGACTCTTCAAGACTACGGACGGCGGAAGCAATTGGAGCCGCCTTCCTTTGCCAGTCCCAGCGGGAACTTTCTACGGCGTAACTGCAGTAATTGATCCGTCAAACCCGGCGATTGTTTATGCCGGGACTGATGACGGGGTTTTCAAAAGCACAGATGGCGGGGCCTCGTTCACGCAGAAAGTTTCATTTTTCAACGTATTCGCTCTAGCTGTTGATTCTCTTGCACCCACAACTGTGTATGCAGGCACCATCAATGGGGTATTCAAAACGACAAATGGAGGCAACGATTGGGTAGACTTAAACAGTACCTTGGGGAACGGGAACACACCAATAATTAATGAAATAGTCATTGATCCCAATAATTCCGCGGTAGTCTATCTCGGCACGTCAGATGGTATGTTTAAGAGCACGAACAGTGGTGCCACCTGGGCCAATATTAATTCCGGACCCTTGCTCGCAAATTTCCCGGAAATTAGCGCTCTAACGATCGATCCCACCAATCCGCAGATTCTGTACGCGGCCGCAAGCGCAGTTAACTCTAACGTCATCAAGACGACGAACGGTGGCGCGACCTGGGCTGAAACCGGACCTGGAGTGTTTATTACCATTCAAGGACAGCAGAATCCGGTTGTGGTTGCGGCCCTGGCCATCGATCCTACGACTCCGGCAACTCTTTATGCTGCGTCCCAAGGTGGAGGAATTTTTAAAACCACCAATTCCGGCGCCAGCTGGAATTCCAGCAATAATGGTTTGCCAACCTTCATTAACGGCGTCGTCGTCGATCGTAGCAACCCGACAAGAGTGTATGCGGGCGCGACGATTCCGTCCGACGGTTTCATCGCCAGATTCAATACGTCTGGTTCGGCGCTCGAATATCTTATGCATTTCGGCGGAGACCAAGCTGATGCTCCTTCCGGTATTGCTTTGGATGCAGACGGCAACGCATATATCACTGGCAACACTTCCTCGGCGAACTTTCCCACCGTGAATCCGCTCCAGTCGACCTTTAACAGCACAACCAGCACCACCTTTGTTGCCAAACTGAACAGCTTGGGTACCGCCTTCGTTTACTCAACCTATTTAGGCGGCAGTAATGGCGATTCAGCCGCGGGTATTGCCGTACGGGATGGGAATGCGTTTGTTGTCGGCTACACTTTCTCGCAGGACTTCCCGGTGGTGAATGCGTACAAATCAGTTCTGGCTCCGTTCGACACGGACGCTTTTGTCGCGAAGTTGAACACTGCGGGAACGGCGCTGGATTTCTCTACGTTCCTGGGGGGAACTGGCAGCGATCAGGCATTCGGTGTCGCGGTAGATTCTTCAGGAAGCGCTTATGTGACGGGTTCTACTTCGTCATCGGATTTCCCGGTCCAGTCAGCCGCTCAGTTCTCCATTGGAGGGTCAACCGACGCGTTCGTCACTGAATTGACTCCGGCCGGCAACCAGCTCGTCTATTCTACATTTCTTGGTGGCACCGCCGGCGATCAAGCAAACGGAATTGCCGTAGATAGCCTGGGCAGTGCGTACGTTACGGGAGTTACAAGCTCTAACAATTTTCCGACCGTAAATGCGTTTCAAGCGGTTCGTAAAAGCAGTGATGCGTTCTTTACTAAGATCGGTCCGGCTTCAAGTCTGGCCACGAATGTCCAGTTTTCACAAAGTAATTATCAGGTAAGTGAAGGCGCGTTTCACGTGCTGGTGGTAGTGAACCGAACGGGCTTTTCGGCGGGAACAACCACCGTCAACTACGCGACATCCGATTCGGCAACGGGTAACTGCAGCACTTTCACCGGCTTTGCATCGTCAAAGTGTGATTACGAAGCGACATTCGGAACGTTGCAGTTCGCGGCGGGAGAGACCTCCAAAACGATATCGATTCCGATCATCCATGACTCCTATGCCGAGGCCAACGAAACGTTCAATATTTCATTAAGCAATCCAACCAACGCCAGTCTTGGCTCGCCCGCCGCCGCTACGATCACCATCGTAGACGGATCCACCGTCAATGGGCCTAACCCGATCGACCAGTCATATTTTTTCGTGGGCCAGCATTACCTCGATTTCCTGAATCGCGAAGCTGACCAGTCGGGACAGAACTTCTGGACGAACGAAATAGAGAACTGCACGCCCAAGCCGCAGTGTACGGAGGTAAAGCGCATCAACGTGTCGGCGGCGTTCTTCTTGTCGATCGAGTTTCAGGAGACTGGATACCTTGTTGAGCGGCTGTACAAGACTGCTTATGGCGATGCGACGGGAACTTCGAATTTTGGACCGACGCATCAACTAGCGGTGCCGATCGTAAGGCTTAACGAGTTTCTGCCTGACAGTCAGGAGATAGGCAGAGGCGTAGTCGTCGGCCAAACAGGTTGGGAGCAAGTTTTAGAGAACAACAAGGTCGCCTTCACTCTTAAGTTTGTGCAGCACTCACGGTTTTCAACCTCTTATTCAGCACTGCTGACACCAGCGCAGTTTGTAGACCAGCTCTTCGCGCATGCGGGTGTAACGCCATCAACCGCGGATCGCAACGCTGCTATCAACGAGTTTGGTGGAGCCGCGACTAGTAATGACAATCCGGCGCGTGCTCGGGCACTTCGGCGAGTCGCAGAGAACCCCACTTTGATTCAGCAGGAAAAGAACAAAGCGTTTGTCTTGATGCAATTCTTTGGTTACCTGCGCCGTAACCCGAACGATCCGCAGGACACTGACTACACTGGTTACGACTTTTGGCTGTCGAAGCTGAATCAATTCAACGGC
>DNND01000100.1:59239-69933 GCA_003488005.1 Blastocatellia bacterium | reverse complement strand
CGGCGCGCTAGTGGCGGATTAGAGTCATAATGCACGTACGAAACAAGGCCGATTTATTTTCTGCTCTGGATCGGAACCAAGCTCAACTTCGTGCTTACGGTGTCCGACGCGTGGGTGTGTTCGGCTCATTTGTGCGCGATGAACAAACCGACGAAAGCGACGTTGATCTTCTGGTGGAGTTCGAGCCTGAGCAAAAATCCTTCGATAACTTTATGGGGTTAGCGCTTTTCCTCGAAGACACGGTAGGAAGAAAGGTCGAACTTCTGACTCCAGAGTCTTTAAGCCCTTATATCGGTCCACATATTTTACGCGAGGTCGAGTATGCCTCGATCGGCAGCTGAGTATCTTCAACATATTCTGGGGGAGATTGACTATCTCAGCAGTCACGCGAGCGCGACTACGAAAGCGGATTTTTTGGAAGACGAAACATTGAAGCGGTCCTTTGCTCGAAGCATCGAGGTGATTGGGGAGGCTGTTAAGCAAATTCCAGCTAGCGTTCGCGCGGAACATCCAAAAGTTGAATGGCGACTTTTAGCGGGAATGAGAGACACCGATTGATTCACAATTATTTTGGGATAGACTACGACGTCATCTGGGACGTTGCCTGCAACAAGCTTCCGCATCTGCGCAACGACATCCAACAAATACTCGCACGCGAACTTAAATTGCAAACCGATTGAGGAGCTAAGTATGGATTTATCGATCACCGTAAACGGCATCACCTTCCCCAACCCCTTTCTGCTGGGCTCAGGCCCGCCGGGAACGAACGCGCGTGTCATCGCAAAGTCGTATGAGGCCGGCTGGGGCGGCGCTGTCGCCAAGACTGTTAGTTTGGAATCCGCCAAAGTCGTGAATGTCGTTCCTCGCTACGGCAAGCTGCGCTCAAGAACTTCGGGCGAAGTCATCGGCTTCGAAAACATCGAGTTAATTTCCGATCGTCCCATTGATGTCTGGCTGGAAGAGTTTCGCCAGATCAAGAAGGACTATCCCAAGCACATCCTAATCGCTTCGATCATGGAGGAGTATGAGAAGGGCCGCTGGCAGGAGCTAACGCGCATGGTCCAGGACACCGGTGTGGACGCGTTTGAGCTTAACTTCTCGTGTCCGCACGGAATGACCGAACGGCGCATGGGATCAGAAATGGGCGAGCATCCGGATCTTTGTGAAGAAGTCACCAGTTGGGTAACGGAAGTTTCGAATATCCCCGTCTGGGCCAAGATGACGCCTAACATTACTAACATCAAAGAGCCTTCGCTCGCTGCGGTACGGGGCGGCGCGGTTGGAATCTCGGCCATCAACACGATTCTATCGGTGATCGGCGTTGACTTGAACACGCTGCGTCCCATGCCGACTGTCGAAGGCCACACGGTCCCCGGCGGTTACTCATCGCAAGCGGTTCGGCCGATAGCTTTGCGCATGGTTAGTCAGCTCGCGTTGGGTTTGCCTCAAGATGTTTCCATTAGCGGCATCGGCGGTATTGAGAATTCTCATGACGCTTTGGAGTTTTTGCTGTTGGGATCTTCGACCGTCCAGCTTTGCACCGGCGTCATGCTGCACGGTGTGAAGATGATTGACGAACTGAAGGAAGGTCTGGAAAAGTTTATGACCGATAAGGGTTTCAATTCCGTGCAGGAAGTCGTGGGCAAGAGTCTCGGTTATTTTTCAACTCACATGGAACTGGTGCAAAAAATGAAGGCAGCCAAACGCACCAAGGCCGGTGAAGCTAGCCGCGACAATGAATGGGGACAGAAGGACATTACTGAGAAGACGACTGAATTGACGTCGAACTGAACCGCGGGCCTGTTCAAAAAACTTTCAAGACGCGATAAAAATTAGTTATTAGGGCCATCCTGCTATAGAATGCGGCGCGCTATGTTGCCCCAGCATGTCTTCCCCCCAATCTCGCCGATTTTGCGTGATCGCAAATTCACATTTGCGCTAGTGGGAGCGACGGGTCTTCATATCGCACTCGTCTCACTCAATCTGCCTTCATGGGAATGTCCGATTTTTCGCTTGACTGGAATTCCCTGCCCCGGATGTGGTTTGAGCAGAGCCACGATGCTGCTGTTAAAAGGCGACTTGGCTGGTTCATTCCGATTTCACGCATTCGCTCCCATTTTTTTATTTGCGATTAGCACTTTGATTCTTTCCGTTCTCTTACCTCGATCAATACTCCAGCCTGCGATTGCCAGAGCAGAGCTGATAGAACGAAAAACGGGATTAGCGGCTCTGATTCTTGGTGGTCTGATTATTTACTGGCTGGCGCGCTTGATTTTTCTGCAAGCGGCTTTCGTCCAGCTCATTCGCGGTTAACCTTGGCATGTTCTACTAACCAAACCAAATAACTGGAGGACAATAGAATGTTGGCTGGAGGATTGATAGGAATAATCGCGCTGCTCGTATTTCTGGGCTGTGCGATCTGTTTTATCGTCGTGCTAATCAAGTTATTCCAGAACGAAGGTCTACTCAAGGGAATTCTTGGGATAATTTGCGGACTCTACACCTTCATCTGGGGCTGGATGAATGCTAACCGCTACGGGATCAAGAACGTCATGATCATCTGGACGCTCTTGCTAATTATCTCGATCATCCTAAACTTTGCCTTTGGAGTTTCAATGATTCCTGGCTATCCGAGCCCCACGCCAGTTGTCCCTTAACTTCAGCGCGCAGCACTTCAGAATCGGCGGCGTCAGGCATTACGCCAAGGCCGCCGATTTTCATTCAAACTCAGCAACGACGGGCGCGTGATCCGATGGCCGCTCCCAGGTGCGCGGCTCAATATCAATCCAAGTATTCTTACTGCGCGCGGCTAACGCTTTAGTTGCCCACAGGTGATCGATGCGCAAACCCATATTGCGACGAAAAGCGCCGGCGCGATAATCCCACCAGGAAAACTGCCCGCCCTCTTCATGATGAAGCCGAAATGAATCGGTAAAGCCCCAACGCTTTATTTCATCGAGAGCCGCGCGCTCGCCGGTGCTGCACATGATTCGTTCCTGCCAAAGCTTGGGATTGTGTATGTCGCGATCCTCAGGCGCTACGTTAAAGTCGCCGCAAAGCAACACAGAAGTATTCGGCTGGTAGTTGTGATCAAAAAAACTGCGCAAGCGTTTCATCCAATCAAGTTTGAATTCGTATTTCTCGGAACCAACCGACTGCCCGTTGGGAATATAAACGTTGACGACCTTAACACCATCAATCGTCGCCGCCAGCAGACGCGCGTGCGCTCCTTCCTGATCTTCATAATTGCCGCGCTGCACTTCAGCGCATTCCTCTCGTGTAAGGATCGCCACGCCGTTGTAACTCTGTTGGCCAAACACGCTGGCGCAATAACCAATGTTTGAAAGTTCCGCAAAAGGAAACTTGTCGTCGGTGCACTTCGTTTCCTGAAGACAAAGCACGTCGGGTTCGACTGCCTGCAGCCAACGAATCAGGTGCGGCAGCCGCGCGAGAATTGAATTAACGTTCCAGGTTGCGATTTTCATAGGAGAATGTCGGATTTCGAATTTCGAATTTGCAAACCACTTCAAACCATCGTCAGAAATTTGGATACGCACCAGCAAAATCCGAAATTCGAATTCCGAAATTCGAAATTCGAAATTCACAAGGACGCTATTAACGCAGCGATCAACGCGCCACGCCGCGGAATGTCGTCGAGAATAATATGCTCGTGAGCTGCATGCGCGCCGTCGCCGGCGATTCCAAGTCCATCAAGCACTGCAGCACCAACCGCAGCCGCAAAGTTTCCATCCGAAGCACCACCAACCTGCGTTTCACCGAGTTCGAAATCGAGCTGGCCCGCAATAGCTTTCGCTTGCTGATAAAGTTTCACAACTTTTTCCGTGCGCTCGAGCGGCGGGCGATTGATACCACCAGTTAACTTTAGTTGCACGCGAACGTCGAATGATCGCAGCTTGAAGATTTCGTTCTCAATCAACTCTGATTCGGCCGCGGTTGTGAAGCGCACGTCGATTTCCGCGCGCGCTTCGGCTGCGACGACATTCGACAAGGTGCCGCCGCGAAAGACGCCAACATTTACGCTGACACCGCCTGCCTTTCCGTTGAACGCATGCAGTCGTTCCGTCTGTCGCGCTAATTCCAGCACCGCACTGGCGCCTTTCTCTGGTTCCAATCCCGCATGAGCGGCACGACCAATGGCTTCGAGCGAATAAATTCCAGTTCCCTTGCGTCCGGTCTTCGCGCGGCCACCGCTGCCGGAAGGTTCAAGCACCAGAACGCTGCTCGCTTGTCTTGCGATCGCTTCCACCAGCGCGCGTCCACTGGCGCTTCCGGTTTCCTCGTCGCAGGTTAATAGCAAAACAACCGAACGCTTGGGCTGAATTCCAAATTGCGTAAGCGCGCGAATGACTTCCAATGCCAGGACGCAATTCGCTTTCATATCAAACACGCCCGGCCCGTAGGCTTTGTTGCCTTCGATGCGCCATGGTCGTTCGACGATCGAACCGCGCGCGTGAACGGTATCGGTGTGTCCCAACAAAAGAACCGGCGCGGGGTCGGCCGCCTCCGAAAAGGCAGAAAGCCGCAGGTGCTGACCATAATTATTAACCGGCACAACCTCGACTTTCACGCCGGCAATCGTTTCTGCCTGGTTCGCCAACAGAGATACAACATCCCTGCTGCCCGCTTCGTCGCCTGAAGGGGATTCTATTTCGACCAGCGCATTTATTAAGACGACGATCTGGTCCTGCCGGCTAAGAAAGTAGTCTCTTAACACAGCAATGTTTACACCTGAGTTGTTCATAAGAATTCGAACAATTATCAGCCAATCGATTCTTTTCTTACTGTTAGTTTTTCAATTCTTGAAAGATTCACGTCAAATCCAATGCCCGGTTTTTCAGGCGCGGTAAGTGTTCCGCTTGAACTGACAGTTACCGGCGGTTCGATAATGTCTTCTTTCCAGTAGCGTGAACTGGCCGACACATCGCCCGGCAAAGAAAATCCGGCCAGCGTCGCCATCGCAATGTTGTGCGCGCGGCCGACGCCGGACTCGAGCATGCCCCCGCACCACACCGGAACATTGTTTTGGCGGCATACTTGCTCAACGCCTTTTGCCTGCGCGTGTCCGCCTACTCGTCCCAGTTTCACATTGATAACACGACAAGCGCTCAGCGCGATCGCATGTGCTGCATCGGCGCTTGAGCGAATGGACTCGTCAAGACAGATATCAGTCGCAATCTGCTGCTGCAACTCAGCGTGGTCGAAAATATCATCATGAGCCAGTGGCTGTTCAACCATCATCAAATCGAACTGGTCCAACTCTCGAAACAAATTTACGTCGGCCAAACTGTAGGCTGAATTCGCGTCGACCATTAATTGAATGTCAGGAAACCGCTTGCGCACGAGCTCGACAATCTTCACATCCCAGCCGGGCTTAATCTTAAGCTTGATGCGTTGGTAACCGGCCGCTAGTTCCCTTTCAATCTTCTCAAGCAAGTCTTCAGGCGTGTTCTGAATGCCAATCGAAACACCGCAGGGAATTTCACGCCGTTCACCACCCAAATGCTTCCAAAGCGGCCGGCCGAGTTGTTTCGCTTCAAGATCCCAACAAGCAGTTTCAATGGCTGCCTTGGCCATGCGATTTCCGCGCACTGGCCGCATCAGCTCCCAGACGCCGGTCGCGTTTTCGATCTCCTTTTTAAGGACTCTCTGCGCGAGGAAGGTATTGAGCGTAGCCCAAGCACTCTCGGTCCATTCTTCGCAATAGAACGGGCCTTCGCCTGCCGTGCACTCGCCCCAACCCTCCTGCGCACTCTTATCAACCACACGAACAAGTATGATGCGCCTCTCGATCGTGCGCCCGAAGCTTGTCTCAAACGGATGCACTAACGGCAGACGAATCTCGCGCAACTCGACGGAAGTTATGAACACTCTTGAATGCCTTACTGGATTTAATGAAGCGGAAATATTATTGCATGCGTACTGAGGTTTCGCGCAGCCGCTTTTGCTTTACCAAATAAAAAACGGCCACCCGGCCGTTCGCAATCTGCATATTTCTCGAAGCCTCACTCTGTCGAGACAAGCGCTTCATTATTCAGCGCCGCATGCATCGTGTGCCAGGCGAGCGTGGCGCACTTTACGCGCACCGGAAACTCGCGCACGCCGGAAAACACCTTCAGGTTTCCCAAACGCTCCGCGACGTTCTCTTCATCCGAATCGCTGGTAACCATCTCATGAAACGAGCCGAAAAGTTGTTCAGCGTCTTCTTTGCTTTTCCCCTTCACTGCTTGCGTCATCATGCTGGCGGCAGCTTTGGAGATGGCACAACCTGAACCTTCGAAACTTATTTCCTTTACTGCGTCGTCTTCGAGGTTCAGATAAACCGTCAGATGGTCGCCGCAAAGTGGGTTGAAGCCTTCCGCCGAATGGTTCGCGCTCTCCAGCTTGCGAAAATTTCGCGGCTTCTTGTTGTGGTCCAGGATGACCTGTTGGTATAGCTCGCTTAATTCCGACATATAATTAAAGTGTCCGATAAACTTCAGTTTGTCGAAATGCTACGAAACGACAAACTAAAGTTTATCGGACTTACGTTTACGAAAAGATTTCGACCACTCTTTCAATCGTTCGCGCCAGCACGTCGACTTCTTCTTTAGTGTTGTAGAAAGCGAACGAAGCGCGCGCCGTTGCCGGCACGTTGAACCGCTGCATTACCGGCTGCGCACAGTGATGACCGGCGCGCACGGCGATGCCCTCCTGGTCGAGAATCGTGCCGATATCGTGCGGATGAATGTCATCAATGACAAACGATAAGACGCTGAGCTTTTCCCGCGCCGTGCCGATTATGCGCACACCTTCTATCGCGCTCAGCTTTTCGGTGGCATAACGCAGCAACTCGTCTTCGTGTGCGGCGGCTTGCTTGCGATCGATCGTGTTCAGATAGTCTATTGCAGCGCCCAGTCCGATCTGCGAAGCGATGGCCGGCGTGCCTGCCTCAAACTTGTTCGGCAAATCGCCGTAGATAGTCTTTTCAAAAGTCACGCTCTTGATCATGTCTCCGCCGCCCTGAAACGGATTCATCGTTTCCAGAACCGATGCCTTGCCATAGACCACGCCGCTGCCGGTCGGCGCGAACATCTTGTGACCCGAGAACGCGTAAAAGTCGCAATCAAGATCCTGAACATCGACCAGCAGGTGCGGTACGCCTTGAGCGCCATCGATCAAAACCGGCACGCCATACTTGTGCGCCTGCTCGATCATTCGCTTGATCGGATTAACCGTGCCCAGCGCGTTTGAGACATGCGTTACGGCAACGAACTTCGTGCGCTCATTCAGCAGCGCATCATATTCCTCAAGCAGCAACTCTCCCGCATCATTCATCGGGATGACGCGCAGACGCGCCCCTTTTTCTTCGCACAGCATCTGCCAGGGCACGATGTTGGCGTGGTGCTCCATCGCCGAGATGATGATCTCGTCGCCCGCGCCAATGAACTTGCGGCCGTAACCATGCATCACCAGATTGATGCCTTCCGTCGCGCCGCGGACAAAAATGCATTCACGCGTCTCACGCGCATTAATGAAACGCTTCACTTTTTCACGCGCGCCTTCGTAAGCCGTCGTTGCTTTCTGACTCAGGTAATGAACGCCGCGATGAATGTTGGAATGTTCGTCTTCGAGGTAGATGCTGCCGCGATCGATGACCACCTGCGGCACCTGCGAAGAGGCTGCATTGTCGAGGTAGACCAACGGCTTGCCATTGACCGTCTGACGCAGCACCGGGAAATCTTCTCGGATGCGTTGGACATCGAAGCCAGTGTTCACCTGGCGTTCAATTGAGACTGATTTTTCAATCGTTGCCATTGGATTTATCAAGCCAGCATCATACGGGCTGGTTGTAATGATCGCTGAAAGGGATTTAGAACCAAACCCAACTCCTCAAGCATGACAACTCCCAGTAGAGCCTCATCGCCTGTCTCGCCCAAAATTACCGGAGTATGTCCTTCGCCTTGAGGGAGCGCAATATGACACTCCGAAATATTTCGTTCGATCTTAGTGCCATCAGCCAAGGTAAAGGTCATCCTGCGTTTGGCGGAAAGGTCGATGGCCTTCCAGCTTGTCTCAGGGAGCAATGTATATCTAGCCCCACTATCAACCAGAAACTCCACAGCGGTCAGTTTTCCCGTTGGACCGGTCACGGTCCCTTCGATGTAAGTTAAGCCCATAATTTAAGCTCCGTCGCCCTCACAGCTATGCTTCCAAACGCGCATTCAACCGGTGAAGGACTGCTTCGTCCAGCTCCTTACCAATCGAATCAAGTTTGATCTTCGCGATGACTTCTTCAGCGAAACCATAGGTCAACAGGTTCCGTCCCAGGTCGGGATGAATGCCGCGAGTCTCGAGGTAAAACAATTCATCCTGATCGATCTGTCCGACCGCGGCGCCGTGCGCGCATTTAACGTCATCCGCCAGAATCTCCAACTGTGGCTTCGTGTCCACCCGAGCATCGTTCGAGAGCAGCAAATTCTTATTCGTCTGCATAGCGTCTGTCTTCTGCGCGTTGTGCCGCACAAAAACTTTGCCGTTAAAAACAGCGCGTGACTTGCCGTCCAGAATCCCTTTGTAAAGTTGATGGCTGGTACAATTGGGCTGACGATGATCGATGACCGAGTGTGTGTCGGCGTGCTGGTCGCCAGTCACAAGATAAAGGCCGTCCACCCAACACTCTGCGCCTTCGTGGTCCATGGTCACCACGATGTCATGCCGCGACAATTTCGCGCCAAACGTAATCGTGGTTGTGTCGTAGCGCGAGTTTCGCCCCAGGCCGACGGCGGTGGTAGCGATGTGATACGCCTCGACGCTTTCACGCTGCACCTTGTAGTGCTCCAGCCGCGCGCCCTCTTCCAGTACAACCTCGACCACGCCGTTGGTTAGATACCGCGTTTCTCCCTCGCTTAAGTAGTTTTCTACGATAGTTGCGCTGCTGTTTTCCGCGGCCACGACCAGCACACGCGGAAAGTTTGCCGTGTTCTCGCTTTGCGCGATGAACAGCAAATGGATCGGGGCTGCAACGGTCACACCTTTAGGAATATAAACAAACGCGCCGTGATCTATGAATGCCGTGTTGAGTGCGGTGAATCCGTTTAAGACATAGTCAGCCTGACGCGATAGATGCCCGCGCACAATTTCGGCGTACCGCTCGTCGCCAAGCGCCTGAGCCAAATCGATCGCGACGACTTCCGACGGAAGAGCACTTAATGAAGACAAATCATTTCTCAGAACGCCGTCAACGAAAACTAACTGGCTCGAACGCGCTTCGGGAACTGAACCGAGTTGTTTCAACTCCGCATCCGATTGCGTGGTTGGTACGGAAGCAGATGAGGGCTGGAAGTTGCTGCGCGCGAGTGCGGCGACGTTTGTATATTTCCATTCCTCTTCCTTCACCGAGGGAAAGCCTAACTCTACAAACCGCTCCATTGCGTTCTGTCGCAGACGGTCAAGCCACGAGCTTTCCGGCCCGCGACTTTGCTGAAGCGCTCGAAAAGTTTCCTGATACGAGTTCTCTTTTGTCTTTAGTTCAGCAGCCATTCTTAGTTTGCACCTGCGCCCGCGCCATTACCGTCTGGCGCTGTCTTCAACCAGTCATAACCTTTTTGTTCGAGTTCGAGTGCCAACTCTTTCCCGCCCTCTTTGGCGATGCGGCCGTTGGCCAACACGTGAACAAACTGCGGCACTATGTAATCGAGCAGTCGCTGGTAGTGCGTCACCAGAATCACCGCGTTGTTCGCGTTGTGAAGTTGATTGACGCCGCCGGCCACGATCCGTAATGCATCGATGTCGAGACCTGAATCGGTTTCATCAAGCACCGCCAACTTCGGTTCGAGCACGGCCATTTGCAGAATTTCATTGCGCTTTTTTTCGCCGCCGGAGAAACCTTCATTGACGGAACGCGTCATGAAACTGGCGTCCATCTCCACTACCTTGGCGCGCTCTTTCAATAGATCCTTAAACTCGAGCGGATCGAGTTCTTCTTCGCCAAGGTGCTTGCGCTTTTCGTTATAGGCGAGGCGAAGAAACTGCGCATTCGAAACGCCGGGGACCTCGATTGGATATTGAAACGCCATGAAGATGCCTTCACGCGCGCGCTCATCCGGTGCTAACTCGAGTAGGTTCTTGCCCTCGTAAAGCACTTCACCCTTGGTGACTTGATAGGCCGGATGCCCCGACAGGACTTTTGCCAGCGTCGACTTTCCCGAGCCATTTGGGCCCATGATGGCGTGTATCTCACCTTTGTTTACGGTGAGATTGATCCCTTTCAGGATTTCATTGCCATCGATGCCGGCATGTAGATTTTTGATCTCTAACACGAATGATTACTCCTCAAAATTATGACGCGGCTACACGGCAGCAAAAATCTCCGCGTCTCCGCGTCGCCGTATCTCCGCGTCCGTTTATCCGACGCTGCCTTCCAGCTTCAAGCCAAGCAACCGCTGCGCTTCGACAGCAAATTCCATCGGCAACTGCAAAAACACATCCTTGCAGAAACCGTTAATGATCAGCGAGACGGCGTCTTCCTGCGAAATGCCGCGCTGCTGAAGGTAAAACAATTGCTCCTCGCTAATCTTCGAGGTGGAAGCTTCATGCTCAACACTCGAGCTGTTGTTCATTACCTCAATATAGGGAAACGTATTCGCGCCGGAATTCGATCCAATCAGCATTGAATCGCACTGCGTGTAGTTGCG
>DNND01000100.1:44970-58937 GCA_003488005.1 Blastocatellia bacterium | reverse complement strand
ACTGCGTGTAGTTGCGCGCGCCTGCCGCTTTCGGCATCACCTTAACCAAACCGCGATAGCTGTTGTTCGACTTGCCGGCGGCAATCCCTTTCGAAATAATTGTCGAGCGCGTGTTCTTACCAAGATGAATCATCTTGGTGCCGGTGTCGGCCTGCTGAGCGTGATTGGTTAGTGCCACGGAGTAAAACTCGCCAATCGAATTGTCGCCCTGCAGAATGCACGAAGGGTACTTCCAGGTTATCGCCGAACCCGTTTCCACCTGCGTCCAGGAAATCTTGGAGTTGCGACCGGCACACTTGCCGCGCTTGGTCACGAAGTTATAGATACCGCCGACGCCTGCTTCATCGCCTGCATACCAATTCTGCACCGTTGAATACTTGATTTGCGCATCATCCAGCGCCACCAGCTCGACCACCGCCGCATGCAACTGGTTCTTATCAAACTTTGGCGCAGTGCAGCCTTCGAGATAGGAAACGTGCGAACCTTCTTCGGCAATTATCAGCGTTCTTTCAAACTGGCCCGACTCGGAATTATTAATTCTGAAGTAGGTCGACAATTCCATCGGACAGCGCACGCCCTTGGGAATGAAACAGAACGAGCCATCGGAGAAGACCGCGCTGTTAAGTGCTGCAAAGAAGTTGTCGTTCGTCGGCACTACCGAACCCAAATACTTCTTAACAAGATCGGGATAGTCGCGAATCGCTTCCGTAAATGAGCAGAAGATTACGCCGTGCTTCTTCAACTTCTCTTTGTAGGTTGTGGCTACCGAAACCGAGTCAAAAACAGCATCAACGGCCACGTTGGCAAGCTGCTTCTGTTCGGTTATGGGAATTCCTAACTTCTCGAACGTGCGCAACAACTCAGGATCAACTTCATCAAGGCTGGCTAACGAGGCTTTTCGCTTGGGGGCGCTGTAGTAGATGACGTCCTGGTAGTTGATGTCGGGGTAAGAAATGTTCGGCCAGTGTTTCGGCTCAGTCATAGTCAGCCAATGACGATAAGCCTTGAGACGAAACTCCAACATCCAATCAGGTTCATTCTTCTTAGCAACGATTAGACGAATCGTGTCTTCCGACAAACCACGAGGGATAACATCGGATTCGATGTCAGTCACGAAACCGTATTTGTATTCCTGCTGGCTTAGTAGTTCTGCTGTGCTCATTATTTATTATGACCGAGGCGGTCGTCACGCTTGCACGTGATTGTTCTCCAATTTTGTTCTTGAACTCTGAATCTTATGTAAGACTGCGTCGACGTTGGCTTCAGTCCCTAACAATTGCGACAGCGTTATGTCGGATAAAGCGTTGTCGACAATCTGATGCAACTCAACGATGACTGGCCGAATGCCGCAATCACCGGTGTGCACACATGAATCCAAAACGCCTGCATAACTCTTGCAATGAGTTTCCACGCTCTCGTCGTCGAGCACGCTGATAACTTCGTTCAAATGAATGTCGCCGGCTGAACGTGCCAGCCGATAGCCACCCTTGGTACCGCGCTGCGATTGGACCAGGCCCGCCTTGTTCAAAATCCACATCAGCTTGCCGGCATTCGCAACTGAAATCCCTTCCAGCCGCGCAATCTGCGCCAGGGTCAGCGACTCGTCCTGCATGTCGGCACGCGCGAGCTGCAGCAAGCACCGCAATCCATATTCTTCTTGTGCAGATATCTTCATCGATTTTATTTCCTGGACGGAAGCAGTTTAACCAATCCTTACTTTTAAGTCAACATTGGCTAAACGCCTTTGCTTGTTGGAGATAAGGCGGAAGTTGGGCAATCGGGTTTGAGCTAAAGGGTGAAGTTGAAATCTATGTAGCCACTGACGCGCACAGGTTGGCCCGCGGTAAGAGAAGGCGGAAAAACCCATTCCCTGGCGGCGCTTTCGGCGGCCGTTCGCAGGATAGCCGGCCCATCGGATTTCGGAATCTCGATGACCTTGCCGTTTTCATCGAGGACCACATACACGCGCACCATGCCGGCCATACCCATTTGTCGAGCGACAGTCGGATAGCGTGGCACTACTCTTTTTGAAGCGATCGCGTTTAGCGAACCTTTGTCGACGGGTTTGGCAATTTCAGAAGTAGTAACTGAAGTCGGACCGAGATTGGGTCCGGCAGCAGATTGTTCAGATTGCTGTTCGATTGAGGTGGTATCAGCCACATGATTGGCTTCGGACTGCGGCGCCGCATCGCCATCGACTTTCGCGGTCGTCGCGGCACTTGTCGTAGTGCTGGCAGGTGCGGCTGATTTCCGAGGCGACAGCACAGGCATCGCCCCCAGCGAAGCGATCTGGGTCTGTGACGATGCCAAAACCTCGCGTACACTTGAATATTCGCCTGACCAGGTAGCTTGATCCTCCGCGTCCTTTGCCAGCGCCAGGCGTAGTCCGAGCACGTCTTCCAACAACGATAACGAGTCGTAGGCCTTGCGCTCAGTGGAGATCGTTTTGGCCTGCGCAACCATGCGCTCGATCAGCGCGCGCAGTCGATTCAAATCGTTCGCTGCTTCGGGCTGAAGGTTTGCATCGGCGACGTTGATGCCAAAACTACGATAACGCGCGAGGTGGCCTCGAGCGCCGTTGATGGCCTGCCCGGCCAGAGCAAAATAGGTGCGCAGCGAATCTTCATTATGGCCGGCATCGGATTTGAAGCATTCCTCGAGCAGCGCCTCAGCACGCATGTAATTTCCTGCTTCCAGGTAAACGTTCATGAGCATGACTGAAGTGATATTGCGAAGCGCCTGCTCCCTGGTTGCGGCCCTAACAGATTCGAGTTCAGTTGCAGCGGTTTCCAACTGGTGCGCGGCTATCAACGCCTTAGCACGTTCAATGCGACCCTGGTCCATCTCCGCGGACTTTGCAGCATCAATGAAGGATTGGGCTTGGAAGCTTGCACAGCAAAGAAGAAAAATTACCAGGACAGGGGCGGTTCGCAGAGCCCGAGGGCCGAAGGGCAAGATTCGTTTCACTAATTGACTCCTATATAAATGCAAAAGCGAGCGTAAAACGCTCGCTTACGAGTTCATCAAAATTTTCGCGGTTATTATGATCAGATTGGGGCGATATGGCAAGTCTCCATGCAAGCTATGGCTGGGCTCCAGGAGTTCCCAGGCTCTTTGCTACCTGGTCGCGGAATCGTCGGGCGCTGGCCTTAATTTCCTCTTCATTCAACGTCAACAGGCGCCGGTCACGCATCACGACGAGGCCGTTAATGATTACCGTCAATACATCGTTCGCTTTAGTGGCATAAACCAAATCCGAATAGACGTTATAGAGAGGGATCTGATTGAGCGAGTCGCGTTCGACAATCACCAGGTCGGCCCGCTTCCCCTTTTCGATTGAACCAATTTCGTTTTCCAGATGCAATGCCTGCGCGCCGCTAATAGTAGCCAATTCAAAAGCCTCTTTCGCCGACATAACCTTGGGATCGCCGCTGAAAACTTTGTGAAGCTTAGCCGCCGTATCCATCTCTTCCCACATGTTCAGGTCGTTGTTCGAAGCCGCGCCATCGGTTCCCAAACCCACGAACAGTCCGCGCTTTAACATCTCCGGAACCGGCGCCACTCCTGAAGCGAGTTTCATATTTGATTGCGGATTGTGGACTATTCCGACGCCAATTTGCTTTAGAATGCCGAGTTCTTCTTCGCTGGGCCAAACGACGTGCGCCGCAATGACTTTGTTGCTGAGAAAGCCGATGCGCGCCAGATAGTCAATCGGACTGGCGCCGTGAGCTTTCAAACTGTTGTCTATTTCCCGTTTGGTTTCGGAAATATGAGTGACGATAGGTGCGCCGGTGCGATCGGAGAATGCACGCACCGCCTTCAAATGTTCTTCAGAAACGGTATAGGGTGCGTGTGGCGCAATCGCCGGAATAATCAGTTCGTGGCCCTGCCATTTTTGTACAAATTTCGCGACATAGGCCATTCCTTCAGCGTTCGTTTTGTTGTCAGCAACCGGGAAATCAATAATCGTTTCGCCGAGCACCCCGCGCACGCCTGCTTTTGCAGTTTCATCCGCAATCGCATCTTCAAAGTAATACATGTCGCAGTAGGTCGTCGTGCCGCCGCGAATCATTTCGGCCAGTCCCAGGCGCGTGCCGACGCGCACAAATTCTTCCGAGACATTTTTCGCTTCGGCCGGGAAGATATATTTCGTCAGCCAATCCTGGAGGTCGAGATCGTCCGCCAGACCGCGAAACAAAGTCATCGGAATATGTGTGTGACCGTTAATGAGCCCGGGAACAATTAACTTTCCCTGCGCCTCAACCGTTTGCGCGGCTGAGTATTGAGCAGCGATCTCTCGGCGCGTACCGACGGCGACGATGCGCCCGCCCGCCACGGCAATGCCTGCGTCCGGGATAACACGACGCTGCTGGTCCATCGACACGAGCGTTCCACCCAACACCAAAAGCTCAACTTGCTTCATGCGGCGGCCCCTCCGCTGAGCGCTAACAGGCAAACAATAAGCAAAGAAAACCGCAGCAAGAGTGACAACTACAATAGTTTTCTGTGACATGTAACTAGACATAATGTGATGCCTGCAAAGCTTTCTAATCCTTGTGCACGGTACTCAGAAAGCGCGCGTCGAAAGCACGCGGCAACAATTCTTTGATGGAGCATTCCTGGGTTTCGCCGTCCAGGTTAGCGAGTATGATTTTCGCATGCTTGGCAAACTCCCAAATGATCTGCCGGCAAGTGCCGCAAGGCGGGGTTAGTGATTCCGTATCCGCCACGATTGCGAGTTCCGTAAAATCGCGTTCTCCTTCGGACAACGCCTTCCAAATAGCAACGCGTTCGCCACACACGGTCAGACCGTAACTGGCGCTTTCAACGTTGCAGCCGGTATAGACTTTTCCCGCCGCGGTTCTTACAGCAGCCCCAACCAGAAAATCTGAAAAAGGAGCGATGGAATGTAGTCGAGCCGTTTTGGCTATTTCTATTAATTCCTGCAAACTCTCTTCACTCAAGATTGGCCTCCAACCGAGGTTAAAGCTCCGGCCAACCTCTCGCGAATTTTTCCACTTATCAAATCAATGCTCACCAGGTTATGCCCACCTTCCGGAATGATGACGTCAGCGTAGCGTTTTGAAGGCTCGACGAATTGCATGTGCATCGGTCGAACCGTTCCGATGTATTGCTCAATTACCGATTCTATCGTGCGGCCGCGCTCGGCAATGTCGCGGCGTAAACGGCGGATGAAACGAATGTCGTCGGGAGTATCAACGAAAACCTTGATGTCCAACTGTTCCAACAACCGCGGATCGGCGAAGATCAAAATGCCTTCAACAATCACAATCGGCTTAGGAGCGACAGCGCGAGTGTCGTTAAGGCGCATGTTCGTACGAAAATCGTAGATGGGAAGATCAATTGGTTCCCCAGCTCTCAACTTGCGCACGTGGTTGACTAGCAAATCATTATCGATCGCATCCGGATGATCAAAGTTTGCGACTTGCCGGTAGTCGAGCGGCAGATCCTTCAGGTTGCGATAGTAGGAATCCTGCTGAATGAAGACGACTTGGCTCGCGCGCACCGTTTCTAAAATACGATTCGCTACCGTCGTCTTGCCTGACCCGGTTCCGCCTGAAATGCCGATGATTAAGCTCAAAAAAACTCTTCTCCAGTATCAACTTTTTGGAGTGCGCTGGCCCGGCAGCGCTTTGGCCAAAGCGGCGCCGGGCCGCCGCACTCCAAGGAGTTGATCAATACACAGACTAGAAAGTCTATGTCACTAAGGCAGTTTGGCAATGATTCGTCTCAGCAACTGCGCAAACGTGGCCTGCACGCGCTCGCCGGTTTCCATTACTTCCGCGTGGTTGATTGGTTGTTCGCTGATGCCCGCTGCCATGTTTGTGATGCACGAAATGCCCAGCACGTTGATGCCCATCTGGCGCGCCACGATTGCTTCAGGCACGGTGCTCATGCCGACGGCATCGGCGCCAAACGCGCGCAACATGTGTATCTCGGCAGGCGTTTCATAACTGGGACCGGCGAGCCCGGCGTAGATACCGCGACGAAGACTGACACCCAATTCACCCGCTTCTTCAATTGCGAGTTCCTGCAATTCACGCGAGTAAACTTCCGTCATGTCGGGAAAGCGTGGGCCAAACCTTTCGTCATTGGGACCGCGCAACGGATTTACTCCCATCAGGTTCAGGTGATCGCTGATAACCATCAACGCTCCCTGATTGAGTTGCACGTTGACTCCGCCCGACGCGTTCGTAAGTATCAACGTATCAACGCCCAGCAGTTTGAAAGTTCGAATTGGAAACGTCACTTGCTCGAGCGAGTAGCCTTCGTAAAAGTGCACCCGCCCCTGCATGGCCACCACGTTATTTTCTTCAACCTTGCCGATAACCAAACGCCCGGCGTGTCCCTGTGCTGTTGAGGACGCGAACCCAGGAATTTCCTGATAAGGAATCGCGACAGCGTCTGCAAAGTCATCTGCAAAGCCACCCAGCCCACTACCCAGCACCAGGGCGATACGAGAGCTTACACTCGTGCGCGCACGAATCGTTTTTGCGGCCTGTTCCGCGCGCGAATACAGATCGGTTTCGGCCCTGGCTTCAGACACGTTTCCATTCATCAGTTCATTCACCTGAAATACGCTGCGCTATTTTTCCTTTTGGTAAGGAATGCCAAGTGCGCGCGGCGGTCGCGACGAGCCGATGAAGCCGGCGAGCACAATGATTGTCAAAAGGTAGGGGACCATACTCATGAACTGGACGGGAATATCATCACCCGGGGTCTGCCGCAGCAAAGTCGCAAAGAATGCCGGCAGCTTTATCGCGCCCTGCATCTGGATCGAAAGTGCGTCGGTGAAACCAAACAACAGACAGGCGAGTAGAGTCTGCACTGGCCGCCACTTGCCGAAAATCAATGCCGCTAAAGCAATGAAGCCGCGACCCGATGTCATGTTTCGGGTGAATAAAGACGACTGACCGATCGAAAGATAAGCGCCGCCAATTCCTGCCAGCGCACCGGCAATTAATACTCCGGAATAGCGCATGCCGCTGACACTCACGCCGGCCGCGTCCGCCGCTTCGGGGTTTTCGCCGACTGAGCGCAGCCGTAGCCCGAATGGGGTGCGATAAAGAATGTACCAACAAATGCCGGTAAGCATTAGCAGCAGAATGGCGATAACAAGCGGTGTGAAAGGTATCAACCGGTTTCGCGGAATCTGCGGGGTTGATCCCGAAGAAAGAAAGAAAGCGCCACTTAGAAAGGCAGGCAAACCAAACATCAGAATATTGATCGCCGTTCCGCTAACCACCTGGTCGGCCTTATAGCGAATACAGACGATTGCATAGATTGCCGCAATGAAGATTCCTGCGCTCATACCGGCAAGCAAACCGATCCATGGACTCGCCGCGCCCAGATGCAGCTTCGAGTCGGCGGCGTAGGTTACCGCCGCCGCCGTAAACGCGCCTGCCAGCATCTTTCCCTCAAGCGCGATGTTGATGATACCGGACCGTTCAGAAAACAAACCGCCAAGCGCCGCCAGAATCAAAGGCGTCGCCAGCCGCACCGTTGACCAAATCAAAGCGATGGTGAAAAGGTCTCTCATTTTGAGTTACACCTTTGAGCGTTTAAGCAAACCAAACCTGCCGAATGGACCACGAAACAATGCTTCGGCAGCAACGAAAAGAATCACTACGCCCTGAAGCACATCGACCAGATCTTTGGTTACGTTGTTGGTGAAGGCATCAACAAAGATGCCGCCGCGGATAAGCATGCCAAACAAAATCGCGGATAACAGAACTCCTACCGGGTGATTGCGACCCAACAACGCCACGGCAATACCGGTAAAACCGTAGCTGGCGGAAAAGCCGTCGTAGTAACGGTAACGATAGCCCAGCACTTCATTAATGCCGACCATGCCGGCAAGCGAGCCGGAAATAGTCATCGCAATAATGATCTGCTTACGAATCGAAATGCCGCCGTATTCGGCCGCAGTTGGATTCGCTCCCGTAGCGCGTAACTCGTACCCCCACTTTGTGCGCCAGAGAAACAGATAGACCAGCACACAACAAATCAGCGCCAGAATGAATGCCAGGTTAAGCGGGATGCGTTCAGGAAAGCCGGGCAGAAATTTTCCAATGCGAGCAATGTGTGCGCCGCCACCGATCTCGGTCGTTTCCATAATCGGATCGCCTGGCGTTTTGTAGTGATACTGCGTGAAGTAACTGACAAGCGCGACGGCGATAAAGTTCAACATGATGGTGTTGATGACTTCATGCGAACCAAAGCGCGCCTTCAACACCCCCGGAATCGCGCCCCAAGCTCCGCCGGCAATAATCGCAGCTAAGAAACAGAGCGGCAGCACGACCCAGGCAGACATGTGCGCCAGGGTAATGCCAACCCACGCGGTCGCAAACGCGGCAACGTATAACTGTCCCTCGGCGCCGATGTTGAGCAGGCCACAACGAAAGGCAACCAGAACAGCCAGGCCGGTAAAGATTAGCGGCGTCGCATAAAAGAGTGTGTAGCCAATGCCGTCCGGCCACGACAAGGCACTGCCGATCAGCAACTTGTACGCGACGATTGGATCATCGCCGATGATCAGAATCAGAATTCCACCAACAATGAAAGCCGCGATGACGGCAATCAATGGAAACATCAATTCACGAAGTAGTTTCATAGAATCAGATTTTGAGATGTGCGATCTTAAATCTCAAGTTTGAATTGTACTTTTAATGCTTCCCACCGCCGCCCGTCATTAACAAACCAATCTCTTCAATCGTCGCAACTTTTGGATCAACGTCGCCGACTATGCGGCCCTCGTGAATGATCAGCAAGCGATCGGCCAGCGCCGTGACTTCTTCCAACTCCGCCGAGACGAGCAGCACTGCGCAACCGGCATCACGCAGCGCCACCAGCTTGCGATGGATAAACTCGATTGCGCCAATATCAACGCCGCGCGTTGGTTGCGAAACGAGCAAAAGCTTCGGACGTAAATCAAACTCGCGACCGATGATCAGCTTCTGCTGGTTGCCGCCCGACAGTGCGCGCGCCGGCAGTTCCTGATTGGTGGGCCGAACGTCGAAGTCTTCAATTATTTGTGCGGCGCGCTTGCGAATAGCCTGGTTGTCGAGAAACACGCCGGCCGTCGAAACCACAGGCTTGCGGTAATGCACACCCAAAATCGAATTTTCGGCAAGACTAAAATCCAACAACAAGCCGCGCCGGTGCCGATCCTCGGGAATGTGCGCAATGCCAAGTTCGCGACGCGACCGCGCATCGACGCGCGTTATGTCGCGGCCCTCCAACCGAATTTCGCCGGTCATATGGGCCGTAGGCACGAGGCCGGCAAGCGCTTCAATCAATTCTGTCTGGCCATTGCCTTCAACGCCGGCGATGCCGAGGATTTCTCCTTTACGTACTTCAAAAGAAACGTCGTTAACGCGCTTGCTGCCGTCACTGGCCGATACCGAAAGATTCTTTACCAAAAGCTCGGTCGTGCCGACATCGGCATCCGGCTTTTCAACCCGCAGCAATACTTCACGGCCAACCATCATGCGTGCCAACTCTGCTGCATTGGTATCCTTTGTTGCCACCTGACCGACGACGCGACCGTCGCGCATCACAGTTACTTCATCAGAGATGGCCAACACCTCCGAAAGCTTGTGCGTGATGATGACCACAGTTTTACCCTGCCGGCGCATGCCGCGCAGGATCGCGAAAAACTCGTCAACTTCCTGCGGCGTGAGCACGGCAGTCGGCTCATCGAGAATCAACACCCGCGCATGGCGATACAAGGCCTTCAACAATTCCACGCGCTGCTGCTGGCCCACCGAAAGATGTTCGATGACTGCATGCGGATTTACAGCGAGCTTGAATTCTTCTGAAAGTTTTCGAATGTCGGTCGAGGCCTTATTTAGGTCGAGCGCCGCCTGGCTGCCCGGCTCGGCGCCAAGGACAATATTTTCGGCGACCGTCATGGTGCTGACGAGCATGAAGTGCTGGTGGACCATGCCAATGCCGAGCGCGATGGCATCGTGAGGGCTGTTAATCTCGCGTGGCTGGCCATCAACTATGACCTCGCCGCTATCGGCCTTGTAAAAGCCGTAAGCAATGCGCATCGCGGTGGACTTGCCGGCGCCGTTCTCGCCTACGATGGCGTGAATGGTCCCAGCCTTAACAACAATATTTACATTGTCGTTGGCCAGCACGTCCCCGAAGCGCTTTGTTATGTTTCGTAATTCAAGCATTAATTGGTAGTGGTCTTTGGTCTTTGGTCTTTGTTTCCTTTCAGAACCCTTACCATTAGACCGGCGAAGCGGCACGTTTTCTCTTTTCCAACGTACCTATTGAGCGTAGATAGGCGTTCAACTTAGGAGTCAATTCCTTTATTAGGAGAAGCAGCTCGTCAACTTGCTTCTCGCTGAGTAGCTTTCTTCGGTAAGCTCGGCGCAACCAATGTTGGGTTTCATATAAAGATCCTCTCTCGCTATTCTGAGAAACCGTCGAATCTCTAGATCGGTTCCTCTACCGCTTCTTTCGGCAATATTAGCGCCAATGCTGTCGCCGGCACGAACGAGCTGCTTGCCTACCGTGTCCTTCGCGAGCACGTCCCATCGAACCACAATTTTCCATGGACGATCGGCTAACTTTTCGGATAATTTGTAGATCTGCAAATTCTCAAAATTTGTCTTCATCATTTGAACCTCCTGACAATGGAGGGTGATTTTTGAAATACGGAACGCAATACAAATGGTTACGTTTAAGCGGCTCTTTCAAAGACCAAAGACCCAAGACCAAAGACCAAAAAGCTTATTGCATCATCCTATCTGTGACTTTAATCTGGCCGCCGATGATTTTCTTTTTCGCTTCTTCAATTTGTTGAATCATTTCCGGCGTTACCAGATTCTGGTTGTTCTGGTCCATTGCATAGCCGACGCCGTCCTTGTCCAATCCATAAACGTGGAACCCGGCCTTAAACTGTCCTTTGACTAAGTCCTCGACAATTGAATAGACCGCGTTGTCGACTCGCTTGACCATGCTGGTGAGCACAAAACCCGGCTTGACCATATTCTGATTTGAATCTACGCCGATTACAAAATGAGTGGCCGTGCCATTTTGTGTGCCCGCTTGCTCAACCGCATCGAACGCTCCCAGCCCGGAATTTCCCGCGGCAGTAAAAATAACATCAGCGCCTTTGCCGATTTGCGCCAGCGCCAGTTCCTTTCCCTTGCCCGGATTGTTCCACGCCGAGTCAGTCACGCCGACGTAGTTTTGGATGACCTTTATGTTCGGATTGACGGCGCGCGCGCCTTCTTCGTAGCCGCCTTCGAAACGGTGAATGAGACCAATGTCCATGCCACCCAAAAATCCTATCGTACCGGTTTTGGATTTCTTCGCCGCCAGCATGCCGACAAGGTACGAACCCTCGTGCTCCTTGAACACCAGCGAAGCGACATTCGGAAGCTCGCTAACACCGTCAACGATGGCGAAATGAATGTTCGGATATTCTTTGGCGACGCGCTCCATGATTGGAGCCTGGGCAAAACCAACGCCGATGATCAAGTCGTAGCCTCGCTCGGCGAACGCGCGCATCGCCGGCTCAATTGAAGTTGGATTGCCCGGTTCAATGTCGCGCAGCACGATGTTGAGCGAAGGCTTGCCGCACGGCGCTCCATCGGGCCAGTTACCTGTCTCGGCGCACTTCACGCCGGCAAAGGCAGCAGCGTTGAATGAGCGATCGTCTTTGCCGCCAATGTCGAACACGATGCCGACATGAATTTTGGATTTATCGTCGGCACTGTAACTCGTGCGATTGCAGGCTGAACCGAACAGCGCAAGCGCTAACACGATTGAAATCATGAATAAGAGCGCCAACTTCATTCGTTTATTACTTCCTTGACCAGCAATAGTTCTTCCAGAGGCTCGTCGCCGATTTCGTAAGCCGATTGCAGTGCTTGCACAGCTTCTTTCGCCTTCGCTTCGTCGTCACAGTAAACGGTACCTATACTGTCGCCGGGATTAATGCGATTTCCAATCTTGACGTTTGTTATGAACCCGACCGATGGATCAATCTCATCGTCAATGCGCACCCGTCCGCCGCCGATTGCCGCAATGGCATGACCAATGTCGGCCGTCTGAACCGCGTTAACAAAACCTGAACGCGGCGATTCTACCTTAAACGATTGAGTCGCCAAAGGCAGAAACTTGTCAGGCTGATCGCATACGCGCGGGTCGCCACCTTGTGCCGCTACGTTCGCACGAAAACTCTCCAACGCTTTGCCTGACGATAAAATATCCTGGAGACGATCCCGCGCCGCAGCCAACGAGTCATCGACGTGCGCCAGCATCAGCATGTGCGCTGACAGTTCGATTGAAAGGTCCAAAACGGGACGCGCTCCCTCGTCAACCTCACCACGCAAAAGTTCGATACATTCTTTAACTTCAACTGAATTTCCCACGGCGCGCCCGAGTGGCTGATTCATGTCCGTAAGCAGCGCACGAGTGCGAATGCCGCAGGAGTTTCCGGTTTTCACTAACGCATGGGCCAGCGCTTCGGCGCGCGCTGCCTCACGCATGAAGGCGCCGGAACCAACTTTGACGTCGATGACCATTGCGTCCAGGCCGGCCGCGCCCTTTTTCGAAATTATCGAAGCAACGATGAGCGGAATCGCTTCGACCGTGGCGGTCGCATCGCGCAGCGCATACATCTTTTTATCCGCCGGCGCCAACTCGGCAGTCTGACCGGACATTGCGTAACCAACCGTTTGCAGAACGTTTTCGAATTCCGACGCGCTGAGGTTTACGCGATAGCCCGGAATCGATTCCAGTTTATCGAGCGTGCCGCCGGTGTGGCCCAAACCCCGTCCCGAAATCATCGGCACGCAAACTCCGCAGGCGGCAACCATTGGCGCGATCAACAACGAGGTCTTATCGCCCACGCCTCCGGTTGAATGCTTATCGGCTTTTGGTTTTGCTATTGACGAGAAATCGAGAACGTTGCCCGAATGCAACATCGCCTCGGTGAGAATTTCCTGTTCGGCATCGTCCATCCCCTTAAGATAGATCGCCATCAGCAACGCGCTGATCTGATAGTCGGCGATGGAACCGCTGGTGACGCCATCGATGAAGAAGACAATCTCTTCGCGCGAAAGCTGCGCGCCATCGCGCTTTTTTCTGATGACATCCTGTGGTCTCAATAGTTTCCTCTTGGTGTCCGATAAGCTTTAGGAAGCTTTGAACGAGTGTCTTCGACGCGTAGCGTCGCTACGAATTTAGCCCGGCGTTTCAACGCCGGGATCAGGTTCTCCCTTGTTCTCGTCGCGTAGCGACGATTGAGCCTGGTTTCAAGCGTCGCTACGCGACGCAAATACTTTTCTTGACCGTTCCCGGCCTTGAAAGGCCGGGCTAAATTCGTGCGGACGCTACGCGTCAAAAGACCCAATACTGATCCATTCGGCTTACCTAATCAGAGCTTCCTAAAGTTTAGTGGCCGTATAACAGCTTTCTTCACCACTCAACCAGCACGACCGCCTGCGCTGAAACCGCAAGCCCTTTTCCCACCGCATCAAGGCCTTCACCTGTCTTGGCCTTAACACTGACGCAGCCGATATCAATGGCCAGCGCCTCGGCAATGCGTTCGCGCATCGAAAGAATGTATGGCCGCAGCTGCGGCGCTTCAAGCATGACGGTAGCATCTACATTTACGATGTGAATGTTTCGTTCGTGTGCCAGCCAGACGACACGCGACAGGAGTTGGAAACTGTCGGCGTCTTTCCACTGCGGATCGCTGTCCGGGAAATGCATTCCCAAATCGCCTTCACACAACGCGCCGAGAATGGCATCGCTGACAGCATGCAGCAAAGCATCGGCATCTGAATGTCCTTCACCACCGCGTTCGCAGGCGATATGCACGCCGCCCAATCTTAGCGGCCGGCCTGCGACCAGGCGGTGCGTGTCATTGCCGATACCGATGCGGAACATAAAAGACAGAGGTCAGAAATCAGAAGTCA
>DNND01000100.1:41141-44677 GCA_003488005.1 Blastocatellia bacterium | reverse complement strand
GAGGTCAGAAATCAGAAGTCAGAAGTCAGTCAGAAATAGAAGTCAGAAGTCGTTCGGCAAGAACCAGATCTTCGGGCCGAGTAATTTTGATGTTGCGTGCGCTGCCCTCGACGATAGCTACTCTTTCACCCAGGCGTTCGACTAAAGAACTTTCATCAGTCAAATCAGGATCGAAAATATCCGCTTGCTCATAAGCACGGCGCAATAATTTGTATTGAAAGCACTGGGGCGTTAGCGCGTTTCTTAGATCGTCCCGCCTTAACGTTTTTACGACTGCGCCATCGCGAATTTCTTTAACTGTATCAACGGGGCAACTAACCAGAATCGCGGCGCCTTCAACTTGCGCGGCTGCCACCGTGCGCGCTATTTCGTCCGGCGTCACAAACGGGCGAACTGCATCATGGACTGCAACGATTTCTATTGTTGTTTCGCGCACGGCCTGCAAGCCGCGCAGCACCGACTCAGCTCGCGTCGCGCCGCCCGGCACAACCTTTGTCAGTTTTCGCAGCGCGTGTTTGCCGGCTAAAGACAAAAAACCAGCCGATTCTGCGGCTGAGATGACGACGATGATTTCTTGAATGGAATCACACTGCTCGAATGCCTGCAGTGTGTGAATAACGATGGGCGTGCCCGCCAGCTCGAGAAATTGTTTTGGCCGCTTGCCCGCCATCCGGAGGCCTTCTCCGGCGGCGGCTATGATTGCGACGTTCATAAGCGAGTGACCAGCAGAAAGTGGAGAGTGAAAAGAAGAACCGAAGTAATCCGTTGCTTATTGCTTGTTGCTTTTCACTCTTCAGCCTTCACTGTCACTGTTTAGGATTCCGTTATTGGCTCGCCATCGGTAATGCGCACCGGCCCAGTGTTGCGCGCGTCGCGCGACGGCCGGCGCGTTGTGCCGTTGGCGCGGTGTTCGCCGCTGAATCCGTTTTCCGGCTCTTCCCAAAGGCGCCCAAAAATCATTTTGCCGGCAGTGGTTTGCAGCACACTGGTGACCGCAATGTCCGCGTTCTTGCCGATCAGACGCCGCGCATTGTCAACGACAACCATCGTGCCGTCGTCAAGATAGGCGACGCCCTGGTTGTATTCCTTCCCTTCCTTCAGGATGAATACACGCATTGCTTCGCCGGGAAGCACTACCGGCTTTAGAGCATTGGCCAGCTCGTTAATGTTCAGCACGCTGACGCCGCGCAACTGCGAAACTTTGTTCAAGTTGAAATCGTTGGTGACAATCACCGCATCGAGTTGCTGTCCTAACTCGATCAATTTCAAATCCACTTCGCGCACGGACGGAAAGTCAGTTTCGACAATTTGGATATCGAGCGAGCTGTTGTTCTGCAAACGATTCAGCATGTCGAGCCCGCGACGGCCGCGCTGGCGTTTGGAAGAGTCGGGCGAGTCGGCGACTTGTTGCAGCTCGCGCAAAATGAATTGCGGAATGATCAGCGTGCCCGTCAGAAATCCAGTCTCGGCTACGTCGGCGATCCGTCCGTCGATGATTACGGAAGTGTCGAGAATTTTCAGGTCGCGTCGCGAAGCTTTGTCGGTAAGTATGCCGCCGAGCGCCGACAACTCGAGATAGTCACCCTTGGCCGCTCCTACCATCAGCCCGACATAGCCCATAAAGAAGACCAGGCCGAGCGTCAGAAACGTGCGCACCTCATGGGCCATCGATTCCTGCCTCATGATTAGCGAGCCGATTAGATAAGCGCCGACGATCCCCAGGATCGAACCGATGGCCGCCCCAATCAGTGTCTTTAAAGATGCGCGTCGGATTCTTAATTCGAAAAGAATAATGCAGATTGCAACCAGGGCGCCCACACCTGCGGACGTCCACGGATCACCGCCGACAGGTTTCAGAACGTATCCAGCGGCGATAAGAAAAGCAGTAAAAATCAAGCGGATGATAACGACATCCCCATGCATAATGGCGAATCTTACCACGGCCACCCTACCCCGTCACGGAAAACCTTGGGCAAACTTATTGACGCTCATCACGGTGGCTTGAGGTCAGTACCGCCTGCGGTAGCGGGTGGGTTTCTTGATTTTGGCTCTCATCCCAGTGCCATTTGGTGGGGCTTACAACAAAAAGGGCGGACACCGGAGTCCGCCCTTCTTTGTTGTCGTATCGTCCGTAGCCTTCGGCTCTTTAGCGATTGTCAGGATATTGAATCCGCACACTAAAGCTGCCGCTGTTATCGCTGTAGTTGTCGTCGTTGACCAGCAGGAACAAGCGACCGTCGCTGGGCACCGTTAAGGTCATCTGATCGCCCACCAGGAACGGCTGAGTCTGTTGACCAGTCGATAGAAGAATGTATCCGATGAGCGCCCCGACACCTGCGGTTGGAACCGGTCGAGTACCGAAGATCGACGCCGCACCGGGAGTTGCGCCATTTGGCGAGACCACCCCAACGCGCCGGCCCGCGGTAATGTTTCCGCTCGCCGTAATTATCACTTGATCGCCTGCACGTAAATCAATGCCGGCATCAGCGCCGCGCGATTCTGTCGCCTGGACGGTAATGACTCGTTCCAACATGCGGTTGTTCCGGCCGCCTCTGCCTGTTCCATCGCCTCGTCCAGTTCCCCCTGCACCTTGTCTGGAGCGGACTGGCGCCGGATTGTTATCGCCCTCGCCGGGGAACGCAAACGGATCGGAACCGTCGTTACGATTGTTGTCATCGCTGGTTCTGGCCATCGCTGTAAGATCAATTTCCTTGCGAATGCGAACGTTAAAAGCGCCGCGAGCATCGGTGTAGGAACTACGATTGGCAGTTAGATACAAACGGCCGTCGCGGTCCGCGACAAATTCACGGCCGGCGCCCAACTCGATAATGGGCGAATCATAATCGTTGCCGATTACGCCGATCAGCGCGCCTTCCGGAGCACGGGGCAGCGGCGCATACGGATCAGTGGTGCTCAAGCCGGCTGGCGTAATCCTGGTACGACCGGCGTAAATGGTGCCAGCCGCGTCAACCCTCACTCGTTCACCACGCCGAACATCGACGCCGCTGTCAACCCAGTTCGAACCCAACGTTACGTCGACAGTTTGCGTTTGATAACGCGCTTCGTCTAAAGACCGGCCGTCAATCTCGATGCGATCGATCTCGCGCGGTCGTAAGAAAATCACTTCTCCCTGGCGCACAGTTCGCGTGGTTTGCGAATAACTCGGCTGCGTGGAATTTGATGTTCGGTTATTACTCGGCACCGGCAGGGTCGCCGGCGCCGTCAACTGAATCGCAAACCGGCCGTTGATATACCCGAGCACATTTCCGCGTATTGTCGTGCCGCCGCGCAAGTAAATAGTGTCAGCGGCAGCAATAGAAACGGCCGCGAAAGTCAGCAACAAAGCAAAGACGATCTTTTTCATATTGGTCTCCTCCTTGGTCCTGGCCAAAGAATTTTGATTGTGGGAGAGATTTACGAGATAAAGAGGCTAATTAGCTGCTCAAAGGGTTCGCTTAAAGATACATCGAACTCGAATTGAGAGCAAATATGTCGACTTTACTGAGTGTCATGAAGTCAGTACCGCCTGCGGTAGC
>DNND01000100.1:40678-40809 GCA_003488005.1 Blastocatellia bacterium | reverse complement strand
CCTGCGGTAGCCGGTGGGTTCTGTGACGTTTGCCAATCATCGATTTCCGATTTGCCTCTATTGTCAGCGACCAATTCACAATCGGCAGTTCACGATGGCAATCAAGACACACCCGCTACCGCAGGCGGTAC
>DNND01000100.1:38390-40381 GCA_003488005.1 Blastocatellia bacterium | reverse complement strand
GCTACCGCAGGCGGTACTGACTTCATGTCACTTCGCCGCGCTAATGCCAGCGAGCATTCAAAGGCACAGCAGCTATTGTGTTGGCGTAGCCGGCGGCTTAACCGTCACTGCCGGAATATTCTGATCGCGCACCAGTTGATTAAACGCCGGCACCTCGGTCTTCATGATCTGGGCCAACCGCGCCAACTGCGCATCAATCTGCACGACCACCTCATCGTAGACGGCGTACGTCTGTTCGGTTGGCGCTGTATCAGCGCTGGATAGCACGCCGGTTAACGAAGCCAGTTTGTCGTTCAGCCGAATTGGAAAGTTCAACGGGTCCTGGCTGCTTTGATTTTTTGTTTGATACAAACTTTCTTCGACGGCGGTCAAGTTCTTCTTCAACGCTGACGCCGAATCATTGATTTCTTTGAAGCCGGGTTGCCCTGCAACGCGCTTCAACAAATCGTCAACTTGCTTTCGTACATCGCGGATTTGGATGATCGCGTTGTGTGTCTCAGTTACCTTGTCGCGAATTCTCAAACCAAATTCCAACTGCTTTACATAGTCAGCCGGCGTTGTCGTCAGGCGCGGGTCGGGTTTCACTTCAAAGCTTTCCGTAAACGTTTTGCCGTCGACAGTCAGCCGCACTTGATAGTTGCCCGGTACAACGCGTGGGCCGCGCAAGTCGCCGCCCCACAAAATCATTCCTGGAAAACGGACCGCGTCCGCGTAACGCAAGTTCCAAACAAAACGATTCAAGCCGACGTCGGCTGTCGGTTGCGGTGGGCGTCCGCCGCCTCCAAACGATTCGGATTCTTCTCCGGATGGCGCTGCTGGCTCTGCGGGCGGAGTCGTCACTTGAGCGGTGCCAGGCGCCGGAGACGCGAATGGAGATGGCTGTGCAGTTGAGGATGGTTGGGCACCCGGCGAAGCATTCGGAGAAGGCGACGCCTGTGCGGTAGGCGCTTTCGCAGTTAATTTCTGAATTGATTTTCCTGACGAGTCGAGGAATTCCAAAACTACATCACTAGACGGTTTGGATTTGAGTGAATAATAAATAACGGCGCCGTTCGGCGGATTCTTGCCAATCGTGGCCGTCGGCGGGAGCGGAGTGCCACCACCGCCCTGCATCCGATACGCAGTCTCGGGATGAAACAGTCGCGTCTCTTTAACTGCATTCGTGCCACCAACGTCCATCATTTGATGGAGCAAAGGCAGGTCGTCAAAAATCCAGAACGATCGTCCCTGCGTCGCGGCCACCAAATCGCTTTCGCGTTTATGAATCGCCAGGTCGGTAATCGGGACGACCGGCAGATTGAACTGCATTGATTGCCAGTTCGCACCGTCGTCGAAAGAAATATACAAACCGGTTTCGGTCCCAGCGTAAAGCAGGCCGCGCTTGTTTGGATCCTCGCGGATCACGCGTGTGAAAGTCGTGTTGGGAATGCCGTTGGTGATCTTCTTCCACGTCTTGCCGTAGTCCGTAGTCTTATAAAGATACGGCTTGTAATCATCCCACTTGTACATCGTGGCCGCGACATAAGCCGTGGCCGGATCGTTTGGCGAAGCTTCTATCGAATTGATCTGAATCCATTCCGGCATGATCGACTTTGGCGGCGTCACATTTTCCCAATTCTTACCGCCGTCACGCGTCAGTTGGACCAGGCCGTCATCCGAGCCAGTCCAGATCACACTCTGCTGCACCGGCGACTCCATCACCGTGAAAATCGTGTCGTAATATTCGATGCTGGTGTTGTCCTTGGTGATTGGACCACCCGACGATCCTTGCTTTGATTTGTCGTTGCGCGTCAGGTCTGGGCTAATCACTTCCCAACTTTGCCCTTCGTTCAATGAACGAAACAGCACGTTGCCCGCCGCATAAAGCGTGTTCGGATCGTGCGGCGAAAACAGAATCGGGAAGTTCCATTGAAAGCGATACTTCAAAACGTCGGCGCCGGCGCCCATCGGATTGTTCGGGTAAGGCGAAACGTCGCGCAGTTGGCCGGTGT
>DNND01000100.1:37882-38088 GCA_003488005.1 Blastocatellia bacterium | reverse complement strand
TCGCGCAGTTGGCCGGTGTGATGATCGTAACGAGTTATCAAACCGCCGTACGATCCAGCGTAAACAATCTGCGAATCTTTCGGTGAAGGCGCGATCCAGCCTGACTCGCCGCCGCCTACGTCATACCAATCCCGCTCTGTGATACCACCTTCGACAGTGCGGCTGGCGATGCGAACCGTCGAATTGTCCTGCTGCGCGCCATAGAT
>DNND01000100.1:31141-37587 GCA_003488005.1 Blastocatellia bacterium | reverse complement strand
GAGTTGTCCTGCTGCGCGCCATAGATGTTATAGGGAAAATCATTGTCCAGCGCGACGCGATAGAACTGCGCCGTCGCCTGGTCCTGTTCGGTCCAACTCTTGCCGCCGTTGAAAGAAACATTCGCGCCGCCGTCGTTACTCTCGATCATGCGATTGGGATCTTCGGGCGCGATCCAGAGATCGTGATTGTCGCCGTGCGGCACCGGCATCGAGGTGAAGGTCTTCCCGGCATCGTTCGATTTATAGAAACCGGTGTTCAAAACATAAACCGTGTCGGCATTTTTCGGATCGGCATAGATGCGCGAGTAATACCAGGCGCGCTGCCGCAGCCTTCTTTCTTCGTTCACCTTCGTCCAGTTTTTGCCGCCATCGTCCGAACGAAACACGCCGCCATTTTCCGCTTCCACAATCGCCCACAGGCGATCGGGCGTTGCGGGTGAAGCGGTGATACCGACGATGCCAATCGTGCCTTTCGGCAATCCCGGGTTGCGGGTGATTTCTGTCCAGGTATCGCCACCGTCAGTTGACTTGAAAATGCCACTGCCTGCGCCGCCGCCCTCCAGCGTCCACGGCTTGCGATTAACTTCCCAAAAAGCTGCGTAAAGAATGTTTGCGTTGGTTGGATCAAGAATCAGATCGCAGGCCCCCGCTTTGTCGCTCTTGTACAAAACCTTTTGCCAGGTCTTGCCTCCGTCTTTTGAACGAAACACTCCGCGCTGTTCATTCGGAGCCCAGACATGACCCTGCGCCGCGACGTAAACAATGTCGGGATTTTTTGGGTTCACGCGCACGCGCGAAATCTGTCGCGTGTCCTCAAGGCCGATGCGTTTCCAGGTTTTGCCCGCATCAATCGATTTGTAAACACCATCGCCGTGCGAAACGTTGCCGCGAATCGGCGACTCGCCCATCCCCACGTAAATCGTATTCGGATCAGAGTCCGACAAACCGATCGCGCCAACTGAACCGGTGCCAAACACCGAGCCATCCGTGATCGGTTCCCAATTGATGCCACCGTCCGTTGTCTTCCAAACGCCACCACCCGTGCCGCCAAAGTAATAAACAAGTGGTTGCGAGGCGACGCCGCTAACCGCGGTCACACGCCCACCGCGGAATGGCCCAATCAAACGCCATTGAAGTGGCTTGAGCGGATTGTTATCCGGCGTCGGTGCTGGCGAAGGTTGCTGCGCATTGACGTTGATTGAAACCGCAATTGAAAAAAATGCGATGCCGATGGCCAAACAGACCTTAAGCAGCGAAATGAAGTCAGTACCGCCTGCGGTAGCGGGTGGGTGATTACCTAGCCTTCGGAAGCAACTCACGCTTCTGCGCGCTGCGGGCAAAATCGTCGGCATAGATTGACTCCTTGATATCGACACTTGATGGATTAGAGCGGAGCCGGATAATAACATCAAACCCGTCCTTGCGCGGCAGATGCGCGGTATAGTAGATGGTCATGCAGCCGGTACGAAGAATCAGGATAGTAGGGAATCGGTCGTCGTCCGCGCCCGGCCAACTCTGACGTTGGGCATCGCGTTCAATCGTCCGTAGATGTATATTCGGAGCAAGTATGAAAACCTCAAACAAAAACAAAAACTCGTCAAAATCTCCCGGCGAAAAACGCCAATATCTTTCGCAGAGTGATGTTCCTAATAGCTCGCTAGAGAACGCGTTGTGGGAGAATTCCTCAAGAAATATTCTGGATCACCTCTCCCTAGGCACGACATCGCCTTGAATGTTCTCCAAGAGTTGGGAGTTCCGCAAGACAAAGCTGAGGCAGTTTTCTCATTGATTGTCGACAGCGCCCAAACAGTGGGCCTTCTTCGCGAAATCAAAGGCAAACAATATGTCGACCTAACAGGTGTGGCGCAGGATCCCCAGGCTACAAGTATCATTGAGGACGAAGCTGAACCAGACACTGAGATACCGGCGCCGGAAGAGAGTGCTATCCCGGCTGCAAAACCGATTGCTATGGTTTCTCAGGGATCACCGCAACTCAGCCGACGTGTCTTCATAACGCACGGAAAAGATAAATCGTTTCTCGATCCAATCAAAAAACTCCTGGGATTTGGCGAAATGATCCCAGTCACGTCTGTGGAAAAACAGTCAGTATCGAAGCCGGTGCCGGACAAGGTGATGGACGACATGCGGAGCTGCAGCGCCGCGATAATTCATGTAGATGCCGAGCAAACTCTAATCGACAAAGACGCCAAGGAATACAAAATTGTAAACCCGAACGTGCTGATTGAAATTGGCGCGGCCATGGCGCTCTATGGTCGTCGCTTCATACTCCTAGTACGCGAAGGTGTTGAGTTACCGAGTAACCTTCAAGGCCTATACGAGGTTCGATACAAAGGAGACGCGCTCGACGGCGAAGCGACGATTAAACTCTTGGAGGCAATTAACGACATCAAGAACAATCCGCTACCTCAGCGTTATCGGGATGATACCCAATAAATCGTTATCCGTTCGTTGCATCAGCGCTGCCCAGCAAATCGTTGGAGGAAGCGCGGATACCTCTTTCTCAACTTGATTGATTGAATCGAAGGTTGGATGTAATCGCCGCGCCCGGTCACTCTACTGTTGGGGCGGCTTTTAAATATCGCTAAGTCATCAAATTGATCGACTTCTCACCAGATAAATCGGAGGAATCAAATGAACATAAAAAAAACCCACAGACGACAAGTCTCTATGATCACTGTTTTGTTGATTACCCTCATAGGCTGTGCGTTCCAGTCTCTGGGACAGCCGCCAAAGCCCGGTTTCAACGAGAATCTCAATACCGCAGATAACATAGAAATAGAGCGCCAAAAGGTTGACATAGAAAGACAGAAGCTGCAGTTAGAAAAGTTGAAGCCTTGGCTGACCGCCGGTTCAATATTGTTTCCCTTGGTTTTAGGTGTTGTTGCAGCATATTTACAAATGAGGACGGCATTCAAAATTAGAGAAGCCGAGGCGAAGAGTGCTTTTGACCTGAAGGCCGCAGAGATTGTTCTGAATTCTGCGGATCCCTTTGCTGCGTCAGGAAGAGCTTCGGCTCTTTCAGAATTATTTCCGGGACGCCTTCCTGCCAACTTCGCTGATTGTTTTGACCCAGGTGAAGTATCTGACGCAGGTATTGAAGAAATGAAGATTCTTCTGCCTTTGCTAATTGAATATAAGTCCGATAAGCAAGAAATATTGAAATTATGGAAACAGATAATGCCGCGAGACGCTTCATGGATTGAGAGAATCAATTGCTAAGCTACTGCCAATCAAGGAGCGAAGCTCATTCCGCTCCTTCGGAGCGAAGGACTAAAAAAGAATCGCCAGGCTATAACATTTCGGCCCGCTGGGGCGAAGACAACAGCGTTCTGTTGCACTTCAAACTGATGATATCCATCCAAAAACGCTTAAGAGCATATGACGCAGCCGGGCTTGAAGAAATAGAGTTTGTGATGTGCCATATGCAATGATCATCGAACCGGGCGAACGGAATTACTCGGCTTATTTGCCTGACCTCCCAGGATGCGTTGGCACTGGCAAGACATCGACGAGTTGAGACGCGCATGAGTGAAGTAATCGACCTACACTTGCAGGGCATGCGCGAAGATGGCCTGCCAATCCCGCGCCATCGCGTCAACTCAACCGTTGATTTGCTGTCCAGTACAGAACCCCAAGCGGTGGCGACCGGAAACCGAATAGTTGACAGACCTCCGGAAATCCAAGCCATAAGACTATGGCTATGCTGACCAAAATTTAAGATAACTACTTAGTCATCGCTTGGAGAAAGGCCGTTCCCGTAGGCGTTTGTGCTCCGGTTCCTAAGCAAATTCCGCCCACCGGCTTCCATCCTTGCGCGATGGCTGCATTAACTTTATGGATCAAGGTAGCGATATCATCATCAACAAGAACGGTATATTGCATGACTGTTACCTCTCTTTAGTGATCTAAACAGACTGATTGTACCAAAGCACAACCTGGCTCAAAATGGCAATGAAGCTTGGGGGGTTCAAAAGTTTGGGTTGTTATATCGACTTCTTATTGAAACTGTGGGCGGGCGGAACGCGAAGCGATGTCATTAGCACCGTGGCTTCAGCCCGGTGGTTAAGTTTTACAAAATGATTCGTTGAACCGTTTCCAACGGTTTCTCCTGCTTCGCCTGCCAAAAAAACCGTTAGAAACGGTTCCTTGTCAATTCCGGGTTTGCGATCACCGGGCTAAAGCCGCGGTGCTAATGAAATCGCTTCGCGTTCCGCCGGAATCACAGCCATTTTCTTGAAATTCAAAATGACTCACTACCCTTGCGTTGATGGTGATGCAGTTGGAATGAAAGGTCGCAGTGGCAATGAGGTCAGTACCGCCTGCGGTAGCGGGTGGGTTCCTTCTTCTCCTACGATCGCCGAAGCAAAACGAACGGAAGAACCCACCTGCTGCCGCAGACGGTACTGACCTCACGACACTCAGTCGCCTCAAATCAAACTGCATCAGTACGCTTGCGTTCGATTCCTTGACTGGCAAGTTACAACCTCTCTAAAGTTAGCTTCACAATAGTTGGATGATGATCGCACGCCGCAGCTGAAGCCCAGCGGTAGCGAGCCATGTTAGTTCTACGCTGCACCCAAAAATTATTGAAGCGGAGTCCAGGGCCCACACATCGGCGACAAGATGCCCTGGTGCCAGTGCTTGGCGACTGGCACTCCAATCTTATTCGCCTCGCCAAGTCACCGATTGTTTTGTGTGTGAATGACACTTCCCTCTTAGCGATTTTGGTTCCTGGAAGAGACTTTCCAAATTTTGTGTCTGCATTTCAGGATCGGTTAGCAGGACGACTTGAACGAATGGGTCTCGCCAGTGACACAATTTCAGCAGAGCGCGCTGCCATGGAAATTGTGCAAATACAACCAACCAACAGCAGAAGTGTCCTGGGTTCAATGAATGACTTTGTTCATCATCTTAAATGGAGGACGACGAATTATTTCAAGTTTTCGGAGGCTGACGCTTTGGAGGACATGTTGTCCGAGATTCCGATGGGAGCGTTGAACTATCAATATTCGGTTGAAGTTGCGGCGGCGGCTTTTAGTCACAGCCGCAGCGCTTTGCGCGCCGATGCCAGCTAACGCCGCGCTTGCAGCGGATCGGAGATGTTCATAGCCTGGCGACTCTTTCTTTAGTTCTTAGCTCCGTCGGAGCGCAACCCGCTGTGGCCGCTCGTTATTCCGCTGACGGGTTTCGCTCCTAACGGAGCGAAGACATTGTATGTGGGCTTGTTGCTATAAACATCTCGCTCCGCTGGAGCGAAAGCGAATTTCGCTGTTGCACTTGCAACTTGAATTCACCATTCGTCCTTGCCTTTTTCCGTGGCGACCGGGGTCGACTCTGAGGTAAGGCGAGAGCATCACGAAAAAGGACGATCCGATGAAACTTGACGTCTATCTCAACTATGCCGGCAATTGCGAGCAGGCGTTCCGCTTTTACGAGCAGCATCTCGGCGGCAGGATCACAATGATGATGACCCACGGCCAACAGCCGAATCAGGCGAACGTGCCGGCCAACTGGACCAACGCCATACTGCACGCGCGCATAGAGATCGGCGGGACGGTGCTCATGGGCGCCGATATTCCGACGGCCGAGCCAATGCGCAGCGCCTATCTGACTCTTACCGTCGACAGCGCTGAGGAAGCGGAACGTCTCTACAGTTTGCTTTCGGATGGCGGTGAGATCTTCATGAAGATTGAAGAGACCTTTTTCGCGTCTCGCTTTGCCATGCTCCGCGACAGGTTCGGCACGTCTTGGATGATTCCCCACGAACGTCCGACAGCGTAGCGCTCCAAACAGAATCATGACACCGTCGCATGAGACTATCTCTTGAGCGAGCGACACGTCGGTGCGAAGATGTTCCGGGAAGTATGATCAAATCTACATCTCACATATTAGCGATCGTGGTTGTCGCCTCGCTCTTATTTGGCTGCGGCCGGGCATCCTTTGCCCAAACGCGTGACGCAAAGTTGCCGCACTCCATGAAGGGATACGAGTTGTACAGTTGGAAAAGTCGCGGCGAGTGGCAGTTCTCCTTAGTCATCGGGACTAATCGCCTAAAAACTTTTAGCGAAGTCAGCTCGTCTAAAATCCGTGTAAGAGGAGTTAGAGCGCTCGAGAGAATGCTGAACCAACTTGCGAAAGGTGAAGATCTGACATGGTCGGCAGGAATGGTGCCGCGGACAGTTTTACCGCCTGGGCAAATCGTTGATGAAGTTAAAAGTTATTGTGAAAAGCGAGGAATCGTATTGAGGGTAAATCACCGTGGAGCACGTAGGCCTCAACTTCCGATATGAAGTGAGTACCACCACGCTTGTAGCGGATCGGTCTTGACATTGCCGATTTGCGATTGGCGTCTGGCGACAAAATCAATTGGCATTCGCAGATCGCAATTGGCAATCAGGTAATCCACCCGCTACCGCGTGGTGGTA
>DNND01000100.1:9190-30850 GCA_003488005.1 Blastocatellia bacterium | reverse complement strand
CCGCGTGGTGGTACTGACTTCATCTCCAGCAAGTTCCACCAAATGGCGATCTGAAAAACATTCGCCGCAAAGACAAGACAACGGCGAGACAAACAACTGTTACCTTCAAGTGAAGGACATTCAAATAAGGAATTCAAAGAATGGACATCAAGCGAAGCGGCTCGCAGCCTTCCGGTACAGGACCTGCCGAGTATTTCACCGGCAATGTACGCATTGACCCACTAAGCCAGACGACCGCTCCGGCGCGCGTGCTCGCCGTCAGTGTCACGTTCGAGCCCGGCGCGCGGACGGTGGAACAGCTCGACGGGAAGACTGTCGAATGGATGGAAAAAGTCAGCGACGAACAATACCAGGCTTCATTAGGAAAGAAATAAAAGGAGATAGTCGTGAGTAAAGTTTGGTTTATCACCGGCGCCGGGCGCGGCATGGGCGTCGACATCGCGAAAGCTGCTTTGGCCGCAGGCAACAAAGTCGTTGCCACTGGCCGGAATATCGACAAGGTGGGCCAAGCGCTTGGTGAGGCTCAAGACCTGCTGGTTGTAAAACTGGATGTTACAAAGCCCGTAGATGCCGAAGCTGCCGTAAAGGCTGCGGTTGACCGGTTCGGCAGCATAGACGTGCTCGTCAACAACGCCGCGAGCTTTTATGCAGGCTACTTTGAGGAGCTGACCCCGGAGCAAATGGAACTGCAGATTTCGACAAGCCTCATCGGGCCGATGAATGTAACCCGTGCTGTCCTGCCGGTCATGCGCAAACAGCGTTCGGGACAGATTATTTCGATCTCGTCAACTGCGGGACTTGTCGGCTTTGAGTTCGGTACGGCGTACGCCGCGTCGAAGTTCGGCCTCGAAGGCTGGATGCAGTCGCTGCAGGCTGAGGTCGAACCCTTTGGCATTGATACCATCATTGTCAATCCGGGCTTCTTCCGCACTGAGCTTCTCACTGAGGAGTCAACGAATTACGCAGAGCGGCCCATCGAGGACTACGACGAGCGCAGAGCGCAGCAAATGCAATTTTGGAAAGGCCAGAACGGTCAGCAGTCCGGCGACCCGGCCAAGCTCGCCCAGGCGCTGATTACGATCTCTAATCAGGAAAAGCCGCCACGCCGCTTCATTGCAGGCGCAGATGCCGTTGGCACCGCAGAGCAGGTGATCGCTGCTCTTCAGCAGCAGGTCGACGCATTCCGCGACCTGTCGACCTCGCTAGCGTTCGATGAAGTCAAGGCGACTGGAAATAAGGGATAAATAATTATGCGTGCAACTGTCATGTTCGGCGCCGGCGACGTTCGTATCGAAAACGTTCCGGACGCCCGCCTTATTGACCCAACCGACGCACTCGTCGTCGTCACTCGCGCTTGCATCTGCGGCAGCGATCTTTGGCCGTACAAGACAATGGAACCGAGCGATACCGTTCGCGTCATGGGACACGAAGCCATCGGCGTCGTCGAAGCTGTTGGGTCGGACGTTCGATCCATCAAAGCCGCCGATCTCGTCATCATGCCTTTCGCGTTCTCTGATGGTACCTGTGAGTTCTGCCAGGCAAGACTGCAAACATCATGTGTCCACGGAGGGTTCTTCGGCACGGCCGAGATCGCCGGAGCACAGGCCGAAGCCGTGCGCGTCCCCCAGGCAGATGGAACACTTTTTGTTCTTCCGGTTGGCAAAGACGACGCGCTGATGCCTTCGCTTCTCACGCTGTCAGATGTGATGGGTACGGGACATCACGCGGCCCTTGCAGCCAGGGTCGGTCCTCGTAAGTCAGTTGCTGTGGTCGGAGACGGAGCGGTCGGCTTGTGTGGCGTGATTGCCGCGCGGCGGCTCGGAGCAGAGCGAATCATCATCCTTGGCCGGCATGCCGATCGGATCGCACTTGCCCGAGAGTTCGGCGCAACAGATGTCGTAAGTGAGCGCGGCGACGAGGCGGTTGAGCGCGTGCACGAACTGACCGGCGGCTTCGGCGTTCACTCTGTCCTCGAGTGCGTCGGCCTGAAACAATCGCTTGTCACTGCGATCAGTATCGCGCGTCCGGGCGGCGCAGTCGGCCGCGTCGGTGTTCCCCAGGACGAGACGATGCCCGCCTCACAGCCTGCGTTTTATAACAACATCAGCGTGAGTGGCGGACCGGCGCCAGTTCGCGCGTACATCGAGGAGCTTCTGCCCGACATAATGGAGGGACGCATCGAGCCTGGCAAAGTCTTCGATCGTGTCGTGCGCCTCGACGAAGTGCCCGACGGCTACCGGGCGATGAACGAGCGGGAGGCGCTGAAAGTTATGGTTGAGCCATGAAGGGCAAGCTGTGACAGAGAATAGAAGCTAAAGGTAATTTCGCGAGGAACTATCGCGCGCTACAAATTCAGAGTTGAAACCTTTAGATGTCTTCGCTCCAGCGGAGCGAAATGTTTATAGTTACCTCGGAGTCTAAAGGACTTCGCTCCGGAGGAGCGAGACGTAACGATGTTGGTGAGCCCGCCGAGCGCGGCGGGAGCATAAAGCCTGGGGTGAAGCGGAGCGGAACCCCAGGATCGCTTAAGTAGAAAAAGAAAGCCCACGAAGTGGGCGACAGCCATTTGAGACAGCTTTTGCGCTATCGCACGCTTCGCGCGCTCGATATTTCTTAACTATTGTCGTCCTGGGGTTTCGCTCCGCTTCACCCCAGGCTTTATGCTTCCACCCGCTACGCGGGTTGGGAACGCCAGTCTGCATTGACTTGTTGAAACCCTCCTGAGTTCATTTGCCTATGTATCGTCCTATGAAGAGCTGCTTCATCCTTTTCGCGATTGCGATCATCGCGACTCCGGTCTTTGCTCAACAAGCCATTCCGGAAAACTTCTACTCCACCATGCAGTGGCGCTGCATCGGACCGCACCGAGGCGGGCGCGCACTCGCAGTTTCAGGAGTCCGTGGCCAACCAAACACATTTTATTTCGGAGCTGTAGGCGGCGGCGTCTGGAAAACTACCGATGCCGGTGGCACCTGGCTGCCGATTTTCGATAGTCAACCAGTCGCTTCGATTGGTGCGCTCGCGGTTTCTACTTCAAATCCGGAAGTCATCTACGTCGGCAGCGGTGAAGCCGACATGCGTTCCGACATTTCGCTCGGCAACGGCGTTTACAAATCAACCGATGCCGGCCAAACGTGGAGCTATCTCGGACTTCACGACACGCGGCAGATTGGCCGCATTCTCATCGATCCAAAAAATCCGAATGTTGTTCTGGTAGCGGCGCTGGGCCATGGGTTTGGCCCGAACACTGAGCGCGGCGTTTTTCGTTCCACTGACGGTGGAAAAAGTTGGACCAGGGTCCTGTACAAAGATGGAAACACCGGCGCCATCGATCTCGCTTTCGATCCTGACAACGCGCGCACAGTCTATGCCAGCCTTTGGAATGTGCATCGTGTAGCCTGGAATGCGTATCCGCCAATGACCGGCCCAGGCGGCGGGCTCTTCAAATCAACTGACGGCGGCGAAACCTGGAAACAAATTACTGGAACTGGTTTTCCCACCGGCAAACTGGGTCGCATCGGTATCGATGTTCCAGCGGGACAACACGGTAAGCGCGTCTACGCACTCGTCGATGCTGGAGACGAAACAGGTCTGTATGTTTCGGAAGATGCGGCACAAAGTTGGACGCGCGTCAGCGTTGAGCCACGCATCCTCAGTCGCGGTTGGTATTTCGGTGAAGTGCGCAGCGATCCTAAAAACCCCGATGTCGTTTACGTTTCCAACGTTTCGCTTTACAAGTCACTCGACGGCGGCAAGACATTCAGGGCGGTGCGCGGCGCGCCCGGCGGTGACGATTACCACTCGCTTTGGATCGATCCCGAAAACCCCCAGCGCATGATCTCCGGCGTGGACCAGGGAACGATTGTTACTCTGAACGGCGGCCAGACCTGGAGCACTTGGTACAACCAACCGACCGCGCAGTTTTATCACGTCGCCGTTGATAACCAATTTCCTTATTGGGTCTACGGTGCACAGCAGGACAGTGGCTCAGCGGCCGTCATCAGCCGCAGCGACTATGGCCAGATTACATTTCGAGAATGGCATCCGATCGGCGCTGACGAGAGTGGTTACATTCTGCCTGACCCGGTAAATCCGCAAATTGTCTATGGCGGGAGTACGGGCCGCGACCTTTCGCGTTTTGATACGCGCACCGGGCAATCTCAGAACGTCTCGCCGGCGCCGGCGGAGATTGGTAATTCGATCACACATCGGTATCCGTGGACCTCGGCAATCGCCATTTCTTCTCAACCGCCGCACGCACTCTATCATTCGTCGCAATTTCTCTTTCGCAGTGCGGATGGCGGACAGAGTTGGAAAATGATCAGCCCTGATCTGACCTTGCGACCCGGTGAAAAAGAAGCAGAGGCCAAGGGCGTCATTTACACAATCGCTCCGTCTTCGCTGGTCGCCGGAACGATTTGGATCGGAACCGACAACGGTCTGATCCAGTTAACTAGAGACGAAGGCAAAACCTGGAATGAGGTGTCGCCCAAGGGACTCGCTCCCTGGAGCATGATCAGTTTGATTGATGCTTCGCCGCATGATGCTGCAACCGCTTATGCAGCAATCGATCGGCATCAGATGGACGACATCAGGCCATACGCCTATCGCACCAGGGATTCCGGCCGGACCTGGACGAAAATTACGAACGGACTTCCCGACAATACTTATGTTCATGCCGTGCGCGAAGATCCGGTGCGCAAAGGTTTGCTGTTTGCCGGCACTGAGACCGGCGTCTTTGTCTCATTCAACGATGGCGACAACTGGCAACCATTGCAAATGAACCTGCCGAATGTATCCGTGCGTGACCTGTTGATTAAAGAAAATGATCTGGTGATCGCGACGCATGGCCGGTCGTTTTGGATACTCGACGACATTTCGCCGCTAAGAGAACTCAACGCCGCGGTGTCTGCCGAAACCGTTAACCTCTTTCGACCGGCTACCGCGATTCGCATCAGAAAAAATGAAGCACACGACACGCCGTTGCCGCCGGAAACTCCTGCGGGAAAGAATCCGCCTGCCGGCGCCATCATTGATTACAGTTTGCAGTCGGTACCGGCGGGCGCAGTCACGCTCGAAATCCTGGATGCGAGTGGAGCTTTAGTCAGAAAGTATTCAACCAACGATCAGCAGCGGGCGCTCGACGAGTCGCAAGCGTTTCCAACTTACTGGCTGCGACCGCCATTCCCGCTCTCGAAAAAGATTGGCATGAATCGTTTTGTTTGGGACCTGCGTTACGAACGGCCGCAGGCATTGCGTTATGGCTACACGATTGGCGCAGCTTACGGTGAAGACGCGATCCTGGTCCCGGAAGGGCCACTCGTTTTGCCTGGAATTTATCAAGTCAAACTAACCGTTGCCGGCCGAAGTTACACAGCGCCCATCGAAGTTAAGTTGGATCCGCGCGTCAAAGTTGCGCCGCTCGCGCTGAGTCAACAACTTGTGCTTGAGAGACAGATCGTCGAGGCAATGAATCAAAGCTTTGCGACTGTGCAACAGATTAGCGCCCTGCGCGAGCAACTGAAAACGGTGCTGAGTGAAACAAAACCGGAAACGGCTGATGCGGTCATCGCCGAAGCCGCCGCTGCACTAGATAAGAAAGCGGCCGAGTTGCTCGCGATGGAAACACAGTATCCGCCGGTGGGAATTGTTTCCATGGCAGCGCTTAACGGCTCGCTTGGCTCGCTATTGTTGTTGGTTGAAGGCGCCGATGCCGCACCGACCGCTCAGGCGAAGGAAACATTTATTACCTACAAGCGTTTGCTTGATCAGCAAATGTTGAAGTGGTCAGAGTTGAGAGATAGGGATCTTCCAGCGCTGAATGAGTTGCTGCGGCAAAGGCAGTTGCCGCCCCTTAAGACTCAGGAATAAGAGCGGGGGCATGCCCGCCTTCCGGGACCTCGAGACTCCATGACTTGCCTGATCGGTTTCACGTTGAAAGCCCTTCCGGCTAATACAACAACTCCAGTCTAATAAGCTCAGGGTTGGGAAGGTGGGCATGCCCCCGCTCTCTTCCGTAAGAGCACACAATCTTTCGAGTGCGACGGCTTGCTGCCGCACTCCAAATTTAGAACAATTCCGCCAGCGCTTCTTCAACTGAGCGCACGCCGACGGTTCTTATTCCCAGCATTCGTTCCAGTCCGGCGGTGTTTGACGAGGGCATGACGATTGTCTTGAAGCCGAGCGCCTGCGCTTCGCGTGCGCGCACGACTGCCTGGGTCGTGCCGCGCACTTCTCCAGTCAAACCAACTTCACCAAAAACCGCCGTGTGCGGATCGATTGGCGCGTTGCGAAAACTCGAGCTGATCGCGGCAACTACACCCAGATCAACCGCCGGCTCGTCAACTTCCAAGCCGCCGGCGATGTTTACAAATACGTCGTCGCCCAGCATCTGCAAGCCGACGCGTTTTTCCAGCATCGCCATCAACAATGAAACTCGATTTTGATCGACGCCCTGCGTCATGCGCCGGCCGGTGCCGTATTTGGATTCCGAAACAAGCGCCTGAATCTCCACCAGCAGCGGTCGCGTCCCTTCCATGCAGGCGGTCACGACGGAGCCGGCAACATTGTGCGGCCGTTCCTGCAAAAACATCTGCGACGGATTCGCGACCGGAATCAACCCCGCGCCAGTCATTTCAAAAACGCCAATTTCATTCGCGGCACCGAAACGGTTTTTCACTGCGCGCACGATCCGATGGTTGTGATGACGTTCGCCTTCGAAATAAAGAACCGTGTCGACCACGTGCTCCAGCGCTTTTGGACCGGCAATCGATCCGTCTTTAGTGATGTGGCCAATCAGGAAAACTGGAATGGTGCGTTTCTTTGCGAGCAACAAAAATTGGTGCGCCGCTTCCCTCACCTGCGACACCGAACCGGGTGCAGATTCGATCATCGCCGAGAAAACGGTTTGAATGGAATCGACTACGATGGCGCTGGGCTTCAGGCGCTCAACTTCATGAAAGATATTTTCGAGATTTGTTTCCGGCAGCAGGTAAAGGTTCTGGGCTTTAATTCCCAAACGCTCGCCGCGCATTTTGATCTGCCGTTCCGACTCTTCGCCGGAAACATAAAGCACCGCGCCGCCATTGGCGCTGAGTTGATCGGCGACCTGAAGCAGCAATGTGCTTTTGCCGATACCCGGATCGCCGCCGATGAGAACGAGCGTGCCGGGAACGATGCCGCCGCCCAAAACTCGATCAAACTCTGTTACGCCGGACGCGATGCGCACTTCGTCCTGCGATTCAATTTCGGAATAAGCGATCGCCTCGACTTCTCGAGTCTGAAAAGTATTTCGAGCACGTCCCTTTTGCGAGGCGCGGGCGCGCTCTTCGACCAGCGAGTTCCACTCACCACACTCGGGACATTTTCCCAGCCACTTGCGCGACTGGTGCCCGCAGTTCTGGCAAACAAAAATTGTTTCGGAGTTTTTCAAACGATTTCTTTCAGAAAGACCAAGACCCGCTGGTTTCAGCGCTGAAGGCGCGGCATGTAATAGCCAGGGGCAAGCGCGCAGCGCGTCGCCCCTGGATAGATGCGGTTATGAGTTCCGCGCCCTGAAGGGGCGCAATATCAGGTCGATTCGGCAATAGCTTTATGTCGCCCTTTCAGGGCTCGAACTATAAGGAAACGCTTAACCAGAGGCGACGCGCTTCGCGCTTGCCCCTGGCTATTACATTCCGCGCCTTCGGCGCTCGGACTCAGTCTGCTATGAACAATGAGCCATTGTTACAACAACGCTTTTACATTTTCGACCGGCCGGCCCAGGACTGCCCGATTGCCGCGTTCGACGATTGGCCGTTGAATCAAATCCGGATGCTCAACCATCAGCGAAATGATTTCGTCGTCGGTGAACTCACCCTTTGCCAATCCCAGCTCGCGATAAATGGATTCGCTCGTGCGCAGAAGTTCACGAGGTTTGATCTTCATTTTGCGAATCAATTCCGCAAGCTTCTTCTTCGTCAGCGGCTGGTTGTAGTAATTGACTTTTTCGAAGTCGACGCCGCTCGCCCGGAGCAGCTTGTCCATCTCGCGACACTTAGTTCAAGTTGGTTTTTCGTAGATTGTTATCTTGTCGGTCATTGAATCATGCAATTGTCAGTTTTCGCTTTTGGACTTTGGTCTTTGGTCTTTGGTCTTTGATTTTCGACTCGGATTGAATGCGACTGCTTATCCAAAGGCATTTGCAAAGACCAAAGCCCAAAGACCCAAAACCTATTTTAAGGAAATATCCCCCGCACCCTGGTCGCTTCCGCCACTCGATCGACTGCCAAAATGTACGCGCCGGTGCGCATATCGGTGTCATAGCGCTGCGCAGTTTCGTAAACGGATTTGAAGGCCGTGCGCATGGTTTGTTCCAACGTCTCGTTAATCTGGTGTTCCGACCAGAAGAACGAATACTGATCCTGCACCCATTCGTAGTAACTAACAGTCACACCGCCGGCGTTCGCAAGAATGTCCGGAATCAGAAACACGCCCTCGTCCGCCAACACGCGATCCGATCCCGGCGTCGTTGGTCCATTGGCCAGCTCCGCAATAATCTTTGCTTTCACTTGTCCAACATTTGCGAGCGTGATTGCGTTCTCCAAAGCTGAAGGCAAAAGAATGTCGCAATCAACTCCGATGATGTCTTCGGGCGACATGGATTTTGTTCCCGCAAGGCCCGCCAGAGATTTGGTTTCCGCTTTGTGCCGCAGCGCCGCCTGAATGTCGATGCCCGTATCGCTGAAGACTCCCGCTTTGGAATCGCAAGCAGCCACCACGCGCGCGCCATCTCCTGCCACCAGACGCGCGATGTTCGCGCCGGCGTTGCCAAAACCATGAACCGCGACGCGCGCGCCGTTGAGATTGATTCCTTTCACGCGGCAGGCTTCGCGCAACGCATACAAACAACCGCGCGCAGTGGCTTCTGCGCGTCCCTGCGAACCACCGAGCGAGATCGGCTTGCCGGTTACGACACCCAATTCCGTGTGCCCGCGGACCATCGAGATGGTGTCCATGATCCAGGCCATGGTTTGCTCGTCGGTGTAAACATCGGGCGCGGGTATATCGCGGTCCGGGCCAATGATGGGCGCGATTTCAAAAGCGTAGCGGCGCGTCAGTCGTTCCAACTCGTTCTTCGAAAGGCTTTTCGGATCGCAAATGACTCCGCCTTTGCCGCCCCCGTAAGGAATGCCAACCGTCGCGCATTTCCAAGTCATCCACGACGCCAGCGCCTTCACTTCATCCAGCGTCACGTTTGGGTGATAGCGGATGCCGCCCTTCGCCGGCCCACGCGCGATGTTGTGCTGGACACGATAGCCTTCGAATACCTGCACGTCGCCACCATCCATCTTCACCGGAATGGAAACTATCAACTGCCGCTTGGCCGCGCTCAAAACGTTACGCGTTGACTGGTCGAGATCAAGATAGTCAGCAGCGCGATTGAATTGTTGTTTGGCAATTTGGAATGGATTGAGTTCTTCCTGAAGCGCTTCCCTGGTCGCCATGCTTGTTCTCCTGAAAAGGGGGGTGCGAGAGCGAGGCAATCGTAAGATGTCCAAAGTCCAAAGTCCAAAGTCCAAAGTCGGAAACAAAGTTTCGAGTTTCGAGTTTCGAGTTTCGAGTTCAAGGATTTGAAGTTCGACTCGAGAGCTTTGAATGGTGCACGCTATAGAAACCCAGACCTAACTCGGAACTCGAAACTCGGAACTCGGAACTTTCCTTTAAAAAGCGGGTCTAATCTACCGAGCACCAGCTCCCGCGACCCGTAGGCACCGGCAAGGGGAGAATTCAAATGTTTACCAATTTGATTGAGTCGAGTTCGCATGCGCAAGACTTCAAACGGCGCGGGTCGTTTGTTCTGTTCACTACCGTCACTTATTTTCTGCTGTTTGCTATCGCCGGCGTCGCAAGCATCTACGCTTATGACGCGCGCTTGGAAGATCAGAACCTGGAAGAAATCGTAATGCTCAGCCTGGTTGATTTGCCGGCGCCACCCGCGCCTGCGCATACCACAACACCGCCGAGAGGACGCGCAACGACGACTGACGTCCCTCAGCGCGCGATAAGGATGGCGAGCGTCGATACTCCGCAAGTTGTTCCCGAAAGAACTTCGTCGACGCCGAATAAGAATTTGCCGGTTCCGCAAGTTGGCAATTATGTGATCACCGGTCGTGATGTCGATCCAATCGGACCGCCGACTGGTTCGGGAAGCGGCGGCTCCGGAGTCGCAGGTACGGACAGAACGCCTGCAATCGAAGTCGGCACGCCGCCACCTCTACCGCCGGTGGTTGAGAAGCCGAAGCCACAGATCATTCACAAGAGTAGCCTGCTGAACGGCGAAGCTCTTTCGCTGCCTAAGCCGCCTTATCCCATGATTGCGAAGCAGTTGAAAATTCAGGGTGCGGTGAATGTCCAGGTGGTGATCAGTGAAACTGGAAAAGTGATCTCGGCGAAGGCCGTTTCCGGAAATGCGGCACTGACAGCGGCGGCGCAACAAGCAGCGTTGCAAGCACGCTTTTCACCGACGGTCCTTGGCGAACAGCCAGTGAAGGTGTCAGGAATAATCACCTACAACTTCGTTTTGCAGTAAACGGCTCGAAACTAGCCTGCGGAGCAGGCGATTGCATAAAGCCTGGGGTGAAGCGCAGCGGAACCCCAGGTTTGTGGCCCAAAACATGATGCCAGCCCGCGGAGCGGGCGATAGCCTTTTCCATTATGTGAGGCTGTCGCCCGCGCCGCGGGCTTGGTTTTTTTGAATTCACGGTCCTGGGGTTCCGCTACGCTTCACCCCAGGCTTTATGCTATCGCCTGCTCCGCAGGCTGAGTTCACCTTCGAAGCCCGGTGCTATTAACACGTTGACGCTGAAAATCAATTCCATCCGTGTCCGATTTTCGTATCGGTGTTATTGACCCTAACTCGGCGGCAAAAACGGCGCCAGTTTTTTCTCAATCACCTGCTGGCACACGCCGCAGAACGGCTGGTTGAGATTGCGCATGCGGCAGTTAAATTCCGGTCGGTAGACGCGGCAATGAAAATAGTCCGCGCCCTCAAATAGTCCGACTGTTCCCGCCGGCACAGGCGCGGGTTGCGGATCACAGCCGGCGCAGTTTCCATTTTGCGTGGTCGGCACGGCCGTCGCGGCTTGAATCAGACTACGCCATTTGACGGTCGCGCGGTTTTTGTTTGTAGTGACATTCGGTTGACTCGGTTCACTACCGGAATGGTTATCGTGACCGTGGTCGGCAACGCAGCCGGCGAAATATTCGTATTCGTCGGCGAGACCAAAGGCCGAATGGCCCATCTCGTGGAGCGCGATCTCCACGGCATTCGGCGCCTTGGAAAAGGTAGGGACCTCCCCACCCGAGCCGCCATGAACTGGACTGTTTACTTGAAGCACCGACAGGTGAAATTGCGGCAGCAAGTTCTTTACGACCTTTATTACCCGCCCACTATTCCCGACCAGCAGGCGACGGATGCCGCTGGTGCAAAACGACGCATCGAAAAATGTTTTTGGTTTTGCTCCGGTGCCGCCGCAGCCAGTTGGATCTCTGGCGCCGCTGTCGGTTGACGTCACGTCAACGCGATAGACGTTGATGCCTTTGCGCAGACGATCGTAAGGAGCAGTAGTCAAAAGCGTGTTCGCAAACTGGTCGGCGTCGGTTTTGAATTGGGCCATCTCAGCGCTGCGATATCCTTCCGACACGATGACTACGTTCCAACGTAGTTTTGGATCTCCCGCGTCGGCAATTTTGGTTATTCCGAGTACTTGTCCATTACTGCCCATGGTGGTCTCCCTTCAGGCTGTTGAGGATGAGGCGACTTATTTTTTGAGCTTGAAGCGCGCAATTTCCGTCGCGGGACCGGTTGCCAGGGAACGCATTGCCGCCATTCCTCTCGGCGCACCTGCGGCTTCGATGTCTGGTTTCGCGGTGCTTCTGGATAGAGTCACCTCGCGGCCTCTTTCCGTGCGAGGGACGACAACGACAAACACTCCCTTGCGCCTGGGAGCTGGCGCGCGCGAAATGCTCTGATCGGGATCGTCCGAAAAAACCTCAGCATCGTTTCTGGTGGGGTTGTGCAAAACACGACGAAAGAGTGTCTTGTCTTGATCGCTCTTGAGCTCCGCCCAAAAGCCCTTTTGCTCTTTGTAATCCTGCAAGGGATCGGAAGGCGGCACGGTCATCGCGACCGGTTCCTGAGAAACCAGTTTCACTTGATCGCCTTGGTACGAGAAAGTCAGACGCATGGCCGTTGGCGACTCAACCGATGGCGCTGCCGATCTCTTTGCCGACTTGCGCGAGGTTGTTTTCTTTGCCGCTTTGCGCGAGGTTGATCTTGCGGCCGGCTTCCGCGCTTTTGGCTTGGCCACACGCTTGACTGATTTTGCTTTTTTCACCGGCCTACGCGGTTTCGTTTTTGCGGTCGCGCTTTTACGAGACTTCAGCTTGGTTGAAGACTTGCGCGATCGTGCCTTTGCGGCGCCTTTTTTGGGTTTCGCCATCGCTCGACTCCTTCCGAACTTAGTTGCTGGACGTGAGAGTTGACATGAGTTGTTACGCTGCGTTGTGAAACGCGCCCGCTCAAAAAACTGGACCGAGCCAATGCTGATTAATGAAGGACGCAACAGCCGGACTGCGAGGCTCCGGCGAGGTGTTGGCTAGACAATTTTTGAGCGGGGCCGTTTTATCTCAGTTCGAATCACAAGTCAACGGTCAGTGGGAGCGGGTTAGGGATGCGGTTTGATTTAAGAACCCGACGCGGTAATTAGGTCAGTACCGTCCGCGGTAGCGGATGGGTTCCGGCATTGCAATTTTCGATTGCATCGGCAATCACTGGACCCATCCGCTACCGCGGACGGTACTGACCTCATCACACTCGGTAGCCTCAAATTAAACTGGACAATACTTATGCGTGGTAAGGAAACCGACTTAGTTATGGCATCCTGATCACGCCACGCGCTTCCCCGGTCATCACTTCTTTCCCGTGCTGATTGCGGCAAACCCACCTCGATGCCATGCGCGTGAATTGCTCATCGGGTTCGAGCGCGACCAGGGTTACATCGCAAGTAATCGTGTCGCCGGCGAAGACCGGACGCTGAAACTGGAAAGTCAGCTCGCGTGCGATGAAGTTTAGATCGCCGCCAATCTTCGTTGGCAACGTCGCGGTAAGCAGGCCATGGGCCATCAAGCGCCCTTGCTCGTCCGGCTGTAAGTGGTGCGTGCCCGCATCTCCGGAAAGTCGCGCAAAATCTTGGATGTCTTCCTCGCTGAATGTTCTTGTCCACGAGAGCGTGTCGCCTGGTTTCATATTTGATCTTTCTCCGAGAGGTTTACAACGATTCTTTAATTGTCATCTTAATCACATGGTTGCGAGCTGCACTTGGTCTTTGGCCCTTAAATCTGGAATCTTGAATCTGGAATCTGGAATCTGGAATCTGGAATCTGGAATCTGAAATCTCAAATCTGAACTCTGGAATCTGGAATCTGGAATCTGGAATTCGCCTACCGCCTACCGCCTTCTCTTCTACCATCTCATCCGCTCGCGTAGCGCGGTGATGTGTGCAACATGATGCCGGCCGTGCCAGGCATACAGCGCTACATTCTTGTTGAGGCTAACAAGACCCTGCTCGGGATGGTGAAACGTGCGCTCAAAATCTTCGTCCTTGAGCGAGCGCAGAAACCAAGCCCAGCGACCGTGCAATGCCTCAAGCAAATCGAGGGAAGGTTCAATCGGCGAATCCAGCGCGTCCTGCAATTGGGCCCAACGATCTTCGAAGTATGGTTTTATCTCCGGCTCGTCTTCAGTGATTGCGAGTTTGAAACGAATGTAGCTATGCATATGACTTTCCGGAACGTGATGGACCACCTGCCGCACGGTCCAACCGCCGGGTCGATAAGGCGTATCCAGTTGTTCGCGAGTGAGCCCATGAACGGCCGCGCGCATCCTTTCGGGCGTGTCTGCAATCTCAGCGATCAGCACCGCTCTTTCGTCCTGCGATTGCGTTCTTGAAAAACTAAACTCTCCGATGGGATAGCGCAGATCCATGGTCGCCTCCGGGTTGTGTCATGTTGGGTGTCGGGCTTATGCTCGCGCGGTTTGTATTTTATGCACGAAACTTGCGCAGCGACAATTAGCGACAATCAATGACTGAAACTGCGGACGTAGTAATCATCGGCAGTGGAATTGTAGGCTCGAGTGTTGCCTATCATCTGGCCGAGCAGGGCTGCACCAACGTGCTGGTCATCGAACGCGAAGCACATCAGGGCAAGGGTTCGACTGGCAAGAGCATGGGCGGCGTGCGCGCGCAGTTTGCGACGGATGTGAACATCGAGATGTCACGCTACTCCATAGATTTCTTTTCGAGGTTCGACGAGGTCGTGGGCCATCCGGCGGATTATCGGGCGCATGGTTATCTATTTTGCGCAACGAACGAACGGCAGCTCGATTACCTGAAAACAAATCGCTCACGCCAGCTTGCTTTGGGAGTAAAGAACGTCGAGCTGGTTTCGCGAGATGACATTCTGAAGTTCGTGCCGCAACTGCGCGCGGACGACATCATTGGCGGCACATTTTGCCCGACCGATGGCTTCGTCGATCCGCACAGCGTCATGATGGGCTTTATGCTAAAGGCGCGCGAGCGAGGCGTGCGCTTATGGCTGGATACGCAAGTTATCGGGATTGAAACTTTGGAGTGCGGCGGCTCGATGCCGTTCTCTCAACGTAAAGTACAGGGCGTTGTCACATCAAGAGGAACCGTATCTACGACCATAGTCGTCAACGCGGCTGGTCCATGGGCCGCACAAGTCGCGCGCCTGGCGGGCACCGAACTTCCCGTCGAACCTTTGCGGCGTCAACTCGTTCCGACTGAACCTTTCAATCAACTGCCGCAACGGTTCCCCATGGTGATCGACATGTCCACCGGTTTTCATTTCCGCCGCGAAGGCAAAGGAATTCTACTGGCATGGAACGACCCGGACGAAACAGTCGGCTTCAAGACTGGTTTTGATCCGAAGTTTGTGGAAAAAATTCTGACGCGCGCTGCCGATCGCGTGCCTTGCCTGGTGGATGCTGAAGTAAACCCGCGCCGCGCCTGGGCCGGGCTATACGAGATGACGCCGGACCACCACGCCATCATCGGTCCGGCCGCTAACGTCGCCGGTTTGTATTTCGTTAACGGCTTCAGCGGTCACGGCGTGATGCACTCGCCGGCCTCGGGCCGCATCACCGCCGATCTGATTCTGAACGGCACTTCCGATCTCATCGATGCCTCGGAACTCAGCCTCGAGCGATTTGCGGAAGGACGATTACTCGAGGAAACCGCCGTGCTGTAGTGGAACAGATTGACAGGTAGTTAAGTCCCGCGCGCCAGTCATATCTCGGCGCTAAAAATATTCCGTTCCAGAGCGTCATAGAAGATTCCAATAACTCAAGAGCATCCAGACGCTGCCCAACTCTTCAGCGGTCAACAAGCGCTTCCTTGCTTCCTCGCGCGATATTTGGGCGACGATGCGCATCTCTACCTCGGTGCCTTTTAAGACTAGAGCCACCGTGCCGAGTGGCCGGTTGACAATCCGTGCCCTGAGGTTCTTCTGAGTCTTCAACCAGGATTAATGGCGCTGCCGACGTCGCCAAAACGGCGAGTCTGGCCAGCGCTTTTCGGAACTATATGTAAGTAGCCGGGCCTTAAGGTATTCGTTAAAGCGTTCCGATACCTGCTCGACCCAAAAGGGTATTCCCTCAATCCGTGGGGACTGCAGACTTTGCCACCACTCCGCGGCACTGATTCCCGAGCTGATTGCCTCGGTGACTCCGAGCCCAGAAAGCGGATCGAATGCCATAAGCGCATCCCCGATGGCGACCCAACCGTCAGCAACCGCCAATCGACGAATGCCTGATCGTGCATTGAACGCTTTCCAGCGATACGGCCCATTTTCAAGGATTGGACAGTGGTCGCGGGTGTGCTCAGTCTCTTGAATCTGTCCCTGAAGAAACAAGCCGACCTGAGCCCTATTTCGGGGAAGAAGATCACCATCCGTAAAGAAAACACCGAGGGTACCTTGGTCCGGGAGGAGAACAGAATACCACCACCCAAGCGGTGTCGATTCTACTAATGCGGAATCCGCAAAACGGGAGGTGACAGGACGATAGTCTTTGGAGAAAATAGCGAGGCCAACTAAACGATCCCCCCAATGCCTGCGCGCGTTTGGGGCGAATTTGGACTTGCCGTTTCGGCCTGTCGCCTCGACGACAAATGGTGCAGTTCCGGGCAAAATTTTACCATCTGAAACTATTGAAAACGTCCACTTTCCAGCATCACGGCGGACTTCTTCCACTCGCGATTTCGTGAATAGAGCCGCGCCCGCGTCACCAGAATTTTCGAATAGTCTTTTATCAAACGTCCGCCGCTCTACACGCCAACCGCGGCCATAGGGATTCATAATACTGGGGCGTACCTCAACTCTTGAGTCTCCCCAGGCTGAAGCTACACCGAGTGAGGGCAGGGCGCAGTTGTCGTTAGCGGGCATGGGACATCCTAAGCGAGCTAGTAGCGGACGGGTCGTAGCGTGAATCGTCTCTCCGATCCGAAATCGATTGAAATCACCTGACTCCACAACAGCCACACGCGCGCCACCTCGAGCCAAAACCGTGGCGCATGCAGCTCCAGATGGTCCCCCACCGACAACCAGGATGTCGAGATTCATCCTCAGCTTCATTTGTTCATACAAACTGAATTCCCGGCGCTCGTTGATCCTCAGCAAAGACAATGTTTCCCTGAGCATCCTTTTGGGCCGTGATGAAACCGAGCCTCGAAAAGTTATTGACCATGCCGATGTGGGTGCTGACTCCACGTTCCCAGCGTACGGTAGTCGTGGCGGTTGGGTTAAGTCGAACGTCGTCCGGGCGTTGCGAGGGCCACCAGCCTCGCAGGCAATCAAGAAAATCGGCCTGCCATGGAACTGCCATGAGTGCTGTTAAGTCGCCGGCATGTACTTGGTTGTGATCAAGGCGAAAATCGAAAGGGCCACCATAAAGGTTTGGATCTTTTACGAGGATTCCTCCTTCGATCCCGGGAAAGAACCCCTGACCGACGGTCGAATCCAACGCCGCGCGTGTTAGTCCCGCAGGGGTCACAGTGCTTTCTGGTTGCGGGACGCCGGTCCAATCGGAAAGAAAGTTTCCAACCACCCACTCGTTTAAGAAGGACTGCTGCAGGCTTGTCAGCTTGTAGTGTGAAAGAACCGATTCAATATTCCGCACCAACTCCGCGTTATCACGGCGCAGTTGACTCGCGGCTGCCGAAGCGGTGGCCAAGGATGGCCAATCATCACTAATGTCGCTCCAGTTTGGGTCCTCATTCACCCAGCGAAGCCGACGAGTCCGTTGCAACAGCGGAAATACATGGTTCGTGAAAGAAACCTGCGCCGGCCCCTGTAGGCCAAGACTATCGATCCCAACTTGGAGCATGATGTCATACAGCGTAACCACCCCCAATATCTCCGGTGCAAAGTCGGGAGGACCCACGATTGCCCAGGCGGGTGTTATGTTGGCGATCGTGCTTCCATCCGGTAAACGAATACGGGCCGTAACCGGGCCGTCCGAGACGTCATCGTGCCAACCTGGGTTCGAATAGAAGCTTGGCAGAGGCGCGCTATTGGGCGATGAAGAAAAGCCAAATCCGCCCAGCACCAACAAGTTTTGCTCCTGATCAGTGCGCAGCTCGCCAAGCGGCACGCGGCGATTCATGAATTCACCAGTATCAAACTTTACTCCGGCGGCATTGGCGCCCGCGATTGTTTGGGCGTTCGGATCAATTACCCGCTCCGCCGAGTTCGCAGCCAGTTCCGGGCGCTGCGGTTGGGCCGGCGGCGTTCCGCCTCTGACGACCGCAGCCTTCTTATTAACCAGATGAACTGTCCACTCCACGGTTGCCCCAGCAGGCAGACTTGCGGGTCGCGGAGCGCTGTTGGCATCCGGGATTTCGAAGATGCGAAATCGGGCGGCTTGTCGCTTAATCTGGTCTTCATCAACCTTGTATTTCTTTACTACCGTCTGCCCGTCAGATTCAAACCCTGGGTGTCCCGGAATTTCCGGGCCGATATAGAACTCATTCAGATCATTTCCAACTCGCGCGATACCGATTGATGGATAAATGCTGTACTGCATTTCGTTGCTCCTTTCGAACTTTTGAATGAATGACTACTATCAATGCTTTCCAGGACTCAGGGTTGTACCTGGGCCAATAAGTCCAAAAACTCTTTGAGGCTCCCGGTTGGTACGCCTTCACCACTGATCTGATCGACTTCGAGACCCGGAAAGATTCGATCCTGAGGCATCCACGAAGCCGGGTCACTAACATCCAACAGCCGGCCGGGAATTACACCTATTCGTCCTACTACAGCCGCCCGGTCAAAAATGTTGTATTTCACAGAACTATGACAGCGATAGCAATACCGATTGAGGTAATAGACAAGCTTCTTATCGGTGTCGCTGTTCGGATCCCAGGGCTGACTACCGAACCCACGCGCGAAGGGGGGCGCATGCCCGGTTCCAAAGTTTGTTGGTTTATGCAACTCGAGCCAGCGCTCGACCGCGTTAAGCTGAAAATTGTTAGTGGCGCCCAATAGCTTGTTCTGATTCCGAATGTCCTCGTTCAGTAGCTGAATCACGTCGAAGGCCTTCTGGAATTTGGTGGGGTCCTTCTCGGCGTCGAAGATAACGTCATGCGGTGAGCTCGCCAATGCGGTGAAGTCTTCTTCCTTGAACCTTGGGTCGCTCAGACCATAGTCTGGCGTAACACGATCGATCCAATGATCTGTGTCGAGGTAGTTGGTTTTTCCACGTGTGCGGATCCCGCCATGACACTGGACGCAGGAATCAGGCACGAAGTACTCACTCAGCAAGACATTTGTTTCCGGATCGCGAGCTTTTTCATCGAACGTCGCCTTCAAGCTAAAGGAAATTATTCCCTCATCCTGAAAATTGCCGCTGGCGTCCTTGATTGGCAAGCCGCTAGTCCCGTCAATCTTGACTAACTGGCCGTACGTAAGGAAGTAGGCTGGCTGCTTGTCTTGACTAAATGGGCCTGCCTTTCGAGTTATAATTACCTGATTGAATTTCGAGACATTATGGTCGGCATTGAATGGGTTGCCCGCAACAGTTTTTTCGAAAATGTTTTGCAAAAGCAGCAGCAAGTCCATACCGTTTTGAGCAGCTTTTGAATCAGGTTTGGCTTTCAGCCGCACCAGCTTCCGCCAACCAAACCCGCTGACTGGAATTTGAGGAGGATTGGCCGATACCGCGGTGATCTTCGGGGCGAAAAACCGCGTGGCGAGAATGTCGCCGGCTGCAGAGAGCTTCATGATTTCATCCGACGGCAAGCGATGCAGATCTTTCGGAGTGATATTGGCGTAACCGAAGTACTCAAGCAGGTCCTTGATTCCCGATTTCTCAATCGTGTCCGCCGCGAGAAAACTAAGTTGCGGTGAGACAGTCTCGCGATAATACTTCTTGGCCGCGTCTATATTTCCCTCGTTGACCTGGAACCTCCTAAGTTGAAAGGCAAAGCCGAGTTTGTTCCGCCTCGCGTGAGCGGGCGGTAATTCGGTGGTGTTAATGTCCACTGACGTCGCCGGACTGGGTGACGGCCGGCCACCATTCCGTCCGCCCTGTGAGCGATCGCGGCTGATGCACCAAATTAGAAGTATGATTACAACCAGCATCATTGTGCAGGCGAGGATCAGAAGTGTGCGATCTTTGGGACCGAAAGGTTTGCGTTTAGTGATATTTTTGTAGGTCATGTCCTTCTTCCTTCAATCCGGTTGGAGTTCCGGCTGGGTTAAGTGTCATGTGACGATTTGAGCGCCAAACCGATCTAAAACTCGCCGCAGTGGACTGACGAACGTACGCGATCCTGCGCCTCCGATTATTAAACCCACCGGACGGCTACTCAAGGCATCAACGACCAGAGCACCCGAGTCTCCTCCTACTGAGAAGTCACCGTCTCCGCATCCGGTAATCTGAACTACGTCCTGAAACAGGTAATCTTCGCCATCAAAGGTGAAAGCAGTTTCTGCTGCCACGTCGGTCACGATACCCAGAGTGTGACCAGTGCCCGCGCCGTATTTTCGGACGCTTTCGAAAAGCACGGGATCCATCACCGTGGAACCGACTTTTCCGATCACCGGTAATAGGGGCCTGACATCTGTTTTGCGAATGACTCGCGCGATCGCGGCATCGAATAGGTTCGGCACCCCATTAGGCTGGAGGGACTCGAAGTCGGTGAGCGTTGCGATCGCTGCCCCTGGTCCGTGCGCCGCAGCGGGCTCGACAATCTGGTCCCCCGACGTGGCTACCCCACTCGGCGCGAGGACATGTGAGGCCGACAACATGAACCACGCATCTTCGCCGGGCAGAGAGACAATGCAACCCAATGAGCCAGCACTGCCATTGACATGGCTGATAGAGGTTCCCAGCGCGACCGGCCGGCTTTGAAGACTCAGTCTGCCAATCTGTATTACGTCCGTTGGAATGCCATTCACAAGTTCGGGAATCCAATATCTGCGAAGTAATTTATTCTTAGGAAACTTGCGGGTAACGTAAAGGCGCACGGCAAAACCACCGCCGAAGGTTCCTCGCGTCTCCTTGGGACCAAATCCAATGCCGGCCAAGTTGAGGTTTTCAAATCGTGTAAGTGCTGTTGTTTCGCCTCTGCGAAATGCTTTGGAAAGATAGGGTGGCCGAGGGGCGCAGTGGCGAGCAGTGAGCAATTGCAGCAGAACTTCCCTCTTATCCCGGCTCGCTCGGCGTTGCAACCGGGAGTGCATAAGCGAAACGTCTGACTCGGCCATCATTGTGCTCTCAGTGTTGAAAAGTTTTTCCTATTGGTATGAACGGGTGATCTATTTCTGTGCAGGCGTCCTCTTGCCATTGCCCGCTCCGAAATTGCGTAAGGCGTCCACAATTCGTGCGCATCGCTATCGTTTATGAGCGCCTCGTGAGCCCTTCAAACAAGGATCGGCGTGATGATCTATCACCCAGTCCTTTGAAGTTCCTCTTCGCGACTTCGAGAAACAAAATACTACTCCGGGCGCGTTCAACTACTGATGAGGTTTCCAGGTAAAACATTTCGGACATCAAGCCGGAGTAGTCAGACAAGTAAGGTGTCGATAATTTTGGCGGTATCAAGGTCCCGACTGTTGCTTTAGATTTGCATTTCAGCGCGCGAGTTTTAGGATCCAGGCAGAAATCGCATCTCTGGTTGAGTCGTAGACCTCGTCTTGAGGAATGCCCGAGCTTTTGGCGACCTTCAAAGAGTGGTCGCCGCCTTCGACGATGTGGAGGGTTGCGGGAAGATGATGTTTCTTGATGGTGGCGCGAAGTTCGTCGGGTGAGCCGAAAGCGTCGCGCGAGCCTTGGACGAAAAGCATCGGCGCCGTTATCTGCGGCAGGTGGGCGTCACGAAGTTTGTCGGGTCTGCCGGGAGGATGAAGTGGGTAGCCTAGGAAGACCAAGCCAGCAATATCGCCTGCGGACGGAGCGACTCGAGGCTCAGATTTGCGACTTGAATTGGTGGCCGCATCGGCACGCGGCGTCGAGCCGCCGCAGTCCAAATTCCCCCGTCCGCGCTGGGTTACCAGACACGGTTGAGTGGTCGAACTGTTCGCGCTGCGCGCTCATTG
>DNND01000100.1:0-8963 GCA_003488005.1 Blastocatellia bacterium | reverse complement strand
GCGTCGAGCCGCCGCAGTCCAAAGTCGCGGCGACTTGCGACGCGATGCGCCCGCCCATCGACTTGCCGCCAATCACCAGGCGATTCCCTTGCAACTTTTTGTTGGCACGCGCGGCTTCGATTACCGCGCGGTAACAGCTTTCGAGTTTCGCTTTCGGATCGGGCACGCGGCGGCCCTCTTCCATGTATTGAAAGTTGAACGTCAAGACATCAAAACCGCGCTCAGCCAGTCCACTCGCAAACAATCGCATGAAGGGATGCAGTTGATTGGCGCCCGCGCCGTGCCCAAGGATCACAGTTATGCCTGCGCGATTCTTTTTGGCAGCAAGATACAACAGCGCGCCGACGCTGTCGCCATCGCTCGTTGCTATTTGAGAAGGTTGCGGTTCCATTTATTAATTGTGCTGGGTAAGAGAAACGCCGTTTAAGTCCGCTCCACTTCAAACTCCGAATTGGCGCAGATGATGATCGACGTGCAGATAGCCCCAACGAAACCAATCGCGATCCGCCATCAGGCCAAAAAGCGGATGCGGATGCCAATCAAAATCTCTCTGTGCACGCGAGAACCGTTCGATCAGCTCGATCAGCTCCGTGCGGTCCTTTTCAAATTCTACCGGCTTGGTACCGCCGAAATCTTGATTCATTTCCGGGCGAGTCGGCACACCGTGAGGCCACGGCACCGGCAAGTAAAGCGCAAGCCATTTCACAACGCTGCGATGAAACACGTTTCCAGTTGCACTAACTGTTTTCTCTCCGGTGCCGGCTTTGAAAGAATCAGTGAGATGACAAACCATCTGGTGAGACGACATTTTACCCCAGCGACGCGGGCTAGCGGATGTGACCCGAAGCAAACGTTGCCGCAGTTGTTCTCTGTCCTGTTGATTGTTAAGGCTCTTCATTCATCCACACCAAAGCAACAAGCGATTTTAACTCTGTGCGTCCTCTGTGTTCTCTGTGCCTCTGTGGTGGCCAATTGCTAATAAATATTCACCACCGAGGCACAGAGAACACAGAGGACGCACAGAAACTGAATTGGGACACTACCGCATTCTGAACTACTTGATATAGCGGCAAGAAGTTCGGGGTTTCAAACTTTCGTTTGGTCTTCCACGAATACGCGAGGAACGCGAGTGCCGATGCCGCAGGTAACTTCATAAGAAAGCGTGCCCGCGGTCTTCGCGAGATACTCAGCCGTAACCGATTGTCCCGCGCTTTCACCCAGTAGTACGACCTCATCGTTCAGCTTCACATCGGGAACATTCGTTACATCAACCAACGTGAGGTCCATCGAGATACGGCCGATGACCGTAGCAAACACGCCGCGAATGATCACGTGGCTCCGGTTTGACAGCCCGCGCAGGTAACCATCGTCATAGCCAATGGGAACCGTTGCCACCAGCGTCTTTCGCGAAGCTTCGAAAGTACAGCCATACCCGACCGTCTCACCTTCGGGCACCCATTTTAGCAACAAGATGCGCGAATGAAGCGACATGACCGCGCGCAATTTTTCATCGCGATGAGCAGGATCCAGAATGTCGCGCCACAAACCGTAAAGAACACCGCCGGGCCGCACCATGTTTCCCCAGCTCTCGCGCTCGGCAAAGATGCCGGCAGAATTTGCCAGGTGTACAAATCCAGGGTCGAAACCCATTTCGCGAAACGCCGCAACCGCATCATGAAATCTCTGAATCTGTTGCTGAGTTAAGACTTCGCAAGACGGCTCGTCAGCAGCTGCGAAGTGAGTCATTAAGCCGTCAATTCGAACGTTCTTAAATTCTTTTAACTGCGGCGCAAAGCGCGCGACTTCGTCGAAGCGCACGCCCAGCCGGCCCATCCCCGTATCGATTTTTAAATGAACATCCGCAACAATGCCTCGATCGCGCGCGGCACAGTCAATCGCTTCCAGCATGTCCAGCCGGTAAACCACCGGAACCAGATTGTGTTCAAGGCAAAGCTCAGCCTGTCCTTCCCAAAAACCACCGAGACAAAGAATCGGCCGCGTGATGCCCGCAGTCCTTAGTTCAATTCCCTCTTCCGGCAAAGCAACGCCAAACCAATCCGCGCCTTCGCGTTCCAACCGCCGCGCACACTCGACCGCGCCATGACCGTACGCGTTCGCTTTAACTACAGCCATCACGTTGACGTCTGGGCCAACATGATTTCTTACGAGCTGGAAATTTGCGGCAAGGGCGTCGAGATTAATCTCGGCCCACGTAGGACGATGTCCGGTTAACTGATTCGATGAATTGTTGTCGACGCTCATTCGCGGTAGAGATTATCGAACCGCATGCTGGAGGGAGTAAAGCGCAGACGAATGGTGTCGGTGGGGCCGTTGCGTTGTTTGGCGACGATGAGTTCTGCAACGTTCTTCTCGTCGTCAGGCATGCTGTCGCGTTCCTCTGGCGTTTTGTACTGCTCGGGCCGATAGATGAATGCGACCACGTCGGCGTCCTGCTCGAGCGCGCCCGACTCGCGCAAGTCCGCAAGCTGCGGCCGGTGATCGGAACGCGATTCCGGCGCGCGCGAAAGTTGTGACAACGCAACCAGCGGAATATTCAGTTCTTTCGCCAGGCCTTTCAGTTCGCGCGAGATCTGCGAGACTTCCTGCTGTCGCGACTCGAAACGTTTTGACGAGCCCGACATCAACTGGAGATAGTCAACGACGATCAAATCCAATCGTTTCTGTTCGACCATCAGCCGGCGGGCCTTGGCGCGCATTTCCAAAACAGAGATGCCCGGTGTGTCGTCGAGAAAGATTTTGGCGTCGGCCAGGATGCCGAGCGATTTTGCAATCTGCGCCCATTCAGGCCGCGAAAGAAAGCCATTGCGAAAACGCTGCGCATCGATATTGCCCTGCGAACAGAGCATGCGCATGACCAGCGCCTCTTTCGACATCTCCAACGAGAAGACGCCGACGACAGCGCCGGGCACGTGAATCGCCGCGTTCTCCGCCAGCATTAGGGCGAAACTAGTCTTTCCCATCGATGGCCGGGCGGCAACGATGATCAAATCCTGACGCTGCAATCCGGATGTCAATTTGTCGAGATCGGCAAAGCCGGTGGTGAGTCCGGTTAAGACAGCGGCGCGGCCTTCCATCTCCTGGATTTTTTCCAGCAATTGTTCGGCGATCGGCTTGACGTGCACAAAGCCCTGGCGAATGCGTTCATCAGCCAACTCGAAAATCGCATGCTCGGCATGGTCCAGAATGAGTTCCGGTTCGTCTTCCTGCTCCAGTGCTTCCTGGGTAATCTTGTTCGCCGCGCGGATCAGTTGCCGCAACATCGATTTGCCGCGCACGATCTTGGCGTAATGAACGATGTTGGTGGAATGAGGCAGGCCGTAAGTCAGGTTCGTGATGAAACTGATCCCGCCGACCGAATCCAGACCGTTTTCTTTCTTGAGTTCTTCACCGATTAGAATCGGATTAATTTCGCCGCCGCGTTCGAATAGCGCGGTCATGGCCACGAAGATCCGCCGGTGCGAAGGAACGTAAAAATCTTCCGGGCGCAGCAACTCGATTGCCTGGCTAATTAAGGCGTTGTCGAGAAGAATGCCGCCGAGTATTGCACGTTCAGCTTCAGCGCTGTTCGGCAGCGAACGCTCGAGCGATTGCTCGCGAATTGGATCAGGAGTGGCCATTCGAATTGCAGATTTCGGATTTCGGATTTCGGATTTGCAGGGTTCTTGGACTATGCAAAAAACTACGCTACAAGTTGTTCCCAACTTGTAGCGTCGAATATAACTACGGCGATCTCAGGGCACAAGAAAAGTGGACATTGCACCCTGTTTTATTTACTCGCCGGCTTCGGCTGCTTCTTCGTTACCGGATTCGCCTTGTTTCGCGAGTTCTGCTTCCTGTTCCGCGGTCATATGTCCCGCGATCATTTCGCCTTCGGCTGCAACCTTCACATTCAGATCGACCGTCACTTCACGATGCAGGCGCAACGGGACGGTAAAGTCACCCAAGCGTTTCAGCGGCTCGCGCAAATGAATGCGATGCCGGTCGATTTCATAACCGCGCTGCTTCAGCTCTTCGGCTATATCCATGCTGGTTACTGAACCGTACAGCGCGCCCTGCTCGCCGGCCTTGCGTTTGAACTCCAGCACCAGCTTGCCCAGTTGATCGCCTTGTCCTTGCGCGGTCGCGCGTTCAGTCGCTTCTTTCTTCAGCAGCGCCGCGCGCTCGCGTTCTATCCCCTTAACGTTGTTTGTCGTCGCTTCTACCGCCAGCTTGCGCGGCAGTAAGTAATTGCGCGCATAACCGGCCCGGACGCGAACAATCTCGCCGCGCGCGCCCAGATCGTCTACGTCTTCTCGTAACAATATTTTCGTGTGCGCCATTTCCTCAACTCCTCTTAGTCCGTTGTATAAGGCAGCAGCGCGATGTTGCGCGCGCGTTTGATCGCCTCGGCCAGCATGCGCTGGTGAATGGCGCAGTTGCCTGAGATGCGGCGGGGCAAAATCTTGCCGCGCTCGGGAATGTAATTTTGCAGGAACCGCGCGTCTTTGAAGTCGATTATGTCGACTTTTTCAATGCAGAAACGGCAAATGCGACGGCGGCGCATGCGGCGGCCACCACGACCCTGCGAGCGACCTCGATCAAAATCTTCGTCTCCGTTGAACCGGCGGCCACGGTCGCGATCTTCATAGTTTGTTGTCATAGCTTCCTCGTGAATCGTAAATCGTGAATCGTAAATCGTGAATCGTAACTTTGATCGACGACTTTGTTTAGCCATTAACCACGCACCCATGTCCTGGGCGGTTACTTGCACACGCGTTAGGCTGCGTCTTCGGCTTCTTCTGGGGCGGCAAACTCAGCCGGCGCGGCCGCTCGGTTTGCGGCGCTTTGGCTACCCGGTTTCTTCTCAGCTTTGCGCGCGCGCTTTGCCCTGAACTTCTCAGCGCGCCGGCGATCTTCGTCGACGCGAACCGTGATGTAGCGAATGATGCGATCGTTCACGCGCATGCGACGCTCAAGCTCGGCGATCTCGCGGCCAGAGCCTTCGATCTCCAACAGCACGAAATTGCCTTCCGTCTTGTGCAGGATTTCGTAAGCGAGCGGACGACGTCCGAGGCTCTCAGTCTTGGTAACAACGCCGCCCTGGTCGGTCGCGATCTGTTTTAGGGAGTCCGTGAGGCGCGTAACCTCATCTTCTTCGACCGCCGGGTCAACGATGAACACCACTTCGTATTGTCTATTCGTTTCCATCTTTCTCCTTCGTCGTAAATCGTAAATCGTGAATCGTAAATAGAACTCCCGCAAGCTCTGACTATTTACGATTTACGATTAACGATTCACGAGTTGTATTCCGTCATTGCTTTCAAAACGCCATCTCGCAAAATGGCATGAAGCGCTTCGGCGCTTTTATCTAAAATCTTTGCCACTTCCGCTCTGGCAGCTCGTGGATAGTTATCAAGCACAAATCTCTTTGCATCGTTGATGGGATGCTCTGGCTGTATGCCGATTCGCAGTCGCGTAAATTCGTTCGTGCTTAATGAACCGATGATCGACTTCAAACCGTTGTGGCCGCCTGCCGACCCGCGCGCGCGAATGCGAATCTTTCCAAACGGCAAGGCCAGGTCATCTGAAATAACAATCAGGTTCTCGCCCGGCTCAGCTAATTTATGCTTGTGAACTAAACAAGCAACCGCTTCACCGCTCAAATTCATGTAAGTCTGCGGCTTGACCAGCTTGACCGCGCGGCCTTCAATCTCGCCGCGGCCAACGCGAGACTGGCACTCCCGGCGAGATACATCAATCCCGTTATCGGCGACCAGCTTGTCAATCAACATGAACCCGAGGTTGTGGCGCGACCACTCATACTCCGCGCCTGGATTCCCCAGACCAACGATTAAAATCATTGCCAATTGCCAATTTCCGATTGCCGATTAGAGTGATCGAAAAAGCGCTTCTGGTTTTGCAATCGGCAATCGGCAATTGCAAATCGGCAATGAGCAGGCCTTACTCCTTCTTGCCCTTCTCCGGCTCGCCGCCTGCTTCGTCTTCCTTCTTGCCCTTGCCAATAACTTCCGGCTCAGCAGGTCCTTCAGCCTCGACCACAGGCGCGGCCACTGGCTCTTCCTTCACAACGCCAACGGTCGCAATCACCGTCTCCGCCGGCGTCAGTATTTCGATGCCCTCGGCAATCTGGATATCGGATATGTGCAGCACGTCATGAACACCAAGATTTGAAACATCGACGTTTATCACGTCGGGAATTTCACGAGGCTCGCAGCGTATTTCAAGTTCGCGGATGATTTGCTCGAGCACGCCTTGCTCTTCGCGAACGCCGACGGGCTCACCCGTCAGATGCAACGGCACTGTAACTTCAATCTTCTGGCCTTTGACGAGTCGAGTGAAATCCGCGTGAATCAGCCGCCCGCGAATGGGGTCCACCTGGCGCTCATGAAACATCACTTCGCTCGAGCCGACACCTTCAATATCGAGCGTGAAGATTGTGTTACGGCCGGATTCGGAACGAAGGATTGCGGCCAGATCGCGAAGTGGCGCGAGCGCGGCAACTGTGCCACCTTCACCGCCATAAACCGTGACTGGAACCATGCCCGCGACACGCGCACGGCGTGCATCATTCTTGCCGCGGCCTTCTCTGGTCTTTGCGCGAACCGTTATATCTTTCTGTTCTGCCATGACTGCTCCTCTTTACAAACGTTCAGCGACCAGCCTTTGAGATCTCAAATTTCAAATCTGAGATCGCAAAAACTGATCGCTGATGGACTTCTATTTAAGCCATCAGTGTTTGCCCTTCGCTATACGAAGAGCGAGGAAACGCTGGTTTCCTCGTGGATCGACTTGATCGCTTTCGCCAGAAGCGGCGCGATACTAAGGACCTTGATTTTTTTCAACTCGCACGCGTGATCGCGCAGCGGAATCGTATTCGTAATAATGATCTGCTCGATTTCCGATTCATCGAGCTGTTTCACGGCCTGCCCCGACAAAACCGCGTGCGTAAAGCAGGCATGAATTCTTTCCGCTCCTGCATTCTTCAACGCGGCGGCCACCTTAGTCAAGGAGCCACCCGTGTCGCACATGTCATCGACTATCAAACAACTGCGCCCGCGCACGTCGCCGACCACGTTCATTACTTCGGCAACATTGGCCTTTTCACGGCGTTTATCGCAAAGCGCGAGTTCAGCATCAAGTCGTTTGGCGTAAGCTCTGGCACGTTCCGCGCCGCCGGTGTCAGGAGCCACAACTGTCAGATTAGGCAGTGGATTATCCTGATAGTAGCCAATCATGACCGGCGCCGAATAAAGGTGGTCCACCGGGATATCAAAAAATCCCTGGATCTGCGCGGCGTGCAAATCAATTGTCAACAAACGATCCGCGCCAGCCACAGTAATCAGGTTGGCCACCAGCCGCGCCGAAATCGGAACCCGTGGGCGGTCCTTTTTATCAGACCTGCCATAACCGTAATAAGGAATCACTGCGGTGATACGTTCAGCCGAAGAACGGCGAAACGCATCGAGCATGATCAGCAGCTCCATCAAGTGCTCGTCGGTCGGAGGGCAAGTCGGCTGCACAATAAAAACGTCGCCGCCACGTACGTTCTCATCGATTTGAAAATTAAACTCGCCGTCAGAGAAGCGCTCGGTAAAAGCGTGCCCCATGTCGCAACCCAGGTGGCGCGCAATCTCCTCCGCCAGTTTCGGGTTTGCGTTTCCCGAAAAAACCTTGATGCCGCCGGTTGTGCTCATAAGTGGCTTAAAGTTTCGAGTTTCGAGTTCAGAGTTTCGAGTTTCAGTTTTTCGTGCAATGACTAGAAACTCTGAACTCGAAACTCGAAACTTTAGATGGCTGGGGCGGGAGGATTCGAACCTACGAATGCCGGCTTCAAAGGCCGGTGCCTTACCACTTGGCGACGCCCCAATCTCGAATCAGAATTTAAAGAGCGTAGGAACGAAATAACTCATCGCCAATCGCGCGCCGGTATTCGTTCCGAGACACTGTAACACAAGGGAATATCCGCCAACCCGCTTCACATTGAATTTTCTCGAGAGCTTGCTGCTGAGATTTTTGATCCGCAAAGACACCGAATACGCTGGACCCGCTTCCCGTCATTAAAGCCGCCCTAGCCCCGGCCGCAAGCAGCAGATCTTTCGCTCTTCCAATCTCAGGATAAATATCAAAGATCACGGACTCGAAATCGTTCGCAAAATCATTGCGCAACCACGGCGGCGAATCATCCGAAAAGACCCCGTTTTGCGAACTGGAAAGAATAAATTCGGAGGTATCGCTTGTCAAGGGAGCAGCCTGCAACGAGGCATACGCGTCTCGCGTGGCAACGCTGGCGTTCGGCGCAATGATGATCAGATGGTGCGCACCCGAATCAGGCAGCGCCGACAACGTAGTTCCGGTGCCTGTCCCCAGCATGGAGCCCCCAAACAAAAAGTACGGCACATCGGCGCCTATGCCGGCGGCAATTGCAATTAAATCATCGGCGTTAGCATCGATACGCCAAAGGCGCGCCAGCGCCAGTAACGCAACCGCGGCATTCGACGATCCGCCGCCTAGACCTGCTGCTGTCGGGATGCTTTTTTCGAGTTGTATGCGTACGCCCTTACCGATCGAATAGCGATCCTGCAAAGCGTGCGCAGCGCGAACCACGAGATTCCGATCGTCGCTCGGAATTTCCGCGTCGCTGCAAGTTAGCGCAACTTCGCCACTCTCGCTCAATTCAAAACCGAGGCTGTCGTGCAGCGAGATTGTCTGTAGCGTGGTTCTTATTTCGTGGAAGTTGTCGGGACGTTTGCCGAGAATGCGCAAACTCCAATTGATCTTGGCAAAGGAAGGAAGGCTAAGAGACTGGTTCACGTGCGCGACGATTATCGGTCCGACAAGCTTAAGTTTGTCGCTCCATCCTACTTCAGTTAGGCAACAAACTGAAGAAAGATCTGATCAAGTTGCTCAGCAGTTTGATTAGGCTTAGCCCGCGGAGCGCGGCG
>DNND01000021.1:49594-51313 GCA_003488005.1 Blastocatellia bacterium | reverse complement strand
CCGCGGACGGTACTGACCTCACGACACTCAGTCGCCTCAATCAAGGTGCATTAATACTGGCGAAGGCGACAGTCCAAATAAGATTCGCGGGTTACCGATAGCGTAGACAAGTGAGTCGGTTCCCAATCAGTTGCCGCTGGGCGCGCGATATCCGGGGCGGGCACGAATAACCATCGGCTGGTGACTGCTGGTGACATTGATATTTCGATACTCACCATCGTGCGCTTTGTTGGTTGGGTAATAGCCGATGATGTACTGCGTTTGCAGTTCGGCTACGACTTTTGCGAACGCGTCTGGCAAAGCCGAAAGGTCATCAACTCTTAACACCGCGCCTCCGGATTTGTCAGCCAGGTCGTTGAGATATTTGTCAGCCACCAGGTAAAGCCGATCCATCAACTCGGTGATTGGGTCGCCGCCGTGGCGCCCGCGTCTTGGCCTTTCGTCATCGGGCCTGCGTGACGGGCCGGCAGTCGGCCTTGAAGACTGTTCACCCGGGCGAGCCGTTCCTCGACTTCTTCTCATGATCTCCGCCGCCGACGGCAAACCAAGTGGTCCAGTCGCCGGTGGTTGACCTACAGGCGGACCCTCGCGCGGATCGTCGTCGCCGGGAAATGTCGGCGCCGTAGTGCCTCCCTCCGACTTGCGAATAACATCGATGGTTGGCAGTTCCGTAGTGTCCGACTCACCGCCCTGGCGCGCGATGCGCTCGGCGTCGGCGCGCGTGTTATAGCGTATCGGATAAACAACGATGCCTTCTTCCTCCAGCCAACGCAACGTGCTGTAGTCGGACGCCTGGTCGCTATGCCAGTCAACACCGTCGCTGAAAAGTACAATCGCCTTACGCCCTTCGAGTTTCCGCAACGACGACAGGGCGAGCTCCAAAGCATCGTACAGTTTGGTGCCCTCGCCTGAGGTGGTTTTCGCGATCGCAACTTTCAGTGTTGCACGATCACTCGAGAAGCCGCTCAGTTCATGCACCTGGCTGTCGAATGAGATCACTTTCACGCGGTCCGCCGTGTCCAGCTTTTCAACAAAGGCAACTGCCGCTGCTTGCATCAAGGTGAGTTTGGATTTCGTGCTGGCGCTGGTATCAAGCAGCAACACCACGTTGACCGGAAGCCGCGTGGTTGCGAATAAAGCAATCTGTTGCTGCACGCCATCTTCAGTTACGGTAAATTCGTCCTGACGTAGACCGGGAACATTTCTTCCGTCGGCAGCTGTAGCCGCGACTGGGACCATGACCAGGTTCGTATCAATCTTAACGGTTTCAACCTGTTCGCGATCGGACGGCGGCGTTGGCGTTGGCGTTGGTTGCTGCTTTGGTAAAGGCTTCGGCTGGACACGCTTCGTTTGAGCAGGCACGAATGAGGCCGATACTAAACAGAATAAGAGAAGCAGGAAGATTCGGAACGGGAACTGTCGTTTGAGGTGCAGCATTGATCTGATTCGCAGATGATGACACGCTCCAAGGTTGTGCTTAGGATGTGCGCTGCAAGAGTAACGGTTGCCATGCGGGACGGCAATGACTTGACGCCGGAAGGTAGTGACGAAGTTCGCATTAGAGGCCTCGCAGTGGCAATGAGGTCAGTACCGTCTGCGGTAGCGGATGGATCCAATGATTGCCGGTTGGCAATTGCCGATTTCCGATTGGCGTCTAGCGATCGGGCCAATTGGCAATCGGCAATCGAAAATTGGGAATGTCGGCACCCATCCGCTACC
>DNND01000021.1:44989-49257 GCA_003488005.1 Blastocatellia bacterium | reverse complement strand
GACCTCACGACACTCAGTCGCCTTAAATCAAAGTGCATCAGTACTCCGCCGGAAAAGCTGCTTGCCGCTGCCTCGTTCATCAACTAGAATTGCGCCTGCTCGCCTATTAGCAATGAGATCCCTTTTATTGGCCGTCCTGGCTGCTTATGTTGTTGCCGCGATTCATGCTGTGCTCGCGTTTATGAACAAGCGCCGCGCGCTGCAACGCGTTTCGGAAGTGGCGTTGGCCATCGGCTTCTTACTGCACACTGGGGCGTTGGCTGCGGACTGGATAATTGACGGCCACTACCCGCTTTTTTATCTTCGCGAAACTCTCTCTTTTCTTGCCTGGACGCTGGTGGCCAGCTACTCGCTGGTTCTTTATCGTTATCGCGCGCGACCGTTGGGAACTTTCATTTTGCCGTTGGTTTCATTTTTGGTTTTTATCGCCGCCGTCACGCGCTCGGAGATTGCAGGAGGAGCGACCAATCCTATTGCGGTCCGCGACACCTGGCTCTTTCCGGTCCACACGACGCTGTTATTCTTCGCCTATGCGGCCTTTTTTGTCGTCTTCTTAGCCAGCGTCATGTACCTTTTGCAGGAACGGGAGTTGAAGCTGAAGACCTTCGGCGCAATTTTTCATCGCCTGCCGTCGCTGACTACGGTTAATGAGATCGCGACCAGCTCGGCGGCGATTGGACTGACACTTTTGACGGTTGGCATTGCGACGGGAATGCTTTGGGCATCGTCGCGCGACGGCCGGCTATGGCACAATGATCCAAAAGAGATCTTTGCGGCACTAACCTGGTTGCTTTACGTTTCGCTGATCGTTTATCGCTCGTCGGCAAGCTGGCGCGGCCGCAGAGCGGCATGGATAGGTGTCGCAGGATTCGCGCTGGTCCTTTGTACTTTCTTGGGCGCCAGAATGATGGGTGGCTATCACGTTTTTGGATAGTAGAGCGTAGTTCAGAGTCCAAGCCTTAGCTTGTCTGTCTCTCCAAGACGCAAACTAAAGTTTGTACTCTAAACTTCTTGAACTTGATGACACGTAGATAAATGTCAATCGTCTTAGTAGGACTTAATCACAAATCAACGCCGCTCGCGGTCCGCGAGCTTTTGGCGCTGTCGGATGATGCCTGCGCCACCGGCTTGCGCTCGCTGGTTGACGGCGAGATCGTGAGAGAGGGCCTGATCGTTTCCACCTGCAATCGCGTGGAGGTGTTAACTGAAACGGCCGCCGGACGACTGACTGAGACTACCGAACGCATCATTGAGTTTTTGACGCGAGCTAACGACCTGCCGCGCTCGCAGTTTGAGAAGGATCTGTACCAACACACCGACGATCAGGCCGTGCGCCATCTGTTCCGGGTGGCGTCGTCGCTCGATTCAATGGTGGTTGGCGAGCCGCAAGTCCTCGGTCAGGTGCGGCGCGCTTATTCGATTGCGCTTGAAGTAGGTACAACTGGCAGAATCCTGAACCGCCTGGTCCATCATGCCTTTCGCGTAGCCAAGCGCGTGCGCACGGAAACCGGAATCGCCGCGAATGCGGTGTCCATCAGTTACATGGCGGTGGAACTGGGCAAAAAGATTTTCGATTCTTTTGCCGGGCGAACCGCGCTTTTGATTGGCGCCGGCGAGATGGCAGAACTTGCCGCCCGTCACCTGGTCAACGCCGGCGTTTCCAATGTTCTGCTGGCGAACCGATCAGAAGAACCCGCTCGCGCACTGGCAACTGAGCTCGGTGGTACGCCGGTCCCTTTTAACCGCCTGACCGAGCACTTGTCGCAAGCCGACATCGTGATTTGTTCTACTGCCGCGGACAACTACGTTGTGACTGAGCGCATGATGCGTGCTGCGTCTGCCAAGAGGCGCAACCGGCCCGTGTTCTTTATCGACATCAGCGTGCCGCGCAACATCGATCCCGCGATTGGCAAAATCCCCAACGTCTTCGTTTTCGATATTGACGATCTCGAATCGGTGGTTTCGTCAAACATTCGGGAACGGGAACGGGAAGCACAACGGGCAGAGTTGATCGTCGAATCCGAGATAATGCAGTTTCAACAGGCCCTGCGCGCGCTTGAGACGGGCCCGGCCATCGGCGCGTTGAAACAAATGTTTCAGGATATTGCGCGGCATGAGTTCAAGCGCCAACGAAACCGACTTGGACCACTGACTGCGGAGCAGGAATCCGGCATCGAGAGTTTATTGCTGTCCACCGTGAACAGGCTCTCCCATCCCATGTTGAGCCAGATGCGGCATTTGTCCGATGCCAGTGACGCTGAAATCATTGAGGCTTGGCGCGACATCTTCGGCCTCGAAGACTAATTCCCTTCACCAAATGAAACAGCTCCTCGTCATTGGTTCGCGCGGTTCTAAGCTCGCGCTCACTCAGGCGCGCTTCGTGCAAAGCGAGCTGCAGCGCATTAACCCTCTACTCGAAACCCGGATTGAGATTATTACGACTTCAGGTGACGTGAACACCGATCCGCTGGCAGTCATCGGTGGAAAGGGAGTGTTCACAAAAGAGCTTGAAGACGCGCTGTTTGATCGCCGGATTGATCTGGCGGTCCATTCTCTGAAAGACCTGCCAACAATTCTTCCGGAAGGGTTTACGATTGCTGCAATTTGCAAACGCGAAGATCCTCGCGATGCTTTGGTGTTGGGGAGAAGCAGCAGTGGCGCAAACGCTTCCATTGCCGGACTGCCAAAGAAAGCAACTGTGGGCACGTCCAGCCCGCGTCGCCTGGCCCAACTAAAACACTTGCGTGACGATCTGGTTTTTGCAGACCTGCGTGGGAACGTCGACACGCGCCTCCGTAAACTTGATGAAGGTAAGTACGATGTACTGGTGCTGGCTTCTGCCGGACTGCGAAGACTCGGGCTTGAGAATCGTATCAGCGCCGCGATTGCAACTGAGCAAATGCTGCCCTCGCCCGGACAGGGCGCGCTGGCCATCGAGACACGATCGGAGGATCAGGAAATAACCGATACGCTCAGCAAGTTGGACCACAAGTTTACGCGGCTGGCTTGTACTGCCGAACGCGCCTTCCTGCGCAGCCTTGGCGGCGGATGCCAACTGCCGATCGCTGCTTACGCGTCCGTCCGCGACAAAATTATTAAGCTCGACGGACTGGTCGCCCACACGCAGGGAAAGAAAATTATTCGAGATCGAATTTCAGGTTCGATAGACAAAGCGGAACAGCTCGGCAGTGACCTTGCTGAACGACTCTTGGCAAATGGAGCCCGCGAGTTGCTTGCGCAAGAATAACGAAGTTCAGAGTACAAGCTTTGGCTTGCGTGTTTGGTTGGCAAAAGAGCAACCTAAAGGTTGTACTCTGAACTGCAGTTCTGTAGCCGGCAAGCCGTGAATATCACGCCACCCAAACCTAAAACTCAACCGCTCCAGGGTCGCACCGTCGTGATTACTCGGGCTCTCGCTCAGGCTGACGAGTTTGCGCAGGAACTCGAGCGATACGGCGCCCAGGTGATCGCCTGTCCGACAATTGAAATCAAGGAGCTTGACGACTATCAGCGTTTAGATGAAGCGATAAATCATCTTTACGGCTACGACTGGCTGATTGTGACCAGCGTCAACGCGGTGGATTATTTTTTCAAACGACTAACGGCGCTGGGCCGGAACGCCGCTAGTCTTGATGAGTTAAAAGTTTGTGTTATCGGCGAAGCGACGGCGGAGCGGCTGCGCGATCTGAGCGTTCATGTTGACGTCATTCCCAATGACTCTAAAGCGGAGGGTGTCTTTTCTGCACTGGAGCGGTTCATTGGGGGAACTGACGCCTTTACAGGCTTAAATATATTGCTGCCGCGAGCGTCCGTTGCGCGAGACTTTCTGGCCAAAGCGCTCGAAGCAGCAGGCGCACGCGTCGATATTGTTCCGGTGTACAGCACCGCCCTTCCTGATAATTTGGATCGCGGACGTGTCGCCGCAATGCTTTCGGGCAGCGCAGACTGCATCGCCTTCACGAGCGGTTCGACGGTCAAGAACCTTGCTCAGCTTTTTGATACTCAGGATCTTAGTGCTGCGCTTTCCGGAATCACGATCGCTTGTCTGGGAGACATCACCTCGCAGGCTGCCGCGACCTTTGGACTTAACGTCGAGATTCAACCGAAACAGACGACAATCCCCGCCCTCGCGCTCGCCATCGCTAACCACTTCGCGCGAAGTGAATCCGCAAACTAAGCCGATTGCGCGGGAGCGACATCGCAGGAACCGCGCGCGATATAGACCGGATGAGTTGCCACAAATTGAGTGTCATGAGGTCAGTACCACC
>DNND01000021.1:44551-44675 GCA_003488005.1 Blastocatellia bacterium | reverse complement strand
CACCACGCGGTAGCGGGTGGGTTACTGATTTTTTGCAAGCTCCAATTGGCTTCATCGCGAGCCGCCAGTCAGAAATGGGTATTTGTTAGTCGGCAATCAGGCGACCCACCCGCTACCGCGTGGT
>DNND01000021.1:2911-44226 GCA_003488005.1 Blastocatellia bacterium | reverse complement strand
CGCGTGGTGGTACTGACTTCATGACACTCAAAACTGGGTCTTGCATCCGTCGCTACCGCTCCCGATTCCGATTGTTCTGCAGAACGTCGATAATCTGCGGATAACCTCTTCATGCTAAACTGACTGCGATGTCACTCTCGTCCCGACGCATACTCATCGTTGACCAGAATGAAACCAGCGGTCAGGCACTGCAACAACTGATCGCCTCCTGGGGCTATGAGGCGCTAATCGAAAACGCGCTCGCGCCAAGCCTGGAATCAATTCTCAAAGCCGATCCGGCTGTGCTCATCGACAACAATCTATTCGCAACAGACGGCCGTCTAAGTGTCTTGCGTGATTTGAAGGCGCAGGAGAGTGGCGTGCCGGTAATTTTGCTGGCTGAATCCGGCTCGATCGATAACGCGAAACGTGCGGTAAAGGAAGAATTCGCCTATCACTGTTTCGAGCAGCCGGTGGAGGCGGACGAGCTTCGCGTCGTACTCGAACGCGCGATTGAATTGACCGAAGCGCGGCGTGAAAACGAAGTGCTGCGGCGCGAACTCCAGGATCGTGGCGCCTTTGGCGAGCTCATCGGCAGCTCACCGGCAATGCGCGAAATCTACTCGTTAGTTGAACAAATTGCGCCGTCGTCGGCCTCCGTTTTGATCACCGGTGAATCAGGCACGGGAAAAGAACTGGTCGCCCGCACCATTCACCAATTGAGTCCACGCCACGACCGCGCATTTGTTGGGATTAACTGCTCGGCGATTCCTGAAAGCCTGATGGAGTCGGAATTATTTGGGCACGAGAAAGGCGCGTTCACCGGTGCTGCCTCGCGACGTCCGGGTTGTTTCGAACTGGCCGATGGCGGCACGCTGCTCCTGGACGAAATCTCGGAAATGCCGGCGATGTTGCAGGCCAAACTGCTGCGCGTAATTGAAGAACGAAAAGTGCGACGTCTTGGCAGTCAGAAAGAGATTGATATTGACGTGCGAATTCTTGCGGCCACTAACCAGGACCCGCAGGAGGCAATAGCGAAAGGGACCTTGCGCGAGGATTTGCTTTACCGCCTCAATGTGTTTCGCATTGAATTGCCGGCGCTCAAGGATCGGAAAGAAGATCTGCCGCTGCTGGCACAGTATCTGGTCACAAAACTGGCTGAGAAACACTCGCGCCCGGCGCGCTTCCTCCATTCCGGCGCCATTGCTGCTTTGCAATTTCACGCCTGGCCGGGCAACGTGCGCGAGCTAAGAAATGTAATCGAACGGGCTGTGATTATTTGCTCGGGCGAGGAGATCGAGCGCCATCACTTTGCTCCCTATCCAATCGATCAGCGCGAGCGTTCGAGAAACGAAGACACGATCACGTTTCCGGTCGGCACGCCAATCGAAGAAGTCGAGCGGCAAATGATCATACGCACGCTAAAGAAAACCAAGAATAACAAAACGCGCGCGGCCGAGCTGCTGGGAATTAGTTTGAAGACCCTTCACAACAAGCTAAATCTCTATCGCGAACGCGGACAGCTCGATGCCGAGTGATGAGGGACGCGGTGGGCTTAACCCTCTTCTTACAAATACCCCGCGCCCTCGCCTCGATTCAAATTTGACGACGGCTGACCTTACAAGCTGGTTCGTCGCCCACACAAGCTGCAAAGAAATGCCAACAAGATCGCCTGTTAGTTTGTTGTGCTGCGCCGTTAAGGGGAAGTCGCTAAAGCAACTTCCCCTTATTCCGGGCCGATGGTTTTCTAGTCCCTGTAGCCTACTAGGAAATTTTCACTCCAGCAAAACGCAGTAGATCCGCCATAAAGAACTTTCCGTCTTGCGTAGCACCGAACTGCCCTTGCTTAGGCTGCCAGGTTGGCTCGGCACTCAGGAACGATGACGGGTCGCCGTCAAGCAGGCCGACCAGTACCTCGGCGACGATGCGGCCGCCGACTGGCCCAAGCTTCTTGCCGCTGCAACGCACCTCCGCTTCCTTCAGGATATAGAACCAGAGCGGCGTATTGTCGTTGAAAGCGGCGGCCAGGTTGCGCGTCGGCTCACCCGGGTTGCCGCCTGGAGCGTTCGTCGGCAGCCCGAGCTCAGCAGGCGTCAGGATAACGTTGCCCTGTGTCATACCCATCGCCCTTGCAACCGCCTGACCGGATGGCAGGCCGAGCGCTTTCCCTCGCAGGAGATTGCGTTTCGCGAGCGACTTGAACATGTCGGTGATGAACGGCAGCACTCCGAGACCGACTGCGATCTTCGCATCAATTCGGCGCGAGAGTTGCGGCTTCAGGGGCACGCCAAAATCAAAGAAGCGCGCCCACTGAATTTCAAGTCCGCCGCGCCGTTCCTGAAAACCACGGAGGTCTTCGCCATCATCGCCGAAGATATCCACATCGTCGGGGTCTTCCGTCTGCGGGTTAAGCTCATAGTCAGTACGAATCATGCTATGGCCGAATCGATATGCTGCTACTGAAAACTCGACCGGGATGAACGGCTGATTCCTGAAGTGATAAAACTTGAGATCGACGTTCAGGGCCCCTTGAATATCCTTTGTGCCCCCACCGAAGGGAACTTTATATTTATCGAGCTTGACGATGTCGTTGACCACATCATCGCCTCCGAGAATTTTTCGCAGGAAGTCGTGTAAGACGACCCACTGGTAATGCCAACGCACAATTCGTCGCGCCTCGTCAAAACGATTGGGCGTATTCGCGGGCAGGGCATCCACGACCTTGTTGTGAAATTTTATGAACCCCAGATGGAGCTGAGAGACAATCGCATTTTCGTCGTTACGTGGATCGCCGGTAAGAGCGCGCCGTGGATCCGCAGCATTTCGCGGCAGGTCGTCTTCACCAGCCTCGTTCTTGCCGACAAGGAGACGAAGCCCCTCCGCATCGTAAAGATATGGATTGTTGTCCGGCCCATCCGCATAGAGCGAGTCAAGATCGTAGCGCGGCGTGCGGAAATTGCGCAGTGCGTCGGGATCGTTGTCGCGCTGCAGTTTGGAGTTGGGATCGAAGGTGATGTCATGGTCGATGAACTGACCGAGGTAAGTGAAGCCCGCGGGAATATCAGGATTGTCCAGATTAGGATCGTCGGCCTGCGCCTGCGTCTCGATCATCATTGCGCCCAACGACAGAAGATCCGCATCCTCTGGAGCAAAAGGCGGAAGGTTCCGAAACATTCGTCCAAACCGTCCTTCGTATAGTGCCGAGCGCGGGACATCTTCGAGGCCGCGTATCGGCTGCACACCATGGAACCGTTGGGGTGGGCTGGGACTGCTGTGGGGCGGTTGGTTAGAGAGTGTCATGTTCGGCATGTCAAGGTCTCCTTTTGATAGATGTCTTCTGAGGTCGAAAACAGGATTGGAGTTGAAAAGATAAGGTAACTACTAGCTCTGGTGCCTCCAAAAGTTCTGCGGGTGGCGTCGCCCGTGCCAAGACGGTCCGACGCCAAGCCAAACCTGGCCGAGCGCACAAATCACTGGCAGGATGAACTTACCCTAAGACTCAGCAAGCGAGGTTACGAAAGGAAATCCGACGATCGAAGGCTAACAAAAGCCAACCTTAAGAAATTAGTAAGACCTGAGGTTAAGGCGGGGCGAACATATTCTTATGAAGGCACGATGTCAAGCCGAATTGCTGGTCTATCCATCCAAGCTAATGATGTTAGCGAGTGGCAGAACCACGAATTTGATGGGCATGACCCAAGAACTTGCGCGCAATGATTCCGGATGGTATTCAACAACGAGAATGTCAGTAGTACTCTTCTTCATCGACGGCCTTGGCATCGGCGCCCGCGGATCGCAGAATCCTTTTGATGGTCTACCTGACGCGGAACCGCTGGCGCTATTTTCGAATGAAGACGCGCCAAGCATTCACGGCGGCATTGTTGTTCCAACCGACGCGCGTATGGGAATTGAAGGACGGCCACAGAGCGCTTCCGGCCAGACGACGATTCTCACCGGAATAAACGTTCCGCAATTGCTCGGTTATCACAAACAAGGATTTCCGAATGCGGCGATGCTGGAAATACTGCGCGAGCATTCGATCTTTCTGCAGTTGAAGCGCGCCGGTGTTGGCCCAGTCACCTTTGCAAATACCTACACGCAGCTCTTTTTTGAGGAGCGGCCGCGCTGGGTTTCGGCGACCACGGCGGCGATGGAAGCGGCGGGCGTGCCCTTTCGACAGGTCGCCGATCTGAAGGCAGGACGCGCCGTCTTTCATGACTTTACTAATCAGTTGCTGATCGAACGCGGAGAAGATGTGACGCTGCGCAGCGCTGAACAAGCCGCCGAAGTTCTCGCATCCATCGCCGCAGAAAACAGATTTACGCTTTACGAATATTTCATCACCGACAAGATCGGCCACAAACAGGATCTGCAACTGGCGAGAACGACGCTGCAAAACCTGGCGCGGCTTATTAGAGAGTTATTAATTCACGTTGATTTGAATAACACTTCCGTTATACTCACCAGCGATCACGGCAACATCGAAGATCTTTCGTCGCGCAATCATACGCTGAACATGGTCCCCACAATCGTTTGGGGGCAAGATCAAAATCGTATTGCAAGTCGGATAGCAACCCTTGCTGATATCACTCCGGCGATAGTTGATACCCTGACGGGAAAGCCATCGCTAAAGAATACTGATTCAGTTGAAGCCGGAAGTTCAGAGTCCAGCCTTTAGGCTGCCGCTGTTGCTGCCGCATCACGCAAGCTAAGGACTTCAGGAACCTTTGATCAAGTAAGTCGCATAAGGTCGGTATCAGTCTTTAGACGCGTAGCGTCGGCACGAATTTAGCCCGGCCTTTCAAGGCCGGGAACGGCAATGGAAGCGTTCGCGTCGCGTAGCGACGCTCGAAACAGCCCGAACTCAATCGTCGCTACGCGACGAGAGCAAACAATGCCCTGATCCCGGCGTTGAAACGCCGGGCTAAACTCGTACGGACGCTACGCGTCGAAGACACTTGATCAGAGCTTCCTGAACTCTAAACTACATCGTGCCAGCCTGAGATATGACCGCCACCAACCATCCGGCCAAATCCGAATGTCATGGCCACCTCGACAAAAACAATCCGCGCGAAGTTTTTGGTTGGAAGATATACGACTGGGCCAACTCTGCTTTTTCAACGACCATCGTAGGCGCACTCTTTGGCCCTTACCTGACTGAGATCACGCAGCAGGTGGTCGGCGAGAATGGAATTGTTTTGAACCTCGGTCCAGTGGGCGCTATCACTTCAAAATCTTTTTTCCCGACCTGCGTTTCCGTTGCTGTCTTTCTGCAGATATTCCTGTTGCCGACGCTGGGCGCGGTTGCCGACTACTCGAATTTAAAAAAGAAGATGATGGCGCTGTTTTGCTATATCGGCGTTGCGGCTACGTGTTTGATGTTCTTTGTCTCCGGCAGGCTTTATTTGCTGGGTGGCCTTTTATTTATTATCGCCAATCTGAGCTTTGGCGCGACGATAGTTTTTTATAACGGTTTTCTCAATGACATCACTACTGAGGATCAGCGTGACAAAGTATCGAGCCGAGGTTTTGCTTACGGCTATCTCGGCGGTGGCGTGCTCCTGGCGCTTAATTTCCTGCTGGTGAAGAGCGCAGGCCGGCTCGGTCTTGATCCTTACATGGCCGTGCGGCTCTCGTTGCTCTCGGCCGGCGTGTGGTGGGGCATGTTTGCGCTGATCACTTTTGCAACTCTCAAGACGCGCACGACAGAAAAAGCTTTGCCGGCGGGAAAGACTTATCTAACGGTGGGATTCTCAGAACTGGGCCGGACGTTCCGCGAGCTGGCGCGTCTGCGACACACTCTGCGATACCTCATCGGATACTTATTCTTTAACGACGGTATTCAAACAGTGATCAGTATGGCATCGGTTTTCCTGGCGCAGGAACTCTTCGTGGCGCGCGGCTTAAAGACTGAACCGTCGTTTCTGTTGCTAATTTTTCTGGTGGTGCAGTTTGTCGCCATCTTTGGCGCCCTCCTGTTTGAGCGAATCGCTTACTTGATTGGAACTAAGAGTGCGATTCTGATTTCGCTGGTGCTGTGGGCGGGCGTAGTGATTTACGGCTATGGTTTTCTGCACACGACGTCTGAAGCCTGGATTATGGCGATATTTATCGCCATCGTCTTAGGCGGCTCACAAGCGCTATCACGATCACTCTTTTCGCGGATGATTCCGGCGGGACGCGAGGCTTCATTTTTTGGTATTTACGAGGTTTCCGAACGCGGCACATCGTGGCTCGGCCCACTTACTTTCGGCGCTGTGGTAGCAGCAACGGGTTCTTACCGGCAAGCACTGCTGTCCCTGATAATTTTCTTTATCGCCGGCCTCGTCATTCTTTATCTTACCGACACCGACAAGGCCATCCACGAAGCGGGAAACTTGCTGCCGGAAGAGGCGGCTGGCGTCAAGCAAACTGTCTGAAAAATTTCGGCGAGTCGTGGGCTTCTCAACCTATCCTGCTAACTTCTTTTCGCGCCTGTCGGATTTCTTCTCCAGGCACTCGCGCGAACAATAGAGCGAGCCGCCGGCGCCGGTTCCAATGGCGCGCTCGGCCGGCACCCACGTTTCGCAGGCAACACAACGCACTAACTTGGTGTCAGTTATGCCGCCGGCGCGACTCCTGGAATTAGCTGTGGACTTGGGATCAGTAATGTTGCGAGCGACCGTCAGTATTTTTTGCAGGGCCACCAGGTAAGGACGAATGCGCGCATAGAGCAGCAAAAGCAGCAGCGCAAAAAGTGAAGCGATGACAAGATACTTCAAGAGAGTTACCGAACGGTTTGCTTAGCTGCGATCGTCGCCAGGTTTGCTGCCGCGGGAATAATCGATGTCGGCGTTGCGACGGCGAGGCGCGGGATCAGTTGTGCGGCGGCGCGGGGTCGATTCACGATTGCGGCGATCCACGCTGCCGGTCGGTAGTCCTTTGCCGTGCACGGCTTCCTCAAGAATGCGCGTGATCTCCTGCGAGAGAGTTCTATGTTCGGCTGCCGCACGCCGCCGTAAAGATTCCTTCAAATGGTTGGGCACGTACGCGCCAATGAAAACTCCTTTACGATTCGCCATCAATGGGGCCTCTCTTTCGAAAATTGGTGAAGCGCTGGGAATGCTTAGCGCCAAGCGAAGTAGAACAGGTCTATAAGCCGAATTCTGTGTCCCGATGATTTCGCATCGGGATGGCGATCATTCATCTAGTCCAACTGTTGCCAGTTGGATCAAGCGATCTACCCGGAGGTCGTACCAGCCCTTTTTTTGAGATCTCAGATTTGAGATCTCAAATTTCAGAACTGTTTCGGGCGGGCAGCCCTGTTGACGCCTCCCTATTTGATCTTGCACCGCGAGGAGTTTGCCTGGCCGCGTCTGTCGCCAAACGCGCCGGTGCGCTCTTACTTTAAGCCCCTGGGGGCCGCACCGTTTCACCCATCACCTGCTTCAAATCTCAGATTTCAAATTTGAGATCTCAGATGTCAGCAGGCTGGTTTGCTTTCTGTTGCACTTGTCGTCGTCCAATTAATCCCAGATTACAACTTTCAATCCGGCGGTGATCATGCCGACCCTACCCGGAATTCCGTTTTCGTTCCAGGAATTGAAAACTGTGATCTGAGATTTATCAGACGCCCCGCCGTTAGCGGGCCCGCTGCCCTTTGGTGTTCGGACTTTCCTCTCCTGACTTTTGAATCAGCAGCGACCGCCCGACCTGTTCACTTGCTTGGCTTTTTCAGTATATCAAGCTGTGTTCAACAGGTACAGCGTGGTTGACAGACAGTTAAATTATGCTGGACCAGGGCTAACCAAAATACTTAAAGCCGACGCGCAAGCCGTTCAGCCAATACGGCGAAATGGTCAAAGCGAGCGTCAGCGAGACGGCCGAATGAGAGAGAGCAAGCGCATAAAGGTTCGGCGCCCGCTGGTAAACGAAGCCCCAGGTAGCCCCAGCCACTAGTGTCAGAAGTGCAAGCAGCGGGCTCGGAAGATGAAGAACACTGAAAGCGATTGCCAGCAGGGCGATGCTCTTCGGTCCCGGGCCCAGTGCCATTTGCGCTCGCCGATTAATGAATCCATTCAAGACATACTGTTGGAAGAGTGCCCAGAGCGGCAGCGCAACGAAGCGCCAGCGCCAGGGCGCGCCGAAATCACCGTGGCTCGTGAACCAACCGAAGGTAACGATCAAGATCACAGCCAGCGCAGTCGGCAGCAAGAGCAAGCGGCAGGAGACAAGGAAATTATCAACGCGCAGGCCAATATCGCGCAAACTTTCACCGCGCTCCCGATGCGAGTACAACATTAACGCGAGCGCCAAGCCGATAGGTACGGCCATGATCAATCTGTTGCGGCCAATGAAGACGAACACCGCCCATTCAGCGATTAAGCAGGACGTGACCACTGAAGCAATCTCCCAAAGGGGCAGCGATCGTTCCAGGCGCGCGGGTAGTTTTTCGAGCGAAGTTTTAGCGACGCCAGCCATCATTGATTTTTCCAGGCGGCTTTCGAAAGATGCCGTCGGTTCCTACGATAAATGGAATTGGGTTGCCCACCTGTTGTAATGACTTCTTTGTTCCTTGCCGGCTAGTGCGCAAGGCGTAAACGCGCGCTTCATGCGGTCCGGGCATTAGCGAATCAATTTCAAAAGCATAACCGTGCCACTCGTCCAAAGCCCAAAGCGCGGAAGGAACATCGGGACGCGATCCGTTGGCCACCTGGGTGGCGAAAAATTTTCCGTCGACAAAGAGTTGGACTTCAACCCGTTCCCAGGGAGAGCCGCTGTTAACTGCCCACCCCGCAACGCCGTGGTCGGTTACCTCGCCCCAGCCATGAAAAAATGGCGGCAGCACCGTGAGAAACGCGACGATCGCCAGCGAGCCAACAAGAAGAGTTTCCAGGATCGCCTTTCCGATCAAGGCGTGGACCAGGTTTGTCGAGGGCAGCTTCATCGGTTGTCATTAATTATAGACGCACTTACAAAACACCTGCGCTTGATACGAACATGGACGCGAAAAAAGGGCAACTCCGAAAAAGCTTTTCGGGGCTGCCCTGCATCGCGCATTTCCTGAGAATGTTCTAGTTCGCGGCCGTAAGTTCTATGCGATCGTCTTTCTGCAAGAGTGGATCTGCAAGCTTGCCGTCGAGAATTTTTCTTAAATTGAATTCTTCAGTAACCAAACGACCATCAGTTCCCTGGCGAGAAACTCGGACCCTTCCGCCCGCGCCATTTGTCGCGCCACCGGCGGCGAGGATCGCCTGCGTCAGGGTCAAGCCCGAATGGTACGATTTCTGTCCCGGGAGTTTTACTGCGCCGGCCACAAAAAAGAATTCGGTTGCGGCAGCAGATCCTAAAACTTTAATGACGTCGCCTGGCAAAACCAAAGTCGCGGACAAAATAGAATCTTTAAGGTCAACAGAAATAGTGCCAGTAGCGCGAGTGACCGTGGCCCGCGTTGCGTCCGGTAGAACCAACGATTCAGCAAGCAACGCGTAAAGAGGAACTGCTTCCCGGCGCAAGGTCTTGGTGCCAGGCGCTGCCACGAAGCCGCTGATAATTACCGCATGACTCGCATAGTCGCGAACATTTACTACAACCGCCGGGTTCTCAAAAACTTTTATTCTCGTTCTCAGCTTCGTCGCAATTTCCGACGTCGTCATGCCGTCGACCTGCAGTGGACTGCCGGCCAGCGGGTATTCCAACATGCCGCCTCCAAGCACAGTAAAGAGCGTCGATTCCTGACTGGGATTGTTATTGAGTTGTATGTCGAGCACGTCACCCACGCCGACGCGATAGATCTGGCTGGATGCAGGGGACGGAGCTGCGGTAGTACGAGCGTTGGTATTTAGATTTACGTTGGGCGCTACGACGTTGTTATTTATGGCAGTTTTTGGTTCACTGACAGGCGCTGTTAAGGTCGTTACGCTCCTGACCCGAGTGTCGTCGCTGGTGGAAACTTCTGCAGGTAGGGATTCCAGACGCGTGCGGTTTTTAAAATTTGCTTTGGCGTGGGCCTGAAGACTTTCAGCGTTGGCGCTCTGGCTGTTGGTTGCCGGGCTCTTCTGGGTTTGATTCAGCACTCGCGCGCGGGTGGTCTTGGCAGCCTCTCGCGGGGCCTCAGATTTAGTCGTCACTGACCTTGAAACCGGTGAGTTCACCGCCGAGATTGCGGGGTTCACCTGCGCCGCGGCGGTAACTGCGAATGCGACACCCAGGACCAATGCTGCAAGGATTGAGTTTTTCATATTCCTCCCGAATTTTGCTCGAATCATGCGATTTTTGGCGGACTTGGGGCACCTCGCCCGCCGAAACCATGTTCCTTTAAGAGTAAACAGCGAAAAGACGCGATTTCTCTGATTCTGAAAGCAATATTGCCGAGAATTTAGCTGGGACTTCAGAGCTGTCAGGTTTATTCGCTGGGACGGGGTTTGGGTAGGCTCGAGACTGAAAATAGATTTGGCCAGCGGCTCCCCAGCCGCGTGTGCACGAGGTATTCTACTTCATCGGCGCTTTCACAGGTCAAACATTCTTCGACGATGGCCCGCGCCGAGGCAGAGTCGATGGCCGCCAGCGTACGGCGCACGCGCGGCATTGCCGAGGGTGTCATACTTAGATCCGTAGCGCCCAATCCAATTAGCAAGACTGCATACGCCGGCGTTGAGGCCATCTCGCCGCAAACAATTGCTGGGATACCTGCCTGCTTTGCAGCTTTGAGGCTGCGGCTAATTCCTTCCAGCACCGCCGGGTGCAGGGTGCGAAACCAGTCGGCTACTTCGTCGTTGCCGCGATCGACGGCGAGCGTGTACTGCACCAGATCGTTCGTTCCAAGTTCGAAGAAGTCTACGCACGCCGCAATTTTTTCCGCCATTATCACTGCCGCTGGAACTTCAATCATGGCGCCGATGGGGACCTCACCATAGGGTTGTCCTTCGTTCATTAGTTTCGCGATCTCTTCAGCGACCATCGCTTTGACACGCTTGACCTCACTCACGTCCGTCACCATGGGCAGAACGATTTTCAGCTTACCGTTTGCGGCCGCCAACAAGATGGCCCGCAACTGCCGCCGCATGACGCTATCGTTACGCAATCCAAAACGAATGGCGCGTAGACCCAACGCCGGGTTCTTTTCGGGTTCGCGAAAATGTGAACGGGTGTTTTCCCCGCCTAAATCAAACAGCCGAATGATTGCGCCAGCTTCACCGGCCATTCGCGCCACCGCTTCGTAAGCGCTGCGCTGTTCCTCTTCTGAGACGGTCAAGCCATTGCGCGCCAGCAGGAACTCTGAGCGGTAGAGTCCGATTCCGCAGGCGCCGTACTTTTCAACACTATCGAATTCAGCCGGCAGTTCGACGTTGGCGCGCAGCATAATCTCGACCCCGTCCTGCGTGCGCAAGGCGCCGCGATCCCCGACTGTAACAGCTTTGCGACGGGCTGAACGTTGACCAGTCTGCTCATGATAATCAGCCAGAGTTTGCGCTGAAGGATGGAGAATTACTTCGCTGCGGGTTGAGTCGACGATTATGCGGTCGCCTGTCTTGGTGCGGCGATAAAAGTCCCTTAAGCCAACTACCGCCGGCAGGCCAATGCCACGCGCGAGAATTGCCGTGTGCGAAGTCCAGCCCCCGCTATCGGTCGCCAACGCCTGCGCGTGCGTGAGATCCAATTCAGCTAATGCTGAAGGCAGCAGATCGCGCGAAACGATCACGGCATCTTCTGCCAGCCGGAGATCCTCAGGCCGCGCTCCGCTAAGTGCCGCCAAAAGTCGCCGCATCACGTCTTCAATGTCCGAGCCGCGTTCGCGCAAGTAGTCGTCCTTGATCTCGGAATACAGCGCAGTAAGGCGATCACCAATGACCTTGATGGCCCACTCGGCATTGACGCGTTGAGCAATTATGTATTCAGCGATATCACCAAGTAACTTTTCGTCCTCCAGCAACAGCACATGAGCATCGAGGATATAGGCATGATCGTTGCCCAGTCGTCCGCCGGCCTGATTGCGAAGCGTCCGGAGTCGCTCGCTTGCAATTACCGCAGCCTGACGAAACCGTTGCGTCTCATTCTCCAGGTCGTCTTCGTTTACGGTCCAACGCGAGATTTGCGACGCGCCATCGACCATGCGCAGCACCTGGCCAATGACAATACCTTCCGAAACGCCAAGCCCTTTGCAGCGAATCTCCGGCGTTAGCTCTTTCATTACGCCTCTACTTCTCTCTCGCCAAAACTCTCGGCAAACAATTCTTCGATTGCGAGCATGGCTGCCTGTTCGTCAACTCCGTCAACGCTGGCTTCCAGTTCGGTACCGGCTGTGGCCGCCAACATGAGCACGCTCAAGATTGACTTGGCATCGGCATTCGGTCCGCCCTCGATGCGCCGCAAGATAATCTTGCTGCGAAAGGTGGCTGTCAGACGCACCAGTTTTGCGGCCGCGCGCGCATGTAAACCCAATCGCGCTTTCACCAGAAGTTTGCGTTCGATCATTGCTCTGTTTCTGATATCAGGTTTTTGCGGGAGGTGCGAGCAGATCGCCGGCCAGGTAAATTCCCTGCCGCCCAAGTTCGGAAACACGCCGCGCCGTCTCAATAAGCGAACCACTACTTTCATGACTGGCGAGTTTGATAACCATGGGCAGGTTAACTCCGGTAACAACTTCAAACTTCCCGTCCTCCAGGAACATGGAAGCGATGTTGGTCGGTGTGCCGCCAAACATATCGGTGAGCAACAAGACCCCGACGCCTTGCGAAACGCGAGTAATGGCGCGCTGCACTTCATCACGAGCCGCATCTACGTCATCGTGCCAACCAATGGAAACAGCCGTGATGAAAGATATGGGGCCAATAATCATCTCAGCGGCAGCCAGTAACTCGCCGGCTAAGTGGCCATGCGTAACAATCACGCCTGCCACTCGTCGGGTGTCTTCAGTTTTCTCCGGTTGCTCGGTTTTGCTGCTCATTTACGTTTCCTAATCGCCTCTAAAGTTTCAGGCGTACCGACCAATGGGAATCTCCAACCTAAAGGTTGAATTAACTCTGCGCGAAAAGTCAGCGTACCTCAAAAAACTTACCGTACAACCTCGCATTCTGCCCGGAAAAGTCAGTTTACCCAATAAAACACAATCGAGCTAGAAAGGACTCTGTAGAAGGTATGGAAACCAGTACCGTGGATACAAGAATTCTTGCATGTTTCTGCGACTAGCCCTCTCGTTCAATCCTTGCTGAATCATTTGCATCGGACTATAACTTGCTCAACTTAGGCGGACTGCTGAATGTATCCGCCTTGCGAGGTTGCTGGGGTGAGGACAGTAACCCGCTCAGAACGGGCGTCGCCGCTGTAAGAGACGGCAACGCCCTTCTTTTTGGACACACTCCCGCTCAACCGCCAAAAGGCAGTTTCCGTTCGCCCAACTGACCCGAATTACTCTTTAGCCAACTACGAGACTAATGATCGTGAGTATCACGGTCGTTGTTACCGAGCTTGATTGCGTCTCACTTGACGCTGGTTCAGGAGCGTCACAAGTCGGGATGGTTCCCGCCAATGCCGAACCGAAAAGAACGCAAGTCAATGCTAGTGCTGCTAGAGATCGCTTCATGTTTTTATCTCCTATTTTTTGAGGGTCAAAGACGATGCAAGAACTTCTACATCTTGTGATTAGACCTATCTGACAAGTTTTCTTGCAAGGGTTCGGCTGTGAGACTAATATCCGTGCCGTCCGCATGATCTCTTACACTCAAGTTGAAAGGCTTACCTCCCATGCAGATAACCTCACGAAAGATCGAAACCTCGCACCTAACAGCGAATGATGCAGCCCTCTACCGATGCCAGAAGGCTTTGGAGCTAAGAGACAGAGGCGACTTCGACACAGCGCAAGAAGTGATGCGGCCTTTGTGGAGTGGGGTCAGCCAACGTCCTGACACAAGCGGATTGCATCCTTCCGTGGTCGCTGAAGTATTGCTATGTGTCGGAATTCTGACGCGTTGGCTCGCCAGCCGAAATCAAATAAAGGAGGCCGACGGTTGGGCCAGAGATTTGATCACCGAGGCTATTACTTTCTATGAATCGGTCGGAGACTTAAAAAAGGTTGCGGAAGCGCGCACAGAGCTGGCTTATTGCTATTTCCGGGAAGGCTCTTTTGATGAAGCGCGGATCCACTTCACAGAGGCATTACGAAGACTGACTACCGAGGGAAAGACAAGAGCTAATGCGATCCTGGGATTGGCGGTGGTTGAATGGTCATCTTCACGAAATCAAGAAGCTCTCACGATACTTACTACTAACGCGCCACTCTTTCAGAAACTTACACACCATGCCATGAAAGGCTTCTATCACAATACGCTCGCGCAAGTTCTCCAAACGCTTGTCACGCCCGAAAAGAAAGCCGAACAACTCCGGCGGGTAGTCAGTGAATACGAGCAGGCGGATCATGAGTTCAAGCTCGCCCGCAATATCGTTTTTCGAGCATTGGTAAAAAACAACCTGGGAATAGTGCTGCGCGATCAGTCTCGTTACAGAGAGGCTCAGGAGTATCTTGATCAAGCCCGACGCTTATTAACCAGTGTCAGAGACAAAGTAAGAACGGCGCAAATCGATCAAGCGCGAGCGGAAGTAATGATCGAGCAAAAGAGATTCGACGAAGCGGAGAAGGTCGCGCGCAGCGCTGCAACCAGTTTTCAAAAGAGCGGTCGGCAATGTCTCTTAGTTGAGGCGCTCACAGTTCGCGGTATCGCTCTGGCAAGACTCCAAAGAAAGGACGAGGCCCAGTTTACATTTCAGCGAGCTATCGAAATCGCGCAGCAGGTCAACGCATTGAACCAAGCAGGCATCGCGGCGCTCACCATGATTGAGGAAATCGATGATCTTTCGCCGGAGACGTTGCGCGTTGCTTATAGACGGGCTAGTGAATGGCTGGCCAAGTCGCAGAGTCCTGATTTACTCCGAAGAATAAACGCAGCAGCAAACAAAGTCGTTTCAAAGGTAGAGGGTGAACCGATGACGGAAGATGCCGACGTTCTGCTGAATAAGCCTTTAGACTTTGAACGGGAAAAACTGGCGACGGAAAAGGCTATGATTAAACGCGCACTTGCTCAAGCGAACGGGAGCCTCACCCGCGCCGCTTCGTTGTTGAGTATGACCTATCAAAAGCTCGCCTACATTCTAGAAACCAGGCACAGCGACTTACTGAAAGAACGGACTCCGATTCGCCGTCGTGGGCGCAAGGACGAAGAAAACAATTCTTGATTCGTTGGGCCTCATCTAGCGTTGCCGATTTTTCTTCACATCACGATGGACCACGCGCGCATCAAAGCCCGATTGCCGCAGTCGACGGCCCAATGCGTTTGCGATCATCACTGAACGGTGCCGCCCGCCGGTGCAACCGATGCCAACTGTTACGTAGGCTTTGCCTTCGCGCTTGTACAGCGGCAGCAAGTAATCCAGCAGCTCGCTGAACCGTCGCAGAGTCTCTTCAACTTCCGGTTGCGCATTCAAATACTCTACAACCCGCTTGTCATGACCCGATAGCGCTTTTAGCTCCGGAACAAAATGAGGATTCGGCAGGTGCCGTACGTCGAACAACAATTCCAAATCGCCGGGATTGCCGAACTTGTGACCAAAGCTGAGAACTTCAACCCGCATCGATCCCGCTTTTCGATCCAGACTGAAGCGGTCGAGCAGATGCTTGCGCAGCGTATGAACGGTGTGTTCGGAAGTGTCGATGATTTGATCGGCTTCGGCGCGAATTCGGGCCATGGCAGTGCGCTCGTTGCGAATCGCCTGCAACAATCCCTGGCCTTTGTCGGCCGGGTGCGGCCGGCGCGTCTCGCTGAAGCGGTGTTGCAGCGCCTCGTCCGAGGCTTCGAGGAACAAGACATACACGCCCAATCCAGCAGCCCGCAGCGCTTTCAATTGTTTTCCAAAGGCGCCTAAGAAAGTTCCTTCACGAATGTCGATGACCAGAGCCGCGCGTTCAATTACTTTTTCATCGCTGTGCGGAGTCATCAGTCGCGAAAAAGTCGACAGCAGCGTGATAGGCAGATTATCGACACAGAAATAACCGAGATCTTCGAACGCATTTGTAGCCGACGACATTCCGGACCCGCTCAGTCCCGTGATGATGACCACGTCAGGAGCGTTATCGGTTGTTTTCGGAGCCGTCTTCTTGGTTTGTTTCTTCATTGACGAACCACGCAGGCCGCAGTGGTCCCAGTTTACTACAGGAGCAGACGGCAGACGGCAGGAGCAGACCGCGGAAGTGGATTACGTGGATTTTTCCTGCCGACCGCTCCTGCCGACCGCTCCTGCTGTTTCCTGCCGACTGCTCCTGCTGTTTGGAGGCGTCGATTAGGGCTCGATCAAGCCAAAGTTTCCGTCTTTGCGTTTGTAGAGCACACCGATGCGATCCGTATCGGCATCGCGAAAGACAACGAATTGATCCGCCTGCGAGGTGAGAGTCAACGCTGCCTCTTCAGCAGTCATCGGCTTAATCGAATAACGGCGTGCAGCGATAATGCGCGGCGGCCGGGGACTGGCTTCCAACTGTCCATCGGGAGTCGGCGCCACCGTGGCCGTACGTCGGGCGCCCTGCTTGCGATCGATGGTTTTCTCCTTAAGCTTGAGCGCCTGCTTTTCAATCTTGGCGATGGCACGAGTGAGCGCCATGTACAGGTCGGCGTTGATGTCCTTAGCGGTCAGCGTATGGTCGCGCCAATGGACGATTAGCTCGCCAATCTGACGATTCTTTTCAACTTCAATGATGACATGGGTCCAGGCTGTGGTGCCGTTAAAGATGTGGTCCATCTTTTTGAAATGATCTTCGACGTGCTTGCGAATGGCCGGCGAAACTTCAACGTGGCGCCCGGTGTACTCAAACCTCATAATCGCGATTCCCTTCTTAGGCCTCTGGATATGGTGATGCTTGCCAAACTCGAACCTGTCTGGCTGGTAATGCGTTAAGTCAGGGGGCGAAACCTTGTCGAACGTGCAGTCGATTGCGCGCGTCTTAGACTACGGCGCGTCGCTCGCGCGATCCCGGGATGCTCATTTGATCGCGGTATTTTGCAACAGTTCGGCGCGACAACTTAATGCCGTCTTTAGCTAAAATCTTAACGACTTGATCGTCGGTTATCGGGCTGTGCGAATCTTCTTCTTCGATAAGCTTCTTGATTTTCAACTTAATGATTCGCGTGGAAATCTCTTCGCCGTCTTCGTTCATCATGCCTTCGGTGAAAAAGCGGCGCAGCTCAATCACACCCTGCGGCGTGTGCGCATACTTTCGATTGACCACACGCGAGACTGTTGAAAGATGCATGCCGATGTCCTCGGCAATGTCCTTCAGCATCATCGGCTTGATGTATTGCACGCCCTTATCCAAAAAATCCTGCTGCCGGTGCACGATTGATTCCACCACTTTGTAAATCGTCTGCCGCCGGTGCTCGATATTCCGTAGCAGGTCAACGGCCGAACGCATCTTCTCGCGAATGAAACTCTTCGTTTCGTTGCTGACGTCCGTCTGCCCCAGCATCTGTTGATATTGTTGACTCACGCGCAGACGGGGACTGCCATCGTCGGCGAAATAGATGATGTACTGGTCGTCGTTCTCATCAAGTTTTTCAATGTAAATTTCCGGCGCGATAAGCACCGGCTCTTCCGAGGAATAACGCCGGCCGGGATAGGGATCGAGCGTACGAATGAATTGCAGCTCGCTCAGCAACGTGTCTACGTCGACGCCAATCTGTTTAGCCAGGTGCGGCAGTTTGTGTTGTTGCAGCTCAGACAAATGCTCGCTAATCAATCGTGCCGCCAGCCGATCACTTTCCCCGCGCACCTTGAGCTGGACCAGTAAACATTCCTTGACGTCGCGCGCGCCGCAACCAACCGGATCGAGTTGAAGCAGCGCTTGCCGGGCCCTTTCCACCAGCTCCTCGGACCAGCCGCCCATCGCCGCAATCTCTTCATTGGTTGCATTCAGCCGACCATCTGCATCAAGATTTCCAATCACGCTGACAGCCGCCTCGCAAACTTCTTCGTCGATCGGGCTCATGTGGAGTTGCCATTCCAGATGATCCGCAAGCGACGGAGCGCGAGTTAGAAACTGTTCAAACGTCGGCGCGTCTTCTTTGTATTCAATTTCCTGAGTCTTGTAACCGGGGTCGAGATAGTCCTGAAACTCACGGCCAAAATCGATCTCTTCAAAAGCATCGCGCGAGGGGTCATCTGCATTCCCATCCTCGCCCATAAGTTCTTCACTCGGTTCCGCACCGGCAGATTCCCCAGCTTCACTTTCAACGTCTCCGGAAACCTGGGGTAGAGCGCCGGTATCGCCTGAACCATTGGATGATGGACTGCCGAGTTCAGGCTCAACGGCCTCAACCGATTGCTCCGGGACGGCGCCCGGATCTGCGCCCGTCAAGTGGTCCAGAATCTTTTCGGCCAGCTCCTGCGCTTCTTCCTGGGTTGCAACTTCTTCCAGCACCGGATTCTCGAGCAACTGCGCCTGAATCAGATCAGTAAGCTCGAGCGTAGTCATCTGCAACATCTCGATCCGCTGGCGCAACTGCGGCGTCAACACGAGTCGTTGAGAGAGGCTGGTAGTTAGTTTAAGAGACATTTCTCAGTTAAATCAGTGTTCGGTCTGATTGTTTTTACGATTGAAAAGCGCAGGGAGATTATACTCGATTAGATGCGATTTGCGCCCAACTGAGTTTACATGCGGAATTTTTCGCCGAGATAAAGCCGTCGGACTTCGGCGTCTTCAGTCAACTGTCGCGGAATGCCGGATCGGAAAATTCGCCCATCAGCCATAATGTAGGCCCGGTCGGTGACGCCCAGAGTTTCACGAACATTATGGTCCGTGATCAAAATGCCGATGCTACGATTGCGTAAATAAAGTATGACATTTTGAATGTCATCAACGGCCTTGGGATCGATACCGGCGAAAGGTTCATCAAGCAGGATGTATTGCGGTTCAGTCGCCAGGGCCCGCGCGATTTCGGTTCGTCTTCTTTCGCCACCCGAAAGTGCATCGCCGCGCGTGTTGCGAACATGAGCGATTCCGAATTCTTCCAACAACTCTTCCAGGCGCGTCAGCCGTTCACGTCGTCTTAGACCCATCGTCTCGAGCACCGCCAGAATATTTTGCGCCGCCGTCATCTTGCGAAAAATCGATGGCTCCTGTGGCAGATAGCCCAAGCCGAGACGCGCGCGCAAATACATGGGAAGCTTAGTCACATCACGCTCGCCCAGGCTCACCACACCGGCATCGGGCCGTTCCAGACCGACAATCATGTAAAACGTTGTGGTCTTACCCGCGCCGTTAGCGCCGAGCAAGCCCACAACCTCGCCCTTCTCGACGTGCAGACTGACGTTATCAACTACGCGACGCCGGCCGTAAGATTTTTGGAGTTGAAACGCCGCCAATGCGGAAGCGGAAGGAGTTTCGTTTGCGCGCTGGTCGGTGGTGGAAAGTGAGACGCGCTGCTCGGTGAGGTTAATCGCGATACTCACGTCTTCTGGCAAAATGCTCATGTTGACAGCACGAACGCGGCTAAATGAACTTAAATTAGCCCGTTATTGTTTCTTCACTTTATGCGTCGACCTGACGCGACCTGCCGACTGTGGTCCTCTTGCGTCGTCAGCGGTCACTCTACCGTCTCGCATGTTGACGGTCAAACGACCGCCTTCAGTGCTGCCCTTTTCAATGTCTTCGACGCGTGCCGGATTGCCTTTGAGAATCGCCACTTCATCGGCTGCAGTATATTGAATCCAGTCGCCTGTCCCTTTGCGATTCGGCTGCGTCATGACGACGTTGCGCTGGGCAATCGTTTTTTCAACTTCGCTGGTGTCGCGCAAAAGATAAACGTCCGCGACGCCCCCGGTCAGGCGATCCGTGCCCTGTCGAATGTCAACATCGCCTTCGTAATGCAGCGTACGGTTTGGATCTGAGTAAGACATCGAATCCGCAGAGGCAAAAACCGGAATGGTAGTGCTTTCGCCGCGACGGCGCGCATTGTAAATTGCACTTTGCACGTGCCCATCGCCGGTCATTTTTTTCTCATTCGTGTAGATCGTTAGCCTATCGGCGCGGACAAAATTGTCATCCTGCCAGGCCCGCGCATTTCCAGTGTAGATAGCCACACCGCTGTCGCGTCGAAACTCGCCCCGGTCGCCGACGATGTAAACCGGGCTCTTCACTTTTGAGAAAGGAACGGCGCCGTTGGTTTGTTCCTGGCTGTAATAAGTTGTTGACGTCTTGCCCCGACTGTACGAGACATTATTGATAAGGTCTGAATCCATCTCGACAGCTTTTGTGCGCGCGCGCGAATCCCAAATCGCCGGGTCGCCACCGCGCAAACGAATTGTCTTGTCCGATTCGGTGTAGGAGATGTTGGTGGCGACACCGTTGCGGTCATTCTCGTTAAACTTAGCATCGCCGAGCGCGTCCATTCGTTCGAGGGCCTGTGTGTCTTTCACAAATAAGGCAGTCATTTTTTGGGAGGTGAGCACTCGAGTACCGCGATCCGCAACGGTCTGTACCGGTTCAATAATAACTTTGGCGCCGCCCGAAGCAGTGAAAGTGCGCGCGAGATTGCCACTTTCGAAGAAGTCACAATCGATGCGCGGCGCGGTCAGGGTTTTCTTGTCGGCCTGTGCATTCTTGATTACAGGATCGACGAACAGTTCTGCATTTCCAACCGCCTCGGCTCTATCCACGTCGCGTCCGGTAACGCGCCAAATCACTTTCACCGTATCCGCAGTCAATCGTTTGTTGGTCGCTCGGGCGTCGTTTGCTTTGGACTTGGGTGCGGAGAGATTCATCACCGAGCGGCCTTCCGTTCGCATTTGTTTCAATAAACTGCGGTCGCCCTGGGCTTGAAACAAAACCTCGATCAAACTTGCGCCGGTCAGTTGAAAATCCGAATCGGCGTCCAGTGTTTTAGCAGTCGCGTTGGGCATCGCTAACGCCCGCTCCAGTCGTTGATCCTGATCAAAAAAGAAATCCATGTCGGCAGCCTGTACCTCGGCCGCGCGGCCTTCCTGCATCGAACGAAGATACGAATTCGTGCGCACTTCTACCTTTTGAATTTTTTTCTGCTGATTGAGAGTGGCATACATGTTCTCGCCGCTCATGATGTCGCGGTCCTGCTCGGCAGTGACGCCGCCGCCGAACAACAGTTTCATCGTCTCTTGCTCGAAAGAAGCATGCGCGGAACGAATTGTGACGGGTCGCGATCGGCTGGCAGATGGTTTGAGCTTCGGATCTTTCAACGCTTCAGGAGCGACTGTTATCTCCACGTCTTTCTTGAGATCCAGCTTCTTTGATTTCGAATAGACAACTGCGCCGGTCGAGTGTCCGGAAACATTTTCCCGCTCGAAAGCTATTGGGGCATCCGTTTGGGCCACTTCATTAGTCTGATCATAGGCGAGCGACTCGGTACTCACTTTCAGCGCGTCTTTTGTTTCCACCTTAACGCTGCCCAAAAAAGTGATCGTAGAATTTTGCTGATCGTAAATGGCTTTGTTCGCAGTAATCTGGTCCGGCTTATCGCCGACCGGTGGGTACACTGAGAGACTTACTTCATCAAGTTCGTGATGGCCATCGGAAAAAGTTACGTCGCGCGCAGCTTTCACCCAAAGGTAAAGCCGCCCATCTTTCATGAGGCGCTGCTCGTAACCTTTGGTGATGCCGACGACCTCTTTAGAGAGTTCCGGCGTCTCGGATTTCAGACGAAACGGCTTGTTGTTGCGCAGACGATAATAAGAAACAGCGACAAAGATTACCGCAGCAACCAGAATCAGGAGGGCTGTGGCACGCGCCACCAGCGGCGCGCGCGCGCGCAGGCCGATGGCAATTGCTCTCCTTTTGGTAATTTCTTGCATTGATTCGTTAGTTGTCAGTTGTTCGTTGTCAGTTGCTAATTGTGAGTCAGCTAATGAAACTGACAACTAACTACCGACCGCCCTTATGTCCTGCACCGACAACTGCAAAAACGTCTCGCCATTCCATTTATTTGTTTCAACCGTGTAGACCATTTCACAGCCACTCCAATTAGACGCGGTTCCGCAACGATGCACAAGTTGGCGCTGGAATTTTGGATGGAGAACTCCGGCGCCGTATTGGTGCCGGTCTTTCAATGCGCGACGAACTCAAAACTACTCTTTTCGACCAGCAGCTCAGCATCAATGTAGACGCAAGGCTGCAAATATTCGGCGGTCAAATGCGCGCCTGCATGGCTGGTTCAATCTCGCGCCAGGGTCATCAATTTCAGCTCGCTTCGGGTAATGCCGGTGCATGCGAGTGCCCCCAAACAAGCGAATCCAACCGCTGCAAAGGTATGCAAAGAAAAATTACCAACGTAGCTGCTCAGGAATTGAACTGTAGGTGGATTGTAGAAGGCCCGGCCCGCAATTGCCGCATCGTGCTGGCGCACGAGCCAACGCTTTACCGTCACGTGAGGATTATCACTTTGTCTTACTTATTCAGCAAACCAACCGTCATGGTCCAGCAGCTTGACACCAATTCGGCGGCGGCCGTCGATTTGATCCGTCCAGGCGCCGTTGACTTCGGCATTGAGTTCGGAACCAAACGGCGGCGTTAATTTTACGATTGCACCTAGCGGGACCTCTGCCTCAAGAATAATAGTTGCGCCGCCGCGACTAATCTTAACGGCCTGCGCCTTAACATTAAAAGATTCGCCGTTGACTGTCTGGCCTTCGACTTCAAGAGCAAACTCTACCGGAACTCGCGGACTACGCGGGCGCTGGGAACGCACAAGCGCGCCTCGCGGGTCTTTTTCATTCATTAAACTCACCGCCCTTTGCGATTTTATGAGATGACCCCGAAATTCGGGTCGGGGAGGAAGAGGGGCAAAAACAGTTTACCTGAATGTCCAAACGTTTTGGTAGTGCTTTAATTCTGGAAGCGTTGCAAATAATTTCCAGAAGTTTCAATTAAGCGGTGGCGGACACGTAACCAGTTACTAATGCGCCCAAAATCAGACCACCGACGAGCAAGCGGTAAACGATAAAGACTGCGGTCGAATGAGTTCGCAAAAATCTCAACAAGAACCAAATAGATGCATAGCCAACAATTCCGGAAACCACAGTCGCTACAGCCAGCGGCAGGAAACTCCCGTCGGGAAGTTTATGCATTGCTTCCTTGAGTTCGAGCAGCCCACTAGCCGCGATGGCAGGCATAGAAAGCAAAAAAGAAAACCTTGCCGCCGTCTCGCGCGTTTCTCCGGCGAAAAGGCCTGCCATGATTGTCGAACCTGAACGGCTGGAACCGGGAATAAGCGCCAGTATTTGGGCGAACCCTACGGCGAGGGCATCGCCTATTCCGAGTTCCGCCAAGCCGCGACTTTTCTTGCCGACTGCTTCTGCCAACGCCAGCAGAACAGCGATAACAATCATCATCGTAGCGATGACCCAGAGATTTTTGGTGAACGAACCTTCGATCTGACGCTTGAATAATAAGCCAACGATTGCGACCGGAACTGATCCAATAATTACCAGCCATCCCAGCCACGCGTCCTGCGATAAGCGCCGACCCCCGACTTTTTCTCCGCCGCTCCTGGTTAACAGCGCTATATGATCAGCAACGAACGCCCGCGTGATATTCACAATGTCGCGCGCGAAATAAATCAGCACGGCCAACAACGTTCCTAACTGGATGACGGCGATGGTGGCGGTGGTTTGCTCGGCTCGGAGCACTGAATCGACTCCGGAATACAACCCGACCAGACGCGATGCGAGCACAAGATGCGCAGTAGAACTTATCGGAATGAATTCAGTTAACCCCTGGACGATGCCGAGGATGATGGCTTGCAGGATAGTCATTGAAACTCAGAATCTGGAATCTGGAATCTGGAATTTGGAATCTGGAGTCTGGAATCTGGAATTTTAGTTCAGTCTTTGGTCTTGGGTCTTGGGTTACTGATCCGAACTGCCAGTTTCACTTCAGTGTTGCAAAGCCCAAAGACCAAAAACCGAACACCAAAGACCGCTTTATTCCCTAAACGAATTCTTCCTTGAAATTCGATCGTACATCCAAATGGGCATCACCATCCCGGCGCGCACAATACTCGCAAGCTGCCAGGGAAACGCATATGACTTTTTGCGTGTCTCAATCGCGCGCACGATTTTCCGCACCGCGTCGTCGAGCTCCATCAAAAATGGCATCTGCGCCTCGCGTCCGGATGTTAGCGGCGTTTTTATAAAGCCTGGGTGAATAATCGTCACCGCAATCCCCCTCGGTTCTAGATCGAGCCGCAGACTCTCAAAGAATGCCGAAACGGCGGCTTTGCTGGCACAATACGCGGCCGATCTTGGCAAACCACGATAAGCAGCCAAACTCGAGATGACAACCAGATGTCCCTGCCCGCGAGCCACCATTTGCGGCAGCACAGCGCTTACGCTATTCGCGGCACCGATCACATTGATATTGATGACGTCTGAAACTTCTTTCGCGTTCAGATCCGACCCATCCCGCGTGGGGCCAATCCCGGCGTTTGCGATCAGCACGTCAACCGGACCAAGCGTCGACTGTAATTGTTCAGCCAGTTGCTTCAGCGAATCTGCATCGCGAACATCAGCGGGCAGGACCAGCGCCTGTCCTCCGCTGGTTTCAATTGTTCCTGCGACTTCAGTCAACGCATCTGCGCGACGAGCGACTAAACCCAACCGGGCTCCGCGCTTCGCAAGTTCAATGGCAAGCGCGCCTCCGATTCCCGAAGACGCGCCAGTAATCATCACGACTTTGTCTTGCCAGTACAACACAGTTTCAGGTTTCAAGTTTCAGGTTTCAAGCCAAATCTATTGTCCAGTTTTTTTGAACTTCGTTCCCTTAATTCCTGATTGGCGCAGGTATTTCATCAAACCGCTGGTCATTCGACTTATTTCCGTGACAAGAAACGTAAGCCTGTCGAATAAATCGTGTTCGAGATAACCCTGATCCAAAGCCACGTAAAGTTGCGCTCTAACTTCGCCTGCCGAACCCTTAGCTGTTGCTAAGAATTGATTGAACTCGGCCGTTCCGCTCCGCTCGAATCCTTCAGCGATGTTAGACATGATGGAAACTGATGCTCGGCGGATTTGGTTTCTGAGGGCGTAATCTCGTGCAAAATTTTCTCTTTTGGTGGCTTCATATACGAGTTTCGTCAGTTCCCTCGATTTCCGCCACACGGTAATTTCCTCAAATTTCTTAAACGTCGACATCCTGCACCTCCTCCGCAATAGAGAACTCTAGCGGCCAGGGTGTTTCCGAACGCAGTACAACTTGAAACTTGAAACTTGAAACTTGAAACTCTCAGACTTGCACGACGACCGGCAAGATTACCGGCTTCGCGCCCGTAAGTTTCTGTATGAAGCGTTTCAGCTCAACGCGCACATGTTCTTTCAGCAGACTTTCGTCGGCGAGTGTTTGCCGCGAGGCGCCGGCGATAGCCGCAGCAACGACACGCTGTGCATCCTTCAAAGATCCATTTGTCGAATCGAAACCACGCACGCCGCGCGTTACGATTTCGGGTGGAGATTGCAGTTCGCCCGTTTCCGCGTTGATAGTCACAACCAAGGTGACCATTCCTTCATAAGCTAACTGCCGGCGCTGGCGGATCGTTTCACTCTCAATTTCTTCAAAACCAGTGTCGTCAATAAAGGTGCGACCGATCTCACGTTTGCCGACGACCGCCGCGCGCTCGCCGTCGAGCTCCAACACGTCGCCATTTTCGATCAGCACGATATTCTCTTCGGCGTAACCGAGATGATTTTTGACAAACTCCTTGTGGCGAAACAGCATGCGGTACTCGCCATGAATCGGCACCACAAACTTTGGCCGCACGGCTTCGGTCATGATGCGAATGTCTTCCTGCGACGCGTGACCGCTGACGTGGACCAGCCGGCGCTTCTCTTCAATGATGTTGGCGCCGCGTTTGTAGATCATGCCAATCATTCGCGAGATGAGGCGCTCGTTGCCCGGGATGATGCGCGCCGAAAGCACGACTGTGTCGCCTTCGTCGATCATCAGACCCTTATAGCTTTGGTTTGCCATTTGAGAAAGAGCGGCGCGTGCTTCACCCTGCGACCCAGTCACCAAAAACACAATCTCGTTATCGCGCATCTGTTTCGCTTCGTTGAGCGAGACAAGCAAGCCGTCATGTATGTCCAGATAACCCAGCCGGTCAGAAATCTCGACGTTCTTTTGCATCGAGCGCCCCAGTACGCACACCTTGCGATTGAACTGCTGCGCAATGTCAATCACGATTTGCAAACGATGGATCGACGACGCAAAAGCGGCGACAATGATGCGGCCGCCGGCTTCAGCAAAAATCTCTTCAAAGGCGGGAATCACGGCGCGCTCTGACGGCGTACGGCCGGGGACGGTGGCGTTCGTCGAGTCCGACAAAAGCGCGAGCACGCCTTCCTGCCCATAGCGCCGGAACGAACGCAAATCTATCGGCTCGCCAATCACCGGCGTCTCATCGACCTTGTAGTCGCCGGTATGAATAATTGTGCCGACGGGAGTTTTGATGGCCAGCGAAAAGCAATCGACCAGCGAGTGCGACACGCGAATAAACTCGACAGTGAACACGCCAATATCGACCACGTCGCGCGGCTCGACGCGATGCAGCAAGACGTCGTTCGTCAGTTCGTGCTCTTCGAGTTTGCTTTCAGCCAATCCGGCCGTGAAGTGCGAACAGTAAACCGGCACATTGAACTTCTTGAGAATGTAAGGCAGTGCGCCGAGGTGGTCCTCATGGCCGTGCGTAAGAACTATCGCGGTTATGTGATCGCGGTACTCTTCAAGAAAATCAAAATTAGGAATGCAGACGTCAACGCCGTAGGCGGTTTCCTCAGGAAAGCCCATGCCGGCGTCGAGAATGAGCATCTCATCCTCATAACGCACGGCCATGCAATTCATTCCAAACTCGCCGATACCGCCGAGCGGAATTATCTCGAGAACACTACTCACTATTTCTTATTACTCACTCTCAGGGACTTTGGTGGTGCTGCATTAGGCAGCAATCGCGGGGCTAAACAAGCGGCTCAGTATAGCATGCGGGAGTCGAAACTCGCGGTGAGCACGCGCAATCGATCGCTGGCTCCCTGATTTTTCATCATTACCTTCAATTGAATGCTGACTACCAGCCACTGCTTCGCTTACAATCCGGTCCATGATCAAAACATTGATGACGGCTTCCGTCTTCCTCCTGCTCGTCTTAGGGACTTCGGCGTTGGCTGCGCCGCGGACGATGCGGTTGGACTATTACCACACCGGCGACGCCAAGCAAGAGACGTTCAGCCTCGATCGCGTGGTGATTGAGCCGCTCCCCTGGCCCGGTGATTTGACCAAGTCGGTAGACACAACCAACCTGGGCAAATATTTTTTTGAAGTTCGCGATCAGAAGACAAAACAGGTCCTTTACTCGCGCGGGTTCGCCTCGATCTATGGCGAGTGGGAAACGACGGATGAAGCGGCCACGATCAAACGAACCTATAGCGAGTCATTACGATTCCCTGCTCCCAACGCGCCGGTTGAAATCGTTTTGAAAAAGCGCGACCCCAAAAACGCCTGGCGCGACATCTGGTCCATGACCGTTGATCCGAAAGACATCTTCATCGACCGATCCCAACAATCTGCACCAGCGCCGCTGATCTCGATTCAAAAGATGGGCGATCCGGTGACCAAAGTTGATTTGCTTCTGCTAGGCGATGGCTACACAGCGCGCGAAACGAAGAAGTTTGTCGCTGACGCACGTCGTTTGCTCGAGGTGTTGTTTGCAACCTCACCCTTCAAAGAGCATCGCAAAGATTTCAATGTTTGGGGCTTGTGCCCGCCGGCGCGCGAGAGCGGAATTTCGCGGCCTTCAACCGGCATCTATCATGACTCGCCGGTTGGCGCGACTTACGATGCGTTTGGCTCTGAACGCTATGTGCTGACTTTTGATAATCACGGGCTACGCAAAGTCGCGCAGTTTGCTCCGTACGAATTCATCGAGATTCTCGCGAACAACCGCACGTATGGCGGCGGCGGAATCTTTAATCTCTACAGCACGGTGGCGGTGGACAACGCCTTTGCCAATTACGTTTTTGTGCACGAGTTCGGTCATCACTTTGCCGGACTCGCCGATGAATACTACACGTCAGACGTTTCCTACAATCCGAGCGCGGAACGGATTGAGCCATGGGAACCAAATGTCAGCGCGCTGCGTGCCACTGAGGGCGTGCCTGGAGTCTTCGGAGACCAGCGAGTGTTTCTGAAATGGAAAGACATGATTTCACCTAACACTCCCATTCCAACACCGTGGAACAAAGAAGAATTTGAAAAGTATTCTCGCGAGATCCAAAAACGTCGCGCAAAGATCCGGAAAGATAAACTTCCTGAGAGTGTTATGGAGGCGCTGTTTCGTGAGGAGCTGGCCCACGAACGCAAGATGTTCGCCGCCGAAAAGTTTGCAGGCCACGTTGGCGCATTCGAGGGCGCGAACTATGAACCAAAAGGTTATTACCGGCCGGAGATCGACTGCATCATGTTCACGCGCACCAATCACTTCTGTGCCGTTTGTCGTCGGGCAATCGAGCGTATCATTGGCCTCTACTCGAATGGTTGATGTAGTTTCAGTTTTCTCTGTGCGTGCTTTGTGTCGTCTGTGTCTCGGTGGTGAATCTTTATCAGCGATTCCTCACCACAAAGGCACAGAGGGCACAAAGGACGCACAAAGAAGATTCAAACCAGGACATTACGGAAGGTTCCTTTCGATCTCTCCCTCTTATGATCTCAGTCTGAAAGGCACAAGCAATGCGAAGATACCTACCAATCCTTCTTATCCTATTAGCAATTTTCGCGAGTCCGATTTTTGCTCAAAAGCGCAACATCACCGAAAAGGACTTGTTTAATTTTGTCTGGGTTGGTGATCCGCAAATTTCGCCTGACGGAGAACGCGTGGCATTCGTCCGCGTCAGCGTCAACGAAAAAAAGGACGGCTACAGCACGGCTATCTGGACGGTTTCACCGGCCAGCGGCGAAACCCATCAACTGACGACGGGGCCGCGTGACTCTTCGCCGCGCTGGTCGCCCGATGGTAAATATCTGGCCTTCGTTCGCGTCACTGAAAAAGATGGCAAGCCTGATGTGCCACAACTCTTCATGCTGCCATTGGCCGGCGGCGACTCTTTTCAATTTACGAATGTTCCGCGCGGCGCCAATCAGCCGCTGTGGTCGCCGAATGGGACAACAATTGCTTTCATCAGCGACGCAAATGCGGAAGATGTGTCCAAGCAAAAGGACGCGCCAACCAAACCCGCAACGCCGCCCGCTACGGTCTCACCGAGCCCAACCGACGCGAGTAAAGCAGACGATAAACGAGACAGCGACGTGCGCGTGATAACGCAAGCGGTCTACAGATTCAACGGTGCCGGTTATCTCGATGCGAAACACCCGCAACACATTTGGACCGTAGCGGCGCCGCGGAACGCAGACGAAAAAGTCACGCCCAAACAATTGACGACAGGGCGCTACTCGGAAGATCACGTTACCTGGGCCAGGGACGGTTCTCAGCTTTACTTCGGCTCGGACCGCGTTGACGAACCCTATTACGAACTTGAGAAAACGGATATTTATTCCATTCAGATCGCCGGTGGACCACCCGTCAAGCTTACGTCGTTTGATATGGGCGCGGGCGCGTTTGCAGTCAGCCCCAACGGCAAGCAAATCGCGTTCGTTGCTTCAGTAGGCCAACCTGTAACGTCATATACGCAGCCTGACCTGTGGGTAAGCGACATCGCTGCGAACGCCAAGCCGCGCAATCTGACGGGAAGTTTTGACTACGATGTCGGCTCGGGTGTCGGCGGCGATAATGCGCCGCCACGCGCGGGCGGCGGCAGTCCGCCCGTCTGGACGGCTGATGGCCGCGGCATCATTGCAGTCTACGCGAAGGAAGGGAGAGCAAACCTCGCAACGTTTGATGCTGCAAACGGTCGGCCCGCGGATATAACTCGGGGCAATCAAGCGCTGCTTACTTTTCGCATGAGCAATGCCGGTAGTTTGGTTTACACACTCTCGACACCCACACGCGTTGGCGATCTTTTTTGGCTGGACCGTTCGGGAGCCGAGCCGAAACAGTTGACTCATCTCAACGACGATTTGTTTTCGCGTTTAAATCTGACTGAACCCGAAGAGATTTGGTATCAAAGCTTTGACGGTAAGAAGATTCAGGCCTGGATACAAAAGCCGCCCAACTTTGATCCAAACAAAAAGTATCCGCTGATTTTGAATATTCACGGGGGCCCACATTCCGCTTACGGCTTTGTTTTTGATCATGAGTTTCAGTGGATGGCGGCGAAGGGCTATGTCGTTCTCTATCCCAATCCGCGCGGGAGCACCAGCTACGGCCAGGATTTCGGCAACATTATTCAGTATCATTATCCGGGCGATGACTATAAAGATTTGATGGCCGGCGTCGATGAATTACTTAAACGCGGTTACATTGACGACAAGAAGTTGGGCGTCACCGGCGGCAGCGGCGGCGGGCTACTGACTAACTGGACGATAGTGCAAACGACGCGGTTCGCGGCGGCGGTGTCGCAACGAGACATTGCTGACTGGGCCGACTGGTGGTACTCGGCAGATTTCACACAGTTTCAACCGGAGTGGTTTCATGGCGCGCCTTTTGAAGATCCGGACGACTTCAAAGCACGCTCGCCAATTACGTTCGTCAAAAACGTGACCACGCCGTTGATGTTGATACTCGGTGAAACTGACTATCGCACGCCCACCGGCGCCGGCGGCGAGCAAATGTTTCGCGCGCTGAAGTATCGCAAGATTCCCACGGTAATGGTCCGCTTTCCCAACGAATCGCACGAGCTGTCACGTTCCGGCCAACCGTGGCATCGCATCGAACGACTGGAACACATCGTCGGCTGGTTTGATCATTGGTTGTTAGGCGTGCCGAAACCGGAATATGAAGTCAGTCAAAAAGAAGCTTCAGCGGTGGAGTAATCATGAATGACGAACAACAAATCCGCGATTTGATCACCACTTGGTTGCGCCTCACTGCCGCAGGCGACATCAATCAAATATTGCCGCTGATGGCCGAGGACGTCGTCTTTCTGGTTGCCGGGCAGCCGCCGATGCGCGGGCGAGAAGCGTTTGCCGCTTCATTCGCCGGCTGGCAAGGCAAGTTTAGTTTGGAGACGGATTGCGAAATTCAGGAGATTCAGGTAAGCGGAAATTTGGCTTACAGTTGGACCAGGTTGTCAGTAAGGATGACGCCGGTTGATGGTGGGCCTGTAAATCGCCGCAGCGGGAACACGCTCACTGTCCTGCGCAAGAATGCCAATGACGCCTGGCAAATCTTTCGCGACGCGAATCTGCTGGCGACCGAGTAGCCGGCTCGCCTCATCATTAGCGGCGGCTTGTCACTTTCTGCGAGTTCCTTTCGAGGTTGCTTTGTCCCACAGCTAACCTTGCCCATGAAGGGTTTTCAGTCTTACTATCCCATCATGTCCACTCTTCTGTTCGACACCACCGCCCTAATAGAACTCTGTCGCGAAAACGACGTGGCAAAGTTAGGTGTGTTTGGGTCGATGGCCCGTGGGGAAGCTAACGGCCAGAGCGATATCGATTTGTTGGTTGAGTTCTCAACGCGGAAGAGCCTGCTAGCGCTGGTATCGCTCGAGCGAAAAATGTCAGCCGCGCTCGGACGAAAAGTAGACCTACTCACCGAAGCCGCTATCAGTCCTTACCTTCGTGACCGAATTAAACGCGACCTGCGAGTCATCTATGAAGCGAGATGAATCGTTTTACCTGCGCCACATTCTCGATGCGATTACCAAGACCGAGCGGTACTTACAGGGTTTGGATGAAATTGCCTTTAACGGAAACTCGTTGGTCCAGGACGGGGTGATTCGGCAAATAGAGATCATAGGAGAGGCGACGAAACGATTATCTCAGGAAGTCCGACACCTCTATCCACATGTTCCGTGGGATGACATCGCCGGCATGCGTGACAAACTCATTCACGATTACTTCGGTGTGGACATCGAGAAGGTCTGGCTCACCGCAACTGAAGACCTCCCTGCGCTCGAGACTGAGATTCAGAAAATTCTCGCAATGCAGCCTAGCGAGCCGCCAGAGTCTTGAAGGGTGTTACATTGGCGCCGATATAGTTGCGGACTATTGCTAATTTACCTGCTGATTGTTCCCCTTGTTTAATCTCGCTTACACCATGGCTAAACCAATGCCGGCGATTTTCTTTGGACATGGCAATCCGTTGAATGCGTTGCTGCGCAATCAATACACAGAAGCATGGTCCAACATCGGCAATTCCCTGCCGCGTCCGAAAGCTGTGCTGTGCATCTCGGCGCATTGGTATCTTCCGGGTACCGCAGTTACCGCAATGGCCCAACCTCGAACCATTCATGATTTTGGAGGCTTTCCGCGTGAGCTTTATGAAGTGCAGTATCCCGCGCCTGGCAGTCCCGAGTTGGCTCACCGCGTGCAGAGTTTGCTAGCGCCGGTTGCAGTGGAACTTGATGAAGAGAGTTGGGGGCTGGATCACGGAACGTGGTCCGTGCTCAGCCACGTGTTTCCCAATGCCGACATACCGGTTGTGCAATTGAGTATCGACGAGACTCAACCGCCGGAATTTCATTACGAACTTGCAAAACGTCTTGCACCGTTGCGCGATGAGGGCGTGCTCGTCGCAGGCAGCGGAAACCTGGTTCACAATCTTCACACCTACGCCTGGGGCAAGCACAATGTCGAACCGTTCGATTGGGCGGTGCGTTTCGAAAAACTGGCGCGCGATCTTTTGCTGAAGGCCGATCACGACCCGCTGGTTGATTATGAATCGCTGGGACGCGACGCACTCCTGTCTGCTCCCACACCCGACCATTATCTACCGCTGCTGTATGTTCTCGGGTCGCGCCAGCCCGGCGATGAAGTCACGTTTCCTGTCGAAGGCTTCGATGGCGGTTCGATCTCAATGCTGAGTGTGCAGCTTGGTTAGTGGTGGATCAACTTCCAAGCGCAACAGTCGAGTTGGCTTTCGCTCCAGCGGAGCGAGATGCTTATAGCTACGAACACCCCGAAAGGATCTCGCTCCGGTAGGAGCGAAACCGTAACAGAACTATAGCGCGGCCCGGCAAAAGCGGTTGCGCTCCTCCGGAGCTAAGGACCAGAGAAAAGGATCACCGGTCTATAAACATCTCGCCCCGCTGGGGCGAAGTGCCGCCACTCGTATTGGCTCTGCCGCCTTCCGTGCGGAAAGGCTCTGCCTTTCCGTAAATCCTGATATGTCGTTGAGGCTGCGCCTCAAGAATACGACGGAGGCAAAGCCTCAAGAATTACTACCTGAAACGGAAAGGCAGAGCCTTTCCGCACGGAAGGCGGCAAAGCCGTGAAACGTAAATAAGGTTGACGATAACTGTCGGATAGCGAACTCCTTAAATACAGTTCTGACTTGCCTCCCTGACGCTTCTAAGTACTCCCCAAAAACCTGCGCAAGTTTTGTCTTGGTCCACGTTCATGGGACGAGTGCGTTTGAATCGTCCATTGAAAACAAGAGAGGCCACAATGAAAAAACTTTCGCTGCTTGCCGTCGTCACGCTACTCGTCATGTTCGTATTGCCCGCCTTCAGCGAAATCCCTGGCGACGCTATTCCACCTGTCTTCGCGGGCGGCTGGACCGCGCCCGTCAAAAAGAACATGCGCGCGTTTAAGTCGGACCTGGAGTTGGCGGCCTATTTGCGCCAAATTGCGGAGAAGCAACGACGCGCCCGCCAAGCGAGTGCAAAGAGTGCATACTCGGACGCGGCCGCTCCCGCGCCAACAACGGCTGGTTCGGTTGCCGGCTTGGCAAAAGCCGAGAATGAATCGATCACCAACGTGCAGCACTCCGGTGTTGATGAAGGCGGCATCGTCAAGTTGCACGGTGATCATTTGGTGGTGCTGCGACGAGGCCGCCTGTTTACGGTTGCAATCGGCGGCAACGCGTTGAAACCGATTTCCGCAGTTGACGCTTTTGGGCCAGACATCGATCCGCGCAATACGTGGTATGACGAGATGCTGGTTTCGGCCGACACGATTGCCGTGATTGGTTACAGCTATGAACGCGGCGGTACCGAAGTAGGTTTGTTCAATATCGACGGCACCGGAAATCTGGCCTACCGCTCCACCTATCATTTGCGCTCGAACGATTATTATTCATCGCGCAACTACGCCAGCCGCCTAATCGGCAACAAATTGATTTTCTACAGCCCGCTTTATCTGAACAGTTACGCAGAGAATCCCTTTCAAAGTTTTCCTGCCGTGCGCAAGTGGCATAAAGGTGCTACTGCCGCCGAGTTTCAGCGAATAGTTTCAGCAACAAACATTTATCGCCCCGAACGGAATCTCGAACTGAATTACGGAACTGCATTGCATACCGTTACCGTCTGCGATCTTTCCGGCGGTGACTTTAAGTGTGAAGCGACGGCGGTACTTGGCCCGCCGGGACGCGTGTTCTACGTCTCGCCCGACGCAGTCTATGTCTGGGTAAACGACTGGGTGAATCGCGGCGATCAAACGCGAACGCAGTCGATGGTCTATCGCCTGCCGCTTGATGGCTCGAGCCCGAGCGCGCTCGGTGTCGCGGGCGCTCCGATCGATCAGTTTTCATTTCTCGAAAGCAGCGACGGCAATTTGAATGTGCTGGTGCGCGCTGATTCTGTCGGCGACGGCATGTGGGGCGCGGAAGTAGCTGCGGGTGACGTGGCCTTGATGCGGGTGCCGCTGACCAGTTTTTCTGACGGCAGCCAGGACGTACCAACTTTCAACTACCGCAAGCTTCCGAAACTCTCTGGATATACTTTTCAGAATCGGTTCGTCGGCCATTACTTGTTGTACGGAACGGGCAGCGGCTGGGGTTATCCACAGCAGACTGGTCGTTCGAATTTAGTCGCGGTTCGTTGGGCCGGCGGCGAGGTGAACCGAATTCTGCTGCCGCATGGTGTAGATCGAATTGAGCAACTCGGTAACGATGCTGTCGTGATCGGAACTGACGGGACCGACCTGCAATTCTCAGCAGTGCGGTTAGGTGAATGGCCCGAAGTCGCGGATCGGTTTACGCGAAAAGGGGCGTCGCAGGCGGAGTTGCGCAGTCAGGGATTTTTCTACAAACCTGATGGTCCGGACTCTGGCATATTGGGACTGCCGATCAGCACTCCCGCGCGTCCCGGTTATCAACACTTGTTTGACAGCTCCTCCGCAATTCTTTTTCTGCGAAATGACTCGCTGCACTTTGAAGAAGTGGGCGAGCTTGTGGCGCAGTCGGACAAGGCTGTGGACGATGCTTGTCGCGCATCATGCGTTGATTGGTATGGCAACTCGCGACCAATCTTTGTGCAGGGCCGCGTCCTGGCTTTGATGGGCTACGAGATCGTCGAAGGAATGATCGGCGAAGGTCAAATGCGGGAACTGCGGCGAGTGAACTACGCGCCCGACCGAGTTCATGCAAGAGTTATCGCAGGTGAATAAGCTTGAAAATCTCGGCCGATGAGAGGTTGGCCCGGCGATGCCAACAAGTTGCCCGCTCTGGGTATTGACTCCTGAGTTCGACGGGACTATTGTCCTGACCAATCTAGTCCCGCAATTGAGAATCCGACCCAGCCTCAGGAGGCCGTATGAAAAGTATGGTAAGAAACCTACGCGTACTCACTCTCATGATCGTGATCATAGTTGCCACGGGAGTTACCACCAGCTCGGCGCCGGCACCACCGGATCTGCCGGATCCTGCTTGCGTTAGCACCTGTGTAGGCTTGCTCTATCAATGTCTTCTTAACCACGAAAAGGGCAACGACCACGCCTGTATTTCAGTCTATCGCCACTGTCTTGCGCAGTGCGGCAAACACTGATCGCGCATTACTCGAGACGCGAATTCTCAATCTTGATTAGCCGAGAGCGCGCACAATGCGCGTCCACTCGTCGAGCGCCAATGTCTCGGCGCGGCGCTGCAGTTCGACTTCCGCTCGACACAAAACGATGCTGGCGCCGCCGTGAGCTTTCAACCGATCCTGCAAAGGCGACGGCGCGCTCCGCAAGTTATTCAGAATCGTCTTCCGGCGCTGCGCGAAACCAGCACTGACAACCTGCCACAAAAGCTTTTCTTCCTGAAGATCAAGGCCGATCTTCGGTCGCAGTTTCAAACGAACGACCGTGCTCCAAACCTTCGGCGCTGGGCGAAATGAAGCTGGACCGACATCAAAAAGTTTTTCAGTCTCGCAATAGGCTTCAACGAAAACCGAAAGATAGCCGCGCTCGCCAGAACCCGGAGGCGCGATAATCCGATCGACCACTTCTTTCTGCAACATCAATATCAGCTCGGTCAGACACGCTCGTTGCTCTATCAATCTCTGTAGCACGGCGGTTGCGATGTTGTAAGGAAGATTGGCAACCACTCGAGCCGTCGTGGCCGGACGAATTTCGGCGCAGATATCTGCAATCAGCGCATCGGTCTGGACGAGTTTGAAATTCTCCTGTGCCCCGAACGCGTCGACAAGAATCGGGATCAAGTTTCGATCAAACTCAATCGCAACCAACTGACCGGCGCGTTCGATGAGTGGCGCCGTTAGCGCTCCCCTTCCCGCGCCGATTTCAACAATCGTTTCGCCGGGCAGCGGATTGAGCGCCGCAATTATTCGTTTGATGATTGATTTGTCAGTGAGGAAGTTCTGTCCAAAGCGCTTTGAGGGACGATGGCCAGGCGCTGAAGGATGAAGGCTGAAGGATGAAGGATGAAACGGGCATTCATCCTTCATCCCTCCGCCTTCATCTTTCCGCCTTCATCCTTCCGCCTTCATCCTTACCAATCCGTCATGAATGAGTTAGGGAAACGTAACGGAAATGTCACCGAGCGGGTGGTCCAAAGCGCAGCGTTCCGCTTGAACCCGGCAGCGTGGTCCCTTTCTCTTGAATACGAAAATTCACATGTTGACACATCACGCTACGCTGCATAGAATTCGGTTTCCCCTAAAAAATAATCGGTCGAATGGAGGAGGAGTCAGAGGTGAAAACAACTATTCGTGTCAACCGTAAACGTCCTGAGTCCATGACGAAACAGATCACGGACCAACTCACGAGCCTTATCGAATCAGGAGCGATGACTGTCGGCAGTTATCTTCCGAGCGAACGTGAGCTGGCAAACTCACTGAAAGTAGCACGCAACGTAGTGCGCGGCAGTTATGAAAGCTTAATGAAGGCAGGCAGAATTCAGAGCGAAGGTCGCAAAGGTCGCTCGGTCCGGGCTGCGGGCGGCAAACGTCGCGCGCCAGCAAAAGGATCGAAAACTTCGAACGCGGCAAAAGCGCGCAAGAAATAGATTGCAACCAGGCAACACTCCCCCTTTTCCCCTCGTCGTTTCTTCAGCACTTAATATTTACTGGCTTGCGACTGCAGTCTCCTCACCCAAAGCCATAATTTCCCTGTGGATTGCTTTGCGCTCGGCAAGTAAGCGGACAAAGAACCTTCGCCGCATTAAGAAGAAGGCAAGTGCGCGCAAGCCGCCGATGGATTTATCGAACTCCTCAAAAAATCGCACCGCGAGATAACCCAATAGCGGAATCACCAACAGCGCCAGCAGCGTCAGTTCCCAATTCAGCCATTTGTAAACCAGCGCGGCCAGCAGCAACCAGGTCAACGGAAAGAACAACATCCCTGAAATAATTTTTACGGTTGAAATAACGTCTTCCTCGTCTCGAGAAAACCGCGTCGCCAGATACCGGCCCAACCGGTAGGCGGGGTAATGGATCACAACTCCCAAGGTCGCCGGCACAATCAGCACCGCAAATACGGCAATGCGAATCAAGATATGCAGCAAGACTATGGCCGGCGCCGGCGGCGGCGAAAAATCATCCGGATCGACACCAGCCTGCATTAGTTCCTGTTCAAAGCGACTCAGGCGCAATTCAAGCCGGCGCAAACGCTCGGGTGCCTGCTCGCGTAAAACGGTGTAGGCTTTTATGAATCGCTGCTGTAGTTGCAGTTCCTGAGCCAGGCTCTCGCGCGACTCTTCATCCGCTTCCGCGGAAAAGATTTTCTCGGCGCGGCTGATCGTTAGCAGCGCTTCTTCTTGTTCGGCGTTGAGGATCACGTTGCGCAACGCGCATTCGATTTTGTCGGAAAGCTCGCGCACCGCCGCGCGCGGAAGATTTCCTGTTTCTTCGAGCGCAACCGGCGGGACGTCCACAGGCTTGCCGAAGTAAAGCAAGACGCTGCTGCGAAACTGGGTCTTTGAAGTGTAATAAAGGCCGGCGGGAACAATCTTAAGATTCGTTACTTCGCCGGTCGAGACGGCTCCGAGGGCAATCCTGGCCGCGCCGGTCTTAATTGGCAGCAGTCGTTTCTCGCTGTGGGAAACGCCTTCCGGACAAATTCCAATCGTCCCGCCCCCGGCCAACAGCTTGCGCGCGGCGACAAAAGTCTCTTCGTTGCGCGAAACATCTTCCCCTTCATCCTTACGCCGATAGACGGGCAAGGAATCGAGCGCGCGTATGAAATATCCCAGCACCGGCATGCGGAACAACGGCGCTTTGGCGAGAAACGAAACGCGGCGCGGCGCCAGGCAAAAAAGAAAAACAGGATCCACCAGGGCGTTGGGATGATTGAGAACAAAGATGACGGGCGACTTGAGCGGCACGTGTTCCAGCCCAATTATTTCGATGCGCCGAAAATAGACGCGCAAAGCGAATTTGAGAACACCTAGTATGATTTTGCGAACCATTAATTAGATTGCGAACACTTTGTCCTGCTGTTCTTAGCGCCAAAGGTGCGAAATGTAAAAGCCTGGGGCATCGCCCCAAGACAATGCAGTCAATGATAACAAGCACTGAAAGTGCGAAATTTCGTGTGGCGACAAACTTCTCTTGGCAATTCAGTAGTCACCTAAGCCATCAGATATCTCGCGCCTACAGCGCTTCTATGTGAGGCGAGCTTTCCTGGGGCGTTGCCCCAGGCTTTTGCATTTCGCGCCCTTGGCGCTCAGTTGAGCCCTACTCTCAGATTAAGAAAACGTGCACGCGCTGAACAGTAGTGCCATAATATTCCCGCTAGCCAAAAATCCGCGAAAACTTTGAAGAGGGTAACTATGAAACGCTTCCTCGTTGCATTCGGACTGTCCGTCATTGTGTTGGCATCATTCGCCAGCGCTCAGCAAACCGGTCATTACGCAGTTGAAGACTTGTTGAAGATTCGCCGGGTTGGCGACCCGCAAGTTTCGCCGGATGGAAAGCGCGTGGCCTTCACTATCGGCGACGTTAACTTCGATGCGAACCGCACAGTCACTCAAATCTATATCATGTCGAGCGCCGGCGGCGATATGAAGCAGCTAACGAACGGCGCTGGTTCTTCCAGTTCTCCACGTTGGTCGCCTGACGGCAAAAAGCTCGCTTACGTCACCGGCGATCAGGTTTGGGTAATGGAACCCGATGGCAGCAACAAAGAACAGGTAACGAAAATCTCCACCGGCGCCGGTGGCCCGGTATGGTCGCCTGATGGCAACTGGATGGCTTTCGTGTCTGACGTTTACCCCGACTGCACCACCGACGAATGCAATCGGACCAAAGATGAAGCGGCGGAGAAAAGCAAAGTCAAAGCGCACGTGACCGATCGTTTGTTATTTCGGCATTGGGTCGAGTGGCGCGATCAAAAGCGGACGCACGTTTTCATAGTTGCGAGCAAGGGCGGCGTAGCGCGCGATCTGACCCCCGGCGATTTTGATTCCCCGCCTTACGCGGTCGCAGGCGATGTTGATTATTCGTTCTCGCCTGATTCGAAAGAACTCGCCTACCTGCGCAATCCCGATAAGATTGAAGCGATCTCAACGAACAGCGACGTCTACATCGTGCCGACCGCCGGCGGCCCCGCGCGCGATATCACCGCCAGTAATAAAGGCTACGACGATACGCCGGTCTACACGCCCGATGGCAAGTACATCATTTACCGGTCGCAGGCGACGGCGGGTTTTGAAGCCGATCGCTGGCGGCTGATGGCGTACAACCGTGCAACAGGAACAAGTGTGGAGTTGTTGCGCGGGTTTGATCTAAGTGTTGACGAAGTTGCGCTCTCGTCCGATGGCACCACGATTTATTTCACGGCCGGCGATCGCGGTTACGAGAATGTCTACAAAGTTCCGGTCACTGGCGGAGCGCAGCAGAAAGTCGCGGGCAATATTTTCGCAAGCAACCTGGCAGTGGCTCCGGATAACACATTCGTTTTTGTGAGCAGCACTTTGTCAGGTCCGGCAGAGATTTTCCGTGGCAATGCGGGAAGTGTTATCGCTTTAACTCGCGTCAATAACGAATTGATGGCACAGGCCAAGCTTCGGCCCGCCGAAGAAACGGAATGGACTGGGGCGTTGGGGAAGAAGATTCAGGGTTTCATCGTCAAGCCGGTCGATTTCGATCCCAACAAGAAGTACCCGCTCATAGTCATCATTCACGGCGGCCCGCAAAGCGCTTTCAATAACAACTGGGGCTATCGCTGGAACCCGCAGATTTTTGCGAACGCGGGTTACGTTGTGTTTCAGCCGAATCCACGCGGCTCTACCGGCTATGGCCAGCAATTCACAAATGAGATCAGCGGCGACTGGGGCGGCAAACCCTACGTCGACATCATGAACGGCGTTGCGGACGTGCTGCGGCGCAATTCATTTATTGACCGCACACGCATCGGGGCGGCCGGCGCCAGCTATGGCGGCTACATGGTTGATTGGATTCTCGGCCACAACAATGATCCGCGTTTTCGTTTCAAGACTCTAGTTTCGCATGCCGGTGTCTACAACCTGACGAGCATGTACGGCGCAACCGAAGAGCTGTGGTTTCCGGAATGGGAATTCAAAGGAACGCCCTGGTCCAACCCGGCGATGTACGCGCGCTGGTCGCCGAACATGTTTGTGAAGAACTTCAAGACCCCAACGCTGGTCACTGCAGGCGAACTCGACTTTCGCGTTCCCTACACGCAGAGTTTGGAACTCTTCACCGCATTACAGCGCATGGGTGTTGAATCGAAATTGATCTTGTTTCCGGATGAAGGTCACTGGATTCTGAAACCGCAGAACTCTGCGTTCTGGTATCACAACGTGCTCGACTGGTTTGATAAGCATTTGAAATGACGGGAATGCCTGGTCGCGGAGGGCAAATAGAGTGCTTAGCTACTAGCTTTGCACAAAGTGTCCGATCGTGGTCCACGCGGAGCGATCTCATTAGCACCGCGGCTTCAGCCCGGTGACCACGGCTGACCATGAACGATTCCAACCGTTTCGACGGTTTCCCGTGCCCGCTCATGTAAACCGTTAAAACGGTTAAGAGATTCCTACCGCTCTTTTGTCACCGGGCTAAAGCCA
>DNND01000021.1:0-2602 GCA_003488005.1 Blastocatellia bacterium | reverse complement strand
AAGCCACGGTGCTAATGAGATCGCTCCGCGTGACGTTTGTTTGCCCTAATGCCATGTCCGGGTCCCACCATGCTGTGGTGACTTGTTGTGCAAAGCCGAGCTACTTGATATGAACCGACGACCAAGTGGCTTTCCCGTCATGTATCAGAATTGGGGCAAGCTTCTCTTCATGCACTGGCGCATTGAAGAGAAGTTGCTCAGACGGCTTATTCCTGACGCGCTGGACATTGATACCTTCGACGGCTCAGCCTGGATTGGCGTCATACCGTTCACGATGTGGGGCATCCGGGCGTCGTTTCTTCCGCCCATCCCGGGGACAAGCGCCTTTCATGAATTGAACGTTCGTACTTACGTGACTCTTAACGGCGTGTCGGGCGTTTGGTTCTTCTCGCTGGATGCAGCAAACAGATTGGCGGTTTCGGCCGCTCGCAAGTTTTATGGCCTGCCTTACTTCAATGCGAAAATGGCGCTGGAGCAGGACGGCAGCAGGATTCAATACTCGTCAACGCGCGCTGATCGACGTGGACCGGCCGCGCACCTGCGAGCCACCTGGACCATCGGCGCTGAGTTGCCACCGTCAGCACCCTCCTCGCTAGAATTCTTTTTGACCGAACGGTACTGTCTCTACACTCGACGTAAAAAGGAACTCTTTCGCGCTCGCATCCATCATCAGCCGTGGCTGCTGCAAAAGGCGCAACTCAACTCACTTGATTCGACAATGATCGAATCGCATGGCCTACCGCCACCGGAAGGCGATCCTCTGTTGCATTACAGTGAAGAACAGAAGGTTGGCATCTGGCTACCGGAGCAGATGCAATCTAACTGAGAAGTAATTCCCCGAGTAACCGATGGCGAAAGTTTTCGCTAAAAACATGCTTCGCGCTGGTTCGGCTTGGCCGTCTGATGTGCGGCGGTGGCTTCGCCGCCGTATTGATGCTCGTAGTGTAGGGCTGTGCCCTGGTTCCGGCTTGGCCCTGGAACTTAAAAGCTTGGCGGAGCAAAGAGCTTCTCTTTTTGATCGGGAATTCGACCAAGGTTGAAAGCGCGGATTCAAGGGCGTAGCCCGATTTGACTGTCGCCCGTAACGGCGGGGCGAAGCCGCCGCCGCACATCCGGCGGCATAGCCGTATCCAACAGGCTACACTTTTGAAAGTATCTTCCTACTCAGCTTTCTCAAGCGGAGCGACCACGGCAACAAAATCATCAGCAAAGCGGGTCGCATAACTAGTTAACAATTCTTCAACGCGACTTAGTTTCTTTGAACGTACGATCAGGCCGGCGTGATGCCGCTTCTTCGCGCGATAAACAATTTCCGGATCGTCGTAAGCAGACGTGTCCGGCTGCTCCTGTTTTGCGAGCGATAACACAATCCCGGCATATTCCTTTCTTAACTGCTTCAGTGGTTTGCTGAGCCCTGCATTGCTCTTTGGCTTCTTCTCTGCACCTGCCGTCTGCTCCTGCCGCCTTCCCTCCGCGTTCCCTGCTCCTGCCGTCTGCACCTGCGGACTTACCCGTGCGTCTGCGACTTCAATCTTCGCCCACTCGCGCCAAAGATTCAGTCCAGTGGCTGCTTCCAAAACTTCCGCGATGTAAGCCCCGCCCACGCGCGCGGCAACCTCCAGAAAATAAAATTGCCCATCGGCATCGCTCTTGATGAACTCAGCGTGCGCGGCTCCACGTTCCAGACCCAGACCCTTAATCAGTGTCCGGTTGATCTCGAACAGTTTCTTTTCATCGGCCGAGCCATGCGTAATCGTTCTTGAAATGTAGGCGCCGCCTTGATGCGCGACTTCCAGCGGCGGCCGGCCATAGCGGTTCGCGCCTGCAAACACGACGCGACTGTTGTTGACAATCGAATCGACGTGAAACACTTCGCCGGCGACAAATTGGGCCAGCAAATAATAGGAAGCACGCTCGCGCAAACTATCGCGCTGGTTCAGTTCCTCGACGATGCGCCACACATCTTCCGCCTGTTCGACTTTGCGAATGCCGATGGCGGAAACGTCTGCACGCGGCTTCAGAATCCAAGGGGGCGGCACGCGTTCAATGAACTCGCTGATGTCGGCGGGATGCATTAATGGAACGAAGTCCGGCACCACAACGCCGGCTGCTTTCGCCGCCTTAGCCATTCGCAGCTTGTCGCGAAAAGTTCGGGCCGTTGAACTATTCATTCCGGATAAACAAAAATGTTCGCGGATGAGCGCCGCCGTCATGACGTCAAACTCTTCCAAAGCAATCACGCGATCCGGTTTCGTTTCGCGCGACAGAAACGCCACCAGGTCGATGAACAGCAGCGCGTCCGCGTCGTTCGGCACCGCCACAAGGTTATCGATACAGTCGCGCGGCCAATCTTCCTGGAGCATCTTTTCCTTCGTGACCAGTACGACCTGACAGCCCAGCCGCTTACATTCACGAATGAAGTCGCCGCCTTTAAAGTAGGTGGCAAGGCAGATGATGTTGAGTGGAGTTGATTCGGCTTCCGTCATGGGGCGCGAGTGGTGATGCCCGATAAGCTTCAGCTTGTCGTGACACCGTTACAAATTAAAGGAAGCTATGATTAAGTCCCTTCTGGTTACTTGCTTAGCCCGCGGAGCGCGGCGTT
>DNND01000122.1:69956-72387 GCA_003488005.1 Blastocatellia bacterium | reverse complement strand
GGCTCAATTCGTACGGACGCTACGCGTCGAAAGACTAATACCGATCCCATTCGGCTTACTTAATCAGAGGTTCCTAAAGTTTGCTTTACGACGAACCCCGACAAACGACAGCATCCTCTCAATAGCGTTACACAGCAGTCGGCACCACTTGAGGCAGCGAGCGCACCAGCCCGCGCAACTTAATACCGAAGGCCAGCAGCAGAATGCCATCCATAACGGCATAGGCGCCGATGAGCCAGACTACTGCGAGCGCCCCGGCAACCGGGTTGTAAAGCAGCGCCGCCCCAAACAGGATTGAGATAATTCCGCTCAACGCCAGCAGCCATTCGCCGCGAATGTGTTTGCGCAACTGAATCGCGGCCGCGACTTGAAAAGCTCCAGTCACAATCGCCCAGGCCGCAATCAGAACGAGCAGGATGAAAGCCGTCATGGCCGGCACAATGAAGGCGTAGGCGCCGGCGGCAATGCTCAACACGCCACCTATCAGCAGCAGCCACCAGCGCTTGTTCTCGGCATGAGTCTTAATGCCGGCGATAATAGAAAACACGCCATCAACTAAGGCGTAAGCGCCGAAGAGAAAGACGAGCGCCGTCAAGGTAATGTGCGGCCACAAAAAAGCCAGCACGCCGAAGAGGAGTGCAAGGATGCCGCGCAGCACCAGCGCCCACCAACTGCTTGTGAATACAACCAACATTTGTTCGCCTCCTTTTGAGTTGGACCAAGCCAAAGAGCTGGGACAAGCCCGCCTTCCTGACCCCGAGCTGCTCAAACTGCAAGCTCAGCCCTTGCTGCCGGCAGCTTGCGCTTGCTCTGTTCTCTTCGTTGAAAACGTAAACTCGCCATCCTTCCAATCCACGACAACCTTATCTCCGTCGTGAATCTCCCCCGCCAGCAAACGGCGGCCAAGCGGTGTTTCCAATTCCTTTTGAATCGCGCGCTTAAGGGGCCGGGCGCCATAGACCGGGTCATAGCCTTCGCGCGCCAGATGCGTTGCCGCCACTTTGGTCAGTTCGATGTCGATGTGACGTTCCGCCAGCCGCGCCCGCAAACGGCCGAGTTGAACATCCAAAATCTTTTTGAGCTCTTCTTCAGAGAGCGAATGAAAGACAACGATCTCATCGACTCGATTCAGGAACTCCGGCCGGAAGTGATGCCGCATCTCGGTCAGCACCGCTTCTTTCATCACTTCATAGGCGGCTGTCTCGGCCTTGCCGCTGAATTCAAGAATCTGTTGCGAGCCAATGTTCGAGGTCATGATGATTACAGTGTTCTTGAAATCGACGATGCGGCCCTGCCCGTCAGTCAGCCGCCCGTCATCCAAAATCTGGAGGAGAACATTAAAGACATCGTGATGGGCCTTTTCGATCTCGTCGAACAGAATGACGCTGTAGGGACGACGGCGAACTGCTTCGGTGAGTTGTCCACCTTCTTCATAGCCGACATACCCCGGGGGTGCGCCGATTAAGCGGCTGACAGCGTGCTTTTCCATGTACTCAGACATGTCGATGCGAATCATTGAGCGCTCGTCGTCAAACATGAATTCGGCGAGAGCGCGCGCGAGTTCGGTTTTACCAACACCGGTTGGTCCGAGAAAAATGAATGAACCGATCGGCCTTTGCGGATCTTTCAATCCGGAGCGCGCGCGAATTACTGCGTCGGCAACAGCTTCGACCGCTTCGTTCTGGCCAATGACTCGCTGGTGCAGGTGTTCGCCGAGTTGCAGCAGTTTCTCGACTTCGCCCTGCATCAGTTTTGAAACCGGGACTCCAGTCCAGCGGCTAACAACTTCGGCAATGTCTTCCTCATCAACTTCTTCTTTAAGCAGACGCGAGCTGCCTTGTTTCTTTTGCAGCAACTCTTCTTCGGCTTGCAGGCGGCGCTCCAGGTCCTGCAACTTGCCGTAACGGAGCTCCGCCGCTTTGTTCAGATCGTAAGCGCGTTCGGCCTGCTCGATTTCAACGCGCGTCTGATCGATATCCTGCCGAAGTTTGCGCAGCCGGTCGACCGCCTGTCTTTCAACCTGCCATTGCGAGCGCAAGGCGTCAGCACGCGCCTTAATATCGGCCAGCTCCTTCTCGAGTTTCGCCAAACGATCCTGCGACGCGCGATCCTTCTCCTTCTTGAGCGCCTCGCGCTCAATCTCCAACTGCATCACGCGCCGTTGGGCTTCATCCAGCTCGACCGGAACGCTTTCGATTTCAGTGCGCAACCTGGCCGCGGCTTCGTCAACCAGATCGATGGCTTTGTCCGGCAGGAAACGATCCGCGATGTAACGGTGTGAAAGCACGGCGGCCGCGACCAGCGCTGAATCCTTGATGCGAACGCCGTGATGCACTTCGTAACGTTCGCGCAGCCCGCGCAGAATTGAAATCGTGTCTTCGACCGAAGGTTGATCGACGAACACGGGTTGGAAGCGCCGCTCGAGCGCGGC
>DNND01000122.1:56077-69655 GCA_003488005.1 Blastocatellia bacterium | reverse complement strand
CGCCGCTCGAGCGCGGCGTCCTTTTCAATGTACTTGCGATATTCGTCGAGCGTAGTCGCGCCGATGCAATGAAGTTCGCCGCGTGCCAGCATTGGTTTCAAAAGATTGCCCGCATCCATCGAGCCTTCTGTCTTGCCGGCGCCGACCACGGTGTGCAGTTCGTCAATGAAGAGAATGATCTGGCCCTCGGCTTCCTGCACTTCCTTCAGCACGGCCTTCAAACGCTCTTCAAACTCACCCCGGTATTTCGCACCAGCTATTAGCGAGCCCATGTCCAGGGCGACAACCTTGCGGTCTTTTAAACTTTCGGGTACGTCGCCGCGCACAATGCGTTGGGCCAGTCCCTCGACGATTGCCGTCTTGCCGACACCCGGTTCGCCAATAAGCACGGGGTTGTTCTTAGTTCGCCGGGACAGCACCTGGACCACCCGGCGGATCTCTTCGTCGCGGCCGATGACGGGATCGAGTTTTCCTTGCGCTGCTTGCTTCGTGAGATCGCGACCATAACGTTCAAGTGCTTCGTAAGTTGCTTCCGGGTTTTGCGAGGTTACGCGCTGCGATCCGCGTACCTGACGCAGTGCCTGCATCAACTTGTCGCGTGTCAGGCCCAACTCATTTAGCATGCGGCCTGCCGTTCCGGCGCGTTCGTCAACTATCGCCAGCAAGATGTGCTCGACCGAGACGTAGTCATCTTTCAGTTGTTTCGCTTCGTCTTCTGCCTGCACCAGAATTTTGTTAAGGCGGCCGGTTATGTAAACTTCGCCGGCGCCGCCGCTGGCGGAAGAAACTTTTGGCAACCGCGCCAGTTCAGTCTCAAGGCGCTGGCGCACGAGATCGGCATCGACTCCCGTCTTCTCGAGAACAGATCGCGCCAGCCCACCCTCCTGTTCGAGCAGGGCGAGTAGCAGATGTTCGACGTCGAGCTGTTGATGGCCCAGGCGGGTTGCTTCACTTTGCGCCGCACGTAAAGCCTCTTGCGCTTTCTCGGTAAGGCGATTGATATCCATAGACGCTACCTCACTTTGCTAAACAATTTCCCAGGGTCTCGAGTTCAGAAACCTCCTGCAGATCCGCTGGCGGAGCAGCGCAGAGCCGCTTATCTAACGGGCGCCACGCTCGCAGCACGCTCCAGCGCTTCGACCAGTGGCGGCAGATCCCACGAACCGTCGTAGCGCACGCCATTAATAAAAAACGCGGGTGTGCCATTGACGCCGCTTCTTACGCCTCTCAGGAAATCACGCCGGACCCGTTCGCGATAGACGCCATCCTCCAACTCGCGCACGAACCTCTGCGCGTCGAGGCCCAACTCTTCCGCGAACATCTTCAAGTGGGGAACGTCAAGCCTGGGTTGGTTCTCATATAAAAGGTCGTGCATCTCCCAAAACTGACCCTGAGCTCCGGCAGCTTCTGAAGCCTCAGCGGCCGGTTCCGCATGTGGGTGTATTTGTGTGAGCGGGAAATGCCGAAACACAAAGCGAAGCTGGTCACCCATCGTCTTCTGTGTCTGCTTGACGATCACGTGAGCCGCAGCGCAGTAGGGACATTCGAAATCGCCATACTCGAGCAACGTCACCGGAGCAGTCTCGGGTCCCAGCACGTGGTCTTGGTCAGTTACCGGCGTTGCCGATGTTGCGTTCATGCTAGTTGCCATGGGCCACCTTCTTTCCCTGCAAATTATCCAATGCGTTGAGAATTCCGTCGGCTCCGGGGTTAACTCCGATGGGCGAAACAAAACTCCACGCGATCGTGCCGTTGCCATCGATAACGAATAGCGCCCGCTCAGTTACGCCCTCGCCGCTCCGATACACACCATACTTTTTCGCTACTTCACCCTTGGGCTCGAAATCCGCGAGGAGCGAGAAATGTAGATTGCGATGTTCGCGATAGGCGGCATGACACCAGGCGCCGTCGACAGAAATGCCAAGTAGGTAAGCGCCATAGCGTCGAAACTCCGGCAGCACTTCGTTGTACAACGACATCTGATCTCCGCACACGGGGCTCCAATCGGCCGGGTAGAACGCGAGAATGACCGGACTACCGCGAAAGTCGCTCAACGAAAGTTTCTGATCGGGCGTTGAGGGAAGTGTGAAGTCAGGCGCAGGCGTGCCGGCGCTTAACGCGGATCCCTTGCTGGTGTTTTCGCTTTCCTTTATTTGAGTACTCATCAATCCCTCGCTCCTCACCGTCTAGCGGTGCTTGAATTTAGCCCTGCCTTTCTAAGGCTGTGTCGAAACTCGCATTTCCCGGCGCCTTTGGCGTTGGGACCCGCCTGCGTGAACACGCATCACTCATCGCTAATCACTCGACGTCGCATCTCTATCAACTCGCTGTTTAAGTCCTCAATGCGTCTTACCAGATCGAGGATGACGGCCGCGCCGCTGAAATTCACGCCGAGGTCGCGCCTCAACCGTTGCATCCGTCGCAGTTGCATAACGACCCGGCGCGGCAACAGCAGTTCGCTGCTTTCACTGTGCAGTGTTTCAATTAGGCCCGCGCGTGCGAGCAGCACTATCAGCGAGCGCCGGGCGCCGATTCGTTCGGCAACTGCCTCACACGTCAAGGGTTCATCCATGTCAAAATCTCTTTGTCCCATAATTTGAATCAGCGCGGAGCCTGGCTACTCGACTTCATAAGATTTACGAACTGCTCACCGACCCTTGCGCGGATCGAACTTCGAAACGCGTTTGAGCTCCTCGAACAACCGCCGCTCTTCAGCGCTAATCTCTTTCGGCGTCACAATTTTCAAACGCACATATTCGTTGCCGCGACCTCCGCCTCGTTTGTTCAAACCCTGTCCGCGCAGGCGCAGCCGTTGTCCGCTTTGCGCGCCCGCCGGAATGGTTAAATCCACTTTGCCGTCGATCGTCGGCACTTCGACTTTTGTGCCGAGCGCCGCTTCCCAGGGCGCGATCGGGAGTTCAAGCTCAAGGTCATCGCCGCGCACTGTAAAGACCGAATGCGGGCGCAGGCGAATACGCAGATAAAGATCGCCGGGCTGCGTACCATTCGAGCCTGCGCCGCCCTGTCCAGCCAGGCGCACTGTAGAGCCATCGCGTACGCCGGCCGGAATGTTTACTTCGATCGTTTTAGGTTTGAGGACCTGACCCGAACCGCGACAGGTTTGGCAGGTCTTGTCGTTTACGACACCAGTGCCGTTGCAGGTAGGGCAAGTCTCTGCGGCTTGCATTTGCAGCGTGCGCTTGCCGCCGCGATGCGCCTCTTCGAGCGACAACTCCAACTGCGCTTCAACATCATCGCCGCGCTGTCGCCGACTAGTTTGCCGGCCCCGTCCACTTCGCCCGGCTGCGCGACCAAACATTTCTTCAAAGATGTCAAAGCCGCCATCGCCGCCGCTTCCAGCACCCTCACCGCGACCAAAGCCGCCAAAGTCGAAACCGTTGAAATCGAAACCACCACTTTCCTGACCACCCGCTGTGCGAGCGCCCTCCCAGCCTGGCGGCGGCACACCGCCTCCTTGCTTCACCGCTTTCCAATTCTCGCCATACTTGTCAAAGAGCTTGCGATTCTCGGGATCTGACAGCGTGTCGTAGGCTTCTTGCAACTCCTTGAAGCTCTCTTCGGCTGCCTTATCTCCCGGGTTTAAATCGGGATGAAACTTGCGCGCGAGTTTGCGGTAAGCCGTTTTGATCTCATCGGCTGACGCACCGCGACCGACGCCGAGTACTTCGTAGTAATCTCTCGTCTTGACTGCCATAAAAAAGTGAGCAGTGAGCAGTGTGCGGTGTGCAGCAGGAGCTACTTTTCTTAATAACTACCCGCTGCTCACTGCCCACCGCCCATTTCTTATTTGGGCGTGTATTCGGCATCGATGACATCGTCATCGGCTCCGCCGCCACCGCCCTGGCTCGTTCCTCCACCACCGCCTGCCCCGGCGCCAGCGGCGCTTGCCTGTTCGCTGTAAGCAGCGCTTGCAAACGAGTGTGACAACTGTTGCAAGTCACTCGTCAGTTGGCGCAGCCGATCGATTGGTGTCGACTCGTCCTTTATCGCGGACCTGATATCAGCGATTAGCGATTCCGCACGAGCACGCTCATGCGCAGGCACACGCTCACCCAGCTCGCCGATTGTTCGTTCGACGTGATAGGCCAGCGAGTCGGCGTTGTTGCGTGCTTCGACCAGTTCGCGGCGTTGTTTGTCTTCAGCAGCGTGCTGTTCAGCATCGCGAAGCATTCGATCAATCTCACCTTTGTCGAGCGACGTCGATCCGCTGATGGTGATCTTCTGTTCCTTGCCGGTGGCTGTCTCTTTGGCTGTCACGTTCAGGATGCCGTTAGCATCAATGTCGAATGTCACTTCGATCTGCGGCACGCCACGCGGCGCTGGTGCTATGCCTTCCAAACGAAACTGGCCCAGCGTCCGGTTATCGCGGGCCAACTCGCGTTCGCCCTGCAGAACGTGAATGTCGACGCCTGATTGGTTATCCGCCGCGGTCGAAAAGATCTCCGTCTTGCGCGCGGGGATGGTTGAGTTGCGCTCGATCAGTTTGGTCATCACACCGCCCAGCGTTTCCACGCCCAGGCTTAACGGGGTCACGTCGAGCAGTAGCACGTCTTTGACTTCCCCCTTGAGAACACCCGCTTGAATCGCGGCGCCGATTGCGACGACCTCATCAGGATTCACGGACTGGTTCGGATCTTTACCACCGGTCAGTCGCTTGACCAACGCTTTAACTGCGGGAATGCGAGTCGAGCCACCAACCAAAATCACTTCGTCCAGATCCTTTTCGGAAATCTTGGCGTCGGCAATCGCTTGCTTCACCGGTTCCATGCAGCGCTCGACAAGATCGTGCGTCAACTGATCGAACTTGGCGCGCGTCAGCTTTAGCAGGAGATGCTTCGGCCCGGATGCATCGGCGGTGATGAAAGGCAGGTTGATCTCGGTTTCCATCGCCGAAGAGAGTTCAATTTTGGCCTTCTCGGCCGCCTCCGTCAGGCGTTGCAGCGCCTGACGATCCTTGCTGAGATCGACGCCCTGGTCGCGTTTGAATTCGTCGGTCAACCAGTCCACCACGCGTTTATCAAAATCGTCACCGCCGAGGTGTGTATCACCGGCCGTGCTCTTTACTTCAAAGACGCCATCGCCAACTTCGAGAATTGAAACGTCAAACGTGCCACCGCCCAGATCGAAAACAAGAATCGTCTCATTCTTTTTCTTGTCCAGTCCGTAGGCGAGGGAAGCGGCAGTCGGTTCGTTGATGATGCGCAACACGTTGAGGCCCGCGATTTGGCCGGCGTCCTTGGTCGCCTGCCGCTGCGCATCGTTGAAATAAGCCGGCACCGTGACAACAACTTCATTAACCTTCTCGCCGAGATACTTGGCTGCATCGTCAGCGAGCTTTCGCAAAATATAGGACGAGATCTCTTCCGGCGAATAAAGTTTGCCGTCGATGTCGACGCGCACAGCATCGTTTGGACCAGCTACGACTTTATAAGGCACCTGCTTCAGTTCCTGAGTGACCTCGGAATATTTGCGTCCCATGAAGCGCTTGATCGAAAAGACCGTCCGTTCCGGATTGAGCGCGGCTTGCCGTTTGGCGATCTGTCCCACCAGCCGTTCTCCAGTTTTAGTAAATGCGACCACAGAAGGAGTGACGCGGCCGCCTTCGGCGTTAACGATTACTGTCGGGCTGTCAGCCTCCATCGTGGCGACCGCTGAATTAGTAGTACCCAGATCAATACCTACTGCTTTTGCCATGACTTGTTACTCCTTATGAAAGTGCTGAGAACTGAGTGCTGAGTACCGAGTGCGCGGCGCTTAAGTCAATCCGCTCCAACTCAGTACTTAGCACTCAGCACTCAGCTCTGATCTTTACCGAGGCATCCCGCCCGCGATTTGTAGTTCGTTTTTGACATCAAAGAGACCAGGCACACCGCGAGCTCGCATATAAGCCAACTGCGCATCGGCCTTGGAGTCAACGATGCCCTTCAGTGTGGCGCGTCCGTGGCTGACGATAATGTGAATCGGCGGAACGGCTTGAGTTGCGTAACGGAATAGCGGCGAATCCCAACTGTAAATCGTTCGGTAGAGCGCGGTGCGCAACCGGTCGTCCTGCGGAGAAAGTGGCAACACCTCAATCTCATTCACCACTTTCGACACGCCGTCGATTTCCTTGACGCGAGCTTCGGCGTCGGATTTGGTTGTGGGACGTACTACCTGGCCGCGCAGCACTACCGTGCTATCGGGCATGACTTGGAATTCGAGCCAATCGTACACGCCGTAATATGGCAGCGTGGCCAACTCGTGGCGGATCTCTCTGATGATGTGCGTGTTCGCTTGCGGGGCCTCGGCAAACGTATCTGACACGGCAAATGGAGTGATTAGCGAAATCACTATGAAACAGATGGCAAGCTTTATTTGCTGTTCCTTGGGCATGTTTAGATCAACCTCCAGTCATCAATGTCGGGTGGTGTTAACGCGAGCGCCGCACACAACTTCGTCGCAGACTTACAGCTGCGATAATGCGCCGCAAATTGATCCACGCTGTTTCAGGACCGGCTCTGCAGGAATGCTAAACGAACAAGAACTCAGTTCAGGAAAGATCAGCGCCAGGGGATTCGGGGAAATTCAAAATGTACGGGTGCATGCATCGTGCCACCCAGCTTGGGTGTCGCAGTTGAGGAAACGACCGCATTAGAAGGGCGGTTGCGCGATCAACTCGCTTGTTTAGATAGCGTTTTTGAGGGATGAAAACACCCTCGTGGGCCAAATGACCCAGTTTGTGCTGACCGCAACCCATCCGGCAGGACTCGCGAAAGGAAACCTAAATAACTGCGATCAGAAGTATTGAATTGTGGGATACTGACACCCACAGCAAACTTCTACCTCGCCAGCGACTCCATCGTGCGGAGAATGAACATCGCCTGATGTCTAAAGTGGGTTCTCTCCGAACTTGCGAATCATCCAAGCTGTTGCGTAAGCGATCAGAACTCTATTATTGACTTTGCGAAAGCGAACCAGCCGCAACCAGATGGTGAATATCTTAAAGATTCAAATGCGGAATCATGAAGTCCTATGACCGATGTCCTATCGCTGACCAGAGTTACTGTTGTGCGATCAACTCAACAGAATAGAAAAGGCTCCAATGGGAAATGGTTTAAGAAATAGCGGAATTGATGTCATAGGGCATATGACATGGGGGACGCACTTCTGTCATTTCTACGAGTCGAAACAAGACCTTCTTGACACCGTCATTCCCTATTTCAAGGCCGGGCTGGACCACAAAGAATTCTGCGTCTGGGTCATCGCCGCTCCCCTGACGGAAGAAGAAGCATGGAACGAGCTGCGCCTGGCAGTACCCAACCTTGACCAGCATCGGTCCGAACAAAATATTGCAATTTTCTCGAGCAGCGAATGGTATCTCAAAGACGGCGCGGTGAATCTCGACGATGTACTTTCCACCTGGAATGAAAAATTAAATGATGCTTTAGCCCGCGGCTATGCGGGTATGAGGGTTTCCGGTGACACATGTTGGCTGAGGCAGGAAGAATGGCGGGATTTTTCTGAGTATGAAAAACAGCTCAACGATTCAATTAAAGATCAGCCGATGAGCGTCTTGTGCAGTTACCCATTGTCAGGATTCGGCGCTGCGGAAATTCTCGACGTAGCCCGCAATCACCAATTTGCGCTGGCGCGCCGCAGCGGTACCTGGGATGTCATTGAGACCCCGAAGCTCAACCAGGCCCAAGCTGAGATAGGAAAACTTAACGAGCAATTAGAGCTACGGGTGGTTGAGCGCACGGCACAATTGACCGAAGCTAACGCGACGGTAGAGATGATACTCGAGAGTATTACCGACAATTTTTTTGCCGTAGATAAAGATTGGCGCTATACATACTTCAACAAGCATGCTGAAGATCAACTGAAACTTCTCGGCAAAGTTCCCGCCAATCTCATAGGAAAAGTGCTGTGGGACGTGTTTCCAAATCCGACGTCTGGGGCGCAACTGCATCGCTCAATGAAAGAGCGAACGGTGGTAACAGATGAGAATTATTCTCCCCGGCTGCGAGAATGGTATGAAAATAGAATCTACCCAAATCCGGATGGCGGCCTGGCAATATTCCAGCGATACGTTACCGACCGCAAGGTTGCCGAAGAACAACAGCGCACGCTTAGTTCACTGGTCGAGAACAGTACTGATTTTATCGGCATCGCCTCACCGGAGGGCCAGGTGCTTTTCGTGAATCCCGCCGGACTACAGATGGTCGGACTATCCAGCGATGCTCAACTAAGCGCAACGGCCATCGTCGATTTTATTGACGAAGGAGAACAAGAGAGATTCGTGAGTGAGATTCTGCCGACAGTTTTACGCGAGGGGCGCTGGGAAGGAGAAGTGCGCGTCAAAAATTTCAAAGGGGGAAGCGCCATCCCGATGCTTCATCACCTCTTCTTCATCAGGGAGCAGGGCAACGGGCGCCGGCTTGCTCTCGCAACCATTGGCCGTAACATGACCTCGCGGAAACAGGCTGAAAAAACTTTACTCGAGAGCGAGCGAAAGTTTTCTATTGTTTTCGACAGAGCTCCATTTGCTATATCGCTCGCTCGACTGCCCGAGGGATTGATTGTCGACATCAACGAGGCTTGGGTGAAAATGTTCGGGTTCAGCCGGGGAGAAGTGGTCGGCAGGACTAGCCTCCAATTGGGCATTAACCGCGAACCGGTTGCCCAGAGCCATCTTTTCACTGAAATTCAGAAGCGAGGTTTCGCGCGCGACCTCGAAATGACTTTCTTTACCAAGTCCGGCGATGCGCGCCTTATTTCCTGCAACATCGATAAAGTGGGAATCGGCCAGGAAAAGTACTTGCTCGCGACGATGCACGACATCACCGAGAACAGGCGCGCGGAAGAAGATCGCCGCCGTTCCGAAGCCTACTTGCGGGAAGGGCAACGGCTGAGTCATACCGGCAGTTGGGCCTGGAATGTTGTTACCGGAGATTTGTTCTGGTCCGAAGAACACTATCGCATCTTTGGCCTCGACCCTGGGAAGTTCAAGCTGACTCTGGAAGCCGCCCAACAGTTCATTCACCCGGAGGATTTTCCCGCTGCGCTGCGCGCTTTCACGCAGACAACCAACGAAGCAAGCGAATTTGATTTGCATTTTAGAATCATTCGTCCCGATGGAACGGTGCGGTACGTCCACAGCCAGGCCCACCCTGTTTTCAATGATTCCGGCAAAATCGCCGAATACGTCGGCACGATCATCGACACCACTCAGCGCCGGTTGTCAGAAGAAGCACTAAGGCAGGCGCACACCGAGCTGGCCCGCGCTAGTCGCGTGCTGACTGTAGGCGAGTTGACGTCATCAATAGCTCATGAACTGAACCAGCCGCTTGGCGCCATAGTCACCAATGGCAATGCTTCCCTACGACTTCTTTCGCGCAAGACACCCGATCTGGAAAGCACTCGAGAAGCCATTGACTGCATGATCAGTGACGCGATGCGCGCCAGCGACGTAATAAAAGGAATTCGCGCGTTGGTGAAGAAGACTACCGCGCAAAAAACGCCGCTGGATATTAACGAGGTAATTCGAGAGGTAATCGTATTGTCAGCCAGCGAGTTGGCCAGAAACCAGGTCTCGGTTCGGCCGGAACTCGCCGCCGATTTGCCGCCGGTTATCGGCGACAGGGTTCAGTTGCAGCAGGTATTGCTGAATCTTATCCTCAATAGCAACGAGTCGATCAGCAAGTCGACCTGGCTGCCGCGCGAAGTGGTAATCAGCTCTCGCACCAGCGGCCCTGGCGAGGTGACGGTAAAGGTGAGCGACACGGGCATCGGTCTGGATCAAAAAAACTATGAGCGAGTTTTCGACTCGTTCTTTACCAGCAAGGATGGTGGGCTTGGTCTCGGTCTATCGATTAGTCGGACGATTGTTGAGGCCCATGACGGGAAACTTTGGTGCACACCTAACGAAGGAAAGGGTGCGACATTTCAGTTCACTCTTCCATCCGCTCCGGCAAGCTAATGAACGCAGAATCCAGGCCGGTAGTATTCGTGATCGATGACGACGCTTCAATGCGCAGCGCCATCAGCCGCCTGCTGGCAGCCGTCGGCATGGACGTTCAAACTTTTTCCTCTGCGCCAGAGTTTTTGAGTGGTGAGCTGGTCGACGCGCCGGGCTGTGTGGTCCTGGATGTGCGCTTACCAGGACTCAGCGGTTTGGATTTGCAGAAGGAGATGAATGCGCGGGGCATTCACTATCCAATCGTCTTCATCACCGGACACGGCGACATTCCGATGTCAGTGCAGGCCATGAAGGCTGGTGCCGTAGAGTTTCTTACCAAGCCCTTTAGAGATCAGGATCTGCTCGACGCGATCGTCCAGGGGATTGCGAGAGCAGCGGCGACGCGCAGCCAGCGAGTGGAGTTGGACGAACTGAGCAAAAACCTTGGCTTGCTAACGCCGCGCGAGAAAGAAGTCATGTCACTGGTCGTCGCGGGAATGCTCAACAAACAAATCGCGTTGTCGCTCGGCACCAGTGAGAAGACGATCAAAGTTCACCGCGGCCACGTGATGCACAAGATGCAAGCTGATTCTTTAGCTGAACTGGTGCGCATGGCTGAGAAGCTGAGAATCGGAACGACCTGGTCGTAACGCTGAAATTAGCCAAGGCCTCAGCGTACTCAGTACGACTAAGGTCCTATCCAGTCACCCTCAAAGCCAATAGCCTTCAGCGCTAAATCTCATAAAATGCGCTCAAAGACCTGGGAGGCATAAATGGCCCACGAAGCCCTAATCTCGATAGTCGATGACGATGAATCAATTCGTAAAGCAACTAAACGACTCGTCGAATCGGTAGGCTTCACTGTCGAGGATTTCGCGTCCGCGGAAGAGTTTTTGAGTTTCGGCCGTCCCGACCAATCGTCGTGTTTAATCCTCGACGTAAGGTTACCGGGAGCGAGTGGTTTAGAGTTGCAAAGCCGGTTGCGCGCCGCCGACGCTAAAGTCCCCATTGTATTCGTGACGGCCCATGGTGACGCGGACGTGAGGGCAAAGGCGCTTGCAGGGGGCGCAGTTGATTTCTTACAAAAGCCATTTACTGAGAAGGCCCTGTTCAAGGCCATTAACTTTTTTGCCGCGGAATCCAACGCAGAAGAACTCGGGCCGCGTAGGTTCCAGGCGCATTCGGAAAATTTCTCCTTTAAACAAATCGTTGGCCGCTCGCCCGTTATGCGAGAGATGCTTCGTATCGCGCAGAAGGTCGCCGAAAGCCAGGTGTCGGCGGTGCTCTTGCAAGGTGAGTCCGGCACCGGCAAGGATCTCGTGGCCCGCGCCATTCATTACGGCTCAAAGCGCGCCGCTCATCCTTTCATCGCCATTAATTGCGCAGCGCTGCCGTCGAACTTGATCGAGTCGGAACTCTTTGGGTACGAAAAAGGTGCTTTTACCGACGCGAAGAACCGCAAGGCTGGATTGTTCGAGCAGGCCAATGATGGCGGCACGATCTTCCTGGATGAGATCAGCGAATTGGACATAAACCTCCAGGCAAAACTGCTGCGCGTCTTGGAGGACAATAGCTTTCGCCGAGTCGGTGGTCTGAAGGATGTTCTTTTTAACGCGCGCGTGATCGCCGCATCGAACCGGGATCTCAAACGGGAAAGCGCAAAGCGACGCTTTCGCCTCGATCTGTACTATCGGCTCGCCGTGATTCAGCTTGATATTCCGCCTTTGTCTGAACGCGGAGACGACATAATGGTTCTCGCGGAACACTTCGTTAAGCGCGGCTTGCGAAATGGAGGCTCCCGCATTAGTGGTTTCAGTCCTGAGGCGGTTCGCGCCTTTCGTCAGTACAGTTGGCCTGGCAACGTGCGTGAACTCGGAAACGTTATCGAGCGGGCGATGATTCTCGAGGATGGCGACGTGATTACAACTCGCTACTTGCCCCAGGACATTGCTCCGGAAAGAACCGCTGGAGGTGTGCTGCAAAGAATGGTGGTGATCGGCAAAGATGCGAGTGTGCATCTGCCACCTGGAGGGATCTTGCTCACTGAAGTTGAGACGTCGCTGATGAAGCAGGCCCTGGCGCAGGCAAGTGGCAACCAAACGCGAGCCGCCGATCTCCTGGGTCTGACACGAGATCAATTCCGCTACCGCCTCAAGAAAATTACAGGCAATGAATCAGCGGCGCGGATGACCTATTAAGTATCGTTTAAGTGTGAGTGGCAGGGTTTCTGCTGTCACCGCACTGGAATCGACCGTTTTCATCTCTGCGTTTGCTGCAACACCCGTAAATATGGCACTTTGCGCCGTGTAAAAACATGTTTGCCACGAGTTGGTAAAACTTGTAGAATGGCACCCGGTCCCATCTGCGGGACTATTTTCATCTCGCCCCTCGAACCCTTCGTTAAATCCCTCTCGAGGCCTTGTCAGGCGGTAATCGAACCGCAATCCCCCCTTCAGTAGGAGTTGGAACAAATGTCTACCAGTGTGAAGTGTCGAATTTTGATTGTCGATGACGAGCCGGAGATAACGGCAATACTGTCTGACCTGTTCAGCGATCAGTACTATTGCATCACAGCCGGGTCGGCTGAAGAGGCGCTCGAGCGACTGTTGACGTCTGAGTATGAACTGGTGATAAGCGACATCACCATGCCGGGCATGAGCGGTCTCGACATGATTCCGCAAGTTAAAAGTATGGCGCCCAACACCGTGGTGGTAATGATCAGCGGCATGCAAACGGTCGAGAGTGCCATCGGCGCTTTGCGACTAGGGGCCTTTGATTACGTCATGAAACCGTTCGACTTGCGACAGGTGGAAGCCGTGGTCAAGCGCGCGCTCGAGCATCACGAGTTGATAGTTGCCAAAGAACGTTATGAAGGACATCTGGAAGAACTTGTCGAGCAACGCACTGCTGAATTGGACGACGCACTAAATTCTCTCGAGGACGCCTATCGTTCAACCTTGAAAGCGTTGACGGCCGCACTTGAGACTCGCGACCTGGAAACGCATGGCCATTCGGAACGGGTGGTGACCTACAGTCTGCGGCTTGGCCGAGAGTATGGGCTCGACGGCCAGCGCATCAAGGCGCTTGAGTTTGGTTCGTTGTTGCATGACATTGGCAAGATCGGAGTGCCTGATTCCATTTTACGTAAGCCGGCGAAGTTGACGGACCAGGAGTGGGTGCTCATGCGCGAACATCCCTCGCATGGCCAGCAAATCTTGCGCGGCATTCACTTTCTCGAAGGTGCGGCGCGCGTTGTGGCCCAGCACCACGAAAAGTGGGACGGCTCGGGGTATCCGCTGGGCTTGAGCGGTGAAGATATTGATTTGTGCGCTCGTATATTCTCGGTAGCGGACGCGTTCGATGCGATGACCAGCAATCGTGTGTATCGCAAAGGCAAAGCTTATGAAGCTGCTGCGCAGGAACTAAATGAATGGGCCGGCAAACAATTTGATCCGAAAGTTGTTGAGGCGTTTCATCGTGTGCCCAAAGGTGATTGGGAAAATCTGCACGCGCAGTCGCTGATCAAGAAAGAAGAGCACATCGAAGTGCATCGCATGATCCAGATGCTTGAGTCGCAACTTGAGTCAGTTGTCAGCTAGCAGAAGTCAGAGGTCAGAGGT